>JBHJHC010000017.1:0-205720 GCA_050331175.1 Rubrobacteraceae bacterium | reverse complement strand
GAGATCGAGGAGCTAGAGGAGGCGCTGGGGGCACGTTGCGTGGCTCTAAGCGAGCAGCCCGAGCTCATCCGATCCTACACCCGATACCACTGGTGGCCGAAGGCGGCATGATAAACAAGATCATTCAAAAGGACTTGGTATAACATTGGAAAGGCGTATGACGGATGAGAAAGGAGTGGTTGGGAAAGCTGGCTAGCACCACCGCGAGAGCTTTCAAGAGCGAAAAGTTGTCAGCCTATTGGTGGAGCTTCTTAGACCCGTGGAGGACGGCTCATAGGTAGCGCGCTCTGGCAGGCGTTCGGCTTCTTCGTGGTGCTCATGGTCGAGTTGGCGGGGTTGTTTATCGTCGTTAGCGGGCTGGTAGGGCTTTTGCAGGAGTATGTTTCGGAGGCAACCATCCGGCGGGCGCTCACCCGGCGGTGGGGGATGGGGAACGTCCTGGGCGCGGCGTTCGGGGCTCTCACGCCTTTCTGCTCCTTCTCGACTATCCCGGTAATGGTGGGGCTCTTGAGGGCCGGGGCCCCGTTCGGGGCGGTGGCGTCGTTCTTGTTGGCTTCTCCGCTGGTGAACCCTGTGGTGCTCGGGCTTTTCCTGGTGCTGTTCGGCTGGCGGGTGGCGATCGTCTACGGGTTTCTCGGGTTCGTGTTGGCGGTGGCCTCGGGCGTGGCGTGGGAGAGGCTCGGCCTGGAGAAGTACGTTAGAGGTTTGGAAAGCTCCGGCGTGGAAAGTAGGGGAGACGCCGGAGCTTACGGAAAGAGCTTTCGTTGGCGGCTGGCGCGGGCCGCGAAGACTGGATGGGCTGAGTTTCGGAGGGCGTTGCCATATCTGGTTGCCGGCGTGGCGGTCGGAGCGCTGGTCTACGGCTTCGTCCCGACGGAGATGGTGGCCCGGGTTGCGGGACCGCAGAACCCGCTGGCGATTCCCGTGGCGGCGGTCGTCGGCGCGCCGCTCTACGTGTGGCCGGAGACGATGTTGCCCGTAGGCGCGGCCTTGCTCGAGAAAGGGATGGGGATAGGCGCGATCGTGGCGCTGGTCATCGGGGGCGCGGGGGCGAGCATACCCGAAGTGAGCGTGCTGGCGAGCATCTTCAAGCCGAAGCTCCTCGGGGTCTTTCTGGCGACTATCCTGACCATAGCCGTGGTGGTCGGGTACGCGTTCAGCGCTCTTTTCTAGACGGGCATGAATAAGGTCGTTGTAGCGGACGGGCACTCCACTGTACGGTTCGGACTAAACAAGTTGGTCGCCACGACCCATGACACAACGGTTGTCGGCGAGACCGACGACGGTGACGAAGTCCTTTCTCTCGTGGAGAAATCCAAACCGGACCTCTTGATCCTGGGCCTTAACCTCAAGGGTGAGAGGACCGGGATCGAAGTGTGTCAGGAAACGAAGTCTCTACCTGAACCGCCCCGCGTCATGGTCTACGCCGCTTATGATTTCGCCGAACACGTAGCTTTCTGCCTGCTCGGTAAGGCGGACAGCTACGTCCACAAGAGCATTGGTTGTGCGCAGCTACTCGACGCTGTGAAGTGCACCATAGCCGGCGAGCGAGGGCGTCCGGAGGATACTGCAACGGAAATTGTACGCCAGGCTCACACCGCCTCGGACAGCGCCGGGTTGACGGCTAAGGAGCGCGAGGTGCTGGCTTTGATGTAACATAAGGTAGTGCAAATCTAAGGTAGGTGTAGCAGTTGCTATCCAAGATAGAGCGTATATTATTCAAGGAACCCGAAACACCTCCTCCGGTGACGGTTGGCTATATACTGATTGCAGGGTCGTTGTTGCTTATCAGCGCTGTTCTAATAACCATGTCTTCTGTACTATATGTACGCTCTGGGCTTTCCACGCATTTGGCTTTCATTGTCTTGGGTATGTCGATGCTCGCTGTTGGAAGTGCAGAACTCTTACCAGTACATTGGCGGGGAGTGTCCGCAGCTTTGAGAGTTGCAGGTGTTTTTGCGATCTTGCCTATGGTATGGCTATTTGTAAGATAATAAGCCAACGTATGGAGTGCACCCATACAACAGTGCGAATGGAAGCGTGGCGCACAGGCTCCCATACAGCCGTCCCCCGTCGCGCAGCGGGGTCGCGCGGCGGGAGCCTAGCTCTGGTCTAGCCCCTGCTGAAAAGCCGTCCAGGACAGGGTGGCGCACTTGATGCGGGAAGGGTACTGGATGACCCCTTTCAGGGCTGCCAGGTCGTCGTATTCGGGGAACGCTTCGTCACCGACCATCATGCTCTTGAACTGCCGGATCTCCGCTTCCGCCGCCTCCCGGCTCTTGCCCATCAACCTCTCCGTCATCATCGAGGCCGAAGCCTGGCTGATGGAGCAGCCCCGGCCGCTGAACTTTACGTCGGCTACTTTATCTTCGTCGAAGACGGCGTAGACCGTCACCTCGTCGCCGCAGAGGGGGTTGAGCAGGTGTTCTTCGAGGTCGGCGTCCTCTATCTCGCCCTTGTTCCGCGGGCGGTGGTAGTGGTCCATGATGACCTGGCCGTAGAGCTCGCGCATCATGTTCATATCGCGAACGCCCCGAAGAACTCGCGGGCCTTGCCGATCGCCCCCACCAGCGCGTCCACCTCCGACTTCGTGTTGTAGAGGTAGAAGCTGGCCCGGGCCGTCGCCACCGTGCCCAGACGGCGCATGAGCGGCTGGGTGCAGTGGTGCCCGCTCCTTATGGCCACACCCTCCTCGTCCAGGAGTTGGGATAGGTCGTGCGGGTGCACGTCCGGCAGCGAGAAGGAGACGACGCCCGTGCGGTCTTTCTCCGGACCATAGAGGGTTATGTCCGGGATCTCCGAGAGCCGCCCGTAGGCGTAGGCCCCGAGCTGTTTCTCGTGCTCGCGGACTTCGTCCATACCTATTTCGTTCAGGTAATCCACCGCCGCGCCGAGG
Organism: Rubrobacteraceae bacterium; assembly: GCA_050331175.1. Taxonomy (GTDB): domain Bacteria; phylum Actinomycetota; class Rubrobacteria; order Rubrobacterales; family Rubrobacteraceae; genus SIRX01. The sequence continues at coordinate 202,824 of JBHJHC010000017.1, read as the reverse complement.
CCGATGGCCTGGGCGACGTTCATCGTGCCGGCCTCGAACTTGTAGGGGAGGTCGTTCCAGGTGGAGTGGTCGAGGTGGACCTCCCGGATCATCTCGCCGCCGCCCATAAACGGGTCCATCCCGTCCAGAATCTCCGGCCGGCCCCAGAGAACGCCGACCCCCGTTGGGCCGAGCATCTTGTGCCCGCTGCAGGTAAAGAAGTCGCAGCCGAGCTCACGCACGTCTACCGGCAGGTGCGGGGCGCTCTGGGCCCCGTCCACCAGCATGAGGGCGCCGTTTTCGTGGGCCAGCTCCGCGAGACGCTCCACCGGGTTCAGGGTGGCGAGGACGTTGGAGGCGTGTATGGCGGCCACGAGCTTGGTCTCGGGCCGGATCAGGCGCTCCGCTGCTTCCATGTCCAACGTGCCGTCTTCGAGGATCGGAATAAAGCGCAACTTTGCGCCGGTGGCCTGGGCCGCGAGCTGCCAGGGGACGAGGTTGGAGTGATGCTCGGCCTCGGTCAGGACGATCTCTTCTCCCTCGCCCAGGTCCTTGCGGCCCCAGGCGTAAGCTACGAGGTTTATGGACTCGGTGGTGCCGCGGGTGAAGATGAGGCCCGTCTCATCCGGCGCGCCGAGAAAGCGGGAGACCTTTCTCCTCGCTTCCTCGTAGGCTGCCGTTGCCTCTTCGGCCAGCCGGTGGGCCCCGCGGTGAACGTTGGCGTTGTGGCGTTCGTAGTAATCGGTGACCGTCTCGATGACCTGCCGGGGCTTCTGGGAGGTGGCGGCGTTGTCCAGGTAGACGAGCGTACTGCCGTTTACCTTCCTCCCCAGTATCGGGAAATCCCGGCGGACATTCTCTACGTCGTACACGACCTTCTTACCTCCTGCGGCGCCGGCCCTTGACCTTTACCTGTTGCGGGTTGAGCGCCACGTAAACGTTGCCGGCTTCCACCTTTACCTCGTGCTTGGGGATGGGCTTTACGGCGGGCAGGCTTTTCGCCCGGCCGCTTTCTACGTCGAACCTCGCCCCGTGCAGGGGACATATTATCTCCCCGCCTTCCACCCCGCCTTCCGTGAGGTGGGCGAACTGGTGGGTGCAGATGTCCTCGAAAGCGTGGTAAGCGCCGTCCAGGTTACACAGGGCGACCGGACGTCCTTCGACGGTGTACTGCTTCGCCTCGCCGGGAGAGACCTCGTCGGCGGCGGCTATCTTGTGAAACTCGGCCATGTTCCTATGCCACACGCTCCTCGAAGCCGAGCCCGATCTTGCCTTCAATAGCCCGGTCCAGCTTCTCCTTCAGGCCCTTGAGCGGGATGCGGCTCGTGACCTCGCCGAAAAAGCCGAAGACTACGAGCTTCTCGGCCTCGCGGCGCGGGATGCCCCGGCTCATCAGGTAGAAGAGCTCGACCTCGTCTACCTGCCCGGTGGTCGAGCCGTGGGAGCACTTCACGTCGTCGGCCTGGATCTCCAGGCGCGGCAGGCTAACGGCCATCGCGTCGTCGGTGCCCAGGATCAGGTTCCGGTTCGTCTGGTAGGCGTCGGTCTTCTGGGCGCCGGGCTCGACCCGGATCAGGCCGCTGAACACGGCGAGCGACTCGTCGCGCATGGCACCCTTGTAGAGCAGGTCCGAATGGGCGTTGGGCGCCAGATGGTCCTGCAGGGTGTGGTGGTCGAGGAGCTGCTCGGCGTCGGCGAAGTAGAGGCCGAGCATCTCGGAGTCGCTGCCGGGCGCGGTGAGGCCGGCGTCCACGTTGGTGCGGGAGAGCTCGGAACCAAACGAGACGACGAGGCTGTTGATCGCGGCGTCTTTCTCCGCCTCGGAGCGGATGGTGTTGAAGTGGAGCACGTTCCGGCCCCAGTTCTGCAACGAGATGTAGCGGAGGTTGGAGCCTTCGCCGACGAACAGCTCTATAGCCCCGTTGGACAGAACGGGCTCGTCGTCCTCGGTGCCCGGGGAGGCGTACTCGTCTATGTAGGTGACGGAGGAGCCCTCTTCAACCACGACGAGGGTGCGCGGCATGATCGAACCGGCGGCGTCGAACCAGCGGTAGCTCTGGATCGGGACCTCCACGTCCACCCCGCGCGGCACGTAGAGGAACGACCCGCCGGAGAACGCCGCCGCCGAGAGGGCCGCGAACTTGTCGTAGTCTTCCGGCACGAGCCTGAACAGGTGCTCCTTGACGACCTCCTCGTGCTCGATGAGGGCCGTGTGCAGGTCGGTCAGGATGACGCCCTTTTTCTCCAGCTCCTCGTCCACCCGGGCGTAGCTGGTCTCGGAGTTGTGCTGCACGATGAGCGCGGAATTTTCTTCGCCTTCCCGCAGGAGCTTCTGGACGGCCTCCGGCAGGTCCTCTTCGCTCTCGACGTCCGGGCTCGGGGTGTAGGGGACGAAGTCCTCGATATTCACGTCCGAGATGTCCGTGTAGCGCCAGGCCTCCTCCCGCATGGACGGCATCGGCAGGTTCTCGTAGGTCTGCCACGCCTCCAGACGTTTCTCGGTTACCCAGGCGGGCTCGTTCTTGAACGCGGAGAGGGCCTTTACCGCCTCCGCGCTCACCCCCCGGTTCCTAAGGACCTCCGGCACGCCGTTCACGCTCATACATCACCTTTCTGTTTTTCAGATGCTTTCAGAAAACGGGGCGGACTCCTGAAAGAGCCCGCCCGCCAAAACCGTACTTTAACTTACGAATCTGCTGCTCTTAGCCGACGGAGCCTTCCATCTCCAGCTCGATCAGGCGGTTCAGCTCTATCGCGTACTCCAGCGGAAGCTCCTTGGCTATCGGCTCGATAAAGCCGTTGACGACCATCGCGATGGCATCCTCCTCGGAGAGCCCGCGGCTCATCAGGTAGAAGAGCTGATCCTCGCCGACCTTGGAGACCGTGGCCTCGTGCTCGGTGTTGACCTTCTTCTCCTCGATCTCGATGTACGGATACGTGTCCGTCCGAGCCTGCTCGTCCAACAGCAGCGCGTCGCACTCGACCCGGCTCTTGGAGTTCTCGCAGCCCTCGTGGACCTTCAGGAGCCCGCGGTAGGTGCTCCGGCCCGTTCCCTTGGAGATCGACTTCGAGGTGATCAGGCTGGAAGTGTTCGGCGCGGCGTGAACTACCTTGCCGCCCGCATCCTGGTGCTGGCCGTCGCCGGCGTAGGCGACCGAGAGGATCTCACCGCGCGCACCCTCGCCGGTCAGGTAGACCGCCGGGTACTTCATGGTCAGCTTGGAGCCCAGGTTGCCGTCGACCCACTCCACGGTGGCGTTCTCCTCGGCGACCGCCCGCTTGGTCACCAGGTTGTAGGTGTTGTGCGACCAGTTCTGGATGGTCGAGTACCGGATCCGGGCGTTTGGCTTGGCGATCAGCTCCACGACCGCCGAGTGCAGGGAGTTGGTCGTGTACGTCGGGGCGGTGCAACCCTCGATGTAGTGGACGTAGGAGCCCTCGTCGGCGATGATGAGCGTCCGCTCGAACTGGCCCATGTTCTCCGCGTTGATGCGGAAGTAAGCCTGCAGCGGGATGTCGATGTGAACCCCCGGCGGGACGTATACGAACGAGCCGCCCGACCACACGGCGCTGTTCAGCGCGGCGAACTTGTTGTCGTCCGGCGGGATGATGGTGCCGAAGTAGTCGCGCACCAGGTCCTCGTGCTCGCGCAGGCCGCCGTCCATGTCGAGGAAGACGACGCCGGCCTTTTCCCACTCCTCTTTCAGGGAGTGGTACACGACCTCGGACTCGTACTGGGCGCCGACGCCCGCGAGGATGTCCCGCTCGGCCTCGGGGATGCCCAGCTTATCGAAGGTGTTCTTTATGTTCTCGGGCACGTCGTCCCAGGAGCGGCCCTGGTTCTCCATCGGCCGGATGTAGTAGTAGATCTCGTCGTAGTCCATCTCGGAGAGGTCTCCGCCCCAGGTCGGGGTGGGCTTCTCGAAGAACGACTCCAGCGCCTTCAGGCGGAACTCCAGCATCCACTCCGGCTCGTTCTTGTGCTTGGAGATCATGGCCACGATCTCCGGATCGATGCCCTTGCGGGGCGTCTTGAAGAAGTACTCCTCCGGGTCGGAGAAGCCGTACTTGTACTCGTCTAAACCGAGCTCCTGAATGGTCTTTTCTTCGGGCATTTGCTCCTCCTTAGTTAGCTAACTCTGGGCGCCGGCGCCGAACTCCTGGCGCACCCAGTCGTAGCCCTTGTCTTCCAGCTGCTCGGCCAGCTCTTTGCCGCCCGAGGTGACTATCCTGCCTTCCAGGATCACGTGCACGTAATCCGGCTCGATGTACCGCAGAATCCGCTGGTAGTGCGTGATGACGACGGCGGAGAACTCCGGACCCTGCATCGCGTTGACGCCCTTGGCTACGACCTGCAGCGCGTCGATGTCGAGGCCGGAGTCGGTCTCGTCCATGATGGCGAGCTTGGGGTCGAGCATGAGCATCTGCAGGATCTCGTTCCGCTTTTTCTCGCCGCCGGAAAACCCTTCGTTGAGGTACCGCTCGGCGAACTTGATGTCCATCTGCATGACCCGCATCTTTTCCTGGAGGAGCTTGTACATCTCCATCGGAGATAGCTCTTCCTCCCGCACGGAGTTGACGGCGGTCCGCAAAAAGTTCGCGACGGAAACGCCGGGAACCTCGCTCGGATACTGGAACGCCAGGAACATGCCCATCTTGGCCCGCTCGTCGGGCTCCAACTCGAGGGCGTCTTCGCCCTCGAAGGTTATGGAGCCGTCAGTTATTTCGTACCGAGGATGGCCCATCAACACGTTCGCCAACGTGCTCTTCCCGGAGCCGTTGGGACCCATGATCGCGTGGATCTCACCCCGGTTGACCTCGAGGTCGAGCCCCTTGATGATCTCGTTCCCATCGATCTCTACGTGCAAGTTTTCTATCTTTAGCATCAAGCCCCCGCTGTGTATCCTGTGAAATATTGCTACTTGATAACTATTTAACCACAGCCACCGGAGCCTAACAACGGAACTAGATCACAACCAAGAACTTTTCCTGAAAACCCGATACTCCCCATAAATATGGGAAGTATGCTCCTGACACCCGCCCGAAAGACCCCCAACTGACACCCGTTCTCAGGTAGTGTCGCCGGCAAGCCGCTTGTAACAAATCAATATGCTTGAAGGCGATTTTATTGAGAAACGTTGTCAATAACGGGGGTTCACCGGGAGGTTTGTTTCCAGTCTTCCACCTCACGGTTCACGAAGTATGTGACGAGGTCCCGGTATATTTTCTCGATCGTGTCCGGGTCCAGCCCCTCTTCTTCGGCCCACCGGCGCCGCTCCTGGAGCATCTTCGATTGGCGGTCTGGAGCGCGGACGCCGGCTTCGCTGGTTTTGAAGTTGGCTGCAACCCGCACGTACCGGGCGCGCCGGCCGATGAGGTTGACGATCTCCCGGTCCAGGACGTCTATGGCTTCCCGGACGTCCGGTAGGTTCTCGCAGTCTTCGGGCGGTTTCAAACCGGTGGCGAAAGGGCGACGGTGGCGTTGGCGGCAATGAGTGGTGCTTCCAGGTTGGCTTTGCGGTGCAGGTAGCCGAGAGCGAGGGTTTCGCCGGCGACTTGCAGGGGCGCGACGCTCGTCAGGTTACCCACGGGTTTTTCGTTCTGGAGGAGTGGGGTGCCGGTCGGGGGTGGTGGGCCTTCGATCTTGAGGCGGTGGAGCGTCCGGTTCGGGTGGCCCCGGTAGTGCATCCGGGCCACCGTCTCCTGGCCGGGGTAGCAGCCTTTAGTGAAGCTCACGGCCCGGTCCAGGACGCCGGCTTCGGCGGGAAAGTTCTCGGGCGTCATGTCGGCGCCAAACCGCGGGGTGCCGGCTTCGACGCGGGCGGTCTCGTAGGCGTAGGAGCCGGCCGGTGCTGCGCCGCGGTCGAGCAGGTAGTCGTGCGAGATCTGCAGGCTTTCCGCCGGGCCGATCAGGTCGTATCCGGGGACCGGCAGCGCGACGCCGATAGCGGGCATCGTCTCATCGCCGAGCGTTATCCCGGCCGCTTCGTGTTCGGCGAGCTCCGGGCTTCCGAGTAGCTCTCCGGCCCGGGGGCCATAGAGGCCGAGAACGGACCAATCCTCCAGTTCTTCGAGCTTTACGCGGGAGAACGGGGCGTAGCGGCCCAGAATCTCTTTCGCAGCTTCCGCGCCTTCGGGCTCGGTCAGGATCAGGACTTCCTCCCCGCCCCTCACGACGCGCAGATCGGCCTGGATACGGCCCTTCTGGCTCAAGAGCAGGGCGTAGACGCCGAGGTTCCCTCCGCCCGGGACCTTGTTGGTCAGGATGGCGTCCAGCATCCCTACCGGATCCCTGCCCGCCAGCCGGAGAACGCCCTGCGGGCGGTAGATCGCGGCGGCGCCCGCCTTGAGCGCGGCGTACTCCGTAGCGGGGTTTCCGTGGTGGGCCGGAACCGAACGTCCGGCAAAGCGGGTATACTCCGCCGCGGTCGCCGCGGTAGAATTCTCTGGAGTAGCGTACCGGGATTCTTCCATACGACCATTTTAAGCCATGAGTAATAGAAAAGAGGAGGTTCGTCACATGGTAAAGGTAGTGGTGCTGGATGTCGACGGGACGTTGATGGACTCCAACTATCTGCACGTAGAGGCCTGGGCCCGGGCGCTGGAAGAAGTAGGACACCGGGCGCCGCGGGCGCGCATCCACCCGAAGATCGGCAAGAGCGCGAGCCTCCTCATATCCGAGTTCGTAAACGACGAGGAGACGGCGGAGAAAGTGGACGAGCTCCACTCCCAATACTACTCCGGGCTACAGAAAAACGCCTACCCCCTGCCGGGTGCCCGCGAGATCATAGACTCGCTTTCCAAGCAGAACTATGAGGTTTGGCTCGCCACGAGCGGCGACCCGCAGGAGTTGGAGTACTCGCTGGAGGAGCTGGAGGCCGGGGACAAACTGGCGGGCGTCGTCAACTCCGGCGACGTGGAAGAATCCAAGCCCGCCCCCGACATCTTCGAGCTGGCGGTGGAGCGGGCCGGCGTCGAGCCCCGGGAGGCCGTTGCCGTGGGGGACACCATCTGGGACGTGGAGTCCGCCAGGGCCGCCGGTATACGGTCCGTTACGGTCCTTACCGGAGGTGCTTTCAGCAAGGAAGACCTCAAAGAAGCCGGGGCCATAGAAGTTTACGACGATTGCGCGGCTCTGCTGGAGTCCGGGTTCCCGGAGTGGGTGAGGTAGCCTTTACAATCGCCCCGCGACGGGCGGGGGAGTTTGTATTACAATTACGACCTGTAACTGGTGAGAGGGCGAAGTTCACCGGCTGCTGCCCGCAGGTGCGAAGCAGTATCTTCGGTGCTAGCCCGGAAAGAAGAAAGGCGGGCGCTGTATATGGCCCAAGAAGGAACGGTCAAGTGGTTCAACGATGAGAAGGGCTACGGCTTTATCTCCCCGGACGACGGTAGCGAGGATGTTTTCGTCCACTACACCGGCATAACGGGGAACGGGTTCAAGAGCCTCGACGAAGGCGATAAGGTAACTTACGAGGTAACGCAGGGTCGAAAAGGTCTGCAGGCGGAGAACGTCTCTCCCGCCTAACCGGGCCGGTAAGAACTACACGAGCAACGGGCCGGAGGTTCACCCCTCCGGCCTCTGCCGTGCAAAAGCGGTTTGGGCTTCGTGGTACACGCGGACTAGAGGTGTATCTGTTTCCCGGGCGAGCCGGACCGCGTCGGCGTACTCGGGGGCGACGACGTAGTCTTCTCCGTCGAGGCTCCCCACTTTTACCCGGCATTTGCCGGAGGGGAGGGTCACCTCGACGATCCGGCGCTCGGCGACCGTCCGGCCGGCCCTGAAATGCCTGACCCCCAGAATCCCGGTCTCGCGCATCAAAAAGCGGGCCAGCCGGACCCGGTCGGCTTCGCGGGAGAGGACGCAGATCTTGTACGCCCCCCGCCCTTTTTTCATGGTTATGGGTTCCAGCCAGGCGTCCAGGGCTCCAGCCTTCAAGAGGCCCTCCACCGCCGACCCTAGAAGCTCGCCCGGCGCGTCGTCTACGTTGGCTTCCAGAAGTTCGACCTCCCCGGCAGTTCCTTCGAGCTCCCCGACTACGGCCCGCAGCAGGTTCGGAATATCTCCGAAACGCGCCCGCCCCGCCCCGTAACCGACTCCGCCCAGGGTCATCGGCGGCGGCGCGTTCGTGAACTCCCCGCCGGTGAAAGCGTGCATGAGGGCGGCTCCCGTAGGGGTGGTCATTTCGTGCGCGGTGTCCACCCAGCGCACCCGCGAGCCCCGCAAAACCTCCAGCGTTGCGGGACCGGGCATGGGGAGGGGACCGTGGGCGGTTTCGGCGACGCCGTTTCCCAGAGGTAGGGGGCCACAACTTACGGTATCGGCTTTCAACAGGTCCAGGGCCACGCAGCTGCCGACCACATCCACGATAGAGTCTACGGCCCCGACCTCGTGGAAAGTTACTTCTTCTGGGTCCTGGCCGTGTACCGCGCCCTCCGCAACGGCCAACCGGCGAAAAACATCCAGAGCCCGGCTTGCCGCCCGGTCCGGCATGCCGGAGCCCTCAACCAGCGCCCGGATATCCCCGAGCTTGCGATGGGTGTGTTCCGGGGCATAGGAGACGTCCACCTGGAGGGCGCCCACGCCGCTGATTTCTACCCGTTCGGCGCGCAACCCGAAAGGCACGCCGAGGGTTCGAAGGGTAGAGGTTACTTCTTCGAGGGAAGCCCCGGCGGAGACGAGGCTGGCGAGGATCATGTCGCCAGCCGCGCCTCCTACCGGTTGAAAGTGGACGTGCGCCAGGCTCTTTGCCTACTTTCTGCTATTCGCTGGTAGCAGCAGCCTTGCGGCCCGCCACCAGGACGAAGAAGGTTACGACGGCCAAAGCGACCGCCAGTATGGCGAGGGGCCGGGGATCGCTCTTCACGGCGTTCGTGAGGGTCGAAGGATCCCTCTTCTCCCCGGCTTCTCTCGCTTTGCCCGCCTGATGTTTGGCCGAGCCCAAGAGCTCGTTGACGAAACCGACGAGCGACTCCTTGACGCGTCTCTTCGCTTTCTTCCCGACAGCCTGGGGGCTGACGTGTTGCTTGAGGTCTCTAACATCCGGAGCCATCTTGTTCCGGATCTCGAACATCTCCCTTTCCGCGCGCTCTGGTACCTCTGTCATGACCTGAACTGTCCCTTCACCCAGTTAACGTTCTGCTGGAATGTCCTTATGGTGTGATGGGGTTTGGGGTCCAGGCTACCGAGCATCCCGGCCCCGGAACCCGCGAGTATGCCCCCGATAACGAGCAGTAGGATGGTGGTGATTCCGGCCGCAGCCCACAGGGGGAAACCTGCCGCCTCCATTATGTACATCCCGCTCAGGAAGAAGAAGACGAGAAAGAGGAGCAGAAAGACCGCCCCCGCTGCCAGAAGCCCTATCGCAACCCCGGCTTTCTTGCCAACGGGCGCAAGCTCCGACTTGGCCAACTCGACCTGCTTGTTGGTGAGTTCCTGAAGCTGCGGGCGCAGCGCGTCTACTATCTCCTTTATGCTCCGGTCGGAAGGCTCGGGACCCTCTCTCAACTCTTGCGAGAACTCCGCCACCCGTTCCCTCTGATCTGTCACCGACGCTCCTTTCTCTAATTCAGGACCCGAATGTGTCACCCATTTAGTTACCCCTACAGCCTGCCAACTAATCTTTACGGCAGCAGCTTCAAAACCCGGGTGGAACCCTCGATGGGAGCTCCCGTGGTTCCCGCTACCACTTTCGTATCCAAGATAGCATAAAGCGCACGATACCATCTTTCTGGGGTAGTATGTATACCCCCATATGGCGGACCTTGGGGAAGGAGAGTTTTGGAGCTGCGTGAGGCATTGAACGTCTCGGCCGGAGACACAGTCGCAGTTGCCGGCGCGGGGGGCAAGTCCGGTGCGATCCTGGCGCTGGCCGCAGAGCTGAACCGGGCGGGCCTCAGCACGCTCGTCGCGCCTACCACCAAGATGTTCTTGAAAGAGGTGGACCAGCTCGGCCCGCTCGTGGTTTCCGAGGACGCTAGTGAACTCCGCAGGCTAACGAAAAAGGCGCTTGCCGGATCAAGCTCCGTCACCGCCGGGAAGGGTTTAATCTCCAGAAAGCGCATTGAAGGGGTCGAGCCGGAGTGGGTAGGTCTCCTTTCCCCGCTCGCCGACGTTACTCTGGTAGAGGCAGACGGCTCCCGGCGCCGGCCGCTGAAAGGGACCGCCCCGTACGAACCCGTCCTCCCGAAAGACTGCACCCTGGTTGTTGCCGTCGGCAACGTCGAAGCCCTGGGCAAGCCTCTGAACGGGGAGTATGTCCACCGGCCGGAGATACTTTCCGGGCTGACCGGCCTGGGGGCCGACCAGAGCATAACCGCCCGAGCCTTCGCGGTGGCCCTGGCACACGGAACGCTCGGTAAAATCCCTACCGCATCCCGGAGATCCATCCTTATCAGCGGCGTCAAACCCGGAAAGAGTATGGCCGGCGCGGCCGGGATCTCGCGCGAACTCTGGCGCCTGGGACTGAACGAAGTCGTCATGAGCTCCCTCCCGGAAGAAATCCCACCCCAAGTCTGGTTGCCCTGAAACAACACCCACTTGACCCCGTTGAACAGAGATTGTATATTTGTGCTGCATATATAAAACAAATGATGAGAGGTGGACGATGGCGGCACTGTGGTTGAGGGTTGACGCGAGTAGTGGGGTCCCGATCTACGTGCAGATCGTGGACCAGGTCCAGCACGCGGTCGAGGTAGGGAGTCTGGAGGCTGGGGATCGGCTTCCGACGGTCCGGGCGTTGGCGAAGGAGTTGGCCGTGGCGCCGAACACCATCGTCAAAGCGTACAACGAGCTGCAGCGGGCGGGGTTCGTCGAGAGCCGTCCGGGAGTAGGTACGGTAGTGGCGGAGGGTGTAGGAGAGGTGGCGCGCGGGCGCCGGGTCGAAGCGTTGAACCAGCGGCTGGCCGTGCTCGTGCGCGATGCGGTGGCGCTGGGCATCACGGAGGACGAGCTCTGGGACCGCTTCGACGCCGAGTTCGAGCGCGTGCACTCGCAAGCGACCCGTGGGTAGGCGAAGTGGAGGCGTTGGCGAGGCGTGAGGCCGGGTGGGATGAGGGTGGCGAGCCTGCTATCGAGGTGGAAGACCTCGTAGTCAGGTATGGCCGCCAGAAGGCGGTGGATGGGTTGAGTATCTCGGTTCCGCGAGGGTCCGTGTACGCTTTTCTCGGTCCCAACGGCGCCGGAAAGACGACCACAATAAAGACCTTGATGGGATTCCGGGGCTCGGATGGCGGGCAAGCCCGGGTTCTCGGGCACGACGTGGCGGAGGAGAGCTTGCAGGTGCGGGCCAGAGTAGGGTACGTTGGGGAAACCCGAAGCCTCTACGGATACATGACCGCCCGCGGGCACGGCAAGCTCTGTCGGAGTCTCGGAACGAGATGGGACCAGGGGTTATTCGAACGCAAGCTGGAGCTATTCCGAATACCGCCCGGGGTGAAGGCCCGCAAGCTTTCCAAAGGCCAGAAGGCGCAGTTGGAGCTATGCCTGGCGCTCGGAGGGGATCCGGAACTCCTGATCCTGGACGAGCCTGCCTCCGGCCTCGACCCTGCGGCGCGGCAAAAGCTGCTGAAGGTGATCGTGGACCTAGCCGCCGAGGAGAGGACCGTGTTCTTCTCCACCCACGTCCTCTCCGACGTAGAAGCGGTGGCCGACATGGCCGGCATCATTGAGAGCGGCCGGCTCGTGGTCGGCGACGAGATAGACTGTCTCCGGGAGACGCACAAGGTCTTCCGGCTCGTCTACGCCGAAGAGCCCCCGGACGAAGAGTTGCGTCTACTCCGTTACCTCCCCGACGTGCTGGACGTCGAGAAAGAAGGCCGCGGCGTGAGACTCCAGATCCGGGGCGAGGCGGAAGCGGTGCGTAAGATTCTGGAAGAGCGTCCTTACCGGTTGCTAGACGTAGACTGCGGGGGGATGAGCCTCGAAGAGATCTTCTTGCGGTACGTGGAGGCCGACGATGATCGCTAAAGAGTTGCGAGAGGCCTGGTGGAAACTCGCGGCCGCAACGGCCGTGGTGTTCGTGGCTATTCTAACGATGCCGATTCTCACTCCCTACGAGGAAATCGTGAGGGCTTACGACTCTTCCCTGGGGCGACTCGAAATCTCTGTACTGGAGCTATTTGGATTGTATACGGCAGGTGGTTTCTTCGTCCTTGTTCCGCTAGCTGCGCTTCTTGGAGGGACTCTAGTATCGTCTGAGGTAAGCGGGAATACCATATACTTGCTGCTTTCGAGACCGACGAGGCGCCGGAGACTACTACTGCACAAGTACGCGGTTTGTGCGGGCCTCTTGTTGGTTGCTGCCGTCTCTGGCGATGTCCTGGTCATCGTTTTAGCATCCGCCAATGGATATCCGCTTGGTTTTCTGACCCTAACCGGGTTGGTCTTCTCTGCGGGATTAATGTGGCTGGGGTCTCTTTTCGTTCTGGGTGTCGGTCTGCTCTTCTCGATTATTCTTCGGAGCGTCCTTGGAAGCGTCGTAGCTACTGCATTGGCAGCGTATGCTTTTTACGCGCTTCCGTTGGCCGTGATAGAGCTCTTGTCATATACCCGAGCCTATTTCATGAATTCAAACTTTGTAAGCCCGGATTATGAACTGGCCTTTAGGTTGACATTGTTCAACTATTGGAGTGACGAGAGTTTGTTTGCCGGCGAAAGTTTCGTATTGCCTCATTTCGCAATCTGCATAGTCGCCGCGACGCTCCCACTGCTCGCCGCGCTCTGGCTGTTCGGCCGCAAGGCTTACTGAGAGACGGGGCACCAGAGCCGGTAAACTCTCCCGGCATGGCAGCTGAACGAAGCGCCAACGGACGTTTTGCACCGAGTCCTACGGGGCCGCTACACCTCGGAAACTTGCGGACCGCGCTTTTGGCGTGGTTGTTCGCCCGCTCCGCCGGTAGCCGCTTCCTCTTGCGGATAGAAGATCTCGACCGCTCCCGGGTACGGCCCGGCGTGGAAGAGGCGCAGCTCGCGGACTTGCGGGCGATAGGGCTCGAATGGGACGGTCCGACCGTGCGCCAGTCGGAACGTATGGAGTTGTACGAAGGAGCTATCTCCCGGCTTGCCGAGGATGGGTTGCTCTACCCGTGCTACTGTACGCGGGCCGAAATCCGGGCCGCCGTCTCGGCCCCGCACGGGATCGCTGCCGCCGACCGCTACCCCGGCACCTGCCGGGGGCTAACGGCCAGAGAACGGGCCGACCGCGAAGCCATCGGGCGTCCGCCGGCGTTGCGGATGAGGGCGGGCGGCGTCCGCGTAGCTTTCCAGGACAGGCTCCTCGGGTTTCAAGAAGGAGTAGTGGACGACTTCGTGGTCCGCCGGAACGACGGCGCGCCAGCCTACCAGCTCGCCGTCGTCGTGGACGATGTGGCGCAGGGTATCGAAGAGGTGGTACGTGGAAACGACCTGGCCGACTCTACCCCGCGGCAGCTCTTGCTCGCCCGGCGGCTCGGCCTGCCGGCGCCCTGCTACGCCCACGGGCCGCTCGTGCTCGGCCCCGACGGCCGGCGGCTCGCCAAACGGCACGGCGCGGTAACGCTCGCCGACCGCGCGGCTCTGGGTGAGGACCCCCGGGAGGTGCTCGGTTGGATGGCCCGTACGCTGGGTCTCGCAGAACCCGGAGAGCCGGTATCTACCGAAAAACTGCTAGACCGCTTCGACCCCGACCTCGTTCCGCGGGAGGATACCCTATGGTCCCCGGAGCCCGCAGCGTAGGAACCGTACCGTTATGTGGTAACTTTGGTTGGTGGTGAAGAATCTGAGGATATAGTAAGGGGAGAGTTCATGGAAACCGCCCAGAAGTTCGACGGTCTCGTACAGAAAATTCAGGAAGAGTTCGCGGAGAAGATAGTGAACCTCCGCCGCGACATCCACCGCGAACCCGAGCTCGGTTTTGGCACGGAGAAGACCGCGAAGAAGGTTCTCGACGCCCTCGATGGGCTCCCCCTCGAGATACAAACCGGCGTTGCTGAAAATGGCATCGTCGCCACCTTGAACGGCGGAGGCGAGGGGCCGACGGTGGGCTTGCGGGCCGACATGGACGCGCTCCCGATCCACGAGGAGACCGGCCTGGATTTCGCCTCGCAGACGGACGGAAAGATGCACGCCTGCGGCCACGACGGACACACGAGCATGCTGGTCGGGGCGGCCCACGCTCTTTCGGAGCTGCGCGACCGCCTGAACGGAACGGTGAAGTTCTTTTTCCAGCCCGCCGAGGAAGGTGGTGGCGGAGGCCGGGTTATGGTCGAAGAAGGTTTAGCAGACGACGTAGATTCCATCTTCGCCCTACACCTCTGGCCGGGTCTACCGTTCGGAACGGCGGCAACCAAGCCCGGCCCGATCATGGCCGCCGCCGACATCTTCAACATGAAAGTGAAGAGCAGCGGGGGGCACGGGGCCATGCCGCACCTGGCGGTAGACGCGGTGACCATCGCGTCCCACGTAGTGACCGCGCTACAGACCATCGTTTCGCGGGAGGTAGATCCCGTCCAGCCGGCGGTGTTGACGGTAGGGCAGATCGAGGCCGGAACAGCCTTTAACGTAATTCCCAGTGAGGCCCGGCTCGACGGCACGGTGCGCACCCTGGACGCAGACCTCCGCAAGAAAATCCCCGAACGCATGGAGAAACTCGCCCACGGCGTGGCGAACGGGATGCGCGGCGACACCGAACTCGACTACACGTTCTCCTACCCCGTAACCGTCAACGACCAGGAGGCAGCCCGCCGGGCGCTCGGCGTGATCGGGGTCGTCTTCGGCGACGACTACGCCCTGGAACTCTCCTACCCTTCCATGGGCGCCGAGGACTTCGCCTTCTTCCTTGAAAAACTGCCCGGAGCTTTTATCTGGCTCGGCATCGGAGAAGACAAGTCCGGCCTCCACACCCCGACCTTCGCCTTCGACGAGGAGATACTCTCCTACGGCGCCTCGCTGCTCACGGCCCTGGCCCTGGAGACGCTCTCGCCGTAGTTTCCCCGGTCAGCCCGAGAGCGTTCGCCCTCTGAGCTGATCGAGACGTCCTTCGACTACGCTGATTGGTGCGTTGAGGGCGGATAGTATTCGTGCGGCCGTTCCATCCGGGTTGCGGAGGATACCCAGCAAGATGTGCTCGGGGGTGATCCGATTGTCGCCTAACCTCAGTGCCTCGGATAACGCTTGTTCGAGAGCTTTCTTTGCCCTCGGGGAGAAAGGTATCTTGCGTTTCTCCGGTAAGCGCATATCGAACGTGTCTCCGGCATTCAGGCGGGCTTCTTCTAACGAGACTCCGATCGAAGATAGCGCCTCGGAAAGTAACACCTCAGACTGCTCGCGCACTGCTTCGGGTGTCACACCCAGCGAAGAAAGCGCCTGTGAAGCTACTCCGTCATCTGCACTCAAAATCCCGAGCAGAAGATCTTCATCTCCTACAGAATCATGGCCCAAACCCCTCGCCTCTTCAACGGCAGCCTCCGCACATCTTCTGGCTTCTTTAACAAACCGGCTAAAGAACATGATTCCTCTTGCTCCTTTCTCGCCAGGTACGCAAGATCCCGTTTAGGGTCTCATCCCCGGGTATTTCTCTCGCAATCGCGGAGCGTGCTTTTTGTGAACGGCCTGCTTGCTCACCCCCAGAACCTCGGCGATCCGGGCCCAAGACCAGCCGGCGAGGAAGGCGTTCTCCACCTGAGCAGACTCCAAAGTCTCCAGCAATCGCCGTAGAGCGACGACCGCTTCCAGACCGTCCCTCGGATCTTGCGGTCCCTGTATTTGCGTCCCCTTATCACCGTTCATGCGTCAATATTAGTTGACATCCGCAGGTTTGTCAACCTATGGTGACGAATTCAAGTAGATCTCAAGCTCGGAAACCAGCGCAACGTCCGGAAAGAAATTTCTGCCGGACCTTGACACCTGATTATATGTGCGGTATGAATATATCTGTCTGGTGCCCATATCAAATTTCCTATTCCTCCTTTCCCTTTCCCCACCTATCACCCCTTTAGGAAAGGGCACCGGGCTTCTTTTTCCCTAACGTTCTAGTTTTGCGGCGGGTTGACGAGCAGGTTGTAGGCGTCGGCGGGTCCGAGCAGGGCCAGCAGTATGAGCAACGTGGCGGCCAGCGGTATCAGGGTGGCGCTGGCGGCGCGTTTCCAGGAGAGGCCGAGGGTTTCCTTTACGGCGACGGTGGCGACGTAGGGTCCGTAGGCCAGGACGAGAAAAGGGCCGTAGGGGATTGGGAGCACGATCAGGACGCCCGCCACGTAGCCCAGGGGGCGGAAGAGGGTCCCGAACTTCGCCCGGGACGGGGCGCCGTCCAGGACGACGAGGACCAGCGCGGTGAAAGCCCCTACCAGGAGCAACCCGAGGAACAGGGCAACGGCGAGGCCGGCCAGGAGCCCGTAGAGCAGCGAGTAGCCGATCTCCCGGACCCAGACAGCCCGCAGGACGGCTTCGATCGCCAGGACCAGGTAGACAACGGCCGCGGCGAAGAATACGGGCCTCAAAAGGCTGCCCCCGGGATCCAGGTTCCCGAAAAACCTCCGGGGCGAAAACCACACGCCCCGCAGAACATCGCGGAAGCCTTCCGGCGAGTAATATCCGGGATCTCGGTCCAAACTACCGGTCCCCGTTTTCGCGGACCACTTCACCGACGAGCGCCTCCAGCTCCAGCTCTGCGACGTCTTCCGCGGGAACACCGACGAAGATATCCCCGGTTTGGACGAGTATCGCCCCGTCTCCGGAAAAGCGGCCGGAGAGCACGACGTTTCCGGTATCGACGAAGGTGTCGAGCGTGCCCACCACCAGGTCGTTTGCTTCGAGATCTCCCACTCCCACCTCCGCCTCCACGCGCCCGGCGTCGGTCCTCACGCCGGAGATCCTGGCATCTCCCCGCCGCGCTTCGACGTACACCGAGCCCCGGGTTTCACCGACCGTTACGTCCCCGGCTTCCGCGCGAACCGTCACCTCACCCTCCATTCCGGTTACCGATACGTTTCCGGCTTCCGCCTCCACTTCGACGGAGCCGCCCGCTGGAACCCGTACAGTATACTTGGCGCCCGTTTCCCGGCCCCCGCGGGTGCTGACCACGAAGGTGGAGTCCTCGCGGGAGATGTCGCTGCGGACTTCGGAGGCGCGCTGCCGGGCCCGGTCCCGGTCGGCGGCGAGGGCATACTTCGTCACCTCAAACTCGATGGCTTCCAGGTTCGGCACGCCTTCGACCCGCACGGTGCCTCGCGGGTTAGATATAAGGACCTGGGGGTTTGGGCCGGATCTTATCGATTCCTCCGCGAGGCTCCTACCGGAAACGTCGTTTCCGAAGAGGCGCCAGGTAAACAGTGCGCCAAACGCCAGCGTCAACAACGCCAGGAGCAGCAGGACCATTAGCACCACGAGCCGCAGCGGAACATTTCTCCGGGCTCGCGCCCTGCGAGAGTTGCGGCGGGTCCCTTCTGTCCGACCGGAACTCATACGAGGCTTTGCTGGCTGCCCGCCTCCTTAGATTACGGTCCGACGCGGCCGTAGACGTCTTCCAGGCGTACGATGTCGTTCTCGTCGAACTCGCCGAAGGAGATCTCCAGTATCCGGACTTCGTTTTCGCCCTCGGCCGAGAGCCGGTGGACCGTCTGCCGGGGGATGAAGAGCTTTTCTTCCTGCTTTGGGTGGTGGACTTTACCGTCCAGTTCCACGCAGGCTCCAGGGTCCAGAACTACCCAGAGCTCATCCCGTTGATGGTGGTACTGTCGCGAGAGCACGCCTCCCGGGGCGACCGTGATGATCTTGACCGTACACGGCAGGTTGTGGGTGTACTGCTCGAAGCGGCCCCACGGCTTGTCTACTTTTATTGAAGGTGGTTTGTAGTCCACGGGCGTGCTCCTCCCAACTCGAAGGAACGCTAGTTTAGACTATCGGAGCACCCTTTTTCACGCTTTCGGATCTCTATCCGCATAGAGCTTCGCCGGGATCGGGCTTGCGTTCCTGGCGGCGTAGATGAGGATGGTCAGCAACGAGATGGCCCCCGCGACCAGGAACGCCGCACCGAGCCCGAAGTTGCCGGCGAAAGCTCCGAGGGCGGCCGGTCCCACTACGCTACCCGATCCGAGCAGAATGAGGGTCGCGGAGAAGCCGGTCGAAGGCTGCTCGGCGAAAACCCAGGAACTCCACATCGCGAGCAGCGCGCTCATGAGCATTACGTCCGCCCCGAAAAGAGCGGCCGAGATGGCTACCCCCGGCCACCAGGCGGGGGCCGCGCCCAACAGGAGAGCGGAGATGCCCTGGGACACCAGGATCGCCAACAGCACCCGGCGCAGCCCGAAGCGGGAGACCGCCTCTCCCGTAAAGAGACCAACGAAACCGGCTATGCCCAGCGCGATGAAGAAGAGCGGCCCCGCTGTCCCCGGAAGGCCTCCGGAGCGGGAAACGTAATCCACCGCGAAAGCATAGTAGAAGGCGCTGAAGATCCCGAAGGAGAAAGCCACTGTAAAGAGCGCGTATGATTCCGGGCGCGCGAACCATCCGACCCTCGAAGAGCGTCCCGGAGCATTGCCGGAGGTCTCATCGTAAGACCCGTGCCGGCCCGGGGGCAGAACGAACACGTTGAGCACCACCCCCACAACCGCCGCTGCCGCGAAGAGGATCCAACCCGCCCGCCAGGAAGACCCGGCCGCGAGCGCAACCACCCCGGCTGCCAGGATCCCGAAGGTCGTGCCGGTGCTCACCACCGACAACACCCTCCCCTGCAACCGCGGCGGTACCATCCGATCCGCGGCGTCGTTGTAGGGAGCCCACGACCACCCCGCGCTGGTGCCGGCCAGGATCACGCCGGAGGCGAGCGCCAGAATGCCGCCAGCGAACGAAACGAGGGCCATCCCCAGGGCGCCCGCCAGCCCGCCGAGCACCACCAGAGGCCGGGGCCCCAACCTCGCAACGGAGAGCCCGACCGCGGCCAGCGCGAACAGGTAGCCGGCCTGCACCCCGCTGGCAATAAACCCCGACAACTCAACCGAGAGCCCAAACTCCTCCCGAAAATCTGGCAGAAACAGCCCGAAACCGTTGCGCGCCGGGCCGAAGGCCACAGCAATGGCGACGAAGCCGGCTACCGAAAGCCGCGTGGTCTCGGTGCCCCGCGCCACTACACGCTGCTTTTCTCGGCAGCAGCCTGAACCAGACCGTCGACCAGCGCCCGAACCCGGGAGAACAATTGCTCGTCGCCTTCCAGCGCAGCCGTTACGTACGTGCCTTCGAGAACGACGAACAGCTGCTCGGACAGGGAAGCGGGATCCTCGACGCCCGCTTCGGTAGCAAGAGCTTTGAGCCGCCCGCGTACGCCGGCCTTGTGCCGCCTGATGACCGCGCGCACGGGATGAGCAGGGTCGGGAAACTCCGCGGCGCAGTTGACGAACGCGCACCCCCTGAAATCCCCGGCCTTCACCCACTCCCGATAGGCGTCGAAAACCGCCAAAAGCCGGGCTCCGGGATCTGCGCAAGATGCCAGGGTGTCCTCCAACGACTCACGCCAGCGCCGGTCGCGCTCGTCGAGGTAAGCGGTCACGAGCTCGTCTTTGGAAGCAAAGTGCGAATACAGGGTCACCTTGGTTACCCCAGCCTCTGCGGCAACCTCGTCCACACTCGTCGCCCGAACACCATGCTCGTAGAAAAGCGCGTCCGCCCCCGCAAAAAGCTTCTGCCGCGTTCGGAGTTTTCTGCCCGGAGTACCGCTATTCTCCACCATAACCCAACTATACTAACTGGTAAGTTTATAATCAAATCTCCGATTGGGTATGCTTTGCGGTGTGGCTCTGTCGGAGGGTTGGCTGAGTAAGTATCCGCTTGTGCGAATAGTTCAGGTGTGGCAAGCTACTAGAGTTGTCCATCACGCAAGGAGGGTGAAGTGCCCAGGCTTGAAGTAGAAGGTGTGGGGGATTTCGATGTCGAGGAGGGCAAGCGGCTGGTCCTGGCGATAGAGCAGGATGCGGGGGTAGACATCCTGCATCGTTGCGGGGCGAACGCCAAGTGCACCACCTGCCGGATCGAGTACCTGGAGGGCGAGCCGGAGCAGATGACGCGGGCCGAGCTGGAAGTGTTGGAGAGCCGGAATCTACTCGGCGAGGTGCGCCTCTCGTGCCAGGCCGTCTGCGACCATGACCTGGCGGTCCGGCCGCTCATGACCGTGAGCTCCACCGGGCTCGACGGCCCCGGGCCGGAGCCGGAGCCGGAGATAACCCCCGAGCCCGAGTGGGTCGAAAAGCCGTCCTGAAGTGAAAAGCTGAGGCTATTCGGCTGGCTCGAACAACTCGATGCAATTGCCGGCGGGGTCGTCGAGCAGTATCTGCTTGCCGCCGTTTCCGATCACTATGTCGTTGCGGAAACGTGCTCCCGCCTCTCGAAGAGTCTTGACGGAGCGCTCAAGGTTATCTACTTGAAGCTGGAAGCGGTTCCACCCGCCCGGTTTGGGATGACTTCCATCGGGCATGGCTTGGCCCGCTCCTCCAGCTGCCGGCTCATTCAACAGCAACCGTAAACCTTCGCGGGAGAGCATTGCGAAACCTGGTGCGGGATTCATTTCTACGCGAAAACCAAGGTGTCTTGTGTAAAACGAGACCGCCACTTCAACGTCGTCGACGATGTAACGTACAGTCACTATAGACAAGCCTGTTCGCTCCTTTACCCGCACTCACTGGAATCTCTGTAAGCTGGCCGGTTTAGTTTCACTCGTCGGTCTCGCCTTCGAAGATCGCGAAGACTGCGCCTTGGGGGTCTTTTAGGACCGAGATCCTCCCGGCACCTATCTCCATCGGCTCGGCGAGCACTTCTCCTCCCAACTCCCTCGTTCGGGACACTGTTTCGTCGCAAGAATGGACCACGAAGTAAACGAGCCAGTAGGGAGGCACATCGCCGTGTCGCTCGTCCATAGGCATGATGCCGCCGTTGCTGAGACCGGCATTCCGGAGCACCACGTAGGCCAGCTCTCCATTCTCTTCCATCGGAAGCATTTCCCAGCCGAAGAGGCTGGAGTAGAAATCCATCGCCGCCCGGGGGTCGCGCGTCTGCAGGTCGTTCCAGGCAAAGCAGTTCGGGTCGTTGACCCGGCCCGCCCCGGCCCACGTCCGGGGCTCCCACGAAGCAAACGTGGCGCCCGCAGGATCCGCGATGACCGCCATCCGGCCCATGTCGAGGACTTCGCGCGGTTCGCCCAGCACCGTGCCACCCAACTCGCGCGCCCTGGAGCTCGTTGCGTCGACATCCTCGACGCCCACGTAGGAAGACCAGTGTGGGGGGACGCCTTGCTCGCGACGCCCGGGCTCTATCTCGTAGAGGGCGCAGATCTGCTCGCCGTCGAGGTGGAACATCGTGTAGGTTCCACCTTCTCCGCCCGCAATGTCTTCCGTCTGCCAGCCAAACAACGCGCCGTAGAAGTTTGCCGCGCCCGCTGGATCCGTCGTCGCCAGGTCTACCCAACAGAAAGTTCCCGGTTCGTAGCGGCTCCTCTTTCCCATGCTGCTCTCCTTCCGGATTAGAACGAGCAGTTGCCCAACGAGTCTACGGGAGGTTTATTGGTTCCCAAGTAGCAGATCCGGCGCCGGGAGCACCGGCCGGAAGCCCGGGGGAGTCTATGTCCGGATAGACTCGTGTTCGGGGTGGCTGTGGTATGGTCTTGCCTGGGAGGCGGTTGAAAAGTCTTAACAATGACTAGGGGTGACGAATGGCTCAGGTACGGCAGCGGGCGCAGGAAGCGGTAGAGAAGCTTACCCAAGACGAGCAGTTCGGGGAGTTCGAGATCGACGCCGGCGATTTTCTCTCGGCGCGGGAACGCGGCGGGACGGCGGGGACCGAGATCGAGCAGCAGACGGCTTCGCTCTCCGAGGCGTCGGAGATCCTCAATCGCAGTTTTCCGACGCAGGCTTCTTCGGGAGAGTTCGTAAACGTCATCTCGCCGGTGGTCATCCCCAACCGCCAATCGCTCTTCTGGCGGCTGCTGCCCATCGGTTTGCTGGTGGTGTTCGTGGTAGTCGGGGTCTTCGCCATGCTGACCATCAGCACGCTACCGTTTATCGGCGACTTGGGCCTGATGGTCTTCGGGCCGCACTTGTGGCTGCTCCTGATCGCCCTGGCCGTCTTCGTCTGGTGGCGCCAGAGCGTGGTGATGGTCCCGGACGGGAGCCGGGCGGTGATCACCCGCTTCGGCAAACTGGAAGATGTCGTGGACGCCGGGCGGATCCTGCTCTTCAACCCCTGGAAACAGGTCAGCTACATCGTCAACACCGCCAAGGAGTACCCGTACAACGCCCCGATCCGGGAAGCCCCCACGGCGGGCCGGGTCAACGCCTCGGTGGACCTGTTCTTGCAGTTCCGGATCGAGGACCCGGCGGAGTACATCTTTACCGTCGGCGGGGTGCGAGGCTTCGCGGACAAGCTGGAGAACGCTATCAGCGAGATGACGCGGGCCTTGATCTACGAGCAGAACGCCGAAGATATCTACGATCTGGTCGGCGAGAGTACCCAGAAGTTCCTGGAATCCTTGAACAACCAGTTTCTCCCCGCCGTCCGCTTCACGAACGCGAACATCACGCACGCCGAGCCCTCCAGCCAGGAGTACCGGATGGACCTCGCCTCCCCGGAAATGGTGCGGGTGGCGAAGGAGGCGTACACGTACCAGTACGAGCTGCGGCTCCGCAAGGAGCAGGACGAGGGCGAGTTGAACAAGGAGCTGGCCTCGTTGCGGGAGACCTTATCCGCGATTCAGGCGGAGGTCGCCAGCTACCAGGCCCAGATAGACATAGCCCGCGAGCGGGAGACCAACCGGGCCAACGCCCGCGCCCGACAGCGGATGGTCGAGGCGGAGAGCACGGCCAACGCCAACGCGGCGCTCCTGGAGGCCCAGGCGCTCGACATCCGGGCGGTGAGCGGCGCGGACGCGCCGGAGATCCTGGAGTACCGCTTTCAGCAGGACGTGCTCGACCGGCTGGAGTCTGTCGCCGGCCGGCTGCCGCAGGTGGTCCAGGTCGGGGAGGATGGGGAACAGACCTTGAACTTCCTGGCGATCGCCCGGCAGATGATCGGGACGAGCGGCGAGGTGCTGTACACGCCGGAGGACATGCAGGCGATCCGGGAGCGGATGCAGGAGATACAGGGGCGTATCGAAGAGCGGGAGACCGAGATAGAGGAGCTGGTCTCCGTCGAAAAAGCCGTGACCGACGACGAGCCGCAAGAGCCGCGGGCCGCCGAAGAAGAGACCGCCGAACGTCTGGAGGAGATCCGGAAGTCCGTTACGGACGAGGCGGTGAAGGAGCGCGTCGAGCGCATCGGGCACGGCGAGGAAGTTGGTGGAGCCGGCGAACCCAATGGTTCTGCCGGCCCCGAGGAGGATGGCGAATGACCACCGCATCCAGCGTACCGGAGTTCTCCAAGATAAAGGAGGTCGTCACCGGCTGGTCTGGCGTCAGGCGTTTCCTGCGCGGGGGCGACGAGGGCCAGATCGTACCGGTCGTTATCCCGAAGGATCGGCGGCGCTACGGCTGGCTGTTCTTGCTGGGCGTGGCGGTGTACCTGTTCGGGGTGGCCATCTTCGCCGGCAATATAGCTTTCACGGTCCTCGCGCTGGCGGGGTCCGGGTTCTTTATTCTGGTCGCCGCGCTCTGGCTGTGGCGGAGCGCCATCGTGGAGATCGAGCAGGGAACCACCGGCGTCCTTTCGAGTTACGGCAAGATCACCGGCACCCTCTCGCCGGGCCGCCACTACCTCTGGTGGCCGTGGCAGAAGGTCGAGTTTGTGGTGGACACGGCGACCGAGATTCCCTACCTCGCCCCCGTAGCCGTCTGTCCGACCCAGGAGAACGTCCCGTTAAAGGCCATCGAGTTCTTCCTCAAGTTCCGCATAACCGACCCAATAGCCTTCGTCCGCACCATCGGGGCCTCGAACTTTGACCTGGTCCTCTCCAGCGCGGTGCAGGACGCGATCCGGCAGCGCAGCCGCCAGGTCCGCACCGAACGGGCCTACGACCTGCGCGGCGGCGACGTGGGCGACATGCAGGACTACCTGAACCGCCAGCTGGCGAGCTACGGCGTCCGCATCCTGGGCGCCAACATCCCGGACGTCCAACTCCCCGACCAGTACCAGCAGCACCTCGCGACCCGCGAGCGCGTCGCAAAAGAACTCGCCGCCTACGAGCGGGAGTGGGAGCTGACCCGCAAACGCCGCATAGACCGGCTGCTAATGGAGATAGAGCGCTCCAAAAAAGAGCGCGACGCCCGCCTCATAGAAGTCAAAGAAGCCCGCAACAAAGCCCGCCAGGACGTCGCCCGGATGCTCGAAGAAAAAGAGACCGAAGCCCAGCGGGTGCGCCTGGAGATAGAGACCCGGGGCCGCGCCACGCTCACCGAGGCCGAGAACGAGGCGACCGCCTTGCGCCGCCTCGGCCAGTCCCACCGCGACAACCGGGCCATGGTCCAGTACGAGCTGGCCCGCCGCCGCGTCGAGGTCGGCGAGAAGCTCCTCCAACAAGCCCCGCGCCCGCTCCTCGTCCGCGGCGAGGGCGGCGAGTCCTCCACCCTCTCCACGCTCCTCCTCGCCCGGATGCTGCCGCAACTCGCAACAGCCGACGGACCGTCGGACAACCCGTCAGCAACAAAGGTGCGCGAGGCGTTGAACTTTCGGTCTGACGATGGGGGTGAGGGCGAGAAGTAAATTTAAGAGGCTCCGCCAGTAGGCTGGCATTTTCTGCGCTTGGCTGCGCTCAGTCCGATTGGATCGCTACTCCATCAGCGATTGGCACATTCGGTACTCGCCTACTGGCGGAAGGTCTAAACACTGTAGTAGCTGGCAAATTTAGAGAATAGCCCAGGATACTTTCACGAGGAAGATCAGAAATCAGGGAGTCCGAATAGCCTGGCGAACTCGGCGTAAGCGTCTTTTTCGTCGCCTGCGGAACGAATACCCACGTACACTACCTCAGCGATCTGTTCGCCTTCCTCTAGCGTGAGCAAACGCCAGATAATCCGGTAGCGACCGCTGTGTATTCCGCGGAAACCTTGCAACGGTTTACGGAGCGGGTAACCTGCGCTCGCGGGTGCCGTCTCGATGGTCTCCATCTTCCTCAACGCTTGCTGCTGGATCTTCACCGGAAGCTCCAACAGGGTATCGACCCCGGTTCTGTTTACCAGCAGCTTCCGTCTAGGAGTTCTCCCCCTCATGGTCATCTCCCTCTCCGACCATGCCTTCTACTTCCGAGAGCGTGTAGCGCTGCCCTTTGTCTTCGGAAGACTCTCGCAAGGCTTCCATCGCCTTCTCGTCGCTCAGGATCTTTATCGTTTCGAGCTCACCGACGAGTTCCAGGTAAGCATCCTGGAACCTGCGGAAAACGTCGGCGCTTATCACGAGGGCTTCACGGCCCTTCGTTCCCTTGATGATGAACGTATGCCCCTGCTCGACATCTTCCAACACGTGGGCGATCTCAGCCCTGGCCTCGGCCACCCCGAGAACTTCCGGCAACTTCAACATCCTGTCCTCCTGTCTAACCGGCCTTCGATTGACCGCTCGGAATGTTTTAGTATATTATGTACATAAACGTGTACATATTCAAGCTGAGATCGACAGCTTGGCTGTCCGTTAATCGAATTGAGGAACAACCTCTTCAGCGAACCGCGCTACCGGCGTGGGATCGTAGGCGACGCGGGGCATGTAGATGATGAAGTATTCGACGCCGGCTTCGACTTTGGGTTGCAGGGCTTCTACGACTTGATCCGGCGTTCCGACTACGAACTGCTTGCTGTACTCCTCGTAGCTGCGGCCCATACGGGCCTGCTCGGTAGCTTTTTCGGGGTCCTCACCTTCGTTTAAGAGGTGGACGCCGGCGCTGGAGGAGCGCGTGATCTCCTCGTAATCTCGGCCTACGGTCTCGCAGTGGCCGCGCAACACGTCGAACTTGTGCTTTAGTGTCTCTACGGCGCCGTTTACGTTGCAGGCGTTGCCCCATTTGGCGACGAGTTTGAGGGTGACCTTCTCGCCGCCGCCCCCGATCCAGAGCGGCGGGTGCGCCGCGCCCGCGCTCTTGGGCTCGTTTATTGGTTTGTCTACCGAGTAGAACTCGCCGTCGAAGGTCACGTCGTCCTCGGTCCACATGCGGTGGACGATCTCGCACGCCTCCTTGAAGGCCCGCATCCTTTCGGGGACTTCGGGGAAGCCGTAGCCGTAAGCTTTCCACTCGTGCTCGTACCAGCCGGCGCCGAGGCCGCAGATGAGCCGGCCGTTGCCCATCGCGTCCACGGTAGAGGCCATCTTCGCCAGCAGCGCCGGGTTGCGGTAGCCGTTGCAGGTGACCATCTGGCCGACCTTCACGTTCTTTGTGTCCCGGGTGAGGGCGGCGGTCGAGGTCCAGCACTCGAAGACGGTCTCCTGCTCCGGGGTCGGGACGGTGTGGAAGTGGTCGTAGAGCCAGATCGAGTCGTAGGCCCCGCTCTCGTCGGCTACCCGCGCCACCCGGGTCATAGCTTCGTACTGCTCTGCGGGGTCTTCTATCTCTACCAGGTCCATCCGCCAACCCTGCGGTACGAAAACACCGAAATCCACCGCCATCTGGCTACCTCCTCCGGAATAGTGTGTCGTGGCTAATGATAGCGTTGTTCAGGGCCAGATCCTCAGAGACCCGTCTTCGCGGCCCGCGGCGATCTGTGCCCGGCCTCCGGGGGTCGTGGCGGAGGCCAGGTTGGTGACGATGGTGCCGTCCGCCGGAAGGGTCCAGGCCACGGTGGCGCCGCCCGCTTCGTGCCGGATGGCGCCCAGTTCGGTGTAGGCGTCGTTCGGGACGAGTATCTCCCAGCGGCCGTCGCCGTCGAGGTCCCCGGCCCGGGCGGTGTCCAGGTTGCGGCTGTTTATGCGGTGGGAGGTGTAGCCGGGCTGGGTGGCGACGATGTTCAGGGAGCCGTTCGCGAAGTCCGGCCGGTGGAACTCTATGGTCCCGCCCAAGTGGGGCGTCAGGGTGTTTACCAGCTCCGTCTCCCCGTTCGGCCCGAACGGCCCGGCGGCCAGGAGATGCCGCCACTTCATCGGCTCCCCGATGTACGGACCGGCGGCGACCAGGCTGCCGTTCAGGCTGTAGACGGACAGGCGCGTGGCCAGAGGCTCGGTGCTCTCCGTGATCGCCAACAGCTCGCCCTCGACTCCCGGAGCTTCGAACCACATCGGCGCCACCTGCTCGAAGACCCCGCCGGACGCGGGGAAGATCACCCCGAGCTCGGTAGCCCCCTCTTCGGGGCGCAACAGCGTCATGCTGCCGGCCTCGACGCCGTCTCCCAGAACGTCGTGCTCGTATAGGGTCGTGGGGTCCGAGAGGAAAGCCAGCGTGCCGCCCGCGCCCCGCACGAACCGGGCGTCCGGGATCGCCGTGATCCCCAGCTCTCCTATGCCAACGAAGTCGCCCTCATCAACCTCCTCGAACACCGACCCGTCGGCGCTTACACCGAACCAGGTTCCTTCTTCTTCCGGCGACGCCGGGACGGGGTGGGTGAGCTCCGAGACCTCCGCGTTGCGGGACGTGACGAGCTCCAGAGAGTCCCCCCGGGCTTTTACGAGCGGCGGCTGGCCGGGTGGGAGCCGGTCGGGGGAAATGGAGACCAGTTCGGCCTCGTTCGAGCCGTCGAGCCGGAACGCCTGGACCCGGCCGTCCGCGAGCGCCGCGACCCAGGCCGTAGCGTTCCCCAGCGGGACGCCCACTACCCACGCGGGCCTCCCATCCAACGGCACGTCTACCGGATCGGATTCCGGGAGCCCGCCGGTCCCCTCCACGACCAGGTTCCCCGAGGCCTGGCCGTAGGTGTAACCGTACCGGATCTCCCCCCGCCCCTCGGCCCGCCTTTCGGGGCGGGTGCCGTCTTCCGCGTTTTCGGCCGTCGTGGAGCCCGCGGCTTCGCGCGGGGTTTCCCGGGTCGTTCCGGGGGTGGTTTCCGGGTTGGTTTTGGGGGAAGAGGACGCCCCGGGGGCTTTCTGGCCCGGGCTGGTGGTTTCCGGGGGCGCTTCGCCGGTGTCCCGCGACTCGCCGCAGCCCGCCAGTAGGAACACCAGGAAGGCGAGTAGCAGAAGCCTGGAAGCCGCAAGTTTGCTGATAGGGATCACGAACCTTTGGAGAGCCGGTTTTCGCCGTCGGCGTTGCGGGCGAGGATGTAGAGCAGGTCGGAGAGGCGGTTGATCGCGCGCACGGCGTAGGGGTGTTCGGCCGGGTATCCGGCGGCGACCAGGCTCCGCTCCGCGCGGCGGACGACCGAGCGGGAAACGTCCAGGAGAGCCCCGAGCCGGGTCTCGCCGGGGACGACGAACTCGGTGGGCAGCCCCGTACGGTCGCGCCACCCCTTCAGGGCTTCGTCCACGGACGCCAGGTCCTGCCCGCCGACGAAGTTGTCTTCCCGGGGCATGGCCACGTCACCCATTACGCGGTAGAGGAGCCGCTGCATTTCTATGAGGACCGCGCCGAGTTCCTCGTCGTCGGTTTCGGCGCGGGCGAGGCCGAGGAACGAGCTGGCCTCGTCCACGTCCCCGAGCACCGCTATCCGGAGGTCGTCCTTGGGCATCCGGCCCGACCCGAGCAGGGTCGTCGTGCCGTCGTCGCCGCCGCCGGTCGAGACCGGCGGGTTGTTCTCGGTATGGCTCTCGTCTTCGTTCACCGCTGACTCCTTCCGGGGTCTGCTTGGATTCTCAAATAGGTGGCCTGGTTTCCGGAAGGTATCGTGGAACACCGGGATGCGCAAGCCCCGCCACGGCTCCGCCACGGTTTCGCGGCCTCTGGGTTAGAATCTGCGGACGATGAAGTTACGCGTCAGCTTTCCGCTCCGCAGCGAGGGCGCCCTGGGACGGGCGGCCTCCGTCGCATCCCGCCACCCTTCCTACACGGTCGAGGGCCGGAACGGTACGGCCGTGGCCCGGGTGGACCTGGATCTGCCTTCCGACTGGCAGCCGTTGGATGAGTTCTCCGGGCTCTTGCGCGGCGAGCGGGAGGCCGAGTACGCGGCGGACGGGACGGCCATCTCGGGCGAGGAGCTTTTCGCGGGCCTGCGGTGTTTCCTCCGGAAGCAGCGTTCCGACACGGCGGCCAAGGAGTGGTGTACGCCGCGGTCGTTGGAGGGCAAGCAACTCTTCCCGTGCAAGCAGATCCACGTCTACGACAACGACCATCTTACTTCCAACTCCTGGTACGCCTTCGGGAAGACTGATGGGGGCGGCGTCTTCGAGGTGGACAAAGACGCTATAACCGAGCGGGTTCTCTCGGACCTCGGGCCGTGTGTGCGGTGCCCGATCCTGGACCTCGACACGACGGCCGAGATCGTGGCGCGGCTCCCAGAGAAGATAGACCCGGGTCGAGACACGGACTGGCGCTACAAGGAGAACGGTCCCGTGGAGAATTGGGCCGTGAGCAAATCTCGCGACAAAACCGGGGCCGAACAAAGCGAATCATCCGACGAGCGGCAGAGCCTGCTGGAGCGGCTGGCGAGCAGCGTCCGGAGCGGCGGCGCGGGGGTCGCGGCGGCGAGCGGGGTGACGCCCGGCAGCCGCAACGTGCCCCAGACCCGCTACGAGGACGTGGGCGGCATGCAAGAGACGATCGCGATGGTACGAGAGGCCGTCGAGCTCCCCATCACCCACCCGGAGATCTTCAAACGCCTCGGCATCCGGCCGCACAAAGGCATCCTGTTCTACGGCCCGCCGGGGACCGGCAAGACCCTCCTGGCGCGGGCCGTGGCCCACGAGTGCGGGGCGCATTTCATCGCCGTCTCGGGGCCGGAGATCCTGAACAAATACTGGGGCCAGAGCGAAGCCCGCCTGCGCAACATCTTCAACGAAGCCCGCACCCGGGCCCCGGCGGTAGTCCTCTTCGACGAGATAGACTCGTTCGCCTCCTCCCGGGACATGATGAGCGAGAGCTTCGAGGCGACGCTGGTCTCGCAGCTACTCTCGCTTATGGACGGCATGAACGAGCTGGGGCGGGTGTGCGTTATAGCGACGACGAACCGTCCGGGCGCCTTAGACTCGGCGCTGCGGCGACCGGGCCGGTTCGACCACGAGATCGAGGTCGGGCTGCCGGATCCCGAGGCCCGGCTGCACATACTCAAGATCCACACCCGCGACATGCCCACCGACCCCGACCTGGACCTGGAGCAGATCTCCGGGATAACCGGCAGCTACTCCGGCGCCGACCTCGAAGCCCTCTGCCGGGAGGCCGCCCTGGTTTGCATGCGCCGGACCGTGAACCTCCGGGACTTCGAGCGCCGTATAGCCTCCCACCAGCTCTCCGCCCTCTCCGTGACCACCTACGACTTCCGCACCGCCATGAAACGGGTGGAACCGAGTATCCGGCGATAATGGATAGCAATTAGCCTCACTACAACGCCGCTACGAGCAGGTCGCTCGTTAAGCGTGGTCACTCACCCAATTGTCTAGCTTGAGATTCGGTACCCGCGTAAACTCCCGGGTGTTGTTGGTTATCAGGGTGGCTCCTAGACTAACGGCCTGGGCCGCGATGAGCGTGTCCAATGGCCCAACAGGAGTTCCTTGTTTCTCCAGCGTAGCCCGAATACCTCCGTAGGCGACGGCGGCTTCAAAGCCGAACTCGGCGATCTCCAGCGGTAGTAAGAACTGCTCCAATGCCTGCGCGTTCTGGTCCGCATACCGGCTCTTGCGAACGCCGAAGTAAAGTTCCGCGGCCGTTATCGAGGACACCCCGATCTCACCAACTTCGTGTTCTTCGAACCGGCGTAGCACTTCAACCGGACGTTGACGAATCAGGTATATGCACACGTTCGTGTCGAGCAGGAGGTTCACGAGAAGGGATTTTCCCTCTCCTCCGGACGAAGTGGTTGCTCCCTGTCCTCCATGAAGTCCTCCGAAAACAACTCCAGACTCTCAAACAACCCGCTCCACGAGTCGTCGTGAGGGATCAACACTACCGCATTTCCTATGCGCTTTACATAAACTTCATCGCCGTCGAAACGGAACTTTTTGGGCAGGCGTACCGCCTGGCTCCGGCCGTTTCGAAAAAGTTTCGCCGTGTCCAACACAAACCTCACTTGGTATAGACTGCAAATATATACTACACTGATTAGATGGAGCGCACCAACGACCAGATCGTCTTGGATCTTTACGCCGCCCGGGACCGGGGAGATCTGGAAGCCGTGCGGTCCCTGCTCGCTGAAGATGTGATCTGGCACGAGCCGGATCTGGACAATCCCCATACGGGCGACCTGCACGGCCCGGATTCCGCGCTCGGCATGATCCGGGAGGCCCAGCAGATTACGGCCGGCACGTTCCGGCTCGTGCCCCGCGAGGTACTGGACCACGGGGAGCACGCCGTTGCTTTGATCGACTGGTCCGCCGAACGGAACGGCGAGCGGATCGAGGGAAAAGAGATCGCCTTCTATCGGGTGCGGGACGGACAGGTCGTAGAAGCCTCTTTCCACCAGGACAACCCCGCCGCAGACGAAGCGTTCTGGGAGTAGGGCCGCCGGGGCCATTCTTCGTTCACTCCTATACTGTTGCGCATTCCAAGTAAATCTACCGGTGAGGAGCAGCAGTGGGAGTAAGAATCCGTCCCTACAGCGCCGAGGATGCCGCGGCCGTTCGCGAAGTGCATCTGCGGGCGTTCGGCGGCCGGGAGGATGAGGCGCGCCTGGTCGAGCGGCTCCACGCCGCGGACGCTGCGCCGGTCTCGCTGGTCGCCTCCTTAGAGCCCGACAGCCAGGTCGTGGGCCACGTACTCTTCTCGGTGGTCCGGGTCGCCGGATGCGGTTCCAATCCACCGAGGATGGTGGGGTTGGCCCCCGTCGGGGTGCTGCCCGGGCACCAGAGGCGGGGCATCGGCTCGCAACTGGTCCGCGAGGGGTTGAGGGCCTGCCGCGAAGCCGGCTATGGTGCGGTGGTGGTGCTGGGCGAGCCGGACTACTACTCTCGGTTCGGCTTCGAGCGGGCGGGCGGTAAGGGCCTGGACAACGAGTACGGCGTGGACGAACACTTCATGGTCGCGGAGCTCGAGGCCGGGGCGCTCGACGGTGTTGGCGGAACCGTCCGTTACCGGGACGAGTTTCGCTAGCGCGATTTGCTGGCAGCGGGTTGGAGGTCTACCTCCGGTCCCCGGGCCGCCTTCCACCGCAGGCCCGCGAGCATCAGACGGTTCACCTTCTCGTACGGCGGGATCTCGCCGTATTGGTCCAGCCGGATCAAGAGCTCCTGTATCTTCCGGTTGCGGTCGTTTTCGAGCCAGCCGGGCACTTCCCCGGCGAACCGGCGCACGAAATCCGCGGAAGGTTCCTCTCCCATCATCCCGGCGAAGAGCGAGATCCAATCGTCGACTATGTCCTGCACGCCGGGGCTATCAGGTTGTTCTCCCCGGTCGATCGCGGCCAGCGCCCGCTGGCTTATATCTTCCATCCGTTCCTGCCACCAATCCGGGTCTACTTCCCGTTCCCGCAGGGTCTTCCAGAAAGGCGCGACCTGCCGCCGCGTCTCCGCGGTAAACTCCGGGTCGTTGACGAGCTCCACAAGCTCTATCCAGGCGGCGGCCTGATCCGGGGCCAGCTCCTCCGGTAGCCGCAACCCGATACCCCGCAGGAAGGCCGCTTGCTTGCGCCAGCTTTCGGGTGCATCCTCGGTTACGATCGCGGCCCGCAGCTTCTCGGCCAGAAAACGGTTGCGGTCCTCTGCCTCGACGGAAAGCGCTTCCCCGATACTGTGCAAATGCTCCAACGAACGTCCCGGATCCCCGGCGCTCTTCTCCGCCTGTTGCAAGACCGCCCGTACCCGTTCGAGGTGCCGGACCTGGGCGTCCAGGGCGTCCAGCTGCAATGTTATGGCGCCGGTTACGGACAAGTGGCCGGAGAGCATCTTGCGGATCTCCTCCAGGCTGAAATCCAGGTGCCGCAACGTGCGGATGAGCCCGAGGCGCCAGATCTCCTCTTCCCCATATAACCTGTAGCGCGCCTCCGAAACCTCCGCCGGAGGCAGCAACCCGATGTCCGAGTAGTACCGGATCGTCTTTACCGGAACCCCCGAAATCTTCGCCACCTCGCCAATGGCCCGCAACTTTTCTTCAATACTCCCCAAAATTTCTCCTTGACTCTCCACTTACTGGAGACTTTATCGTATATCCGTCGGGTAATCCAGAGAGAGGTAAGATGATGGGCCGCAGCCGCAGAAGGGTAATAGCCACGGTAAAGCTCGAGCTCGAGGCGGGTCGGGCGACCCCGGCGCCGCCGGTTGGGCGGGATCTTGGGCCGCACGGGGTCAACCTGGCGGAGTTCGTGCGCCGGTACAACGACGCTACCCGGGGGCAGGAGGGGATGGTGATCCCGGTCGTGGTCACCATCTACGAGGATCGGAGCTTCGATTTCGCAACCAAGACGCCTCCGACGGCCTTCCTGTTGCGCCGGGCGGCGGGTGTCGAGAAAGGCTCCGGCATGCCCGGCAACGGCGCCGTCGGCACCGTGACCCGGGACCAAGTACGCCGGATAGCCGAGACCAAGCTGCCGGATCTGAACGCCGGGTCGACCGAGGCCGCGATGAGGGTTGTGGAGGGGACCGCCCGGAGCATGGGGGTCAGGGTGGCTGGCTAGCTCAGACGACGAGCTTCCGGCGGTACGAGGGTATCTCCGTAGTCCAGCGGGTTCGTATTCAGGTTGACCGCGTTTTTCTATTTGATGGCCAACGATGAGCGTGGTCGTGTTGAAGCCCGACGTGGATGGCACGTCCGACCGCATCATGACGCGGGTGGCTGGCACCATCATCGGGGCGCTCGTCGCCGGTGTTATCATCGTGGCGATCGGCAACCAGCCGTATCTGGTACCAGACGAGAGCTGTAGCAGCCGCTAGACTCGCTTCTCGAGTCCCGTGGCTCTCCTCAGGACCAACGTGTCGGAAAGGAGAACGGGTCGCGCTGCAAGCTAGCTCTATGCAAGTTCTGCAACGTCCGCGGCGGACCGGGCCTCATTGGCTACGATTCCTGCTCTTCTCGGAGTTGGCGGAGGATGCCACCGTCGAGCAGGATCTTCCGCTCCCGCCCGGAGAGGTTGGCGAGCAGCGTGATCTCCTCGCCGTTCATCCTGGCGGTCACCTCCTCGTCACCCTTCTCCAGGTGTTCCCGGAGGTCCGGTAGCTCCCACTCCTGGCCCTCTTCAAACTTCTCGTAGTCGTCCTCGTTCTCGAACTCCAATGCCACAATGCCCTGCGAGACCAGGTTGCGCCGGTGGATGCGGGCGAAGCTCTTGGCGACGACCACCCGGATGCCGAGGTGCAGCGGCGCGAGCGCGGCGTGTTCCCGGCTGGAGCCCTGCCCGTAATTCTCGCCGCCGACTATAATGCCCGGCGCCATCTCCTTGGCCTTCCGATGATAGTCGGGGTCGAAGCGGCGCAAGGTGAACTTGGCGATCTCCGGTATGTTGGACCGGAAGGACATAACCTCGACGCCGTCGGGCGCGAGGTCACCGGTTGAGATGTCGTCGCCCACCACGATCGTAACCGTGGCCGAGAGGTCTTCCGGCAACTCCTCGGACTCCGGCGGCGGCTGGACGTTCGGCCCGCGGGGTATCTCTATGCCATCGGCCTCTTCCGGTGGCGCGGGCTCGAGGATCTGGCGGTCGTCCACCGCCGGCTCCATAGGCGGCTCTGGCAAAGCCGGGTAGTTACCCAACTCGCGAGGATCGGCAATGACGCCCTTTAGCGCCGTAGCGGCGGCCACGGTCGGCGTCGTCAGGTATACCTGATCGCTCTGGGTGCCGGAGCGTCCCGGGAAGTTACGGTTGAAAGTCCTCACGCTCACCGCTTCCGAGGGCGGCGCCATGCCCATTCCGACGCACGGGCCGCATACAGGCTCCAGCATCCGGGCCCCGGACCGTACCAGATCCGAGTAGACACCCGATTGGGTGATGGATTCCTGAATCTGACGGCTTCCCGGCGTGACGGTCATGACCAGGTCGGGGTGGACCCGCTCGTCCCGCAAGACCGCCGCGGCTACCGCCAGATCTTCGAAGCCCGAGTTTACGGAGCTGCCGATACAGACCTGCGCCACCTCCATCCCCGCCACCTCTTCGACCGGAACTACGTTTCCTGGCGAGTGAGGCTTGGCGATCAGCGGGACGAGCTCGCTCAGGTCGATGTGCTCGTGCTCGTCGTAGTCGGCCCCCTCGTCGGCACCTAGTTCAACGAAGTCGACCAGGCGCTGCTGGGCCTCCATCCACTCTCGGGTTCGCTCATCGGAGGGGAAGATGCCGGTTGTTGACCCGAGCTCGGCGATCATGTTGCAGATCGTGGCCCGCCCCGTAACGTCTATGTTCTCCAGGCCCGGCCCATAAAACTCGAAGATGCGGTTGAGGCCCCCGCTGACGTCCCGGCGCCGGAGCAGTTCCAGAATTACGTCCTTCGGCGTCACCCAATCGGGGAAGTCGCCCACGATGTGGACCCCCACGACTTTCGGCGCCGGGGTCTCAAACGGACGACCCGCCATTACCACGGCCACATCCAGCCCGCCGGCCCCGATGGAGATCGAACCCACCGCCCCCGAGGTGGTGGTGTGGGAGTCGGCCCCGATGAGCGTCGCGCCGGGGTTGGCGAAGCGCTCGACGTGCAAGTAGTGACAGATGCCGTTTCCGGGTCGGGAGAAATGGACACCGTACTTGGCGGCGAAAGCCTGCAAGAACTGGTGGTCGTCGGGGTTCTTATGGTCGAGCTGGATGACGTTGTGGTCTACGTACTGGACGGCGAACGGAACCTGGACCCGGTCTACGCCCATGCGCTCGAACTGCAGGCAGGCCATCGTGCCGGTAGCGTCCTGGAGCAGCGTCTGATCTACCCTTATACTGATCTCCTCGCCGGGCTCAAGAGAGCCATCTTCCAGATGGTCCTTTAGGATTTTGGTGACCAAGTTGTCCGGCACGGATACCACCCCTGTTCGGTTGTCCTCAGCAGATTATATCCTCACTTATACAAGCACGAGTAGTTACCAGAACACTGTTGTTATCTCTCAAGAATAGACTTGCCGGTGGGCAGCCACGGCGAAAATGGTGAGGGAGATCCCTGGTACCGTCACCACAAAGCCCTGGAGTTGGTTGTCGGCCCGGCTTCTGGACTTCACCGCCGAGTGACGGGCCGATCTCAAGATCCGGATCATCTCCACGCGACCGTCTTCGCGTCTGGGCTCGCCTGCCGCCTCCGCGTCGATAGGGTCGGACTTGCCTTCGCTCCGCTGATGACGGCGCTTTGGTCTCTCGACCTCCATATAGAAACGAAGCCTTGCAAGGATCTCGGAAATAAGAAGAGTTCCACTGTTGCCTATGCCTCCGATCGGCACGGGCGAAAAGTTACGGACCTGCCTCGAGTTGGGCTCCACGACAACCCCTTGCATGCGCTCTTGTTGGCGTGCGGCAGTTTACGAACTCTCTCGATCCTATACCAGTGGCCTCCCAAGGATGTGCCGGTCGTGGTCACCATCTACGAGGACCTTAGCTTCGATCTCGTAACGGGGTGAGTGGTTAGCTCAGACGACGAGCTTCCGGCGGGATGCCAGCTGCGAGAGTTCGCGGGCCGCGAGGAGGGCCTGGGGAGCCTCATGAAAGAGATCCGGAGAAAGTTCGAGGCAGCATCGCGGGTCCGCAGGAAACTCGACTTGCCGGAGCAGGTCCGCCAGCGGGATCGAGCCCCGACCCGGTGGCAGGTGCAGGTCTCCTGTCCCGTAGACGGGGTCTCCGTAGTCCGAGGGGTTCACGCTGGCGCAGTTCGTATTCAGGTTGTCGTGGAGGTGGATGTGGCGGACCAGCGGCGCGGCTGCGGCGCACGCCTCCACGAAGTCGAAGCCAAAGAAGCCCGAGGCCAGAGCCGCGTGTCCAACGTCCAGACAGATGCCGACCGCCGGGTGGTCTACGGCGGCGACCTGCTCGGCCAGATCCGGAGGCCAGGTAGAGTAGTCGTAGGCTTCACCGCGCAAGACGGCCTGATCCGGGAAGTAGTTCTCGACGGCAACGGTCACGCCGAGTTCGGCGGCTGTATCCCCGATATCTCTCAGGGCCGCCCTCTCGGCGGCTAGCTGGTCCTTGAACCTGTAGCGGACGTCGCGGGAGGCGACCCGCTGTCCCGCATGGAAGACTACTATGTCGGCCCCGATTTCACCCGCGAACCGGACGCTGGATATCAGGATACTCTTTTGTATCTCTTGCCGGTCCAGGTCCATCAGGTCGGCTTCCAATGGGGCGTGGACTGTATAAGAGAGGCCCGAGGGCAACAGCGCTTCGCGGACACTTTTCAGCCGGGGTCTGTCCAGGGTTCCACCGAGGATAACGCCAAGTTCGGGTAGCAGGAGTTCTACGAAATCCGCGCCGGAGTACTTCAGGGTTTCGAGGGTATCGGGGAGGTTCGGGGTTCCACCCGGCTGGTTGATGCCCACGCTGCGAAAAGCCATCCGGTTCCATCCTCCCGCGAAAGCTGTGAAATCGCGGCCAGTATAAAGGCGGTAGACAGACCCCGGGTGAAACCTCCGTTAAACGCTGGTAAACCTTCGGTTAATCACTCTGTAGAATGGGGCCGGGACGGAACATCCAGATCAGGAAGGGTGACGTGTGAGCAGCTATGAGAACTATACGGAGACTTCCAAAAACTACGACAAGACGCGGGAGCCGGTTGGAACCGAGGTCATCGTCGGGTGCATGGCCCACGCGCCGGTCCCGCTAGACCGGACTACCGTGCTGGACGCCGGGTGTGGCACGGGTAGCTATTCCCGGGCCCTGCTGCACTACGTCGGGAAGATCGAGGCTGTAGACATGAACGAGGGGATGCTCGCGGTCGCCCAGCAAAAGATGCCGGCCGCTGAAGGGGAGGGCCGGATCTCCTTTCACCAATCCAGCATAGACGAGCTTCCCTTCGAGGAAGCTACTTTCGACGGGGTCATGATCAACCAGGTCCTCCACCATCTGCCGGATGATGCCCTGGAAGGGTTTCCCGCCCACCGCCGGGTCTTCGAGGAGTTTGCCCGGGTGCTCAAGCCCGGCGGGATCCTCACGGTCAATACCTGTTCCCAGCAACAACTAAAGCACGGCTACTGGTACTACGCTTTGATCCCGCAGGCTGCAACGGTTCTCCGGAGCCGATTCGCCCCCGTAGACAGCCTGGTAGAGGTTCTTCGGGACTCCGGCTTCGCCTACAACGGACGGTTCGCGCCGACCGACGCCACCATTCAGAGTGGGTCCTACCTGGATCCTCACGGCCCGCTCAAGAAAGAGTGGCGGGACGGCGACTCGACCTGGTCGCTGGTCGCCGAGGAGGAGCTGGACCTCGCCCTGTCCAGGGTCCGGGAACTGGATAAGGAAGGCGGGCTGGCAGACTACATGGACCATCACGACACCCGGCGGCGGGATATCGGGCAGGTGACGATACTCTTCGCCTCCCGGAGATGAGCCGCGCCGCTCCCCGCAAACTACGAGCAACGGTTTTACACAGATTTAACATATAGGTTACAATAAGCGAATTCGTGTTGGGGAACTGACCGGAAGGCATGGCTTGCTCTCAGACGGAATTCGCGCAAACAGCGAGATAGAGAAAGCATATTCTGTCTTGAGGCGGATCCCGATGTTCACCGGCGTGTCCCGGAAAGACGTCGAGTTCGAAGCTTTAGGATCTCTGACCAACATGAGCTACAAGGTTACTACGGGTGAGACGGCTTACGTGCTCCGGCTCCCCGGAGACGATACCTGGGAGTACATAGACCGGAGGGCGGAGGAACACAACTCCGGGATCGCGGCTACGGCCGGGATAGGGGCAGAGGTGCTCTACTTCGACACCCGGAGCGGCACGATGGTGTCCCGGTTCGTAGAGGGTGCGGTTCTGGACGGCGCGGGGCTGGCTCGGGACGCGGAAGCACTGACGCGGGTCGCGCGGATCATAAGACGGGTACACGGCCTCGGGCGGCTCTTCAGGTTCCGCTTCGATGTCTTTAGCATGATCCTGCGTTGCCGAGACCTCCTGCGGCGCCTGCGGGGGCGGCTGCCGGAAGGCTATGACCGGCTGGAGCGTAGGGCCGGGCAGGCCCGCCGGGCGCTAGAGGCCTCTCCCGTGCCCCTCGCCGCCTGCCACAACGACCCCTGGCCGCACAACTTTATAGATACCGGAGAGGGCATTCGCCTCATCGACTGGGAGTTCTCCGGCATGAACGATCCTTTCTGGGACCTGGCCCATCTCTCCGCGGAAGCCGGGTTCGGACCCGAACAGGACCAGACGCTGGTGGAAGCCTACTTCGGTGTGGCCACGCCGCAACGGTTTTTTGCCCGCCTGGAGCTTTACAAAGCGATGGGGGATCTACTCTGGTCGCTCTGGGGGTTTATCCAGCACGCGAACGACAACCCGGCGGACGATTTTCTCGCCTACGCCCGCGGAAGGTTCGCGCGCTGTGAGGGGCGGATGAGCAGCCCGGAATTCGGCCGTCACCTGGAGGTTGTCGGGGAGGGACACCGGATGTGGACGGTGCGGACGGCCGGGTTGCGGGAGGGGTACCTTACGTCTCCCAGTGTCCGGCGAGCCAATCGGCGATGAGCGTGCCGAGGCGTTCTCCCCGGTCTTCTTGAAGAAAATGTCCGGCGTCCTCGATCACGGTCAGGTCCCCCGCGGCCGGGAGAAGACTCTGCATCCCCCAGCCTGCCGGGTCTAAGGGCAACACCGGGTCAGAGTCTGCCCAGAGCAGGAGTGCGGGACGCCCGTCTTTGGCGAGCGCCGCGATAACGGCCTGGCCTTCGGCGGCGCCGGGAGCGTCGGGATCGAGCGGCACGAGTTGCGGAAAGGTGCGGACGCCGGCCTTCGACTCCACGCTCGGGAACGGGGCTTCGTAGGCGGCGAGAACCTCCGGTGCGGGAGGAGTCTTGCAGGCGCCCCGGATCAGACGCTTCACCGGTGTGTCCGGCACCCGGCTCATGAAGTCCCTGAACTCCAGCCACTCCTCGCTCATGCTCTGATCTCCGGTGAAAACCCCGGTGTCCAGGACGACGAAGCGGCTTATCCGCTCGGGGAGTTCCAGGGTGGCCACCCGAAATCCTATCGGCCCTCCCCAGTCCTGAACGACGAGCGTGACATCCTCCAATTCCAGCTCCTCGAAGAGCGAAGCCACGGCTGCCGTATGGTTTTCGTAGGAATACCACTCTTCGTTGGTCGGTTTATCTGAGCGGCCGAAGCCGGGAAGGTCGGGGACTATGCAGCGGTACCCGGCCTCTAGCAGCGGGTTCATGACTTTGCGGTAGAGGAAGGACCAGGTCGGCTCGCCGTGGAGCATTACTACCGGCGGGCCGGCCCCCTCATCTAGATGAGCGAGACGCAGGCCGCGCCACTCGCGGTAGTGCGGCTCGTAGGAGAAGTCCGGGAGGTTCTCGAAGCGCTCCTCGGGAGTACGGAATACCGCGCCCGGGTCAAGCATGCTTGACCTGTGAGTTTGGGGTTTCCGGTGAATACGTTACCTTGTAGAAGGCGCCGCCTTCTTTGGGGACTAGCCGGTAGCCTTCTTCCGCCAAACGGGACACCGAAGAGCCGTCCACGCCGTTGGCGGAAACTACGTAAGCAGGATTATCTTCCGACACGTGTTCTCTTATGAACCTGATCCAGCGTCCCTTCACGTCGCTCTCCAGATCATCTTCCAGGAAAGGAGAGACGAGCTCAAGGTCTACCCGACGTTCTTCTACCAGCTTCATGTACCACATGCTGCTACCGTCCGTGATAACGGTTGCCCCGGTCTCGACGTTTTGGGCCACGGCTTCTATGATGTTTTGCGCCTCGTAGCTGTCGCTGTAATCCACGGTCCGGTAGGTCCCGTTCGCCCCCACCACCGGTATGAAAAGCGCCAGCGCCGCGATCACGGCGAGTATCGCCGGAGCCTCCCGCAGCTTGGAGGACAGCGTTGCCGTAGACAGGATGAGCTTCAGTCCGGCCACCAGGGCCACGATGCCCGGCGCCACGAAGGCGCAGATGATCAGGTACGTCGGGATGAAGTAGACCCAGATGTCGGCGATGTTGTACTCCAGGGCATACAGGAGCCATCCCGAGTAAAGCAGCCCGAGCAGGGCGAAGGCTGCCCGGTCCCGGTGGTACAGGCTCAACACCCCTACAACGGCCACCGCCAGGAAAAACACGTTGAACTGCTGCGACAGGTGCCCCCAGTACATCTCCACGCGCCCGATCAACGCAACGGGCCCGAAGGCCAGCATGGAATCTCCGAATGAAACGCCCGAAACGAAGGCCAAAAACTGCAGCGGGGTATCCGTGTCGTAGGCGGCGAAAGGCGGGTCTACGAGGGACCTGATGGGCAGGTAAACGTACGGTACGAGCCCGAGCGCGAAAACCCCCACCCCCTTCAACCACAACCGGCGGTCGGAGAGCTTGCCGCGCTCCGTGAGCCACACGAAGAGCAAACCCACCGGCAGCAGCAACCCGCTGGTCATGTGGTTGGTCATCGCCAGGCCCACCAGGAACGCCCACAGCAATAGATACCGGTCTCGCCGTTTGTCTCGCCACAGGAGCAGGACGGAGATGCTGAGCGCGACAAAGAAAGCGTTCAGGGTGTAGACCTCGGCTACCACGGCCTGGCTCCAGAAAGCCTGGCTTACCCCGAAAAGCGCCGC
This sequence comes from Rubrobacteraceae bacterium, assembly GCA_050331175.1. Taxonomy (GTDB): domain Bacteria; phylum Actinomycetota; class Rubrobacteria; order Rubrobacterales; family Rubrobacteraceae; genus SIRX01. The sequence continues at coordinate 161,265 of JBHJHC010000017.1, read as the reverse complement.
CGCGACTACCGAAGGTAGGATTCGGCCGGTGATCTGCCGGCACAGGATGTACAACATCAATACGGCCCCCGCGCCGAAGACTGCGGATACGAGGTTTATACGGTAGGCCACGTCGCCTACCGGCAGGTACGTAAAGAGCTTGGCGAGCAACAGGTAGGTCGGGTAGCCGGTGGGGTGGGAGATGCTCAGCATGTAGGCTCTCACCTGGAACAGACCGGCATCGAAGAGCCCTTCCTCGTTGATGCGCGATAGAACGGTGGGCGCCATGGTTAGCAGATAGAGGCCGAGCGTCCCTAATGTCACCGCGAACCCGGCGAGTATGCCGGGTACCCTGGCGAAGAAAGTCCCCCTGAGATCAGATTCGTGTTGCACGCCACGAATTTAACTACAATCGTCGCGCTTCGGCCACGTTTTGGGACACCGAAACTACCCTCCGCTGGTAATTCGGGCGCAGCGAAGAAGCCCGACGCCCGGGATCAGGCGCCCCGCGCCGGGAAAAATCGCGCCGCCGGAGGCCGGGTAGCGGAAGAAAGCTGCCGGGAGCCGCAGTGCTGCAGCGAGAGTATCAACAACACCCCCGCCACCAAACGCGATTCTCTACTCAGGGCCGTCCGGACTCCACAGCGCGTAGAAGAGGCCCCCGCCGCGGACCCGAACTTCCAGGTGTCCTTCCTCGGCCAACGCTTTGAGCTTTTGGTCTGCCTCGGAGATCGAGAGCGAGGTCTCCATGGCGGCCCCGGCGGACGTGAGCTCTCCGTGATCCCGTAGTGCTTCGAGCAACTCTCGTTCTCTGGTCTCGGTAGAGCCGCGCTCCAACTGCTTCTTCGAGGGGCTTGAAGCCAGCTCCGACAAGCCGCTCGCCAGCAGGCCGAAGGACGGGAAAGAGATCCAGGCGTACGTCGTGAACACCCACCAGAGCTGCGGGACGAAAACCACGAGGAACACCCCCGAGAGCACTACCGGACCCAAAACCGACAGCGCGGCGGCCACCCGGGCCCCGGGACTCATCCTTTCGGCGGCTGGATCCGGCGAACCGGCCGGCCCCCCTCGGCCTCCCTGGAGGCCCCGAACGTGACCGATCTTTGGACTACGCGCTATGCTGGATCTTCCGCACATACTCGATCCTTACCTTTCTTGCTCGTCGGTTGCAGGTTTCTTTCCTCTACCGCTCTCAACTCGGGCTCTCCTGGAGGCCAAAATCATCGTTCCTAACCCGACGAACAGCCACAGCCCCGAGACGGGCAGGAAAACGACGCTGAGGGCCGCCACCCCGGCGAGACCGGCGCCTAGCCCGGTGGCCGGTATCTCCCCGGTCCTCGCGTAAGCCCAATACGTTACGTACCCCGTCAAGAACAGCGGCCAGGAGAACGCGAGAAACCAGAACGCCGCCAGCATCTCGGATGACCATCCGAACGGGCCGCTCCCCACACCCGCTCCGAGGACGTCGAGCAGCGGAGCTCGAAAGAGGATCAGGGCTACACTGGTGTGGATCGCCGCGAAGGCCATGAGCGCGGCGCCAGCGTATCTCTCGACCATCGCTCATCCTCCCCTCTCCGGCCCGGGACGGGACCTCCCGGGTGGACGGTACATCGACCAGAAGTACGGGCCGCCGTTCGGCACGGCGCCCTCTTCGACCACCTCGAAGCCCTGGCCCTCGTAGAACGGCAGGTTCCGCTCGTACTGCGTCTCCAGGTAGCACGGTATCCCGCCGGCGTCGGCCCGCGAGAGCACCGGCCCGGTCAACGCGCCGCCGATCCCCCGACCCTGGCGTGCCGGGTCTACACCGAGCACGAACAGGTACCAGTGTTTCTCCGGGGCGAGCCGTTCGTGGGCGTCTTCCGTATACTCCCTGAGAGCCCTGAGCCGCGAGAAGGCCGCCGGCCCGACTCTTAAAGGCGCGGAGAGCATTCCACTCTTGAACATGTGCCAGTAGTTCGACACCCGGGCTTTACCGGGCGGCAACCACGCGGCAACACCTCCCACGTCCTCCGCCGCATAAACCTCGCCGTAAGGCAGGCAGTAACGTACGGCGGAACCGAGATACCACGGCAATAGTCGCGCCCTCCGGGGGCCGTCCGGGAAGAGGTAGCGGGCCACCGGATCGTCTCGAAACGCCCGGGCGAGCATCCTGGACGCCCCCTCCGCCTGCGAAGCCGCGAGCCGGCTTGTTCTCAACTCCATGCTAGTGTTCCCTTCCAAACAGGTATTGGTAGGGCGTGGCAACTAGGCATACGGCTATGGCTAGCGCGAAGAAGATCACCAACGGTACGGCGTCGAACCTCAGCCCACCGGTGACCGCCAGCGGCAGCAAAACCACCCCGAACCAGAGGCTCTTGTACACGATCTGTACCAGGAAGATCGCCGAAAACTGCAGCGGCCGGCGCAACCCGAAAGCAGACAACACCCCGATCGCCAACCAAACACTGCCAAGCACCCCGAAGTAGAGCCGGTCCTGGGTCACGCTGGACATCAACGAATCCGGACCGAAGAGGATGAGCAGCCCCGGTACCCCGGCCGCCAGAACGTTGATGCCGTACATAGCCCTCATCCATCCCCAACGAAAGCCGACCGCCCCCCGTGGACCACTCCTCGTCTCTTCCATCATCCCGCTCCTCTCTCTCACTGGTTGCTAATAACCAGTTACTAACTTATTGGCACAAAAAAGCTTGTAGATCAGAGTTCATCGCGCAGGTACTTTTCGAGCCACGCCTCCTTTCCGAGCCGGGGCATGAGGCCGATAGCGGCGTCCACGGTAAGCATCATACCGGCGGCCATAAAGTTCCAGACTTCCTCATCGCTGGATCCGGACGCCTCCTGGACGAAGCGCCAGATCTCGGCAAAGCCGCTCACCATCGCTTCTTTTACCTCCGGGTCCTCCGACGCCGCGAATCCCTGCAACAGCAACATCATCTCCTCCCTCCGGAAGAACTCCAGGCTGTAGGATTGGCCCATAGCCTCCAGGGCGTCGTCTTGTTCTGCTGCGGCCCCCTCCTGAAACGTTCCCAAAACCCTGCGACGAACGTGGCCGGCGGCCGAGATAAAGAGGTCCTTCTTGGTGCCAAAGAGCCGGTAGACGTAAGGCTGGGAAACGCCGACAGCCTCCGCCATGTCCTCCACCGAAGCCCCTCGCAGGCCATGCGCGGCAAACTCCGTAACAGCCGCGTCCAGGATCTCCTCCCGACGCTCCTCAGCCGTCTTCCGCGTCTTGCCACCCCTGTCGTTGCTCTTCTGCACGTTGTTAGTATACGCTTACTAACAAATTGAGTCAAGAGCTTTTCCGTCGGAAACTTACGGTTCGGGTGAGGGCACGGCAGGTTCGCTCTCCCCGCCGAGGCGGCGGCGGGCGGTTTCGCGGCGGCCGGTGGCGGGGGCTGCGCCGGTGGCTTTCGAGAGGCCGAACAGTGGCATGTTGTTGTAGACGGTCTCGAACTTGCCGGGCTCGACGAGGTACGACTCGTGCCAGATGCCGACGCTGCCATCCGATCCTACCCGCTGGTTGAACTTACGCCAGGCGGGTAAGTGGGCCTCGTTGGGACTGCGGGCGTAGCGCTCGAGGTCTTCGAACGAGCGCCAGTACTGGACCACCGCGATACCCGGCCAGTAGAGAAACGGCTCCGCGCCGAGGAAGCCGTGCTCCGGGTTTCGGTACAATTCGCGGAGCAGCGGTCCCATCGCGTAGGCTGTGGGGACCCATTTTCTGAGCTTCAAGGGGTGGTTTATCCTCATCCCGATCAGGAAAACCACGAAAGGCTCGTCTGAGCGGGCGGCGAAGCGGCGCTCGATCACCGGTGTCATGCTTGGTCGCTCTTTTGCTGTTGAGGCTCGTCCCCGGAATCTGCGGGACGAACCTCCAGAACGATCTTCCCGATCTCCGGCTGCCCGAAGAGCTTGATGAGCCTCAGGCCCAGCCGGTACTTCTTCCGGAGGGTGGCCTCGGCGTCTCCCGTAGGCTCCTCTTCGACCGATCGGCCGACACCTTCTACCCTCTCACCACTTTCTTTACCCCAGGCGTTGCACGGCGCCAGCAACACGCTAGGGTTGTTCCGGAGGCGCTTCATCTTGCCCGAATCCGGCTCGGTCGTCGCGTAGATCCGGCCCTCGTGCAGCGCGAACCAGATGGGCGTCGAGACCGGCTCGCCGCTCTTGCGAAACGTGGTAAGGCTGATGTAGCTGTGGCCCTCCAGGTACCGGAAAGGATGCGGCGCGTCCCGCTCTTCCTCCACTACCAACTCCCGCACCCGCAACCGGCGCACCTCGAGATCCCCTATGGAAAGATGCTGTATCTTGCCGCGCTTGATCGCCAGCGACCGGATCGCCAGAGCCCCGATAGCGACCGCTCCTCCAGCCACCGCGCCCGCCGCCAGGGCGCCGAGCCCCATAGCCCCAAAGGACGAAGCCCCCTTCGCGGACGCAACCCGCGCCTCGTAAAGAGCCCGGGCCTGCTTGCTCATCCTCACAACGCGTCTCCTCTCTAGTGCGCGTACCCGCAGATCTACAAACCTTACCAACCCTACAATTTTTATGTAATATCTGACATACGATACTCTATAATCCGCAACACTATATGTCAAGAATGACATAAAAAAGTTTGGAGGAGAAATGACGACGCTGGGATACGCGATTTTGGGCTTGCTCTCTCGGGAGGCGCTAAGTGGGTACGATTTGATGCGGCGGATGAAGGGGCGGGTAGGGAATTTCTGGAGTGCGCGGCACAGCCAGATCTACCCTGAGCTGGCGAGGCTCGAAGAGGGTGGGTATGTGACCCACAGGGTGGTCGAGCAGCAGGAGCGGCCGGACAAGAAGGTTTACAAGATCACCGACGCGGGCCTCGAAGCCCTCGAAGAGTGGGTTCTACGGCCGCCGGGCCGGCGGCCGGTCCGGGACGAGCTCGTCCTCAAGGCTTATTCGATCTGGGTTGCGGACATGGAACGGGCGGCGACGCTTTTCCGCGAGGAGGGTGCCGAGCACGAGGAGCAGCTCGCCCGCTACGAGGGGATCCGGGACTGGATGGAGCGCGAGTGGGGAGGCGACCTGAACCGCCCGGACTCACCCCGGTTCGCCGCTTACGCCGCCTTGAGACGCGGCCTCATATACGAGCACGGTTACGCCGAGTGGTGCCGCTGGATGGCCGACTCTATCGAGGGTGGCGGAGAAAAAGTGGAGCACGTCGAAGATCGCGGCAAGGTCGTGTAGTTCCCCGGGGTTCTCTTGCATTAGAATCTGGGCTCTGGCCACGGTCCAGGATCGGAAGGCGAGTTGGAGCTGAGGCGGTTCAGAAAAGAAGACCTGAGGTCGCTCGGGCCCCTGATGAAGCTGGCTTTCGGAAAGAGCACCCCGGACGCGGACTGGTATTTCAACGAGCAGCGGAACCCGCGGGTGGAGCTGGATCAGGTCCACGTCGTCGAGGAGGACGGAGAGGTTCGGGCGGCCGCCACGGTGATGCCACTGGAAATGTCCGTTGACGGCCGGGCGGTTCCGGCCGGCGGCATCTCGGCGGTCGCAACCCATCCGGCATACCGGCGGCGCGGCCACGCCGGAGGGCTGATGCGGGCCGTTCTCGAAGATATGCGGGAACGGGGGATACATCTGTCCCTGCTAGACCCCTTCAACCACGCCTTTTACCGGACGCACGGTTGGGAACTGGCGATGGAGCACATTGAATACACGGTGAGCCCCTCGGAGCTCCGCACGAGTAGTGAGCAGCGGCGCGTGCGGGCGTACCGGGAAGGAGACCTTTCTCGAATGACAGCTCTTCTGGAAGCCGAGGTGGCTCATCACCCGTGTTGCCTCTATCGGCGGGAAGACCGGTGGCGGCAACTGCTGGATGGCCGGGAGGGAGTGGACTCGGGGTCCGGGGGGCTGCACGCCGCCGTTTACGAGGGCGATGAAGGTGTAGGAGGATACGTGCTCTACAAGCAATCGGGGCGCGAAGGCCGTACCCCGCCGCGGCGGCTCACGATCTCCGAGTTCGTTGCGGAGACGCCGGAAGCCTGGGCCGGGCTGCTCTCCTTCGCCGCCGCCCACGACCCCACGGAGTTCGAGGTCAGGTACCAAACCCCGGCCGGCAAGCCGCTGCACCCTTACCTGGAGAGTTCTTACGTGAAAGCCAGGATAGAGCCGGACATGATGCTCCGCCTGGTCGATGTAGAGGGGGCGCTGGGGTTGTTGCGCCGGGAGGCCGGCGAGCCCCTGGTACTCGAGGTAACCGATGAAACCGTGCCGGAGAACACGGGATCCTACACCCTCGGAAACGGTGCCGGGCGGCGGGGCGCGCGAGCGCGCGAGCGAGTTGCGCTCGACGTCCGGCAACTGGCGCAACTCTACGCCGGGTATCTTCCGGCCCGGCAGCTCGCCTGGCGAGGCCTGATCGAGCCGGGCTCCGAGCGGGCCCTGGAACTCCTGGAAGCGTTCTTCCCGGTGGGGGACCCGTGGGTTTTCCCTCTGGACCGTTTCTAGAGAATCGCCCGGGGCAAACCGATCGCTATACAATTACCTTACGTGAAACTAGTGGAGGAGACAGCATGAAGTACACCGGCACGGTTGGCTACGCGGCGATGTTCGAGCAATTCCATCCGACGGACCTTCTGGAGTGGAGCCGGCTCGCGGAGGAGAACGGGTTCGGCTCGGTGATGGCTTCGGATCATTTCCATCCGTGGACCCCGGAACAGGGCCACAGCGCCTTCGTGTGGTCCTGGATGGGCGCGCTGGGGGCAGAAACCTCTCTGCGCTTCGGAACCGGGGTAACGCCCCCGGGCTTCCGTTACCACCCGGCCATCATCGCCCAGGGCGCGGCGACGCTCGAAGCGATGTATCCGGGACGCTTCTGGCTCGGCCTCGGGGCTGGCGAGGCCCTCAACGAGCACGTCGTCGGCGACTACTGGCCCGAAGCCCCGACGCGCCTCCGGATCCTGATGGAGTCCATCGAGGTCATCCGCAAGCTCTTTACGGGCAAGGTCGTGAAGTATTCCGGGGACCACATAAAGCTCGAAAGCGCCAAGCTCTATACCATGCCCGAGGCGCCGCCGCCGGTCTACGTGGCGACGGCCGGGCCGATCCAGAGTAAAAGAACCGGGCGCTACTGCGACGGCATCATCACCGTCGGCGCGCCGGATGAGAAGATAAAGATGCTCCTGGGGCGCTTCGAGGAGGGCGCCCGGCAGGAAGACAAAGACCCGAGCGCGATGCCGCGCATGATACAGCTCCACGTCTCCTACGCCGATAGCCAGGAAGCAGCCGAACAGAACGCCGTAAAGGAGTGGCCTAACGGCGGTATGCCGTTCCCCAAAGCCGACATCCGAAACCCCGAAGACTTCGCGGCGATGGCCAAGCAGGTAGGCGTCGAGAACTTCAAGAACCGCGTCCTGATGAGCGCCGACATAGACGAGCACCTGGATCACATCCAGCACTACGTGGACCTCGGCTTCGACGAAGTCTACGTCCACAACGTCGGGCGTAACCAGGAAGAGTTCATCCGGGCTTACGGTGAGCGGGTGATCCCGAAGCTCGCCTGGCCCAACCAGGCTTGAGATAACCGGGCGAAAAAAGACGGGAAGGACTCTTGCCCGACACCACCACTTTCTTGCTGTTCATTGCGGCCGCGGCTGCCCTCTCCGTAGCGCCCGGTCCCGGCATCTTCTACGTGTTGACGCGTAGCTTGAAAGGCGGGCGCGGCGAAGGAGTAGCGTCGTCGTTAGGGAATACCCTGGGAGGGCTCGTTCACGTTTTCGCCGCGGCCCTGGGACTTTCAGCCATTCTAATGACCTCTGCAACAGCGTTTACCGGCGTAAAGCTCATCGGCGCGGCATATCTCGTGTATCTCGGCCTCCGGACGCTGTTGGGCAGAGACCAGGCGTACGGGGGAGCCGGTGAGAACAGCAGAAGGTCTCGAAGCTCGGAGGCTTTCTACCAGGGCATCATAGTGGAGGCCTTGAACCCGAAAACCGCGCTCTTCTTTTTGGCTTTCCTACCGCAGTTCGTGAACCCGCAGGGCTTGATCTTCTTACAAATCTTGCTGCTCGGTTGCATTAGCCTGCTGCTCAACACGGTGGTAGATCTCCTCGTGGCCGGGTTCGCGGGCTCTTTCGGCCGGTGGCTGCGAGAGCGTGCCCGCTTCAGGGTCGGGCAGCGCATTTTTTCCGGGTGCGCTTTGATCGGCCTGGGAGCCTACGTTGCCGTTGCCGGTGAGAAGCGCTAGGCCGTAGCCGGGTACGAGTGTAGGCACCGGGCTTGAGGTAACATCAGGGTTCTTGGACTACGTTGCACGTACGGATAGGTTGGGAGAGCGAAGATGCGCGCGATGGCAATAGAAGAGTTCGGTGGCAGCGACAAATTGAAGGTCCTGGATCTACCGGCGCCCGAGCCGGATGCCGGGGAGGTTCTGATCCGGGTCCGCGCCGCGGGCGTCGGGCCCTGGGACGTCATGTCCCGGCAGGGCGTCTTTGGCAACCGGGAGTTCCCTTTCGTGCCGGGCTTCGAACCCGCCGGGGTCGTCGAAGCCATCGGGGATTACGTCGAAGACCTTCGAGAGGGAGATGAAGTTTATGCCTACCGCTTCCCCGGTGGCGGGTACGCGGAATACGTGGCGGCGTCGCAGGGCGTCACGGCCCGCAAGCCTGCGGCCCTTTCGTTCGAGGAGGCGGCGGGTGTGCCGGTTGCGGCAACCACCGCCCACCAGGGTCTCGTGGACGAGCTGGGTATCCAGGAGGGCGAGACCGTGCTGATCACCGGTGCTTCCGGTGGTGTGGGAACGATGGCGGTTCAGATCGCGGCGAACATCCTGGGGGCGCGCGTGATCGGGACTGCCAGCCCCCGCAACCACGAGTACCTGCGGGAGCTGGGGGCTGAAGAGGCCGTCGACTACAACGGCGATTGGGTGGCCGCTGTGCGGGAGGTTGCCCCGGACGGCGTTGACGCCGTGCTGGAATGTGCCGGGGGCGAGACGCTGGAACGCAGCTTCGAGGCGATGAAGGATGCTGGACGGGCGGCATACATCGTGCCCGTCGAAGAAGAGCCGGAGCCGCCCCGCGGAATAAGCGCCCACTTCTTCAGCTCGCAGCCGGATGGCGGGAGGCTGTCCGCGCTGGCGAGCATGTTCGACGCGGGGCAGCTCCGGATGAACCTTCAGGAGGTCGTGCCGCTGGAGGAGGCCGCCCGGGCGCACGAGATCGTCGAGGAGGGTCACACCCGCGGCAAGGTCGTCTTGGAGATAGGTTAGGGAGGGAATTTTGACCGAGGTAATGACCGGCACGGTCGAGGGAATCTACGTAGCCTCGAACGGCCGGGTCAAGATGAAGAAGGTGGAGGAAATCCGGGCTATCGAAGGCTGCGGGCTCGAAGGCGACCGCTACTGCGAGGGGACCGGTTCCTGGACGCCCTACGGCGACACTTGCGAGGTAACCCTGATCGAAGCCGAAGACCTGGAAGAGATCGAGCGCGAAACCGGACTCCACGTTACCGACGGCCAACACCGGCGCAATATCATTACCCGGGGCGTCCGGCTCGGGGAGCTGCGCGGGAAACGGTTCCAGGTCGGAGAGGTGGTCCTGGAGTACGAGCGTCCGCGGCCGCCGTGTCGCCAAATCCAGGAAATGACCGAGCCGGGCATGACCCGCGCCCTCAAGAATCGCGCCGGCCACTGCGCCCGGGTTGTAGCGGGCGGCATGATCCGCGCCCGGGACACCATCGTCCCGCTGTAAGGCCGGCAGCCCCGAACCTTTGCTGGCACCAGGAACGATAGTGCAACCGTGAATCCGGAGAGCCTGGAGAACGAGGACTACTGCTACCTTACGACCACGGGGAGGATCACCGGCCGGCCGCACGAGATCGAGATCTGGTTCGCCCTCGAAGGCTCCACCCTCGAAGGCTCCACCCTGTATATGCTGTCCGGTGGTGGGGATCGCTCGGACTGGGTAAAGAACATCCGGCGCAGCCCGGATACGACGGTGAGAATCGGGAACTCCACGTTCGAGGGCCGGGGGCGCCTGGTGGACGAGCCGGAGGAGGACGACCTGGCCCGCGCGCTACTCTTCGAGAAGTACCAACCGCGCACCGGTGGAGATCTCACCCGCTGGCGGGGCTACGCGTTGCCGGTGGCCGTAGACTTGGTTGGCCCTGCCAGAGACGGCTACAACCGGTAGGCCGTGCGGGTCGCGGTGGTCGGGGCGGGGATCTTGGGAGCCTCGATCTCCTACGCGCTCTCCCGGCATGATGCGCGGGTCCGGCTCTTCGACAAAGCCCGGCCGGCTTCCGGGACGACCTCGGCCAGCTTCGCCTGGGTAAACGCCAACAACAAGACACCTCGGGAATACTTCGCGCTGAACCGCGCCGGCATGGAGGAGCACTCGCGGCTGCGGGCCGGGCTGCCCGGTGGGGCGCCGTGGTTGTACCGGGGTGGCAACCTGATCCGGGTCGAGAACGAAGACCTGGACGAACTGGACCGGCGCGTCGAACGGCTCCGCTCCTGGGGATACGCCGCAGAGTGGTGGAACGCGTCGCGGGTGAGGAAGGAACTGGAGCCGCGCGTGGCCTTCCCGACCCCGAATGCGCCCGTAGCTTTCTTCCCGGAAGAGAGCTGGGTTGACGCGCCGGTGCTCACGAACACCCTCGTGGATCTCGCCCGCCGGAACGGCGCCGAAGTCTATCCTGGTACGGCCGTCGAATCTATCGAAACTGCCGGTGGCAGGGTAGAGGAGGTGGGCCTCTCGGATGGCAACCGGATCCCGGTAGACGCGGTGGTAAACGCCGCCGGACCGGGTGCGGACCGCGTAGCGGCCGGGATAGGCAGAGAGCTGCCGCTCGCCCCGAAACGCGGCTTGCTGGCCCGCGTCGCGGTGGAGAAAGCTCCCGTCAACCGGCTCGTTCATACCCCGCACGCCAACCTGCGGCCGGACGGTCCCGGGCATCTCCTGCTACACCACGACTCAACGGACGAGAAGCTGGCCAACGGCGAGCCCGAAGAGGTTCTCGGCCGCGAGCTGCTACAGCGCGCCCGCCGGGTGGTTCCGGCGCTCGGCGTTGCGGAGGTCGAGGAGGTTCGGGCCGGGACCCGCCCGATGCCCGAGGACGGTTACCCGTGCGTGGGAGGTGTTGCAGAGCTCCCCGGCTACTACGAGGCCGTTACCCACAGCGGCGTGACGCTCGGCCCGCTCGTCGGACGGCTGTTGGCGCAGGAGATAATGGGCGGCGAGCCGGACCCTCTACTCGCGCCCTTCCGTCCGGGCCGCCTGGGGTAAGTAAGGCTCCGCTAACCAGCTACCTGCCCGGCGTGGGAGCTTTGTGCCCGTCAACCTGCCTCGACAGCAGCCGGTCTCGCAGGCGCGTTGGCAGCCGGGTCGCGACCGCCGCGGCGATCCTGGCATCCGTGCCGACGAGGTAGCGGGTTTTGGGACGCCGCGCCGTCAGTGCTTTCTCGATCGTTCGGGCGACCGTCTCTGGCGGCGCGCCGCCGCTACCGGTCCTGGCGGCGTTGGCCTTTGCCGCGGCTATTTGCCGGCCGTAGAGCTCGTGGACCCGGGAGGGCATACGGTCCAGGAGCCGGTCTGCCGCCGCAGAGGAGACTTCCCATATCGGGGTGGCTATGGCTCCTGGTTCGATCAGGATCACCTCGATGCCCCAGGGCCTCAGCTCCACCCGCAGCGCGTCAGAGAGCGCCTCGAGGCCGAACTTGGAGGCATGATAAGGCCCGATCATCGGGGTGGAGAGCCGGCCCCCGATAGAGCTTAGGTTGACGATCCGGCCCTCCGCCCGGCGGAGTAGCGGCAGAAACTCCTGCGTTACCGCGAGCTGGCCGGTCAGGTTTACCTCCATCTGCTCCCGGAACGCGTCCATCGGGATAAACTCCAACGGGGCCGCGACCGCGATCCCGGCGTTGTTGACCAGCCCTTCCAGGCCACCTTCGCCAACCCGGCCCGAGATCTCCTCTTTCGCCGCCGAAATAGTGCCCTCGTCGGCGACGTCCAGCCGTACGGGGACCAATTTCCCCGAAGCCTGCCGTTTCAGATCCTCTGCAGCAGTTTCGTTGCGAACCCCGGCAAACACCCGCCAGCCCAACAGATCCAACCTCAACGCCGTGGCGCGCCCGATCCCCTTCGAAGCGCCCGTGACGAGCACGTTACCGATACGCCGCCCAATATCCGATCGCATGAAAACCTCCTTCGTGTAGTCAATGAGTTTAAACTTATTTACAAAACCGGCAAAATTTTTCCTGGCGGCTCCTTTCTTCGAGGGTTGGTTTCGGCGGGTGGGAGAACATCTTCACGAGGCCTCGGAGCGGGCCGTTTCGACCAGGTCTGCGAGGTCTCTGAGCGTAGCTGCGGTAGTTTTTTGGTCTAGCTGGTAGAAGGTCTCCTGGCCTTCTTTTTTGCTCAGCAAGACCCCGGCGTTCTTGAGCACCCCCAGGTGGTGGGAGATCGCGGGCCGCGAGAGCTCGAAGTTCGAGGCTATCTGGCCGACGTTCAGGCGGCCTCGTTTCTTTAGCAGGATGATGATCTCTAACCGCGCCGGATCCCCAACCGCCGTCAGAAACCGTACCACCTTCTCTTTGTCGAAAACATCCACCCCAATAACCTCAAGCTTGCGTTTATGAGTTTAAACATGTCTACATATTCGCATCTCGGAGTATTTTTGTCAAGGGTGTGTGGTTAGGGGTGGGGGGCTTTGCTACTGGCCGGTCAGCTTGTCCTTGATCTTGTCGATGAGGCCCTTTTCTTCCTCTTCTTCCTGAGTTTCTTCCTGTTCGGCTTCGGCTTGTGGAGTCTCCTGCTGTTCTTCCGCTGGTGCGGTGGTTTCCTCTTCCATGGGCGTGGTTTCCTCTTCCGGTTGTGCTTCTCCGGCGGGTTTAGCGAGCGGGTCGTCTCCTACCGGTCTTGCGAGTGGTTGGTCGTCCGCCGGGTTGTTTCGCTCGGCCATGTGAACGTCACCTTTCTTCCGTTTTCCCCTGCTACAGGAATCATAACATTGTCGACCCGGCGGGTGGCTCAGGTGTTTCCGCGGGCCCGGGCCGTGTCATGCGGTGGTGAAGCTGGGAGCGCGTTTCTCTGCTATGGGCCAGTGGAGCGCGGTGGCGACCAGGGCGAGCACGACCCCGGACCACCATACCGGCTCGTAGCTCCCGGTCTGCGCGTAGGCGACGCCGCCGAGCCAGACGCCGAGGAAAGCCCCGATCTGGTGGCTCAGAAAGACGAACCCGAAGAGCATTCCCAGATACCGGGTTCCGAACATGACGGCTACGAGTCCGGAGGTAAGCGGCACGGTAGAGAGCCAGAGGATACCCATTGCGGCGGCGAAGGTCAGGACGACCACCGGGTTCTTCGGCAGGACGATAAAGAGGGCTAGAACGACGGCGCGGGACAGGTAGATCCCGGACAACAGCCGGCGCTTGCTCCTTCTTCCTCCGAGTACGCCCGAAGCGTAGGATCCCACGACGTTGAACAGGCCGATCAGGGCCAGCGACCAGGCTGCGACCTGGGGGCTGACCCCGCTATCCGTAAGGTACGGTGGCAGGTGGGTCGTGATAAACGCCACGTGAAAACCGCAGACAAAGAACCCGGATATGAGCAACAGGTAGCTCCCGTGGCCGAACGCGCCCGTAGCCGCCTGCCGCAGCGGGATCGAGGGGCCATCTTCTTCGGATGCGGCGCCGCCCCGGAGCGCTGCTGCGAGCACCGGCACGATCGCGGCGAAGGCGGCGAGCATCAACAGCGCGGTTACCCAGCCGTAGCTGGATATGAACGCCTGCCCGAGCGGGGCGAACACGAACTGTCCGAGAGAGCCCGCGGCGGTCGCCATACCCATGGCCCAGGAGCGCCGGTCCGGGGGCATCAGGCGTCCGAGGGCGGCGATCACGATGGTAAAGGATCCGCCCGAAAGCCCGATCCCGACCAACACGCCCGCCGTCAGGTGAAGCGTGAGCGGCGTGGTGCTGACCGCCATGAGCGCCACCCCCAGGGTGTAGACCGCACCACCAAGCGCCAGGACCCGCCCGGATCCGTACCGGTCGGCGATGGCGCCGGCAGCCGGTTGGCCCAGGCCCCAGACGAGGTTCTGGATCGCGAGGGACAGGGCAAAAACCTCCCGGCCCCAACCCCGCCCGTCGGAGAGCGGGTCCACGAAGAGGCCGAAGCTCGTCCTGAGCCCGTAGGTGATCAGGGCGATCACGCACCCGGCAGCGACGATCACCGCCGGCGCCCGCCACCACGCCAGGGGCTCTTCGTCCCGGGTTTCGCTCATCCAGCTACGTCCGTCGGATCAGGATACGTACTGCGCCTCGCCGTTTCCGTAGGACCAGTTGGCTTTATCCACCTCGACGAGGCTGATCACCACTTCCTCCGGCCTTACCCCCGGGTCTTCGGCGAAAAGCTCCACGATCCTCGCGTACAGGGCTTTCTTTTTCTCCAGGGTGCGGCCTGCGTTTAGCGTGATCTGGACGAAAACCACGTCGTCAGTCCGCTCGATGTCCAGATAGTCGGGACTGTAGATCAGACCTCCAGAGTCGTGTTCGGAGACTACCGCGAACTGGTCCTTCTCCGGCGCGCCGACCGCCTCCACCAGCGCCCGGTATACGCCGTCCGCCAGGGCCCTCCGGTACCCGAAGCTTTTGCCCTCCATCAAGTCTATGCGTGCCAGCGGCATTTATTGGCTCCTTTCCGGGCTCACGCTTCGAAACGATAGTATGAAACCGCATCTTCGTCCCACTCCAGGCCGTTTCCGGGGACGTCCCGGACGTGTACGTGTCCGTCCTCGACCTCGAATGGCTCGGCCAGTATAGGATGCGCCCAGTCTTGCCACTCCAGCCAGTGGGCCGTAGGCGTCACGCGCAGGAGGTGGCCGGAGATCTCGGGATAGAGGTGGGTGGACATGTCGATGCCGGCCGCCGAGGCGATCGCTGCCGCCCGCAACCAGCCGGTCACGCCACCGATCCGCATGAGGTCGGGCATCACGTAGTCGCAAGCGCCGGCTTGGATCGCCTCGTACATCGCCCGCGGGCCGTAGAAGTTTTCCCCGATCTGGATCGGGGTCGCCGTTTCGCGGACGAGCTTGGCGTTGCCCTCCAGGTTGTCGTAATCTATGGGTTCCTCGATCCAATACACCCCCTCTTCGTCGAGGGCGCGGCATCGTTGCATCGCCTCTCCCAGAGTCAGCCCCTGGTTGAAGTCGCAAACCAGAACTACCTCTTCGCCAACAGCTCCTCGAACGTTGCGGAGTGCTGCGATATCGTCTTCCAGGGCGTCCCGGCCAACCCGGACCTTGAGCGCCCGGAAACCTCCTTCCTCTACGAGCTCCAGGGCTTCCTCAGCCACCTTCTCCGGCGGTATGAGGCCGAGGCCGTTGCTGTTGTAGGCTCCCACCGGTCCTACGGTGCCTCCGAGGAGCGTGACGAGCGGAAGACCGGCTGCTTTGGCGAGCGCGTCCCAGCACGCCATGTCGAAGCCGGCGACGGCTATCGTCGAAACCCCCTGGTAACCCACCAACCCCAGTGATGCGCGGGTCTCCTGATAGGTCTGGACGGGGGCGACTTCCTGTCCCCTCATGAGTTCCGCGAGGTCCCGCAAGGCCGGAACGATGTAAGCCACGGACTGCTTTATGTACGGGGCCAGATAGCCCCGCCCCGAAATCCCCTCCGCCGTATGGAGGTCCACCAGGATCAGGGGCCACTCCGAAAAATATCCGACTCTTGTAGCCAGTGGACGCCGGAACGGAACCACTACAGCCCGAACTTCCAGATCCTCGACCGTAAGTTTCTCTCCTACTCGGACCATGCTCTACTTCACCTGCCCCAGATCTCTTGCTGTTGACTCCGATGGTAGCCGGGTTCTACAATCGTGTCCAACGAAGATTAGTGATATAGAAGATCGAAAATAACGATGGGTGGTGTGAGGTGGAGTTGCGACAACTCAGGACTTTCCGGGCGGTGGCGGAGAACTTGAGCTTTACGCGGGCGGCGGGTGAGCTCGGCTACGTCCAGTCAAGTGTTACGGCCCAGATCCAGGGTTTGGAGAAGGAGTTGGGGGTGCCGCTCTTCGACCGGGTTGGGCGGCGGGTTACGCTCACGGACGCGGGACGGCGGCTGCTCGGCCCGGCGGAGACGATGCTGGAGTTGGAAGAGGAGGCGCGCTCGGCCGTTTTATCGGACGGTGGGCCGTCCGGCACCGCTACCATTAGCGCGGCGGAGACACATTGCACCTATCGCCTGCCGCGGGTACTGGGGCGTTTTCGGGAGCTTTATCCGCAGGTCCGGGTGCTCATCCGTCCGGTGCCGGTAGGGACTTTCTGCGGCGACACGGTGCGGGACTTGAGGGAGGGCAAGGCGGATGTGGCGTTCGTGCTGGACGAGCCCGTGCGGTCCAGAGACCTGGTAGTCCGGCCCCTGGTGCGCGAACCGGTGCGGGTTCTGGCTGCCCCGGATCACGCGCTGGCCGCTGCTTCACGGGTGGAGCCCGCGGATCTCGAAGACGAGACGCTGTTGCTCACGGGAAGCGGCTGTAGCTACCGCGCCATGTTTCTGCGGGCGTTTACCCGGGACGGGGTGCATCCTCGGACGATCCTCGAGTTTTCGGGGGTCGAGGCGATCAAGCAATGCGCCATCGCCGGTATGGGTGTCGCCGTGCTTCCGGCGGTAACGGTGGAGGAAGAGTTGGCGCGGGGACGGTTGGTGCAGTTAGAGTGGTTCGAGGATCTCGAAGTGGTTACACAGGCCATCAACCACAAGGATCGGTGGCTCTCGCCGGCTGCGGGCGAGTTTTTGAACTTGGTCCGGGAGGTTTTGCGGGGCGGGGAGCTTCGGGAGCCGGGTCCTACGATTACTACTTGAGCCAGCGGAAGGTGCGCCGGAGTTCCGAGACGCCGTTGCGGTAGTAAGGCCGGCCGTGGGCCAGGATCACGCGTTCCGGCTCCCAGCCGAGCATCCGCCCGAAGCACCTGCGGGCTTCCTCCTTGCGACCCAGAAACGTCGCGCGTAGATCGATCGGCGTTTTTCCATCCGGGTGCGCGGCACCCGCCAGCCGCGCGAGCCACCCGAAGGCCGGGCCGGTTCTCTTGGGCTCGAAGTTCTCGATCAGGTCCGCCAGGATTAGCGTCTTCGTCTTGCGGTGAAAGAAGACGACCTCTTCCAGAAAGCGGCTGCCGCGGAAGATCAACTGGTCCAGGTCTTCCGACCACGCCGGATCCGGCGCGTCAGCCAGGTCTGCATCGAAATCCACTTCTATACCCTGGGACGCGGCCCGCTCCCGAACCCCCGGCGACGCCCAGGCCGTCGCCTCCGGGTAGAGATGTTTCCAGGCGCCGACGTGCGCGTAGTGGAGCTTGTTCGGTGAAACCAGGTGGCGCACCGGACCGAGAGCCGCGATCTGCCCGCGCAACCGGGACTCTGGTTCGGTCGGCGACCACAGAAACAGCTCCCCACCGCTGAGCCGTACCACGGCCATGCGGGTCGGGAACGGCACCCTGAACCCGAGACCGGAGGACATCCGCACAAGGGGACCATCCACTATCCAGAAATCTTCGCCGAGTGGCTTGAGCGTGTTCAGGGGCTCGTAGAGCTTCATAGTAGACAAAACGGTTCCGTTACCTTTTTCTCGGGTGCGAGACAAACGCGCGTATCCTGCTGGCAGAAGAAGGTTGCTGAGTTTCGAAATGTGCTAATACGTCTCAATCCTTCGGGAGGCTGAGGCGCAGTATTGCCCCACCGCCTTCTGCGTTTTCGGCGATGAGGTCGCCACCCTGGGCGCGGGCGAGGTCGCGGGCAATGGCTAGACCGAGGCCCGTGCCGCCGCTCTCCCGGGTGCGGGCCTCGCGTTGCGGGTCGGCCCGGTAGAAGCGGTCGAAGACGTGGGGGAGGTGCTCTGGCGGGATGCCGGGTCCCGTATCTTTTACGGTGGCTTCCAGCTTTCCGGCTGTGTGAAATCCGGCGGCGGTAATGTGTCCGTGCTCCGGGGTGTGGCGTACAGCGTTGTCCAGCAGGATCGCCAGTATCTGGGCGGTCCGCTCCCTGTCGCCGCGGGTAGGTAGCTTGCCGGGGACCGAGACGTCCAGGGCTATGTTTTCGAGGGTCGCCCGGGTTTGGAAGCGGTCGGTGGACTCTACGAGCACGGCGGCCAAGTCGAACGTTTCACGTTCCACGTCGAGCTTGCCGGCGTCGAGCCGGGCCAGGAGCAGTAGCTCGGAGAGGAGGGCGTCCATGCGGTCTATCTCCAGGAGCTGGTGGCCCAGGATCTCCCCGGCGTCCGGCACGTTTGGGTCTCGCAAAAGGACCTCGCCGTCCAGCTTCGCCAGGGAGAGCGGGGTCTTTAGCTCGTGGGAGGCGTCGGCGACGAAGGCCCGCTGCTTCTCGAACGCGTCGTGGACCGGCCGCAGCGCCCGCCGAGACATAAAGAGGCCGCCGGCGCCGGCCAGGGCGAGTGCTCCGAGCCCTATGGAGGCCAGGATCGTCACGAGACGGGCGACCGTTTCCTGCTCTACCTGGAGCGACCGGCCGACCTGCACCACCTCTCCAGAACCGTTTTCCATCGGAACGCTCGCCACTATGACTCCGCCGCCCGGCCCGTCTCCGGTGGTGACGACCGGCTCCCCGGACTCGGCGGCTCTACGGGCGCCGGCTCTCATGGGCAGCCCGAGGTCCAGGGCTGTGGAGTCTCGTTGTAGGAGGCGACCGTCGGCGGCGAGGTGAGACCAGGCATACTCGTCGGAATCGTTCATGGACCCCGGGTCTACCTCGTCCCGGGCGACCCTGTCAGCCAGCGCCCGCGCCTCGATGATGAGCCCGTCGTCGTCCCGGTGGATGGTCGCTTCCCGGAAGACGACGACCACGACGACGCTGAAGCCCAGTAATATGACGGCCAGGATACACACGTAGCCCAGGGTGAGCCGGCGCCGGATGCGGGTGAAGATCAGGGGCCCGGCTCCGGCTCGAAGGTGTAGCCGACCCCGCGAACGGTGCGGATGCAAGAGGTCTCGCCGGGCCGGTCGAGCTTCTTTCGCAGGTAAGAGACGTACATCTCGACCGCGTTCGTCTGCACCTCGCCGGGGTAGCCCCAGACGGTGTCGAGCAATACCGGGCGCGTAAATACCTGTCCGGGACGCCGCATCAGCGTGTGGAGCAGGGCGAACTCTCTGGCGGTCAACTCGACGACTCTTTCTCCCCGGCGCACCACGTGACGCACGGGATCGAGCGTCAGGTCGCCGACTGTTGTGGTCGGGTCCGACATCTCCGGCGTTCCCTCCGGGGCTGGTCGGCGGGTGAGCGCCCGGACGCGGGCCAGGAGTTCCTCCAGGGCGAAAGGTTTCGGCAGGTAGTCGTCGGCGCCGGCGTCGAGGCCTTCGACGCGGTCTTCGATCTGGGTCCGCGCCGTCAGCATCAGGACGGGCGTGCCGATGCCCGCGGCCCGGAGTCCACGGAGGATCTGCACGCCGCTCCGGTCTGGGAGCATCCAGTCCAGGATCAGGAGCTCGAAAGCGTCGTCCGTCGCCCGCGCAAACCCGGATTTGCCGTCGCCGGCCGTCTCAGGGGCGTAGCCTTCCTCGCGCAAGACCCGCGCCAGCATCCCGGCCATCCAGCTTTCATCCTCGACTATGAGTACGCGCTTCATATTCCGCATACATCATAACCCCGCGCCCGCACCGCCGGCGCTTCCTGTGAACATTCTTATCTCTATTTGAGCGTCGTCACAGACGGGAGCGGGATACTCCCTTTCGACGGCGACAAAAGGAGACTTGAACCCTATGAAGACGAAACTGCTCACCATACCGCTGTTCTTTCTACTCTTCGTGTTGGGAGCTTGTGGCGGTTCCGAAACTTCCGATGGGCCGGACACGGAGAACGAGACCTCGGACGGCCCCGCCGCCACTGACATCGCGGAGCCCGGAAACCCGGCAGAACAGGTTGAGGCCAGAGAGAGTTTCGCGTTGCCGGGAACCAACATCTATCCCGAAGGCATCGCGTACGACGAAACGACGGGAGACTTCTTTGTATCCGGCACCTCGGACGGCACGATCTTCCGGGGCAACGTGGAAGAAGGCGCGGAGACCGAAGTGTTTCTCGAAGGCGGGCAAGACGGCCGGTCGAGCGCCGTCGGCATGACGGTGGACGCCGGGCGGCTGTATATCGCGGGCCGCAACACCGGCCGGGTCTTCGTCTACGGTACCGGGGACGGCCGGTTTATACGGAGCTTCGAGAACGACCGCCAGGACTCCCTCATAAACGATGCGGTCGCGACTCCAGATGGCGACGTCTACTTCACCGATTCCTTCGCCCCGATCCTGTACCGGGTGTCCGGTAGCGGTGAAGATCTCACGTTCGAGGAGTACATAGACTTCGAGGGTACGCCGGTCGAATACCGGAACGGGTTCAACCTCAACGGCATCGTGGCGGCGGGAGATGGACGGTACCTGATCACGGTCCAGTACAACACGGGCGAGCTCTACCGCATAGACGTCGAGAGCCGGGAGATCGAGCAGATCGACCTCGATGGAGCTTCGCTCGCCACCGGCGACGGCCTCGTGTTAGACGGACGAAATCTCTACGTGGTGCGCAACCAGCCGGGCGACGTTGTACCCGTGCGGCTCTCCGAAGACTTCGCGAGCGGAGAAACAGGCGAAGGTTTCGGCGGCTCCTTTCTCCAGTATCCGACGACCGCCGCCAGGTATGGAAACCGCCTGATCGTGGTGAACTCGCAGTTCGACCGCCAGGGAGGACAGCCGGAGCTTCCGTTCACCGTGTCGAGTATCCCTATTCCAGAGTAAGCATCTCCTGGTAAATACTTTGCAGTCGCCGGGGACGCCTCTTATACTGCACTATCGGGAACAGGGGGTGCAGCGCTGGTGAGACGGCTACAAACGATGTTCCGTTAAATCGCTCCGGCGTGCTACCGGCGGCCAAAATTCGCCTGCTGCGCGGGCAGCATCTTGTTCCTGGAGGACAATGAGATTCTTCGAGGGTCAGTCCATAGTGTCAGGGGCGGGAGGTCTGGAAAGACCCCCGCGACTAGAAAGGAGCCAGGGTTGTGAGCAAGCTACTCTTTACCGGCGGGCGGGTCGTTACCGCCGCCGGCAGCTACAGGGCCGACGTGCTGGTCGAGGACGAGACGGTCGTCGCGGTCGGCACCGGTCTGGACGCGAACGGCGCCGAGGAGGTGGACGCCTCCGGCAAGCTCGTGATGCCGGGGTTCATAGACGCCCACACGCACATGGACATGCCCTTCGGGGGCACCATGACCGCCGACGACTGGGCTACCGGCACCGAAGCCGCCGCCGCGGGCGGGACCACCATGATCATCGACTTCGCCCTTCAAGAAGAAGGCGGCACGCTGGCCGGAGCCTTCGATCAGTGGACCGAGAAATCCCGCGACAAGGCCGTGATCGACTACAGCTTCCACGTCGCCATCACCGACCTGCGGGACGACATAAAGGCGGAGCTCCCGAGCCTCGCGGAGAAGGGCGTCGCGTCGGTCAAGATCTTCATGGCTTACAAGGGTACTCCCCTCCATACAGAAGATGAGGACCTCTTCGAGACGCTACAGTTGAGCACGGACGCCGGCGTGTTGGTCATGGTCCACGCGGAGAACGGCCACGCCATCGCCAAGCTCCAGCAGCAGGCGCTGGCGAGGGGGGACGTGGAGCCGAAGTTCCACGCCCTGACCCGGCCCGAGGCGGTCGAGGCCGAGGCTACGAACCGGGCTATCCGGCTGGCCGAAGTCGCGGGCGCTCCCATACTCGTCGTTCACGTCTCCTGTGCCGGCGCCCTGGAGGCCATCCACCTGGCCCACGAGCGCGGCCAGACGGTCTACGCCGAGACCTGCCCGCAGTACTTCGCCTTCGAGTACGAGGACCTGGCGAAGGAAGGTTTCGAGGGCGCGAAGTACGTTTGCTCCCCACCGTTGCGAGATCCGTCGAACCGGCCGGCGTTGTGGAACGGGCTGAAGTTCGGGGATCTACAGATATTTGGGTCTGACCACTGTTCGTTCAACTACGAAGGCCAGAAGGAGCTCGGTAAGGACGACTTCACGCTGATCCCTAACGGGCTCCCCGGCGCGGAGGAGCGGGCGATGGCGCTCTGGACTCTCGGCGTGCGGGAGGGGAAGCTGAACGAGAACCAGTTCGTCGCCGTTCTCTCGACGAACCAGGCCCGCATCTATGGAGCCTACCCGCGCAAGGGCGCGCTCGTGCCCGGGGCCGACGCGGACGTCGTGCTCTGGGACCCGGAGTTGGAGATAACCGCGACCGTAGATAACCGCCACTCGAACGTGGATTACACGCCCTACGAGGGGAGGAGCTTCCACGGTGGTCCGGCCAGCGTGTACGTGCGGGGAGAGCTCGTGTACAAGGACGGTGAGGTCGTGGGCGAACGAGGCTCGGGGAGGTTTATCGAGCGGAGCTTCACGGCCCCGAGTATCGGGGTGGGGGTATGAAACCGGACGAGTTGCTCCAGCGGCACCGGGCGGTGATCCCGGCGTGGATCTCGCTCTACTACGAAGATCCCATGGAGCTCTCGCACGGCGAGGGTTTCAAGGTCTGGGACACGGAGGGCAACGAGTACCTGGACTTCTTCGGCGGCATCGTCACCACGATCAGCGGCCACAACATTCCGGAGATCGTGGAGGCCATCCGCGAGCAGGCCGGGAAGATACTGCACTCCTCGACGCTCTACCTCATAGAGAACCAGGTGAAGCTGGCCGAAAAGCTCGTCGGGCTCTCCCCGATCTCCGGCGACCAGAAAGTATTCTTCGTCAGCAGCGGTAGCGAGGCGAACGAGGCGGCGCTGCTGTTCGCGACGCAGCACCGGCAGTCCAGCGAGATCGTCGCGCTGCGCGGCTCCTACCACGGCGGCTCTTTCGGAACGATGGGGGTTACGGGCCAGAGCTCGTGGCGGCCCACCTCGCGGTCCGCACTCGACGTAATCTACGCGATGCCCCCGCACCACTCCTACTCCTCGCTCTACGGGCCGTTCGAGAAAGACGACCCGGACTTCGCCCGCGCCTGCGCCGACGACCTGCGGAACGTCCTCCAGACCTCCACGACGGGCCACGTCGCCGCGTTTATCGCGGAGCCCGTACAGGGTGTCGGCGGTTTCATAGAGCTGCCGCCGGAGTACATCCGGGGCGTCAAAGAGGTTCTGGACGAGCACGGCATCCTCTACATCTCGGACGAAGTTCAGACGGCGTTCGGGCGGACGGGCTCCCACTTCTGGGGCATCGAAGAATCGGGGATCGAGCCGGACATGATCACGATGGCAAAAGGCCTCGGAAACGGCCTCGCCATCGGCGCCGTGATGGGCCGCTCCGGCATTATCGACTCCATAAGCGGCAAGCTCCACATCTCGACCTTCGGCGGCAACCCCGTCGTCTCCGCCGGGGCCCTGGCGAACATCGAGTACATCCTCGAAAACGAACTCCAGCGCAACGCCGATGAGGTTGGTGAATACCTCAAAGACCGCCTCATCGAGATGGCGAACAGCAGCCCGCTGGTGGGCGAGGTGCGCGGGCGCGGCCTGATGCTCGCCCTGGAGATGGTCGGGCCGGCCGGCGAACCGAACCCCGACGCGGCGGCGCGCTTTATGGCGGCGTGCCGGGAGCGCGGCGTGCTCGTGGGAAAGGGCGGCCTCGGGGCGAACGCCCTCCGCATCTCGCCGCCGCTGACCATCACCCGCGAGGCCGCCCAGCAGGCGGCGGACGTCTTCGAGGAGGCACTGGCCGGGCTCGAGACCAGAGAGAAGGTGCTGTAGATGGAATCCGTCAAAGACGTGGACTACCGCCGCGCGGTAGAGGAGCTGCACGAAATAGCCGACCTCACCGGCGGCCCGGACGGCGCCCGGCGCGTAGCCTGGACCGACGAGTGGGCCAGAGCCCGCGACTGGCTCAAGGGCAAGCTGGACGACATAGACTGTGAGGTAGAGACCGACGAGGCCGGAAACCTCTGGGCCACCTCGCCCGGCGACGCGGAAGAGTTCGTAGTTCTCGGCGGCCACATAGACTCCGTCCCAAACGGCGGCTGGCTCGACGGGGTACTCGACACCATCGGCGCCCTGGAGTCCTTCCGGGTGCTCGCGGAGCAGGACAAGCCCGTGACCGTCCGGCTCGTAGACTGGGCTGATGAGGAGGGCGCCCGCTTCGGGCGCAGCCTGCTGGGCTCCAGCGCCACCTCCAACACCCTGGTCCCCGACGAGGTGCGGGGCCTCGAGGACAAAGATGGCGTCGCGCTGCCGGACGCGCTCCGGGAACACGGGGTGGACCTCGACCGGATGAACGAGTCCCACCGCCAGATCGAGAAAGCCCTGGCGTACCTGGAGCTTCACATCGAGCAGGGGCCGGTGCTCGAAAGTCTGGACCTGCCGGTGGGTGTCGTGCTCGGGACCTTCGGGGTGGAGCGGCACGCGATCCGGTACACCGGTTTCCACGCCCACTCCGGCTCGACGCCGATGGAGGTTCGCCGGGACGCCTTCCTCTCCGCCGCCCGGGCCGCGGTCGCCATCCGGGACGACGCCGCCCGGCGCGACGACGTGCGGGCGACCACCGGTTTCGTAAACGTCAGCCCGGCAATCGTGACGGCTTTCAACGGCTGGTGCGAGATGTCTCTGGACCAGCGCGCCCTCGACGCCGGCGTGCTCGCTGACATGCTCGAGACCGCCAAGCGCGAGAGCGGGCGGGTCGCTGAAGAGGAGGAGACCGAGGTGGAATGGGAGAAGCTCTGGGAGATAGAGCCGATCCTGTTCGACGAGGATTTGATCTCGATGGCCGAGGAGTCCGTCAACGAGGTAGTCGGAAAGTCGCACCGGCTGCCGAGCGGGCCGCTGCACGACGCGGCGGAGATGGCCCGGCACATGCCGACCGTGATGCTCTTCGCCAAGAGCCTGCGCGGCCTCAGCCACACCAAAGAGGAAGATACCCCCGAAGAAGACCTGGAGTTGGCCGTGCAGGCGTTGCACCGGCTCGCGGTAAAAACGGTCCGCTGGGCGGCGGAACGCGTCTAGATAGGAGTGGATTTGGAACGGGAGCAGTTCAACGACCTGGCGGTAAAGGATCAGGCCGAGCTAGGCCGCATAAAGGCCGCGGCGAGCTCATCCAAGCTGTACAACGAAGACCTGGCGCCGATGGGGCCGGAGCAGCGTACCTGGACGACTTACAACTTCGTGGCGCTCTGGGTCGGTATCTCGATCGTCATCACGACCTATACGTTGGCGTCCGGCTTGATCGCCGCCGGCATGGTCTGGTGGCAGGCGCTCTTTACTATCGGGCTCGGGAACATGATCGTCTTGATCCCCCTGCTCCTGAACGCCCACGCCGGCACCAAGTACGGCATCCCGTTTCCGGTCTTCGTGCGCTCCTCTTTCGGCGTGACGGGGGCGAATTTCGCTGCCCTGGCCCGGGCGCTGGTAGCCTGCGGCTGGTTCGGGATACAGACCTGGATCGGGGGCCTCGCCCTCGATGCGATGCTGACCGCCTTCTGGGGCGGCTGGGACGACGTGGCCGGGCACCAGGGCATAACGTTCTTCATATTCTGGGTCGTGCAGGTCGTGATCATCCTGACCGGCATCGAGGGTATCAAGGTCTTCGAGTCTCTCGCCGCCCCGCTGTTGCTGGTGGGTGGCATCGCACTTCTCATCTGGGGCTTCAGCGCTGGTGGCGGCATTGGGAACGTGTTCTCGGTATCCTCGCAGCTTCAGGAAGGCAACACCCCGTTTTGGGCGCTGTTCTGGTCCGGGTTGGCCGCCAACGTCGGCTACTGGGTCACGCTGTCTTTGAACATCCCGGACTTCACCCGGTTCGCGAAGACGCAGCGCTCTCAGACCTTAAGCCAGGCGATCACCCTGCCCCTCACGATGACGGTCTTCAGCTTTATCGGGATAGCGGTTACGGCGGCCACCGTCGTCGTCTACGGCCGGGCGATCTGGGACCCGGTAGAGCTCGTCGCCCGCATCGCCGGTCCGATCCCCGCGCTGCTTATCGGCGCCATGATAATTATCGTCATAGCCCAAATCTCGACGAACATGGCGGCGAACGTGGTCTCGCCCTCCAACGACTTCTCGAACGTGGCCCCGAGGTACATCTCGTTCAAGATGGGCGGCATGATCACGGCCGTCATCGGGATCATCTCGTTCCCGTGGGTGCTGTTCAACAACGCCGGGGCCTACATCTTCACCTGGCTCGTGGGCTACGGCAGCCTCCTCGGGGCCATCGGGGCGGTCATGATCGTTGACTACTGGATCCTGCGCCGCGCCCAACTGGACCTCGCCGACCTCTACAAGACCGACGGCCAATACGCCTACTCCGGGGGCTGGAACTGGAAGGCGATCGTCGCCGTCTTCGTCGGCGTTATCCCGGTGATACCCGGCTTTCTCAAAGCCTCCACAACCCCCGGCGGCGTCATCGAGAACCCGAGCTTCCTGGACAGCCTCTACACCTACGGCCTCTTCTTTACTTTTACCGTGGCGGCCGTGGCATATCTGCTCCTGAGCCTCATCCCGTCCCGGCGCCCTGAGCCTTCCGGCGAGCCGGAGACGACGTGAGGGGCCGCTGATGCCGGACGTGGCCATCCTGGGGATCTTCGTCGCTGCTTCGTTGCCGCTGTTGCTGGTGCCCGGACCCGCAGTCCTCTACATCGTTGCGCGGGGCGTGGAGGGCGGGAGGTTCGCCGGTCTTGTCTCCATGCTCGGGGTGCAGGCCGGCGCCGTTGTACACATCGCGTTCGCCGCCGCGGGACTCTCAGCCCTCCTGGCATCGTCGGCCGCCGCCTTTTCCACGGTGAAATGGCTGGGGGCGGCGTACCTGATCTGGCTGGGCATCAGCCGCCTGCTCGCCCGCGAAGAGACCGAAACTCCCGCCAGTGGAGGGCGAAAACGGCCCGGAAATATCTTCTGGCAGGGCGCGCTCGTAAACGTCCTGAACCCGAAGGCCGCACTGTTCTTTCTCGCCTTCCTGCCCCAGTTCGTTGATCCCTCCCAGGGCGCAGCCTGGACCCAGATCCTGTTTCTGGGGGCAACCTTCATATTCCTCGCCATGTGTACCGACAGCCTCTACGCCCTGACCTCCGGCACCGCCGGTGGCTGGCTGGAGCGTAAGTACGAGAACGGGAGATTCCGGCGCGGCCAGCGGTACTTCTCCGGCGGGATCTACCTGGTCCTGGGGTTGGCGACCGCACTATCCGGTTCCCGAAAAATTTGAGCAGACAGGAGAAAATATGGACTTCGGAGTAACCCTCCAAACCAACCCACCGGCAAAGCGTGTCATTGAGTTAACGCAAAAAGCCGAGCAACTCGGTTTCACCCACGCCTGGACCTTCGACTCGCACATCCTCTGGGAGGAGGCTTACGTCATCTGCTCCCAGATACTCTTCGCCACCGAGAGCATTACCGTCGGCCCGATGGTAACGAACCCGGCGACCCGGGATCCGTCGGTGACGGCTTCGGTCTTCGCCACGCTAAACGAGATGTTCGGAAACCGGACCATCTGCGGCATAGGGCGGGGCGACTCGGCCCGCCGGGTGCTGGGCAAGAAGCCTACCACGTTGGCCCAGCTCGAGGAGGCGATGTACGAGATCAAGGAGCTCGCCGAGGGCCGGGAGATCGTCGCCCCCAACGGCAATAGGGTCAGCATGCCCTGGGTCGAGGACAGCAAGCTCGAGGTCTGGATGGCGGGCTACGGCCCGAAAGCCCTCAACCTCACCGGGCGAAAGGCCGACGGTTTCATCCTGCAGCTCGCGGACCCGGTGATTCTGGAGTGGACCATGCAGCACGTCCACGACGCGGCCGTGGAAGCCGGCCGGGATCCGAAGGACGTAAAGGTCTGCGTCGCCGCCCCGGCTTACGTTGGGGAGGATCTCGCCCACCAGCGGGACCAGTGCCGGTGGTTCGGGGGCAT
Organism: Rubrobacteraceae bacterium; assembly: GCA_050331175.1. Classification (GTDB taxonomy): domain Bacteria; phylum Actinomycetota; class Rubrobacteria; order Rubrobacterales; family Rubrobacteraceae; genus SIRX01. The sequence goes on along the minus strand of JBHJHC010000017.1, from coordinate 133,423 downwards.
GGTTGGCAACCACGTCGCCGACCTCGTCGCCCGCTACGGGGAAGACGGCGGGGTGCCGCACGCCCTGACCGATTACATAAAGGCCCGCGAAGGCTACGATTACAGCCACCACGGCAAGGCTGACAACCCGAGCACCGACTTCGTTCCGGACGAGATCGTGGACCGTTTCTGCGTCCTCGGTACGGTAGAAGACCACGTCGCCAAGCTCACGCAACTAAAGGAGCTCGGCGTTGACCAGTTCAACATCTACCTCATGCACGACGCGATGGAAGAGACGCTGGAGGCTTACGGAGAGAAGATCATACCGGGGTTAGAGGCGAAACCTGCCGGGTAAAAGGCTGGTTCGGTTGACCTCGCTCAATCTACCCAGAGGTCCATGTCGCCGGTCGCTCTCACATGTCCATGTGCGGCCGGTGCATAAGCGCCCACCAGCAGATACTTAGCGTTCTCCTCGGCGAAGGCGGACGACATGCCTCGGTAGTCGGGGTTCAGCAACGGTTTCTCCCTTAAACGCCCCCGCATCCAGGGTAAGCTGCCACATCATAGACAGACGCTCGTCCGGTGTCGTGTTTTCGAGGTCTATCTCTTTTCCCCGTTCGTAGAGGCTTTTGATTCGAATGTTGTGCGCTGACCCAGTCATGGCGAAATTATATGCGGTCGAGCCCGTGTTTACATATCTGGCTCCGTCTGACCCAAAATAGCTTCTTTCCTACCTGACCTTTCAAAGATGTACCTCTCGTGTAGGATTCACGCTGTACGCGAACCAGAATCGGGAAGGACCTTTGGAACAGATCGAAAGAAAAGAGAATCCTCTTGTAGGGATGATCATGGGCAGCATCTCCGACTGGGAGACGATGCGGCCCGCGGCGGAGACGCTGGAGCGGTTCGGGGTGGCGCACGAGCGGAGGGTGGTATCGGCGCACCGGACGCCGGACCTCATGTCCTCCTACGCGATGGAGGCTGAGGAGCGGGGGCTGGAGGCGATCATCGCCGGAGCCGGCGGCGCGGCCCACCTGCCGGGGATGGTCGCCGCCCACACCACCGTACCCGTGCTCGGCGTGCCGGTCGAGAGCCGGGCGCTCTCGGGCGAGGACTCGCTGCTCTCCATAGTCCAGATGCCCGCCGGGGTCCCGGTCGGTACGCTCGCCATAGGTAAGGCGGGGGCCACCAACGCCGCACTGCTCGCCGTCGCCATCCTCGCCAACAACCGCCCGGAACTGCGGCAGAAGCTGCACCGGTTCCGGGAGGAGCAGCGGCGCAAGGTGCTGGAATCGGAGCTTCCGTGAGCGGGCCCGTATTACCCGGCGCGACCGTCGGGGTTCTAGGGAGCGGGCAGTTGGGCCGGATGCTGGCGCTCGCCGCCCGCCGGATGGGTTACCGGATACACGTCTTTTCGCCGGACTCGGACAGCCCGACGGGCCAGGTGGCGGACCGGGAGTGGAGCGCCGCCTACGAAGACCTCGACGCGGTGGCGGATTTCGCCCGGAGCGTGGACGTGGTGACGCTGGAGTTCGAGAATATCCCCTCTTCTACCGTCGAAGAAGTATCGGCCGTCGTGCCGGTGCGTCCCGGCCTCCGGGCGCTTCATACGGCGCAGAACCGGCTGCGGGAGAAGACTTTCCTCCGGGAGGAGGGCTTTCCGGTGGCGCCGTTCCGGGAGGTTCCCGGACGCGGGGCTCTGGACGAGGCGCTAGAGGAGATCGGGGCCCCGGCGGTGCTCAAGACGGCGGGGTTTGGATACGACGGCAAGGGGCAGTCGAAGGTTAGCGCGCCGGAGGATATGGACCCCGCGTGGAACGCCCTCGGCAACGAGGCGGTGCTCGAGGCCTGGGTGGAGTTTGAGAAGGAGGTCTCGGTGGTGGCGGCGCGCGGTTTGGACGGCTCTTTCGCCCACTACGGCCTGGTCGAGAACACCCACGACCGGCACATTCTGGACGTTACCGCGGCCCCGGCAAGCGTTCCGCCGGGGATCGGGCGCGAAGCCGTGGAGATAGCGCGGGGCATCTTCGAGGAGCTGGAAATCGTCGGTACGGCCTGTGTGGAGTTCTTTCTCACGGCTGAGGAAAAGCTTCTCGTCAACGAGATCGCGCCGCGGCCCCACAACTCCGGGCACTGGACGATAGAGGGTGCGGTTACTTCACAGTTCGAGCAGCAGTTGCGGGCCGTGTGCGGGCTTTCGCTGGGGAGCCCGGGGCTCGTACGTCCGGCGGCGATGGCGAACCTGCTCGGCGACCTGTGGCGGGATGGGGGAGAAGGAGAGCCGGATTGGGGCCGGGTTCTGGACAGCCCCGGGGTGAAGTTGCATCTTTATGGCAAGAAGGAAGGCCGTCCCGGACGCAAGATGGGACACCTCACGGCCCTGGCGGATAGCCCCGAGGAGGCCGCCGGGATCGTCCGGGAGGCGCGGGCGGAGGTCTCTACCCCCTGAAGGCGTAGGACTTTGTGGTAATGCTCCGGGTCTGGCTATCCGCCCCGGGATTCCTGGTCGAGTATGGAGACCGTGTCGTGGTAGAGCTGGCGGGCGCTCTCCCGGCTGTCGCCGATGCAAACGGTGCCCAGCTTACCGAACTCCGAGAGGGCTCCTATGAGATGGAAGACTACGCCCTGTTGGTCTGCGGCGTCGAAGTGCAGCTGGTTGTTCACGGAGATGTCTATGAGGTCGTCGGGGGTTAGCCCCTCGTAGTCCGGGTTCTGTAGGTTGTCCGAGGCGTAGTAGTAGCAGGCCTGGCCGGTCGGTGTGTAGTAGATACCCTTCCCGACATCGTAGTCGCCCTCGGTAAGGAACTGGAGCATCAGGTAGGGGTGGGTGGTGCCGCCCTTGCGGATGTTGATCTCTATGGCCGCGTGTTCCCAGGTGTCGCCGCGCCGGACAGAAACGAAATCTATGGCAAAGCGGCCCAGCACGCCCTTTTGCTGGAGCACGTCGCAGACCTTGTTTCCGGCCTCGTGGATATCCTGGCGGTACTCTTCGTCCGCCGGGAAGGCGGCGCCCAGGAAGATCTGGCCCGAAGGACCGCCCAACACCTGGTCGTGGGTCGAGACGATACTCGCCTGGCCCAGCGGGTCTATCCGGCACTGCACCGACGGTGAACGTACCTCCTCGCCCTCTACGAAGCCCTCGACGATGCCGCCCATCTCCTCGAATTTCTGGCAGTAGCGTTCCCAGGTCTCCTCTTTCGATTCGAATCGAAGCCGCCGGGGCAACTCCCCTTTGACCCAGTTGGCGAGGCTGCCTTTTTCGGGGGCATCCTCGTAGGAAAAGATGGCGTTTCCCTCACCGGAAAAGCCTTCGTTCAGCTTTATCGCCGCGCGTCGCAGGTCCGGTTTACGCTGTTTGAGGTCTCCGAGGGCCTGGGCTATGTCTTCCGGGTCCCGCAGGTTCTCGTCGCCCTCCGCCATTTCCACCCCCGCCTCCCGAAAGACCTCCTTGTTGCCGCTCTTGGTGCCGAGGTGGTTCAGGGCTGGGTCGTTCGCGTAGATGGGCACGTCCAGTTGTACGGAGAGGGTGCGTTCGATCGGGGTGGTGTTGAAGCAAGCCATGTGGGCGGCGTTATGATCCGGGATCGCGGCCCGGATACGATCCATGAGGCGGGGTCGCGCCAGGATCTTCCGGGTTAGCGGGGCGCTCGAGGCGTCGTGGCAGGAGAGCAGCGTCAGCCGCCGCCGGGCGTGGCTGATCGGGACCCCCGGGAGCAGGTGCAGATAGTAGTCGACGATCGCGGGCGCTATCGTCTGGCTCGTAACGTAGATGAGGTTCGTACTCGGCATCCGCAAGAGCATCAGCATGCACAGCAGCCGCTCTTCGTAGTAGTGGACCCCTTCGATCTTTGCGAGCTCCTCCACGTCGAGAGAGAGGCTCGGAACGACGAGAACGGTCTGTTGGGCCCGGCGGTTCGGGAAAACCCTCTCGAACAGCGGGGCGAGCCGGCCTTGAATTTCGGCGAACCGCCGCAACTCCTCTGATGAACCGGGGGAGGGCGTCAAACCTCCGGCTTGTGACTTCATCCCAAGATCACTGTCCGCATGAACATCAAACTCACCATCTAATGAACCATCTTGCCTGCTACCATGATACCGGTCAAGGTTCCGGCGTCGGGACGGCAGCCGGCTCCCGGTATCCGCGGGGTGTTGGATCTTGATGGACTTGCTCTAGAATGACCCCGGACGTTTGCCCGCAGCGGAAGGGGATGATGTGGAAGATAGATCTAGGGAGGACCGATCTACCGTAAACAGCCCGAGCCTCGCCTCGGAAGGCGACAGGAAGATCGACTGGGTCGCCGCCCGCTCGCCGGTCCTGAACCGGGTGCGCGATGAACACCTGAACGACGGGAGCTTCGAAGGCCTGAACGTCGGCGTGGTTCTGCCCATAGAGGCCAAGACCGCCTACCTTACGGTGGTGCTCACCGAAGTTGGGGCAGATGTCACGGTGGCGTCGCCGTCGCCGTTTATGGTCCAGGACGATGTAGCGGCGGCGCTCGCCGGACGGGGCGTTACCGTCTACGCCTCGTCCCGGAATCCCCCGGAAGAGGCTGAGAGCGAGATGGAACGGGTGTTGGACCGGTCCCTGGGGGACGGTCCCGGCATCCTCGTGGACGATCGGGCCGGTCTGGTAAGGCTGCTGCACACCACGCGGCGTAACCTGCTGGAGAACGCCCGCGGGGCCTCCGAGGAGACGACGACCGGCGTTGCCAACATGAAGGCCATGCAGGAAGAGGGTGCGCTGGAAATCCCCTGTATAGCGGCGAACGATGCCCGTTGCAAACACCTTTTCGACAACCGCTACGGCACCGGACAATCCACCATTACCGCCATGATGCAGAGCACGAACCTGATGCTCGGTGGCAAGAGGCTCGTGGTGCTGGGCTACGGGTGGTGTGGCAAGGGTATCGCCCACTATGCTGCCGGGCTCGGCGCCCGGGTAACCGTTTGCGAAGTGGATCCGGTCCGGGGTCTCGAAGCCTACGCCGACGGCTTCGACGTGGTGCCCGCGTCCGAAGCGGCGGAGGTGGGGGAGGTGTTTATCACGGCAACCGGCGTTCAAGACGTGCTAACGCCGGAACACTTCGAACGGATGCGGGACGGCGCGATTCTTGCGAACGCCGGCGCGGTGGATATAGAGATCGACGTGGAGGGCCTCGGAAACGCGGCTACCGGCACCCGTCCGGCGCGCGGCAACGTGGAGGAGTTCACGATGCCAGACGGCCGGCGACTCTATCTGGTCGGACGCGGGATGGTGGTCAACCTGACGGCGGGAGATGGCCACCCGGTCGAGATCATGGACCTCACCTTTGCCATCCAGGCGCTCTGCGCGCACCACCTTGCAAACAACTACGACGCCATGCCGCCCGGGGTTCACCGGCTCCCGAAGGAGATCGACGACGGGGTGGCCGTCACCAAGCTCGACGCCGTCGGCATGTACGTGGATACCCTGACTCCGGAGCAGGAGGAGCACCTGCGGAGCTGGCGGGATTAGCGGCGCTATTCGGCGGCCCGGACGTAGTATCCCCGGTCGTTTGGCGGACCGAAGAAAAAGCCCATGTAGGTGGCGCCCCGCACGGTGTTGAAGATCAGGGCCGCTCCGTTGTAGTCGAGCCGGGCCTCCGTGTCGGTGAACTCGGCGGTGACGGCGTCGTATTCAGCGTAACGCGCCTTTAGAGCCTGGGCTATGAGCTCGTAGTCGGCTTTGCTCCTGGACCGGGTATCCACCAGAAGCCGTACGACGCGCACGGTTTCTCCCCGGGCAACCCTTTCTCTCAGGACCTCGTATTCCGGGGCCGCCGCCGGTTGTTGGAAGCTGCCTATCCGGTTTCTGGAGGGATCGGCGTCCGGCGGCCGGGAGTTCTCCGGTACCCGGATGGCGACGGGTGCCGGCGCCAGCTCCGGTGTCTGGAGCGTGCGCACCGGTTCGCTGGTACGCCAGATGGCGTACCCTGCAAGCACCGCCACCACGGTCAACGCCAGTATCACCGCCCGGAACAAAGAGCCTCCTTTCTAGCGGCCAGTATATCTTCCGGTTTACGGTCTCGGCCCTGGTGCGCCGGTGATCGGGATAACAAGGAAGCTACGGCCGGGTTTGCGTGGTGTAATAGAATATTAAGGTTGGACGATTGCATATTCGAGGAGAGTGTTTGATGCCGGAGAGAACATATGACGTAGCCGTGATCGGGTCCGGTCCCGCGGGTTACACCGCGGCCCTCTATGCCGCCCGCGCCAACCTCGGCGTGGTGGTCTTCCAGGGTTTCGAGACGGGTGGACAGCTCATGCTCACCTCGGACGTGGAGAACTACCCCGGCTTCGAAGAGGGAATTATGGGTCCGGACATGATGGACAAGTTCGAGGCCCAGGCCGCGCGTTTCGGAGCCGAGATGCGCCCGGACAACGTGGAGCGCGTAGACTTCTCGGGGCGCCCCTTTAGCCTGTGGCCCGAGGACGAGGACGAGCCCGTGTTGGCCAGCTCGGTGATAATCGCCACCGGGGCGAAGGCCAAGTGGCTCGGGTTGGAGAGCGAGCAGCGCCTGATGGGCCGGGGCGTGAGCGGCTGCGCCACCTGCGACGGCTTCTTCTTCAGGGACAAGCGGGTCGCGGTCATAGGCGGGGGCGATACGGCGATGGAAGAGGCGACCTTCCTGTCCAAATACGCCAGCGAGGTCGTCCTGATCCACCGGCGCGACACCTTCCGGGCGTCCAAGATCATGCTGGAGCGCGCCCGGAAGAACCCCAAGATCACCTTCCTAACCGATACGGTGGTCGAGGAGATCCTCGGCGATAACTCCGTGGAAGGCATCCGGGTAAGGAACGTGAAGTCCGGCGAGGAAGAGAACCTCCGGGTGGACGGCTTCTTCACGGCCATCGGCCACGAGCCCGCCACCAAGCTCTTCGCGGAGCAGGTCGAGATGGACGAGGAAGGCTACATCGTCCAGCACGAGCACACCATGACGAGCGTCCCCGGCGTTTTCGCGGCCGGAGACGTCTCCGACAAGCGCTACCGGCAGGCGGTAACGGCGGCGGGTGACGGCTGTATGGCCGCCATAGACGCCGAACGTTGGATGGAAGAGCAGGGCGAGGCCGACCACGCCGAAGACCCCGGCGCCTGGACGGCCGAAAAGGACGAACAGCCCTACACCTGGGAAGAAAACAAAGAAGGCGCCGCCTGAATACCTGAACGCGAAAGCTCTCATCGCAAGCCGGTTTCGAACCCAAGCAGGAGAAGCGGAGGGAGATCCTGGACACGGCCACCAGGATCGAGGATATAGCCTCGCAGGCGGGCATCACCAAGGGGACGGTATACCTCTACTTCGGGAGCCGCGACGAGATCCTACTGGCCGCCTCTCGACGTGCTGATCGACTGCCTGTCCCAAGAGACCCCGGTCGTTAGCTAACGCCGCCCCAGGCTCCGGCTTTCTTCCCTGGCGTGGGTGGAACGGTGGCGGGCCATGTGGTCTTGGCCGAGAGCACCAACCTCAGTTTGAGCCCGAGGAGGTGACGAACACGAGCTCGAAGGATCCATTACCGGTATCGGGCTGCGGGTTTAGCAGGTTGGAGGGTGCCGTCTGGGTAGAAAGGGTGGCGAAGCTGCCGCCCCCACCGCCGCCCCCGCCAACGGTGACGATGTTCTTGTCGTCGGATGGACAAGCTTTGTGAGATTGGGCACCGCCGCCACCACCGTAACCGCCTCCGCCGCCCCCGCCGACGCCTCTTATGGTTGATTCTCTGGCGCCCGAGCAGTACTCGGAGGACTCGTGGCCCTTGCCGCCCTGGCCCAGGTTGTTGCTCTGCGTGTAGCTTGGCTTGTAGCCGCCGGCCCATCCCACGGGGCTGCTGGACCCGGTGGCCCGTTCGGCGCCCCGGCCGCCTACCCCGTCGTGCCCGGGTTTTGCCTTGTCACCGGCTGCGCCACCGGTACCCTGGTTGCCGCCCTTTCCGCCATCTGCCGTCTCGCCGTGCTGGTCGCCGCTGGTTCCGTCACTACCTGCGCCGCAAATCGCTTTGCCATTGCTGCAGTTGGCACCATTGGGTGACCGGGTGACCGCAACGCCCCCGGCGCCCCCGTTGCCCTGGCTACTGTGGTTCCAGGTCCCGCCGCCACCGCTGCCGCTGCCACCGGCGACTAAGACCACGTTGGAGTCGGTATCGAGTTGCTCAGAGGATGAGTTTCCGTCCACCGTAGCGATGATCGTAGAAGCTCCTCCATTACCAGCATGATTGTGATTGTTGCCTGCGAGGCCTATATAGAAGTAGATGGTGGTGGTGCCGAAGCGCTGTTGGAAGTCTGAAATCGTGGTCACCGTTTGGGCCACCCCCCCAGGGCCGCGAGTATTAGAGTCAGCCCCACCGCCGCTGCCACCATGAGCCTGAAGTGCCACGACAGCGCTACTGTCTACCCCGAGCTCCTGGATGAAAGTCATAAGGTCTATGGTGTCGGTTACCTTGTCGCCGTCCGACCCGGTCGTATTAACGTCGCCGGCCTTGATCGGGCAGGTGGTTAGCCCGTTGGATTCCGTGCAGGTTATCCCCAGGGGATCTATCTCGTGCGTCTTTGGGCCCGAATCGGAACCCGAGCCAGAGCTGGCAGACTCGGAGGTGCCGCAGGCGCCGATCAGGAACGCCGACATCACCACCGCTAGCACTGACAGCTTTCTTGTAACCACCATTGCTCTCAAGAGCATCGTCTCCCTCGTCACGATCATCCGGCTCTTCTCATTCTAACCAACTATCCTTGGTCTGCTCCGTTTCTCCCGAAAAGCTTTAGAATGGTGTAGGCATCGCGTCGACGATGGCGCCTATCTCCTTCGCCAATCGGTGTCGACGGGAGCTTCTTACTGGGAGGTGAGGCTCAAGCCTACGACGCCGACCACGATCAGGGTTATGGAGAGCAACCGGAACAGATCGCTGGACTCCGCGAGCAGCAGCATGCCCAGTACCGCCGTACCAGCCGCCCCGATGCCGGTCCAGACCGCGTAGGCCGTCCCGACGGGCAGGGTCTTCATCGCTACCGACAACAGGTAGAAGCTGATCGCCCCCGATATCGCCATGCCCAGCGTCGGCCAGAGGCGGGTGAAACCCTCCGAGAACTTCAGGCCTAGTGCCAGCCCGATCTCGAACACGCCCGCCAGCAACAAATATACCCAGGCCATTGCTCACTTCCCCGCTACGAGATACTGCTCGAACGCGTCCCACGGCAGGCAGTTAACCACATTGGCTTTGCCGGTCCAGGCTCGCCGGGCCTGGGAGATCCCAAACTGCATCATGCCGAGAGCAGCCTCGTCGTGGGCGTCGGTATTGATGGTGAGGCTTACCCCGGCCCGCACCGCTTCCCGGAGGTAGGGGACCGAGAGGTCCAGGCGGTCCACGTAGGAGTTTAGCTCCAGGGCGGTGTTCGTGGCGAGGGCTTCTCGTATGAGTCGGGATACGTCTACGGCGTAGGGCTCGCGGCGGTTCAGGATGCGCCCGGTGGGGTGGGCGATGGTGCGGACGTAGGGGTTGTTCATTGCCCGGACCATGCGCTCCGTCATGGCGTTTTCTTCGAGGTTGAACGCCGTGTGTACGGAGGCGACCACGAAGTCCAGCTCCGCGAGCAGAGAGTCCTCGTAGTCGAGGGAGCCATCCCTGAGGATGTCTACCTCCGAGCCGCAGAGCAGGTGTATCTCGCCGTATTCCTCGTCGGCTTTCCGGACGGCTTCCAGCTTCTGTTTTAGACGTTCGGGAGAGAGGCCGTTGGCGACGCGGAGGCTCTGGGAGTGGTCGCAGAAGGCCAGGTACTCGTAGCCCCGTTCTATGGCGGCTTCGGCCATGCTCTCTATCGTGCCCTTGCCGTCGGAGTAGTTGGTGTGGATGTGCAGGTCGCCGCGGATGTCGGAGAGCCCGATCAGGTCTGGTAGCCCGGCGTTCTCGGCGGCCTCGATCTCCCCCCAGTCCTCCCTTAGCTCCGGCGGGATGTACGCGAGTCCCAGCTTCTCGAATAGCTCCTCTTCCGTCGCGGCCGGCTCGTAATTTCCGGTTCCGGCCTCCGCCAACCCGTACTCGGAGATGTTGATACCCATCTTGACGGCCCGCTCGCGCAGTACGATGTTGTGGGCCTGGCCGCCGGTGAAGTGGTGCAGCAGAGACCCGAAAGCCTCCGGCTCCACGATGCGGAGGTCTACGTCTATCTCACCGGTCTTTACGGAGACTTTCGTGTCGCCGTGGGCCACGACCTCGGTGACGAAGTCAGCCTCCGCGAAGGCTTCTGCCAGAGAGTGGGGGTCAGTGCTGGCGGCGACGATGTCCAGGTCGCCGATGGTCTCCTTTTTGCGGCGCAGGGAGCCTGCAACCTCCGCCTTCTCCGTCGCGGGATGCGACCGGACAAAGGAGAGCAGGCCCTCCCCGAGGGCCGTGGCCTCATCCAGGAGCATCCGGCGCTCCTGGGAGTTGTAAGTCTTGGCGGCCCGGATCATGCGCTCCGCGCTCTTTTTCCCGAAGCCTTTGAGGCCCGAGATGCGTTCCTCTTTCGTTTGGGCCAGCTCTTCGACGCCCGTAATGTCCAGTTCCTGCCACAGACGGCCCGCGGTGCGCGGCCCGACGTTGGGTAGCCGGGTAACCTCGACGAGCCCGGGTGGGATCTCCTCCAGAAGCTCCGCGAGTATTTGCGGCGTCCGGTTCTCGGCCAGGACCCGGATCACCTCGGACGTCGTGCCGCCGACGTGGGGCAGCTCCTTCAAGTCCTCCATGTCGGCCACGGGCCGGCCCGCGGCGGCCACGGACTCGGCGGCCCGTTGGTAGGCGAGCACCCGGTAATGCTCCTCGCCCTTTATCTCCATGAGCGTGACGATGGTCTCCAGGGCGCGGGCTATGTCGCCGTTTGGCAGCTTCACGGCTCTCCTTCCGGTCTACGGTGGCCGGTGGAGATTATACGTGCCGGCCCCGGAGTCTGCGCCGCGAAGCTACTCGAAGTTACTCTACGAAGCCGTTCTCCTGGAGCCACTGCTCGGCGACGTTCGTGGGGGTCTCGCCTTCGATGTCAACCTGGGAGTTCAGCTCCAGCAGCGTCTCGGTATCGAGCTCTTCGGAGATAGGGGCGAAAAGCTCTTCCAGCTCCGGATACTCTTCCAGCTTCTGTTCCTTTACGATCATGGCCGGGTTGTAGACGGCGAAGAAATTCTCGTCGTCCTCGATAAGCTCGAGGTTCTGCTCGTCGATCAGCCCGTTGGTCGTGAACACCACGCCGAAGTTGCAGCGTTCGCCCTCCGCCACGTTCTGGTACACGGAGTCCAGGGGAACTACTATCTGGCTGTCCTCGGGGTACTGGAAGTCGTAGGCTTCTTCGAGGCCCGGCAGCCCGTCGGAGCGACTGCTGAAGTCGTTCTCGTTCCCGTAGCACAGCGTGGCTTCTTCGGGGTTCTCCTCGGTCAGGCGGACGAGGTCCGAAATGTTCTCGACGCCCAGTTCGCTGAGGGTATCCTGGCTCGCGGCTATGGCGTAGGTGTTGTTCCCCGGCGCCCGGTCGAGCCACTCGATGTTGTTCTCTTCCAGGTCCTGCTCGGCCACGGCCTGGTACTGCTCCTGGGGATCGGGGATAGGATCCGGGTTCCCCAGGTGGACCAACCAGCCCGTCCCGGTGTACTCCCAGTACATGTCTATGTCGTTGTCGATGAGGGCTTGCCGCACCTCCTCGTTGCCCCCGAGGCTGAGCCGGGCGGTAACGTCGGCCCCGGCAGCCTGGAGCGCCTGGACGGCGATCTCACCCAAGATCCGCTGTTCCGTGAAGTCTTTGGAGCCCACGATAAACTGGGCCGTGTCCTGCGGGCCGCTGAGGTCGAACTCCTCGGCGATGCTGCCGCCGGACCCCGAAGAGCCCTGCCCTCCGCAACCCGCTGCCAGTATCAGGGCGAACAAGACCGCTACTATGCCCGGGAAAACCTTTCGCATGCCCGGCATCACTTGTTAGAGCTCGGTGCGGGCTTGCCCACAGGGTCTCCGACGCCGCTGCCCCGGCGTTTCGCCGAGGGTTCTCGAACCTCTTGCGAAAGGGACATATACAGGGATATACAGAGCCCGAACATTACGATGGTAAACGGCACGGCGGCCGTGATAGTCGCCGTCTGGAGGGCGCCCAGGCCACCGGTCAGCAGCAGGATCCCCGCGAAAGAAGCTATGATGACGCCCCAGGTCAGCTTGATCGGCGCGGAGGGGTTTACGGCACCGTCGGTGGACATCGTGCTCAGGACGAACGTGGCCGAGTCGGCCGAGGTGACGAAGAAAATGCTGACCAGTACGAGGGCCAGGATAGAAGTCACGGCTCCCAGCGGGAACGCCGTCAGCGTGTCGAAGAGGGACTTGGGCAGGTCGTTTGCCGCGGTCTGGGCGATGTTTCCGCCCTGGTAGAGGTCCAGGTGTATAGCAGCGCCCCCGAAGACCGTAAACCACAGGAAGCTGAAAATCACCGGGGCGAAGAGCACGCCGCCTACAAACTCCCGGATAGTGCGTCCCCGGGAGATCCGGGCGATAAACGTGCCGACGAACGGGGCCCAGGATATCCACCACGCCCAGTAGAACAGGGTCCAGCTCTGGGCCCACTCGCTATCCGTGAAAGCGCCGGCCCGGAAGCTCATGTTCGCGAAAGCCCCCAGATACTGCCCGATAGACTGGGTGAACGTATTGAGCAGGAAAACCGTCGGTCCCGCAAAGAGGGTGAAGAAGAGCAGGGAAACGGCTATCACCATGTTAATGAGGCTCAGGTAGAGGATGCCGCGATCTATGCCGGTCGCCGCCGAGATCATGAACGCCACCGTCAATATGCCGATGATAGTGATCTGAACGGTGGCGTTGTTCGGGATGTCGAACACGTAGCTCAAGCCGCCGTTGAGCTGCAACGCCCCGATCCCGAGCGCCGTGGCGACGCCGAACAGCACGGCGTAGATGGCGAAGATGTCGACGGCTTTACCAATAGGCCCATCGACCCGATCTCCGAGAAGGGGCCGGAGCGCCGCGCTGACGAGGTTCCCCCCGTCCTTGCGGAAGTTGAAGTAGGCGATCGACATGGCAACCACGGCGTACACCGCCCACGGATGGAACCCCCAGTGGAAGAAGGTGTACTGCAGGCTAAGCTCGGCGGCTTCGGTAGTCTCCGCCTTCGCCATCCCGTAGGGCGGCGTGCCGAAGTGCGACGCAGGCTCCGCAACGCCCCAGAACAGGAAGCTCAACCCCACCCCGGCGGCGAAGAGCATGGAGAGCCACCCAAGGGTCGTGAACTCCGGCTCGTCGTTGTCTTTTCCGAGCTTTATCCTGCCGTACCGGCTAAAAGCCAGATAGACAACAAACACCAGAAACCCGGAAACCGCCAGCAGATAAACCCACCCGAAGGTGGCAATCACGTAGTTCAAGATCGCCGTGAACGTATTCGAGAGGTTATCCGTAAAGAACACGCCCCAGAGTACGAACAAGATCGACAACGAAACCGATATTATGAACACCGGCCCGATCTGAGACCTCAACCTTTGCATGGCTATTCTCCCCTTCTTCGCTAATACCGGTCAAGCAAAAGGGTGATTCTTCGGGGGCCCTTCCGTATGGGCGTGTCGCGGAGCCTGCCACAACCAGAAAACTAGATCCTCCGCCAAACACCCCGAGAAGCGTCCGTACAGCCACCCAGATCGCTTTACGTTTTCGACTACCTTACCCCAACTCGGTATTTATTAAAGTGATGTGGCTAAAAATCGGTTTAAGTTTTGTTAAGTTCGAGGCGACGAATCGTTCAGGATTTGGGAGGCATCGGGGGTAGATCCCGGAGAAAGAAGGCATTTCGGAGCCGGTGATCCGCGGCTAGCGGGCAACCTTGGGGGTTATCCGGTAGATTATGAACCGTAGCGGGACGGTGAGAGAATCACTATGCTCTGATTCAGCCGGAACTTCTGTAACCAGGTGGCCTGCGGGAGCGGAGAAAGGAAGCCGAGATGGACAAGTTGCCTACCAGGATACTGCTTGCTGCCGACGATTCGCAGGACTCCAGGCTTGCGATGGAGATGGCCGCCGGCATGGCGAAAAAGCTGGGTGCCGAGCTCCACGTAGTGTACGTGGCCCTCATATCTCCCTGGGTATTAACTGGCCGGTTATCGGATATCGAGTACCAGAAGATCCGGCAGGAACAGCAAGGGTTTCTCGATTCTTTGGTAGATCAGATCCGGGCCATGAACGGGGAGGTTACGGAGTCCTATTTCCGGGTGGGCCAGAGGGCGGACGACGAGATCATCCGGCTCAGTGAGGAATTGAACGTGGACTTGATCGTGGTCGGCAGCAAGGGCAAAGGCACCCTAAAACGAGCCTTGATGGGCAGCGACTCCGAGAACGTCGTCCGCTACTCCCGGTACCCGGTGCTCGTGGTGCGGGACAGATAAGATCGGGCTGATGCTCGGCTAAAATACGGCGATGGACTTTCTGCAGCTACTGCTGTTGGCGGTAATCGGGGTCGTTGGGGGTGTGCTCTCCGGGCTCGTGGGGGTCGGGGGCGGCATCATCTTCGTGCCGGGTTTGATCTTTGCCGGCGGGTGGCCGATACAGGAGGCGGTGGCGGCGAGCCTGGTGATCATCGTATTCAGCGCGCTCTCGGGTACGATCCGCAACGCCGGCAGCGAAGACCCCGTAGACTGGCGGATGGCGGGCCTGCTCTCGCTAACGGTCGCGCCCTCGTCCCTGATCGGGGTTTTTATCAGCAAGATATCACCGGAGGCGTTCGTGCAGATCTGCTTCGCCCTGCTGCTCCTCGCGCTGGCGTATCCCACGGCCCGCGGTGGTGGTTCGGCGATTGCCACCTCCGGGAAGAAACTGCCCCTGCCGGTAGTCCTGCTGGCCGGCGTGGGGGTCGGTACGCTTTCGGGGTTGCTCGGCATCGGGGGCGGGGTGATGCTGGTGCCGCTGATGGTCCTGGGTTTCGGGGTGGACGTGAAACCCGCGGTTTCGACGAGCCTGGCAGTCGTGCTGGCGACGGCTGTTATCGGGGCTGCCGGCTACCTCTTCACGGGGTTCGACCGGATACTCGGGCTGCCGCCCCTGGTGGTTGGCGCCATCGCCGGGGCCTGGCTCGGCGTCCGCGTCCGGGATCTGCTACCAGAGGACAAGCTCAGGATCGGCTTCGGCATCTTTATGGTGATCGTGGCGATCCGCATCGGGGGTCAGGGACTGGGAATTTTCTAGCGGCCCGCGCTACTTCGGCGGTATCCGCTATACTCCCGTACCCGAGAGTGCGGTATTCTTAGCATCTATGTCCGAGAATCAGCCTGAAGGCCAGAAATTCCAAACCTCGCGCGGGCGGAGCCGAGAAGCCCGGCCGACCGCGAAAAAAGGGGGCAGCTGGCTGGAGTTCCCCATCATCCTCATCATCGCGTTTGCGCTGGTGTTTCTGTTTGTGCGGCCTTACGTCGTGGAGGCTTTCTACATTCCGTCGGAGAGCATGACGCCGACGTTGGAGGTAGGGGATCGGGTGCTGGTCAACAAGTTTATCTACCGCTTTACCGAACCTGACAGGGGAGACATCATAGTCTTCAAGACCACCGAAGGAGTCAACAACGCCGTGGACGGGAACCCCATAGCGCGTCTCATCGGCTGGTTCCAGGGCAAGAGGGACGAGCGGCAAGACCTGATCAAACGCGTCGTCGGCCTGCCGGGAGACACCATCGCCGTCCGAAACGGCAACCTCTTCGTGAACGGCGAACGCCAGGACGAACCTTACCTGAACCAGGAAACCCTCGACCAGAGCTTCTTCGAGGAGACTACCGTTCCGGAAGGTAAAGTCTTCGTGATGGGCGACAACCGGACCAACTCCCGCGACTCCCGCTTTATAGGCCCCATCCCCGAAGAGAACATCCAGGGCGAAGCATTCCTGCGCTTCTGGCCGTTGAGCCGGGTGGGAATCCTGTAGGCCGTCCGTGCACCCTACACGCGATCCGGATAACGATAGCCGGCCCAAAGGAGCAAAGTCCCTCGTAGAGTTCGTTGCCATACTGGTGGTCGCGTTCGTGCTGGTCTTCGGTTTCGTCAGGCCGGTGGTCGCGGCAACTTTCAGCATTCCGTCGGAGAGCATGGTTCCTAACCTGGAGGTCGGAGACCGGGTGCTGGCGAACAAGCTCGCCTACGACCTCTCCGACGTCCGGCGCGGAGACATCGTGGTTTTCGAGAGTCCCGAGAGCGGCGAGGTTCTAATAAAGCGCGCCATAGGGTTGCCGGGGGACACCCTGGAGATCCGGCAAGGATCACTCTACCTCAACGACGAACGGCAAGAGGAAGATTACCTCGACGGAAACACCCGGCGCCAGGCTCCTTTCGGGCCAACGACGGTTCCCGAAGATCACTTTTTCGCCATGGGCGACAACCGTTCGAGCTCCTACGACTCCCGCTACTACGGCCCCGTGCCGGAGGAGAACCTGATCGGGGAGGCTTTGGTGCGCTACTGGCCGCCGGGCCGCGTTGGCGTGCCCTAAAAGGAACCGGGAGCTGTTCGGGCGTTCGGTGTTTCTATCTAGCTTTGAGGCCATCCATCGGGCGGCGGTCCCTGCCGGATGCGGCGGCGCAGGTCCTCGGGCTGGTTGGGCGGTGACCAGGGAGATTCGATCCACCAGGTCGCACCCGCCTGTATAAACGGTTGTACAACAGAGGTCGCCGCCTCGGGGTCATCGCCCGGCGTCTCACCCTCCACGACGATGTCGAAGGGAGAGTCTTGCGCCCGGTTCTCCCCGATGTAGGCGCTTATCGCCCGGATGTCTTCCGGCGTTACGCCGCCGGTCGTCGTGGCGGCGAGTATCCCATCGTAGCGCAGGGCCCGGTTTACGGACTTCCTGCTCGGCCACGAGCCGACCACCCAGATCGGGATGCGCGGCCGCTGCACCGGTGGCGGCCGGAAGGTCATCTCTTCCAGCCGGTAGTGTTCGCCCGCGTAAGAGAACGGCTCTCCGCCCCACAGGCCGGTAAGGATCTCCAGGCTCTCGTCCAGCAATCGTGCCCGAACCCTCCGGTCCGTCGGCTCCCCGACCTTCGAGAAGCCGCCGTCGTCTACGGCGCCGAGGCCGACCGGCAGAACGAGCCTTCCGCCGGAGAGGTGGTCGAGCGTCATCGTCTCGCGGGCGAGCTTCCACGGCCGGCGGCGGGCCGGGGGCGTGATGACCGCGCCGATGCGGACCCGCTCCGTCCGCAGCGCCATCGCCGCCATTACCACCCACGGGTCGTACGTGTCCAGCGCCCCGACGCAGATGCCGTCCCAGTAGAAAACGCCGTCCCAACCGGCGGCCTCCGCCTCTCGCGCGCGTTCCGCGACGGTGTGGGGATCTCCCTGGGTAACAACAAAGCCGTGGTTCACCCCGGATCCTTCGTTTCGCCTCGTTGCCGACACGTACCACTCCTCTCCGTCGTTTCTCTACCCGATGGCTCGCGGTAGAGCAGGATCAACGTCCGTAAGTTTCGGTGAGGTCGCGGAGTTTCTCCGAGAGTTCCAGGGTAAGCGAGGAGCGTTCCAGGCGCCAGGCCCAGTTGCCCTCGGTGGTACCGGGCGTGTTCATCCGGTGTTCGGAGCCAAGCTCCAGCAAGTCCTGCATCGGCACGACGGCCCGGTTGGCGCCGGAGGCGTAGGCGAGCCGGATGAAGTCCCAGACGGAGACGAACTCCTTTCCCAGGTAGCGCCGGGCGAAATTGCGGCCTTCCGGGCCGACGGTGCGCCA
Source organism: Rubrobacteraceae bacterium (assembly GCA_050331175.1). Lineage (GTDB taxonomy): Bacteria > Actinomycetota > Rubrobacteria > Rubrobacterales > Rubrobacteraceae > SIRX01. The sequence goes on along the minus strand of JBHJHC010000017.1, from coordinate 115,745 downwards.
CCAGCCGGCGGTGGTGTCGTTGTCGTGGGTGCCGGTATAGACAACCCAGTTCGCGCCCTCGTACTCGTGGGGCAGGAACTGGTTACCGGGGCCGGAGAAGGCGAACTGGAGGACCTTCATCCCCGGGAGATCCAACGCGTCCCGCAGGATCTCTACCTCCGGCGTGATCTCCCCGAGGTCTTCGGCCAATATCGGTAGTTTGCCGAGCCTCTTTTCGAGAACCTGGAAGACTTCTTTACCCGGCCCTGGCACCCAGCGTCCGTTCTGCGCCGTCTTCTCACCGGCGGGGATCTTCCAGTAGGCCTCGAAACCGCGAAAATGATCTATGCGCACCCCGTCGTAGAGCGTAAGGGCCATTCGCAGCCGCTCTATCCACCACGCGTAGCCGCTGTTCCGCAACGCTTCCCAGTCGTAGAGCGGGTTGCCCCACAGCTGGCCGGTCTCCGAAAAGTAGTCCGGCGGAACCCCAGACACCACCGTCGGGTTTCCGGTTGGGTCCAGGAAAAAGAGCTCCTGGTTCGCCCAAACATCCGCGGAGTCATGCGAAACGAAAATAGGAAGGTCCCCGACGACCTCGACTCCCGCCTCGTTTGCCACCGTCTTTACGCGATCCCAATCCCGGAAAAACCGGTACTGGACAAACTCCTGGAACCGGACCTCCTCTTTCAGCTCTCGGCGGGCTTTTTCGAGCGCCGCCGGTTTCCGGCCGGAAAGATCCGTGGACCACTTATGCCAGGGCTTCCCGCGGAATCCCCCTTTGAGCGCCGAGTACAGAGCGTAATCTCCGAGCCAGCATCCGTGCTCCTCCCGGAACCTCTTGAAATCCTTCCCAGGCTTCGCCCTGCCGTATGCCTCTCGCAACCTCTTCCACTTCGCGGCGATAACGGCCGGGTAGTCGACCGATCCGGCCGGACCTTTAGGGACGTCCGGCGCGAGCAGCCCGTCTTCGGCCAGTTGTCCGGTACTGATCAGGAGCGGGTTACCCGCAAAGGCCGAGTAAGAGGAGTATGGCGAGCCGTCCGGGCCGGTCGGGTTCAGGGGTAATATCTGCCAGAGCTTCTGGCCCGCGGCTTCGAGAAATTCTACGAACTCCAGGGCCTCCGTACCAAGCTCCCCCATGCCGTAGGGGCCGGGAAGGGAAGTGGGGTGGAGCAGGATGCCAGCGGAGCGGCGGGTTTCGGTGCTTCCGGTCACGCGGTGAATTCTAGCGGGTTTGTGTTGCTGCTAGTTTCTCCAGCCCAGATACCAGTTGGCCTATCTCCGTGGGGGAACGCAACACGAAGACGGTTTTGTCGGGGGAGAGCGAGTCGAGCTTGCGGAGGACGCCGGGACGGCGCTCGGTAGGATATTTCCAGAGGTATTTCAAGAACTCGAAAGTCAACCGCTCCGGACAACCCGCAGGCATGTCTGGGCGGGACCTTCCGGCGTAGCGCAGCCGGCGGACCAGAACGCGACGGAGATAAAGGTTCCGCGAAAGGTCTAGGAAGATCACGGTATCCGCTGCGGCGAGCCGCAGGTCCATCGTCCCACCGTAGTTTCCGTCCATCACCCACGATTCTCGCCTTACGAGGCTCTGTACGGTGTACTCCCACTCCTCGCGCGGTGTTTCTTTCCAGCCGGCGCTCCAGTAGTGCTGGTCCAGGTGTACGATCTCGAGGTTTAGCAGTTCCCCCAGGCGTACCGCGAGCGTGCTCTTTCCCGAACCGCCCGCCCCTACGATGAGGACCCGACGGGCCTCACGGAGTCCCGACACTGGGTCCGTCTCCGGCTTTAAATATTTGAGTCCGTTCCTTGGCACGAGAGGATTCTATCCGCCCCGAGCTGGAGACGGGGTCTTTAGGCCACGGTTAGTCCACGATCTGCCGGTTCAGGTACGATGGATCGAAGTAAGCCATGAAACGCTTCACCTCGTCGCCTTCTATCTCCAGGATGCTGACACCCTCGTAGGAAACCGTGTCGCCTTCCTCGGTGCCTTCGGTGGTCCACTCGAGGGCGGCCCGGCCGTCGGTGGCGAAGATGTTGCGGAAGGTGGACTTCATCTCGTCGAACGTCTTGCGGTACTGCGTCCAGAACTCCCGCGCGCCGTCCTGGCCTTGAAAAGTATCCGGCACGGCCACGTTGCCCACCGCGCAATTATCAGAGAGGACTTCGAGCATCGGCTCCAGATCCTGGTCTTCCTCCAACCTCCACAGGGCTTCTTTAAAGCGCTCAGCAACCTCTTGGGACAAAACTACCTCTTTCCACAACGACTCCGAATTGCCGGGCGATCCTACCTCCCGACCCCGCGTGAAAACTGTAAACGCACACTCAAGACGGTGTTTGGAAGTTACCCTGCTGCGAGCAGTCCCGGGAGTTCCCGCATATCGTGGAAGATCGTGGTGTTCGGGCCTTTTAGCTGCTGTTCCGGGGCTATCCCTCCTGCGTAGCCGAACCCGCGCATGCCGGCCGCGCGGGCGGCTCCTACGCCGTATTGGCTGTCTTCTACCACCGCGCAAGCGGTTGGTTCTGCGCCCATGCGCTCTGCGGCGTGCAGAAAGAGGTCGGGAGCGGGTTTGCCGCGCGCCACCTCGGTGGCGCTAAAGATGCGCCCGGAGAAAAATTCGTAGAGGCCGGTCAGGCCCAGGGTGTGGCGCATCTTCTCGTGCGAGCCGCTGGAGGCGACGCAGGTGGGGTGCGGGATCCGGTCTAGCACCTCCACGATGCCGTCGACTGGGGTAAGGTCCCGCTCGAAAGCTTCCCGGTAGAGGTGTTCGAACCTGGCGTCCCATTCGTCCGGCAGCCGGTGCCCGAGGTGGGCTTCCATCTCCGCCGTCATGGCCTCGTGAGACCGGCCCATGAAACGCTCGATCACCTCGGCCTCGCTCATGGGCCAGCCAAACTCGGATAGCACCCGGGCGTCTATCCGGACGGTGAGGCGTTCAGAATCCACCAGTACCCCGTCACAGTCGAAGATAACGAGGTCCAAAGAAGAGTTCGCCGTACTAGCCGCGCGGGGTCTCCTCGATCTCGACCCGCTCGATCCGGTCTCCCGGCTCGGGGTCGCGCTGCGGATCGCGCTCCCGGAGCGCGTAAACCACATCCATGCCTTCCACGACCCGCCCGAAGATCGCGTGCCGCCCGTCCAGCCACGGGGTCGCCACCCGGGTGATAAAGAACTGCGAGCCGCCGGTATTGGGGCCGGCATTCGCCATCGAGAGGATACCGGGCCGGTCGTGGCGGAGATCCGGATGAAACTCGTCCGAGATCCGGTACCCGGGACCGCCGGTCCCCGTTCCCGTTGGATCCCCGCCCTGCACCATAAAGTCGTTTATCACGCGGTGGAAAGTCGTTCCGTTGAAGTAACCTTCCCGCGCGAGAAACACGAAGTTGTTTACCGTAGCCGGCGCCTCGTCGGCGAAGAGCTGGAGTTTGATCACGCCTTTCTCCGTAACGAAGCTGGCGTAATATTCACTGGCCGGGTTGAGCATCATGTCCGGAGGGCCACTGTGAGATTCGCTAAACATAGATCTCCTCGCGGGTAGCTGGAATCATCAGGGCACATGCTATCTCATCGAAGCCAGCGCCGTATACCAAACGCTGGCAGCCAGCCTCACTCGCGGGCAGGCTCCGAACCTGACGCTGATGCTGCTAGGTCCTGTTGACGGCGTGATTCGCGGCGATTTCGAGGGTGCCGACGTCGGTAATAAGCGCATCGAAAGGCGATGCTGGGGTGTCGGTCTCGGTCTTTGCTTCCGGCTCGTGGCGGCGGCCGGCGGCGATGTCGGCGGCAACCGATGATAGGACTGCTGCCGCGGACCGCGTTGCCCGGCGCTCGCCGTCGGTCAACCCATCAGAGCGGGCGAGGACGAGGACGCGGTCGCGAACGTCGCGGGCCGCGTCGATCACGATTCGGTAGCGTTGGGCGATAGTCTCCTCGCTCCCGGGCTCGTTCAGGTAGAGGTCGACCGCAGACCGCGCGCTCGAGGAGGCGGAAATAGTCTGCCGGTGGAGTTCAGCCAGGTCGGCGCCGTTGCTGTCGGCGATGGCGGACAGATACCGCGAAATCGCCTTCACGTCGTTGGCCACCAGGGCCGGTAGCTTCGGGCCCGCCGGGCTGGGCCACAGCAGCCGGGTTGCCGCGAACGCGATCAGGCCGCCAATGATCGTGTGCAGGATCCGCCAGCCGACCTCGGCCCATCCTTCGGTGCCCGTCAGCGCGAGGATTATTAACACTAGCGGTGTGATGGTCACCGACCAGAACGCGTAGTTCAGCGGCAACGTGGCGACCATCACCGCGAGGAAAGCCGTCGCGATGATCGCCAGCACATACGGTTGGTCGCCGATCGCCACGATGATGACACCGGCGATGAGCGCCCCGACGATGGTGCCGGCCACCCGCGTCATGATGCGGTCGAACGTGCCACCCACGTCGGGCTTCAACACGACCACGATCGTCAGCACGATCCAGGGTCCCTCAGGCACATCGAGCCATCGGACGATCGCCAGCGTGACCCCGGCGGTGATCCCGAACCGCATGGAGAAACGGAAGATAAGCGAATCCCAGGAGAGGTTGGCCACGAGACGCTCGATCGCGCTCGGTGTCTTCATCAGGATGGCTCCGGACTCCGGCTCATCTCGCTCGACGACGACCGCGAGGTTCTCCAGGTAGGACCGGCGCAACTGCTCGACGAGTTCTGCCGGCGGCGCGGCGCCGGGCCTTTGGCGCAGGTGGTCGGCTAGTGCCCGCAGGGCTGTGACAGCTTCGTCGGAGAGCTGATCGCCGACCGACGCGTGGAGCCGTATGATCTCGATGATGAGCGCTGTGGCCCGGCCGATCAGGTCTCGCTGCCGGTCGCCCGTGGCGGTGAGCGCGGTCTCCAACGCCGGGCCGCTCTGGAAACGGGCCTTGGACAGCGCTGCGGCGTCACCGCGCGCAACGGCGTCGACCATGTCCGCGACCGTGGCGTAGAGACGGACGACGCTCTGCCGCTCGGGGTGCTCGCGGCGGACGATCATGGCCGCCGTGCCCACCGGGATCGCCCAGATACCCCCGATAAGGGCCGCGAGCGCGAGCTCTTCGGCCTTGACGATCGTGGACTCGGTTATCGTCAACACCAGGAGCGAGAGTGGTCCAAGCATCAGTGATAGAGCCACGCCTCCGGCTCCGAATAGCGACACGAGTCCTGTGGCCACACCGAGCGCCGCCATGAACAGCCCTGCCAACCAAACGTGGGGCGATGCTAGCGCACCGAGGAACATCATCGCCGTCGTCGTGAACGTGACGATCACCATCACGCGGATCCGGGGTCCTAACGGCAACTGGTGCGGGGCGGTTGCGACGACCATCGCCGCTACCGCTCCGACAATTACGGTCTGCTCCGGCCGCCCGGTCGCCAGGCCTACCAGCAACGGCACCAGGAACGTAACAGCAACGATCAGGCCGTCAGCCACGAGCGGCTTCGCCGGTGACACCGTGACGAGTGGCAGCAACCACCTCGGAACCTTACGTTGTGGCGTAGCCGGCAACCTAGACATCCCTAATGCCCGGTACGCCCGCCAACCGCACGTTCTTCGTGGAGCCGATCCGAGCGTCGAACGTCGCGAGGACCGCCGCCGGCGCCGCGAGGTTCGCGACGAGATCTGCGGGGCTTTCGGGCGCAGGCCCGCGAGCGTCGGCGCGAGCATCTGCTTCTTGGCGGCGCGGCCCCCGCATCCTACCCGCAGTACGCCGGTGCCAGCGGGTAGATCGAGGTTGGGATTCTTGGTGGCGCAGACTGTCGTTCAAGTCTTGGTAGGCAGGCTCCGACCCGTTCGTTTGTCAACGTGGGTACATGCTAACTCAACCCGGGGCTACAGGCTCCGGTCGTAGCGGGTCCGGCTAATCTTCGAACTCCTCGTCCGGCCACTCCGGCGGCTCGCCACCGAGCAGCCGCAGGGTGAGCGTGCCGCCGTCGAGGAGGAGTTCGTCGAGAGCTTCGTTTAGGTGACGGTCGACCACCACCAACTCGTCGCCCTCCTCCGCGGCGAATAGCGCCGCCCGGCGCAGCAACTCCTTGATAAAGGATGCGCTTACTCCCTCGGTGCGGGCGACAACGGCCTCAGGGTCTTCGAGCCGGAGGTCCAGGCCCTCGCCGTAGAGGTTCAGGAGCCGCCGCCGGCACTCGGCGTCGGGCAGCGGGATCTCCACCGCCTGATCTATGCGTCCCGGACGCGCAGCGAGCGCGGGCTCCAGCAGGTCGGGACGGTTGGTGGTGAGCGCGAAGATAACGTCGGCGTCCTCGGCGAGGCCATCCATTTCGTTCAACAGCTCGAACAGCAGCGGGTTCTCGCCCATCGCGTCCAGGTCGCGTTCCTCGGCTACGAGGTCCACGTCTTCGAGGACGACCATTGAAGGCTGGAGGTTCCGGGCGAGCTCACAGGTGGGAGTGACCAGGCCGTAACTTCTCCCGGACAGAATGAGCACCGTCCTGCCCGGCATCTGCCCGACGAGGTACATTGTCGTGAGCGTCTTGCCGGTCCCCGGTGGGCCGTAGAGCAACAGGCCGCGCTTCAGGTGCCGGCCCGCCGCCCGTAGCCGGTCCGCGTGCTCGGTAAAGCCGACCGTGTGACGCTCGATGCGCTTTAGAACTCCCTCCGGCAGGACGACCGCGCTGCGTTCGGTGTCCGGCAGCGCCGGAAATTCGACCATCTCGCCGCCCTCCCCGAAAGGTCCGTGCGGGTTGCCCAGGGCGAGCACCTGCCCCCGGTAGACGTTGTGCCGCTGAATGCCCTCGCGGATCTCGGCGAGGAACGCCGCTGACTGCTCCGGCTCGGATGCCATCACCTCGATCCTAACCTGAGGAGTGTCGCTGAACTCGCTGGAGACGCTCACGGTAGCGGCGAGAGGGTGCTCGCCGTCGCTTAGAAGATACAGCCCGTGCTGCACACAGGCCTGCACCCGGCCGCGACCGACGGCGACGTTCGCGTAGTCAACCGGTCCGGGTTGCGGAACCATCTCGCCCATAAGCCCCCCGCGTACGGGCGTCACCAGGTCGGACAGGCCGATGCCCCCGTAGCGTTTCTGTTCGGCCGTCACGCCGATGAGCTCTGCCGAGCGATCCTCAACGGAGGTCCAGGCGTCCAGGGCGGCTTGTACGTTGGGATGCTCTATGGTGGAGACGCCCTCGGTAACTATCGGTAGGTTGCTGGGATCGTCGCCGAGGTGTTCCGCCAGGCGCCTGACGAACGGGGCTTCCTCGGCCTCCTGACCCTTTACGGATTCTTCTAGAAAAGCCCGGAACACACGCCCGAAGGCTGCTGGAGAAAGGGGCGGGTCGTCGTTCATTCGGCCTCCTTACAGCGCGTAGTCTCCCGTGTGGGCTTCTTCGAGGTATCGGGCGAGCAGGTCTATGCACGCCTGCACATCTTCCGCGTCGACCATCTCGTTTGGGGTGTGGACGTAGCGGCAGGGGATGGAGAGGGTGATGGCGGGGATACCACCGTGGAGGCGTTGGACGCCCGCGGCGTCGGTGCCGCCGGAGGGTAGTATCTCCATCTGGTACGGTATTTCCTCTCGTTCGGCTATCCGCCGGAAGTGCTCGACGAGCTTCGGGTGTGAGATGGAGTCGCGGTCCATGATCTTGAGTGCGGCGCCTTTGCCTAAGGCCGTGATGGTTTTCTCGTCGCCGCCGCCGGGCACGTCCATGGCGAGCGTGATGTCCAGCGCGACGACGGCGGTGGGCTCCAGCGCCGACCCGCTGGCCGCCGCCCCGCGCAGCCCCACCTCTTCCTGGGAGGTGGCAGCCGCGAAGATCGTGGCCTCGTGTTCGCCCATCGCCCGCAGGGCCTCCAGCATTACGAAGACGCCGATGCGGTCGTCCATCGCCTTGCCGAGATAGCAGCCACCGACTTTCTCCAGCGTGCGGTCCATCGTCACGTAGTCGCCTATACGCACTTTTTCTTTGACCTCGCCGGCTTCCAGGCCGAGGTCCACGTAGAAGTCGTCGGCCGCTGGCGGCTTCTGCTGCTCCCCTTTGGCGATGTGCGGCGGCTTGCGGGCCGGCTGTAGCGCGCCCCGGAGCGCCGTACCGTCCGAGGTGGTGACGATCACGCGCTGGGAAACCATGTTCGCCGGGTCGTGGCCGCCGACGGTCTGGAGCCGCAAGAAGCCTTTGTCGTCCACGTACTTGACCAGAAAGCCGATCTCGTCCGTGTGCGCGGCGATCATGACGCGCCCGGCGTCCCGCCCGTTTTTCGTTCCGATGACGCTGCCCATGGAGTCCGTGCGGACTTCGTCGGTGAGTTCGCCGAGCTCTTCGCGGGCGATCTCCCGCTGTTGCTCCTCCCGGCCCGGCACGCCGGGCGTCTCGATCAAACGCCGCAATAGCTCTTCGTTTATGGTCACCCGGTTCCCTTTCGCGTTGGTTGGTTCTCCCGGGGAGCGTAGCAACGACTCGACAATGCGTCAAAATTCCGTAGGATTCGGACTCGCTGCCCGGGGCCGGGCAATCTAAAGGTGGATTTTGTCGCGCTTTCTGAGTTTCTTTGAGCTACTTTGTGCGGCGCCCCGGAAGCGTTTTGAAAGACAGGTAGAGGCTGAGGCCGAAATAGTAGAAGAGGTAGAGGATGGAGAAGCCCAGGACCAGGGGCTCGGGTTCTGGCATCTGGAGCAGGATAACCGCGTAGCTCGCGAGCCAGAGCGTGGTCAGCAAGAGGGAGAGGTTTCGAAACGCGACCGTGCGGGTGGGATAGACGTAGCGGATCGGGACGAAAACCAGGATGGAGCAGGCCAGGATCACGGCGGACACGACGCTTACGCCCGGGTCGAAGACGATGGCGTAGAAGACCACGACGTTGAAGTAGCTCGGGAAGCCCAGGAAGAAATGGTCGTCGGTCTTGGCGTCGACGCGACAGAACTGGTAGCTGGAAGCCAGTAGCGGCAGCGCGGCCAGGGCCAGGCCGTACATGCCCTCCGGGAGATAGCCCCCGCTCCAGAGCAGAACCATCGGGGCGAACGTATACGTTATGTAGTCGACGATATCGTCGAGGCGGGCGCCATCGAAGAAGGGCAGGGCTTCGCTCACCCGGAAGCGGCGGGCCAGCAGCCCGTCGGTGCTGTCGATCAGGAGCGCCGCGAGCATGAGCCACAACGCCTTTACGGCCTCGCCGTTATAGGCGGCGACCAGGATCAACAGCGCCAGCACCGTTCCGCTGGCGGTGTACAGGTGGACGAAGGCGGCCTTGAGCCTGAACCAGGGAGGACTCTCTGATTCTTCCAGCGAAACTTCTTCCGCGCCGGCGTCCTCGGGCCAGCCGTCCGCTATCTCCTCTCCCATATGAGCCATGCACCTAATAATAACTCTTCCAGGACTTTTATCTACTCTTGGAGCTTTTCGGAGGGCGTCCGCAGGGATCTATCCCGGCACTCCCCGGGAACGGCCGGGATGCGGTGCTGGTCGACCCGGCTCTACGCGGGCTCCGTTAACGCTCTGGTTGCACAGTGACGGTAGGCCTCGTGCCAGGGCCGGAGCCTCTCGAAGGCTGCGCTGGCGGCCAGCACGTCAACGTCCGCGTAGCGCCGGCCAATGATCTGCATTCCCACGGGGAGGCCGTTCCGGTCGAGCCCCGCCGGGATGGAGGCCGCGGGGTGGCCCGAGAAGTTGATAAAGTAGGTCAGGCACCAGCCGATCAGGGCATCCACCGCCTCGCCATTGATTTCGTCCGGGCCTACGGTGTTCCCGTCGGCGGCGTTGTCAACCGGGGGGCAGGCCAGCGTTGGCGTTATCAGGAGGTCGTAGGTCTCGAACACGCCCTGAATGGCGTCGTAGACCTCGGTCCGGAGCGCCTGATCTTTGTAGAGGTCGAGGGCCGACATCTCGTAGCCTTTCTCCAGCCAGGCCAGATACTCGGGCGGGAAGTCTTCCCGGTGGTCTCCCAGCAGGTCCATCCCCTGGAGCTTGAAATCCTCGAACGTCGCCACGCTGTTCGGTATGATCAGGCGACACCACAAGTCGCTCAGCTCCCGCTGGTCGCGCTTTATTCCGACCTCTACCTCTTCGACGCCGGCCCCGGCTTCCTCGAAAGCCTGAACTGCTTTCTCCACTACCTCGGAGACCGCTCTCTCTACGGGAAAGACGTCGAAGTTCGGGCTGTAGGCGATCCTCAACCCGTCTATCGGGCGCCGGGTGGCCCCGAGGAAGTCTACGTCCTCGTCGAGGCTGAACGGGTCCGCCGGATGGCAGCCACACAGGGCGGTGAGCGCCAGGGTGGCGTCTTCCACCGTCCGGGTGAGGGGTCCTTCGAAGAGGAACGGAATGGTTCCCCCGAAGGCGTTGGGACGAGCTAGAAAGGGAACCCGACCGAAGGAAGCCTTGTAGCCGTATACCCCGCACCAGGCCGCCGGGATGCGGATGGAACCCCCGCCGTCCGCCCCTTCCGCAAAGGGTAGCAGCCCGTCCGCCACGGCCGCCGCGCTCCCGCCGGAGGAGCCGCCGGTGTTCTTGGAGGTGTCGAAAGGATTGCGCGAGGGGCCGAAGAGGTAGTTGTCACAGGTCCCCCGGAATCCCATGGTGGGGCTGTTCGTTTTGCCCAGAAGTATCGCGCCGGATTCCTCCGCCCTCTCGGCGAAAGCGCAATAGAAATCAACCACGAAATCGCTGAGAGCCGTTATCCCTCCGAAGGTGCTGACCCAACCGGGCTTGAAGTCGAACAGGTCCTTGATCGCGGTGGGCACCCCGTGGAGCACCCCCAGTTCCTCGCCGGAGGTAAGGGCTCTCTCAGCCTCCCGGGCCCGGTCCCTGGCATCCTCGAATCCGTAGTAGACAAGGGCGTTCAGGCTCGGGTTTCGTTCTTCGATACGGTCTATGAAAGCGTCGACGACCTCTACCGGAGAAAGCTCGCGACGCCGGATCCACGCCGCAAGCTCCGTAGCATTTTCGTATGCCAGCTCATCGGACAACGCCATGATCTACCTCCTGCCGGATACGTTTCCCCGTCAACACCCGCTGCACAACTACAGTAGCCATTGTAACGATCGACCGCTAATTCTTGCGGGGCTTTTTCGAGGCTTAGCCAGTCTCTATAGAACGGATGCGGTTTATGGTGGCGGCGACTTCCTGAGGGCGCGGCAGGCTGAGCTCGCCGGGATGCCCGCGGAAACCTCCCAGGGAGTCCAGGCCGTTCTCTAAAACAGCGTCGAGCGCTGAGCTGGAGATCTTCCCGATCTCGCGGTCTTTGTTCTCTCCGGCGAACTCCCCAATGATACGGGCTATGGCTTCGGTCTGCCCCGCTTCGGCGAGTTGTTCCAGATACGTCAGATCCACGGGCTCCCGGCCCAGCTCGACCGCGTGGAGCCCCCGTCCCCGCGCGGTCTGGCGTTTGCCCCGGCGGAGATCTATGGAGGACGGCCGGGCCCTCCGGGGTTTCGGAGGCCGTACCTGGCGGTTGCCGGCCGGAGTTCGGGCGGGGAACTGCTCGCACACCTCCGCGGCCCGTCCGGTGGCGTCTCGGGGACGGTAGTCTTCCATCAGGATCACCCGGTCCGCCACGTCCAGGTAATCGCCGACGCCGCCGACGACCACGACCGTGGAGACGCCGAGGTTGCGGTGGAGCGGACGTACCAGCTCTATAAACGGCGTGATGGGCTCTTTCCGAACCAGCTCCCGCATCCGGTCGTCCCGGATCATGAAGTTCGTCGCGCTCGTGTCCTCGTCTACCAGGAGGAGCGAGGTCCCGGCTTCCAAAGCTTCGGAGATGTTGGCCGCCTGCGAGGTAGAGCCCGAAGCGTTCGGGGTCGAGAAGTCTTCGGTAGGTTTCCCGCCGGGCAACTCCCCGATGGTGGAAGATATGTCCACCCCCGACACGCTGCGTCCGTCCTCGGCCCGGATCTTGACCGTGTCCGGCCGCGCGACCACCAGCTCCCGGCCGTCGCCCGGCACGTGATCGTAAACACCCCACGAGAGCGCCGAGAGCAGGGTGCTCTTTCCGTGAAACCCGCCACCCGCCACGAGCGTGACGCCTTCCGGCACGCCCATCCCGGAGACCTCGCCCCGGTTCGGCAGCACCACCGAGACGCGGAACTCTTCCGGGCTCTCGAACGGAACCACCCCCTCGCGCAACGGCCGGTCGCTGGCCCCGCTCTCCCGCGGCAGAACAGAACCGTCCGCTACGAACGCGACGAGCCCCAGCCCCGGCAGCAGCCTCCGCAGGTGATCCGCATCCTCCACGGCCTCGACGTGCAGCCGGGCTTCGACGTCGTTTACGCCGGCGGGCGTCAGGGATTGGCGCACCACCTCCGGCAGCTCTTCGAGGAGCACCGCCCGGGCGGCGCGGGCGTCCACGCTCCGGCCCTGGGCCGGCAGGCCCACGGCCATGCGGGCCTCGACGGAGGCCGGGTCAACCACCAGCGAGGTGCGCGGCAGGACCACCTGCGACGGACGCTGTATCTCGACCCGGCCGCTGCCGCCCGTTCCCCGGTTTCCCCGGACGACCCGGCGAACGGTCCTATCTACACCGCGGGTCAGGAAGTCCTCGAAAGCCATCCGGCGTACCGGGTTTTCGTATAGGACAGGGGAAAAGCGATTGCTGGGGGTTCGGACCCGGATCAGGGACGGCGGGGCAAACGGGTCGCGCTGGACCCTATCCAAATAGAGGGTGAAATCCCCGAAATCGTGTGAGCCCCGGAGGTCTTTGTAGGCCCCGTAACCCTTTCGATCTATGCGCTCCAGTATGGAAAGCAGCTTCTGCAAAGCTTCTGCAAACCTATTTCAGCCTGTAGAGCGGCTTGTCCGGGCGTCCTTCCTCGCTCCGGACGACTTCGATTCTATCCTCCGCTTCGAGTTCGCCGAGCGCTTTGCGGATCTCACGCTTGTCGTCGCCCAGTATCCGGTGCCAGTCGGTGGTGGAGTAAAGGACGCCCTGCGGGATGGCGGTCAGGACTTTGAGGATTTTCTCCCGGATCTCCTCCACTAGCCGAGGCCCATCTTGGCCCAGGCGCTTTCCAGGTTGGGATGTGCGACCTCGCGGGCCTTCTCGGCCCCGCGCTCCAGAACACCGTCTACCTCCCGCGGGTCGTCGAGTAGCCCCAACGCCTTTTCCCGGACCGGGGCGAGACCTTCGACGACGGCTTCGGCGAGTTCCTTCTTGAAGTCGCCATATCCCTTGCCGGCGTATTCTTCTTCGAGATCTGCCACGGTCTTGTCCGTCATCGCGGCGTAGATGCCGAGCAGGTTGGTGATGGAGGGCTTGTCGGGGGCCGCAACGATCTCCGACCCCGAGTCGGTCTTGGCCCGCCGGATCTTGCGCCGGATCACGTCCGGCTCGTCTAAAAGCCCGATGTAGCCGCCCGGCGTAGAAGAGCTCTTGCTCATCTTTGCCGTCGGCTCGTCCAGCGCCATAACCCGCGCCCCGAGTGGCGGGATAAAGATCTCCGGCACGACGAAGGTCTCGCCGTATAACCCGTTGAAACGCCGCGCCAGAGTCCGCATGAGCTCCAGATGCTGGCGCTGGTCTTCTCCTACGGGTACGAGGTGGGCGTTGTACAAAAGAACGTCGGCGGCCTGCAGCGCGGGATAGACGTAGAGCCCGACGCTGGCGGCCTCGGCCCCGCCTTTCTGGGCCTTGTCTTTGAACTGGGTCATGCGGGAGAGCTCCCCGACCTTGGCGATGCAATTGAGTAGCCAGGCCAGTTCCGTGTGCTCGGAAACCTGACTCTGGCGGAAGATGATGGATTTCTCCGGGTCTATGCCGCAAGCCAGGTAGATCGCCGCCAGCTCCCGGATCTTCTGCCTCAAGACCTTCGGGTCCTGGGGCACCGTGAGCGCGTGCAGGTCCACGATGCAGAAGTAGTTGTCGTAATCGTCCTGTATTGACACCCAGTTTTTTAGCGCCCCCAAATAGTTTCCCAGGTGCAGGTTGCCGCTCGGCTGGATGCCGCTGAATACTCGCTGTTTGTCTGGCATACGAACATTCTAGCGAACTCTGACGAAGATCGGAATTCCCTGGAAAACCCGGCCCAGGCTCCATCAGAACCTACGAGCCCAAGACGGCACCCTCGATCTCCCGCGCCGCAGCCACCACCCTTTCCGCCAGACGCCCCCCGGGATGCTCCCCGAGCCGCGAAATGGGCCCGCTGGCGCACACGGCCGCCGCTAATCCTCCGTTCGGCCCGAAGACCGGTGCGCTCACGCTCGCAACTCCTGCCTCCCGCTCCGCCACGCTCTCGGCCCATCCCCGGCTCCGGACCCTACGCCGCAGCTCTTCCGAACCGCCCCCGTCGGACCACGCCAGCAACACCTTTCCCCCCGAACCCTGCTCCAATGGAAGCACCGCCCCGACCGGCACCATGTCTCTCAGCCCACCGCCCGAACGCTCGACGGACGCTACACAGACCCGGGCTTCTCCCTCCCTTACGTAGAGTTGGGTGCTTTCACCCGTTGCGTCCCGCAACGCCTCCAGTGCCGGTCGGGCCGCCTCAACCAGGTCGATCCCGGCCGCGGCCACCTCGCCCCATCCCAGAAGCCTCAGCCCGAGTTTGTACCGGCCGTTGTCCCGCGCCGCCAGATGGTGGGCTTCCAGCGCCGACAACAACCGGTGCGCCGTCGGACGCGGAATCCCCGTGCTCTCGACCACCCCGGCCAACTCCGTGGGCCCGGATTCCGCCAGCAACGACAGGATCTCGACCGCTTTGTCCAGCACCCCGACCCCGCTCGCCGCCCGCACCTTGCCTTTCTCCCCCGAGTCATTTAGAATGTTCATTGTATGGACAATATATCTCACATAATGAGATGAAACAAGAAATAGATCCGACAGTAGATTGGGACGCGGCGGCGTACGAGGAGTTGGCGGACCCGATGACGCGTTGGGGAGAGGATTTTCTGGGCTTCGTTGGGCTTGTGGGTGATGAAGCTGTTGTGGATGCTGGCTGTGGCACGGGCCGGGTAACGGAGCTCATTTTAGAGCGGTTGCCGGGAGGCACGGTGCTGGCGGTAGACGTCTCGGAAAAAATGGTTGCGGCTGCTGCGGGGCGGTTCGCGGATGACGGGCGTGTCAGTGTGGAGCGGTGGGATCTGCTAGAGCTAGAGGTTGGGGAGCCGGTGGATGTGATCTTCTCGACGGCAACGTTTCACTGGATCCTCGACCACGACCGGCTTTTCCGGAGGTTGGCCGCCAACCTCCGGCCAGGAGGCCTTCTCGCCGCCCAGTGCGGTGGCGAGGGCAACATCGCCGGGGTATTGGGCGTGGCGCGGGAAGTGATGCGCGAAGAACCGTTCCGGAGGGCATTCGACGGCTGGGCAGATACGTTGCACTTTGCAGACCCCGCGACGACGAAGAGCCGCCTCGAACGGGCCGGGTTCGAGCAGGTAGAGACCTGGCTGCACGAGGAACCCACGGAGTTCGACTCGGTGGAAAAGCTGGCGTCGTTTCTCAAGAACGTGAACCTGCGGCAGCACGTTTCGGCGTTGCCGGAGGAGCATCGGGACGATTTTGTACGGGCTATAGCGGGCTGGATGGCAAACGAGCCCGTCGTGGACTACGTGCGGCTAAACATGCTCGCCAGGAGGCCTCGATGAGCGCCGGGGCGTTGTTCGACGCGGCGGCCAGGGACTACGACCGGGCGCGGCGTCAGCTCGTGCCGGACTTCGACGGCTTCTACGAGGCGGTCTTCCACCTCCTGACTTTCGACGAGAACCGGCCGGTACGGGTTCTGGACCTCGGGGCGGGCACGGGCTTGCTCAGCGCGATGGTGGCGGAGAGGTTGCCTGGAGCCCGCATCACGCTCGCAGATATCTCGGGCGGGATGTTGGAGGTGGCCCGGCGCCGCTTTGCGGCAGATCCCGCGCGCTTCGCATTCCGCCGGATGGACTATGCCGAAGAGGAAGAATGGGGCGAGTACGAGATCATTGTCTCCGCGCTCTCGATCCACCACCTGGAAGATCCCGAGAAGCAAAGGGTTTTTCACCGGGCATACGAGAGCCTTTCTACCGGCGGAGTCTTCGTCAACGCCGACCAGGTGCTCGGGGTGACCCCGGAGATCGAGGAGCGGTACCATGGATACTGGCTCCGGCGGGCGAGAGCGGCGGGAGTCGCGGATCGTGACCTGGACGCGGCGCTCGAAAGGATGAAAGAGGACAAGAACGCCACCCTGGCTTCCCAGCTTGCCTGGCTGGCGAAGGCCGGCTTCGACCCGGTGGATTGCATCTACAAAGACCATCAGTTCGCCGTTTATGGCGGATACAAACTCGGCGGTGAGGAGCCTGCCGCCGGACAAATAACGTAGGAGGTAGCATGAGCCGTCCGAAGACAATGGCAGAGAAGATCTGGGACAAGCACGTGGTAAGGAGCGTTGAAGGAGAGCCCGACCTGCTCTACATAGACCTGCATTTGGTACACGAGGTAACGAGCCCGCAGGCCTTCGAGGGATTGAGGCTTGCGGGCCGCGAAGTCCGTCGCCCGGACCTGACGCTGGCGACGATGGACCACAACGTCCCGACGTGGGGCCCGGACCGCCCGGTGGAGGACAAAGTTTCGGCCAAACAAATGGAGGCCTTGCGGAAAAACTGCGAGGAGTTCGGAATACAGCTCCACCCGTGGGGTGCTGCCGGGCAGGGGATCGTACACGTCATCGGGCCGGAGATGGGCCTGACCCAGCCGGGGCTCACCATCGTCTGTGGTGACTCTCACACCTCGACCCACGGCGCGTTCGGGGCCCTGGCGTTCGGGATCGGGACCAGCGAGGTAGAGCACGTGTTGGCGACCCAGACGTTGTCGCAGAGCAGGCCGAAGATGATGTCCGTCACGATAGAGGGCGAGGTGTCGCCGGAGATCACGGCTAAGGACATCATGCTCGGCATCTTGCACCGCATCGGCACCAAGGGCGGCGTTGGGCACGTTATCGAGTACCGGGGAGAGGCGATCCGGAACCTCACGATGGAGGGCCGGATGACGATCTGCAACATGTCGATCGAGGGCGGCGCCCGCGCCGGCCTCGTCGCCCCCGACGAGACGACCTTCGAGTACCTCAAGGACAAGTTCCACGCCCCGGAGGGGGAGACCTGGGAGGATGCGGTCGAGGAGTGGAGGTCGCTACGCACGGACGAGGGCGCCCAATTCGACAAAGAGGTCGTGATACAGGCGGAGGACCTGGTCCCGTACGTCTCCTGGGGCACGACCCCGGCCCAGACCGTCGGGCTCGACGAGGCGGTTCCCGAGCCGGAGACCGAGGGCCACGAGCGGGCGCTCAAGTACATGGACCTCGAGCCCGGCACCCCCATCCGCGAGATAGAGGTCGACACGGTATTCCTGGGCTCCTGCACCAACGCCCGCATCGAGGACTTGCGGGCGGCTGCGAGGGTGCTAGAGGGCCACAAGGTCAAAGAGGGCATCCGGGCGATGGTCGTTCCCGGTTCGATGCGCGTCAAGCAGCAGGCCGAAGAAGAGGGCCTGGACGAAGTTTTCAAGGAGGCCGGATTCGACTGGCGCAACGCGGGTTGCTCTATGTGCCTGGGCATGAACCCGGACTACCTCGCGCCCGGCGAGCGGTGCGCCTCTACGTCCAACCGCAACTTCGAGGGTCGCCAGGGCAAAGGCGGCAGGACGCACCTGGTCAGCCCGGTAGTCGCGGCGGCGACGGCGGTAATGGGGCGGTTCGCCGCGCCCTCGGAACTCGGCGTACCAGCGGAGGTGAGCTAGATGGAACCGGTGAAGAAGGTCGTAGGCAAGGCGCTACCGCTCGGTTGGGACGACGTCGACACGGACCAGATCGTGCCCTCCGACGCCCTCAAGCGGATCGAGCGGACCGGCTTCGGCCAGTTCCTGTTCTCCGAGTGGCGCGAAGACCCGGATTTCATCTTGAACAGGTCCGAGCACGAGGACGCGGTCATCAAGCTGGCCGGGCACAATTTCGGAAGCGGTTCCAGCCGGGAGCACGCGCCCTGGGCGATCCAGGACCACGGCTTCGAAGCGTTGATCGCCAAGTCTCTAGCCGACATCTTCAAGAACAACTGCGCCAAGATCGGACTTCTCGCGGTGGAGCTCGACGACGAAGCGGTCGAGGAACTCCTGCACATGGTGCGCGAAGACCCGGAAACCGAGATCTCGGTGGACCTCGAAGGCTGCGTCGTCTCGGCCCCGGGCTTCGAGGAACCGTTCGAGTTCGACAACTTCACCCGCTACCGGCTCCTCAACGGCCTGGACGATATCAGCCTCACGCTGGAGCACGAGGAACACATCGAGCACCACGAGCGGAACCGTCCGCACCACCACCCGGCGATACTGGGAGACAGAAGGGTACTCTAGCGGACGAAGAGTAGTTCCTCAAGTTTCTTGCGACGAGTTGGGAGAGGGATCTTCAAGGACTACAGTGAGGTGCTCCCGATGGTATGCGAGGTGGTCCCGGCTGATGTGATGAGCGGGATTTACGATGAGCTTTCCAGGCCCGCTGACTAGAAGCAGGTCGTCCGCTACAGATATAGCGCCGTTGTCGAACAGCACATGATGGTTGGGACACAGACACAGGATGTTTTCCCAGCTTCGCCAGCAGATGGCCTGGCAGCGGGTCGAAAGTGCTGAGGAGGTGAGATCTCTTCCCCGATGCGCCTCAGGCCCAGATCGTGCCGGAACTCGCGCCGATTCCCGGTGAAGCCGTCTCCGACAAGATCGCCATGAGCGCCTTTGAAGGCACCTTTCTCAATATGGCCCTGCGAGACCTCGGCCTGCAGGCCTTTGCTATCGTCGGCATTGCGACCGAGATCGGAATAGAGCCCACAGTGCGGCACGGAGCAGACCTCGGCTATATTCCCGTGGTCGTAGCCGACGCCTGCGGGGCCGGCGATCAGGAGGCCGCGCAGCATTCTATGGAAGTCCTCGAACACGCCGGAGACGCGCTGTTCACCGACGGGGCAACTATCTCCGCCCTCTTCCGCGAGGGCTACACCAGGACTACATCGACCCGACCCTCACCGGGTCCGACAAGTCCTATCTCCCGGGCCGCGCCCACGGAGAGGTCGAGGTCCCTGCCCGCCACGTACGGGCCGCGGTCGTTGACGACGACCCGGACGGACTCTCCACCGCGCTTTACGACCAACTCCGTACCCAGCGGCAAGCTCTTGTGGGCGGCCGTGTGCTCCTCGGGATCGAAGGTGTCGCCACTCGCCGTCGGGAGGCCCGCCAACGAATACCCGTAGTAAGAAGCGGTCATCTTGAGATCTGCGCGTTCTTCCTTCTTGGCTACCTCCGGTGCCTCCGGGGGCGCGGCTACGCCGCTCTTGCCAGCTTCCACAAGACGGCCAGCGCCCTCTACGGGTTCTTCCTGGCCCAGAACCCCCTGCGAAACCAGGTAGGCTACCGCAAGGCCACCTAAAACAAGCAGGAACGTGGAAACTATTCTCAAACCGGGTGTAAACAAAATTCCCCCTACCAGCAAGCTAGCGTTCTGTACATATGTGAAGATAACATATAGTAACGCGATTGCAACTCCCAAGTAACCGAAAGATCTCGCTGGTTGCGTTCCGGCACTTGGCGATCGCCGGCCGGCAGGCGCGGGAGTTCGAGGCGTTCGGGTTCGGCCTGCTGCGCGCTAGATTGGCTTGCCTTTCGTTTCTGGAGTAAAGTACGCGGTTACCAGGGTTACTGCGGCGGCGAGCATGATATAGAGGGCGGGGAAAAGGGGATCACGCGTAATGTCCAGACCGGTCGTAGCGATGAGCGGCGTGGTACCTCCCAAAATACCGATTGCAAGGCCATACCCGAGGGAAACGCCCGTATAGCGCACGGCCCGGGGGAAAATTTCGGTCATCCAAACCGCGAGCGCACCACCGACCAGGCCGACCAACAAACCGAAACAAGTCATGGTTAGAACCGGGGACCAGGTGCTGGAGTGCAGTAGTGCATACAGCGGATATGCCAGGGCGAGCAGGGCGCTTGCCGCACCCAGCATTACCGGACGACGACCAAAGCGATCCGTGAGTACCGCCGAGGTGAGGGCGGAAACCACGAGGGCGAAGTTCCCTACGGTCGTGGCTGTCAGAGCCTCTGAAGCCTTCACGCCCACCGTCGTCGTGAGGTAGGTCGCGCCGTAAACCAGGGTGGTGTAGTTTCCGACGGCCAGAGCCGCGACGAGACCGATCACTTTGAGAAGAGCGGTGCGATGTTGCCGCATGACCGCAACAATGGGAAGTCGCGACGGACGGAGGTCGAGGCTTGCGGTTAGCCGGCGCCTGAGAAATAGACCGACGATCCCCAGTAAGGGGGTCGGCGCATACAGCAGGCGCCAGCCCCAGGCGGAGAACTGCTCGGAAGTGAGGAGCACAGTAAAGAGTGCCGCCGCCCCGGAGGCAGCCATCACCCCGAGGGTGCCGCTTACCAGAGCGAGGCAAGCAAGCAGCGCGCGGCGATTAGGCGGGGCAGATTCTGCCAGAAGAACGATGGAGCCGGTGTACTCGCCGCCGACCGCGAATCCCTGCACCAGTCGCAATACCGTCAGCAAGACGGGGGCCAGAATCCCGATGGATTGGTAGGTTGGCAAGAATGCCATGGCCCCGGTTGCGACCGTCATCAATGAGACGGAGACGATAAGGCCGGCCTTACGACTGTAGTGGTCACCCACGTGGCCTAAAACGATGGCGCCCACCGGGCGCATGAGGTAACCGGTGGCGAAGATACCGAAGGTCGCTAGCAGACCGGCGGCTGGATCGGATTGGGGGAAGAAGCTGGCAGCCAGGGTCGTGGCCACGTAGGCATAGACCCCAAACTCATACCACTCCAGAAAACTGCCGCTGACGCCGGCGCCGACGATCCGTCCCAGGTTGTTGCTGCCCTCCGCGGTGCGTTGATCCGCCGCGCTCATTGGCTCCCCCGCAAAATGCCTTTGCTGCCGGCACCCTCTATCGGTTGCTCCTGGCCGGAAACCGATTCCGGGACGACCGGAGAGATCGCCGGTAGAGCAGACACAACAAACCTCCTCCCGCAAGTGAAGACATCTATAAGTATAGAACCTTAGCGCATAGCAACTGCCTTGCAACCCTCAAGCAACCGAAAGATCTGATGGTTTCGGCTAGAATGGGTAGCGTGGTCTAGGAGGAAGAGAAGTGTGCGGGTGATTGAAGTAGCGATCATGATCGAGGGTCAGGACGGTATCGACTGGCAGCGCTGGAAGCGGCTCGTCCGCGCTGTCGAAGAACTCGGCTTTGCGGGACTCTACCGTTCGGACCACTTCACGAACCACGCGGGGCCGTATAAAGACGCGTTGGAGCTCTGGACTTCGCTAACGTGGCTCGCGGCGAACACGGAGCGGATAGAGTTTGGGCCTCTCGTCTCGCCGGTTTCGTTCCGGCACCCGGCGATCACTGCCAGGCAGGCGGGTGCGGTGGATGACCTGTCCGGCGGAAGGCTTCAGCTCGGTCTTGGCGCAGGCTGGCAGGAGCGGGAGCACGACATGTTCGGGTTCGACTTGCTAGATACCGAACGCCGCTTTGCCCGTTTCGAGGAAGGCCTGGAGGTGATCACGCGCCTGCTGCGGAGCCCGGAGCCTGCCTCGTTTGAGGGCAGGTTCTACCAACTCCGGGAAGCGCAGATCTCTCCCCGTCCCGGCGGCACCGCCATAGTCATCGGCGGGAACGGCCTGCGCCGGACGCTGCCCCTCGCCGCCCGCTACGCTGACGAGTGGAACGCCGTCTACCTGACGGCGGACAAGTTCGCGGAGCTAAGCTCGTATCTCGATGAACTGCTGCACGAGGCTGGCCGCTCGCCGGAGGAGGTCCGGCGCACGCTTATGACGCGCGTCGTCTTCGGCCGCGACAACGCGGAGGTGGAAAGAAAGCTCGGCGGCAACTCGCGGGAGGCGGCGGACGAGATGGGTGTCCTCACGGGTTCCGCGGACGATATAGTCTCACGCCTCGGCAGTCTTGCTGATGCCGGAGTCCAACGAGTAATGTTGCAATACTTAGAAACAGATGACTTAGACAGCCTGGGGGGGATCTCGCACAGCGTCCTGCCCCAACTTCGTTAGCCTGGTGGGCGCTACCGGGGCTACCGGACTTGATTGGCGGCCGGTTTTCTGAGTAGGAAACTGCTTTTGTAACACTTCTTATTATAAGTTGCGTATTTCTTTACCTCCAGCCAACCGGGGTTCACAAAGTCCCATACCGGCTATGAGAAAATGGAGATTAGGGTTGAGCCGGAGGTGAAGATGAGGCTCAGAACAACCGGGCTGTTCTTCTTGGGATTCGTTTTGGCGTTCGTTCTGGTTGCGGGATGCTATCAGGGTGACGGGCAGCAGGATGCGGGGCAGGATGCGGAGGGAGTTGCCGCGGATGAGCTTACGGTAGAGCGGTTGGTAGAGTTCGAGCCTGGGGCCGTACGTGTAGAGCCGCCGGAGAGAAGCCCTGAGGATGAGACCGGAGGCGCTGCCGCGGGTAACGGCGAGGCCCGCGCCGGCGATGCTGTGGCGGGGGATGGAAAGGCCCGGGCGGGTGATATGGTAGCCGGCGGCGGGCAATCGGGGGATGAGGTAGAAGGGACCGGTGCCGGCGGACGTTCTGGGGAAGTGAGGCTCAGGATCGGGGGCGAAGCGGGGGCGAGGTTCTCCGGCACCTGTTCTGTCGGGGGGACAGAGAGAGATATCTCCGGGCGGGTACCCGGGCAGTATGGGTTCGACCTGAACGGGCGGGAGCTGGAGTGTGAGATCCGGAACCTGGATCCCGGCGCGTTGAAAGTAGTCTTTACGGCCGACGGAACCCGCCACACCCAGCAGACAAACGCTCCGGGCGGGACGCTGAGGATCTCCTACGCCGGGAACGGCTCCTCCTCGGTCTCCTCTTCTTCCGCGTCCAGCGTCTCCAGCCAGGGCGTCGTCACGGTTGACTGAAGCCTCCGGGGTCTAAACCAGATACCGAGGCGTACATCTGGCCGTAGCCGGGAATATATGGTGCCGGCGTAGGTTCCTGTTCCGGTATCCAGAAAAGGATGGTAGAGCGTGAGCACCCCGAACGGCGGAGAGCAAGACCTTCATCAACTAGACCTCAACTTGCACCCGAACGAGGCTTCCGGCCTGCTTACCATCGAGAACCAGCCGCTGCTGGAGTCCCACGACTGGGAGTATGGCTTCTGGGTGGTAATGGATGAGGCCGAAGCCGAGTACTGTGTCGGCGCGATCGGGCACAAGCGGGGCGCCAGCATAAACGAGGGATGGGAAATAGACCGGCTTCACGCCGAGCCGCACTTTATCGGGCCGAAAGGAGGGACTGAAGACGCCGAGTCCGTCACCCGGGATGACGGTTGGATCTACGTTTTCGGTTCCCAGCACGGCGGAAAGCGCGGCCCCGTAGACCCGGAGGAGGCCTGGGTGGCCCGTTTCCGCGAGGAAGAAGTCAGCCACGCCTTCGAAGACCCGGCGGTAAACATGGAGATCTCCCGCACGGACCTCGTTCTCCACCGCGTCATAAACGATGCGCTAAAGGCCAGCGGCCCCGAACTCCTGCCCCAGGGGCCGGCGACCTACGAAGCGTTCATCACCCGGAGCCGCGAGGATGGGGTCCTGGCGGATCTCGTCCGCGAGGATGACGTGACGATAAACATCGAGGGCACGGCTTTTCGGGACGACGGTTCGCTGCTCGTCGGCCTGCGCTATCCGCTGGAAGCGGAGGGACGCCCCCTCCTGGCGGACATCGTCGGCATCGAGCGTCTTTTCGAGCCCGGCGACGAGCTGCCGGAGGTGACGGGCTTTACCTGGGTAGCAGCCGTCGGCCGGGAGGGTACGGTAGCTGGAGTCCGGGACCTGGCCATAGTCGGTGACGAGCTACACCTCGTAACCGGCAACATCGACAGCAAACAGAAAAACAGCGTGGTGCTGGAAGATCATCCCGGCGGCCGGGACACGGTGGCGACCCACTTCCGCTGTGCCTTGCCGGAAGCCGGAAGCTCGGGCCTTGTCGAAGCCGAGTTCGTCCGGGAATTTCCGAGCCTGCCGCGGGTAGAGGGCATCGCCATCACGGACGATGGCGGTTTCTTCTACGTTACCGATGAAGACGAAGGGGTTCACCTGCGGCTCACCCGGCTACTGGGTTCTTGAACGGAGAGGATAAGGAGAGCCACCGTGGAAAAGAGATTAGAAGGCAAAACTGCGCTGGTTACGGGGGCGTCGAGCGGTATCGGGCAGGCCACGGCGGTGCGCCTCGGGAAACAGGGCGCGGCGGTCGGCGTAAACTACCGGTCGGACGAGGACGGAGCCAAAGAGGCTGTGCGCGAGATCGAGGGCGCCGGAGGCCGGGCGGCCGGAGGAGACCGCCGCCTGCGGCGCGTTTCTCGCCTCCGACGAAGCATCCTACGTCACCGGGGCCACCCTGTTCGTAGACGGCGGCATGGCTCTATACCTGGGGTTCGAAGAAGGAGGAGGATAGGAAAGAGCAAAGCTCGATTGCGGTATGCTGTATCGTGCCCGGTGGCATCAGAACAGAAAGGTTGAAAAGTGGCGAAGAAAACGAAGAAGGCGGTCAAGCAACTTACGAAAGCCGTGGAGGAACTCCGGGAGCAGAACGAGGCGCTCTCCGAAAAGCTGACCGGAGCCCTCGAAGAGCAGGCCGAAGCCACCCGCACCATGATGCGCCGGCTCGAGTCCCGCCTGGAGGATCTCCACGAGGAGGATCCCGAAGGCCCGGCAGAAGACGAGGATCCAGAAGCCACCGAAGCCGCGGAGCGCAAGGCTGATGAACTCGACGTCGAGCTCTCCGAGGTCGAAGGAACAGGCTCCGAAGGACGCATCCTGGTCTCCGATGTAGAAGAAGCCGCCGATTCTAACGACTAGGGAATGTTGGTGAGGCTAACCCTTTACCGGGTAGTTCTCCGACCGTAGCACCTGTAGCCTCAACTCCCGGTTGCACCCGGGACAGTGCGCCACCTGCTTGCCGTACGTCGGGCTCGTCGGCAGGTTGTCTATAAACACCATCTCTGCGCCCCGCGCCGTCCACCAAAGGTCCGACCAGACACTATGGTTGCACTCGCAGTAGAGAGTAGCCATCACCTCACCTCCTCACGATGTAATGTAAGTGTCAATTATACTGCCCCGCCGGCCCCGCGTAAACCTCCCCGGAACATTCCCGGATTTCACGGTTCTCCTCTCCCGCGGACCAGCGTTGCAAAACACTATGTTTAGTGTTAAACATAGGTGTATGGCGGCGACGAGGAGCATGAGAGAGGAGGGTGGTTTGAGGAACGCGCCGGTTGTGGCGTGGCTGCGGCTGTTGCGGGTTGGGCAGAAGATCGGGCGCGTTCTGGCGGTAGACTTGAAGCGTTGGGGGTTGAACATGGCGCAGTTCGATACGCTGGCGCGGGTAGGGGCTATGGAGGGTATCACGCAGCAGGAGTTGGCCGAGTCCTTGCTGGTGACCAAGGGCAACGTCTGCCAGATGCTCGACCGGCTGGAGCGTCGCGGCCTGCTCTCCCGGAGCCCCGACGGCCGGGCGAACCGGCTCTTTCTCACGGAGCAGGGCCGCCAGTTGTTCGACGAGGTCGTCCCGACCCACGAAGCCCTGGTCGCCCAGCAGTTCTCCAGCCTCTCGTTCCGGGAACAGAGAGAGCTCATGGGCCTTCTCGGCAAGCTGGATCGGGCTTTGTGATAGGAGAAACTACTTTTCGTTGATGCAAAGTTTAACGTTAAACTCGGAAAAGGAGATCTTATCGGGTTGATGGTTCGCAGTTTCGGGGTTTTGTGTAGAGGAGTAGCAGGAAAGAGAGCATGATATGGGAATCTTGACGATAATTCTGCAGGTTGTTTTGGGGTTGGTGTTTCTCGGTGCTGGGGGGTCGAAGCTAGCCGGGACGCAGCAGATGGTGGGGATGTTCGAGCATTTCAAGTACCCGCGGTGGTTCATGTACTTTACGGGCATCGTAGAGGTCACCGGTGCTTTGGCCGTGCTCGCCGGGATATTCGTTCCGGTGCTGGCGGTGCTCGGCGGGTTGCTGCTGGCCGCCACGATGGTTGGCGCGTTGGCTACCCACATTCGGGTCGGGGACCCGGGATCGATGATGGCTCCGCCCGCGATCTTGCTGGTGCTGGCTATAGTCGTATTGTTCCTGGTATAAGAGGTCGGGGAGAACTCGTGGAACTCGGTGGGTTGCACCACGTTACGGCTGTAACCGGCCGGGCGCCGGAGAACGTAGCCTTCTACACCGGGGTGCTGGGCCTGCGGCTCGTCAAGAAGACCGTGAACCAGGACGACGTTTCCGCGTACCACCTCTTTTACGGGGACGAGGTAGGAAACCCCGGCACCGAACTGACCTTTTTCGACTGGTCCTGGGTCGGCCCGGACCCGGCGGGGTCTGGCAGGATCTCCGCCACCGCCCTCCGGGTGCCGGACCGGGCGGCGCTCGACTGGTGGGCGAGACGTTTCGACGACCTCGGCGTGGAGCGCAGCGGTATAGAGAGCAGAAACGGCCGGGCCGGGCTCTCCTTCACGGATCCCGAAGGACAGAACCTGGAGCTGGCCGATGGCGGAAAATCCGGCCCGCAGCCCGGAAACCCGTACCAGGGAAGCCCGGTCCCCCGAGAGAAAGCGATCTTGGGCCTGCACGCTTCGATGCTCGTCGTAAGGGACATCGGGCCGACGTCGCGGGTGCTGACGCGGGCTCTCGGTTTCCGGCCGGCGGGCGAGTATGAAAAGGACGGGGCGCGGGTGGTAGTTTTCGAGGTTGGCCCGGGAGGTCCCGGGACCGAGGTGCACCTGGAAGAAAGTCCGGGCCTGCGGCCCCACCGCCAGGTAGGAACCGGGGGCGTGCATCACGTCGCGTTTCGCACACCGGACGGCGAAGAGCTGGCGGCCTGGCGGGAGAAACTGCGACGGCTCGGTATCCCGGTGACGCCGGTTGTAGACCGGTACTACTTTCGCTCGGTTTACTTCCGCGAGCCCGGGGGCGTTCTGTTCGAGATCGCCACCGACGGTCCCGGCTTCGCCATTGATGAGGACGCCGGGCACCTCGGAGAACGGTTATCCCTGCCGCCGATGCTGGAACCGTACCGGGAGACCATAGAGGATGGACTACAGTCGATCCCGCCCGCCGGAGAAGGCGTTTTCCGGTAGAAGAGACGCAAACCCCGGTTTTCGGCGGGGATAGAGGTGCTCCCGCCGGGCCGTTCCTACCCGGTACCGGACCGATCCGGGGCCTGGTTCCGCTGGCGCCACCACACGAACCCCGCGACGGGCAGGGGGATGAGCCACCAGCTGAAGACGGCGACCGAGATGGCCGTGGTCGCGAACGCCTGGAGGAGACCGAGAGACGCGTTCCACGCCTGCCCGGCGTCGTCGAGGGGTGACCAGCTGGTCTCGGGCGGGGATTCGTCCCGTACCTGCCGGATGGTGAGTTCTATCCGGGAGGACTCGGTGCGCTGTTCGAGGTACTTTATGCGGCCCTGGACCTGCTCGATCTCGCCGCGGACGGTCGTGAGCTCGCGCTGGATGGCGAGCGAGTCGTCCACGTCTCCGGCATCTTCGAACAGCTCGAGCAGGCTTTCTTCCGCCGCCAGGAGGTTCCGTTCGCGAGATTTCAGGTCCACGAACTCTTCGGTCACGTCTTTGCCGCCCACCGAGTCGGTGGTCACCTTTCTACCCAGCCTGCGCAGCTCTTCCAGCGCAGCCTCGAACTCCGGTGCCGGTATCGAGAGCACCAGTTCCGCCGAGACGGGACCGCCGCCCTGCCGTATCCGGGAGCTCTGGACGTTGCCGCCAAACTCCGCGGCGACCTGCTGAGCCTCCGCGGCGCTGCGCCGGACGTTACCCGAGCGGAGGCCGAGATCGGCGGTCTTGATAACCTTGCGGTCGAAGTCCTCCTCCGGTGGCAACGGCTCCTCCTCGTCCGGCGCAACTACTATGTCGGAGGAGGGTGCGGGCTGCGATTCCGCTGAAGCCGCCGGCGCTTCTGCGGGCTGGTCCGGGGACGCGTTTTCACCGGACGATTGTTCCGATACGCCAACTTCTGAACCCGCTCCCCCCGCATCTCCCCGCGCAAACAAACCGGAGAGCGTTTCTCTGGTGGCGGGGGAGAAGGCCGGAACCAGCAGGACCAGGAGCAGCACGGCTGCTGCCAACCACTGTGGCGAGCGGCGGCCGGGCCAACTACGCCGGACCGGGCGTACGGCATCTGTGGAGATCCGGTCGCGCACGGCCGGCGCGAGGTCCGGGGTGGGAGGGTGTTCGAGCCGGGAGCCGAGTTCCCTCAGTTCCCGTTCCAGATCCGTTTCGGGCATATGTTCTCTATCCGGCATCTTTCTCCTCTTTCATCACCGCGCGCAGCTTTACCAGGGCCCGCGAGAGCCGGGACTTGACCGTTCCCCGGGCGCAGCCCAGGGCGGCGGCCGTCTCCTCCTCCGAAAGCTCCAGAAAGTAGCGGCAGGAGATCACCACCCGATCCGACTCCCCCAGGGTGTTCAGGCTCTGTAGCAGTTCGGAGTGCCGCTCCGCCGCCACGACGGTTGCTTCCGGTGAGTAGGTGGCGTTCTCCGCCGGCTCATCCATCACCCGGAGTGCGAGGCCCTCCCGGCGTCCGGACGCCTTCCGCCGGTTGCGGGCTTCGTTGGCGACGATGGCGAGCAGCCACGGCCGGAAAGGGGCTCCGGACCGGAATCTGTGCAGGGCGCGATACGCCTTTACGAACGCTTCCTGGGCCGCGTCTTCCGCCTCCGGAACGTTGCTCGTGATCAAGCACGCCGTGCGGAACGCGACGCTCTGGTGCTCCCGCACCAGTTGCTCGTAGGCGGAGACGTCCCCCGATCTCGCTTTCTCGACGAGCCTGGATTCCTCCAAGATGCGGCCGCTCCTCCTTTTTCCGGGCCTTTCTACCTCTACTACAACGCCGGGTCCAAGAAAGTTCCCGCGATCCACCGGCGGAGCCGCCGGCTCGAGAGGATTTCCCGGGCACTTTCCCGGTCGGGCGGCCGGCAGGGGCAGAGCGGCAGCCTCCTCCGGGCTGCCCCCCGGATGCTAGGCGTTCTCTGCGTACCGGGCCACGATCTCCATAGAGTCCAGTTCCGGGGCGAGCTGGCGGGTAATGCCGTCCAGCAGCCCGATGGCGCGCCCGATCAGCAACAGCTTCGGCGGGACGTCGCCTACGCTAGCACCCAGGCGCCGGCCGAAGTCTCCGAGGTCAAGGGCCTCGCCGCCGGGAGCCTCGCCCGTGCCGAGCAGGACGCCGACTACGCCGAGCAGAGTATCCAGGTCCGTGGCGTCGTTTATCGGGAGGCCCGTCTCCTGGAGCGTTCCGGCGAGCGCGCCGAGGTCGCCTTTCCTCAGCGCCCGCACCATCTCCGCCAGCGCGGCCACGAAGTCCGGCTCCAGCTCTAGCGTGAGCCCGTGGTCCAGGAGAACGAGCTTCGGGCCGGGTTGCACCAGGATGTTTCCGGGGTGGGGGTCGGCATGAAGGATGTTCCGGCGGAAGAGCTGGTCCGCGTAGACGTCGTTCAGGAGCCTGGCTACCTCGCCGGGCTCGATGCCGGCTCTCAGCAAGGCGTCGCGGTCGGTGATCCGGACACCTTCCGTAAGCTCCATCACCAGCAGCCGTCCGGTCGTCAACTGTTCTACCGCTTCCGGCACCTTCACGTCTTCCCGGTCCGCCAGAGCGGCACGCAACGCTCCCATAAACCTCTCTTCGCGCCGAAAATCCAGCTCCAACGGCAGCGTCCATCGCAGGTAATCGGTGATGGGCCGGAGACGGATTCCGGGTTCTACAGAGGACAGCGTGGCGAAGGTGCGCTCCAGGGCCGAGAGGTCCGCCTCGATGAGGTTTGCGACGCGCGGGTATTGCACCTTCACCGCGACGTCCCGGCCGTCGAGCAGCCGGGCGCGGTGGACCTGGGCGATGGAGGCGGCGGCGACGGGCTCGGGCTCGATACGCCCGAAAACCTCCCGGGGCGGACGCCCCAACTCGCCGGAGATGGCTGGCTCGATCGCCGACCACGGCTGGGGTGCAACGCGATCCTGCAGGGTGGAGAGGGTGTCAATGTAAGCGGGTGGGAGCAGGTCCGGGCGGGTCGAGGCGAACTGGGCGGCTTTGATCAGGGTTCCCCCCAACGCCGAGGCCGCATCCAACACCCGCGCCGCCCCGCGCCGGTGTTGTAGCTCCCAGTCCTCGTTCTCGACCAGCCTCGGGGACAGCCGCGACCTTTCCCGGAGCGTCGCGTAGCCGGTGTACAGATCAGCGGCCACCGTCCCGATCACCATCGCCCGCGGTAGCCATTCAGCCGTCCCGAATCCGGACGAACCTTCTCCCGGCGCGTCCCGGCCTAAACGCTCTCCGGCCGCAAACCCCGCCGCGGCCCACAAGAAAGCCTGTGATCGCCCCAGATCCCCGGAACGAGCCAAAGTGGCCGGACCGGAAGGGTCTCTCGCAGCCACGGATGCCCCTACGTCTTCACCGGAGCGCCTGGCGGCCCCGAGCATTATCTTCTGGGCTTCAAAAGCATTGCGGGTCCACCGTTCGTTGGCGTCGAGGAATTCGTCCAGCCAGTCGCGGTACGTTCCGGCGGCCAGTTTGTACCACTGTGACGTCATGTATCAGCCTGTTGCGTTTTGCTGCGCATCGTCTATGGAGTCTACCCTCTATGATCCGAAACGTCGGCCAGCGCGGAGGCCGACTCGCCGGACGGTTGCTTGACTATGCTGAGGTCCCCGGCGGTCTCTAGCACCACCGCCTCTACCTCTTCTACGGTAGCGATCCCCTGGGCGCGCAGGGCGGCCCTAACCTCCTCTTCCGTTACCCGCTCCTGCTTCATCGCCCCCGCCAAATACTCGCCTCTGTGGACGATCAAGGTAGGCTCGGCCTTTACCAGGCTGCGAACGACGGACGAGCGAGCAGAGAGCCAGGTGATGACGAACTGCAGTAGGATCAAGATAGCGAAGGCCAACACCCCGCGGGCCAGCGAGACGCTACTCGAAAGCAGCACCGTCGCCAGCGTCGAGCCCAGGGCTACAGTAACGATGAAGTCGAAGGCGTTCATCTTGGAGAGCGTGCGCTTCCCCGAGGTCCGGAGCAAGAATACCAGTGCCAGATAAGCCAGCGTCCCGACGAGCGCTGTCCGGCCCAGCATCATCCAGCTATCGAAAAACATGATTCTCCTTCATTACGCGAAACACCCAGACTCCCTTTACCCAATAAGCCAGATCTTTGCGCCAGTAGCGCTCGTACTTTACAAAGCACCTATCTGCACCGGCCCTCGAAATAATCTCCGGGTTTGTGGAAACTCTATCCTCCGGCGGGCGGGAAATTTGCTAAACCATCTCCGTGAGGATTACGTATTGGCAGAGAAGCCTCAAGCTCCAAAAAACAGTACTCCAGGAAAGTAGAGGTTATGGTTTATCTGTATGCAAAGGTCGTGGGGGTGGTTCTCACCTTGCTCGGCCTGGTTGGCTTGCTGGCCGGCGAAGGGTACCTGTTCGGGATCTTCAACGTGGACTTGTTTGAGGACGTGCTGCACCTGGGCACCGGGCTGGCCCTGTTGTACGCCGGGTTCGGGAGTTCCGGGGAACCTTTCACGAGGACGGCGGTGCTCGTACTGAGCCTGGCCTACCTGCTCTACGCCCTGGTTGGCCTGATCTACTCGCCGCTCCTCGGTTTTCTCCCCGACGCCCTGACCCTGGTGGACAACCTGTTTCACCTGGCCCTCGGGATCGCCGGGGTCGCGATCGTAGAGCTTTCGCGGCGAACCGGGTCCGTCAAAACTTAGGTGTTTGCGGCCACCGGCCAGCTAGCCGGCGAGTAGCAACAAGCGCAGAAGATAGGCGGCCACGATCGCGACGCCCGTGAGGATCACGACCAGCGCCACGGACTTCTCGCGACCCTCCATCAAGGAGTTGACGCCCAGCAGGATCAGGCCGACCGCGAAGAGCGGGACCCCGATTCCCAGTCCGCCGCCCACCATCACGACGACCGGCCCGGCGACGATCAGCACAGCCGCCGCCAAGAGGATCAACCGGTTCATCACGCCGGGGCGCTCTTTCCGGGGTGCCCGGAAATCGTCCGGCGGAGCGCCGGCACCAGGATGCCGGGACGCAACAGCGCCCACGGTGGTTTGAGGAGGTTCTTTACCTCCAGCAGGGTCCGGGCGGTTTCCTCATCCCCGGTCGCGAGCCGCAAGACTTCGTCGGAGACCCGGTGCAGCCGGCGGCGGAACGGTCCCAACTCCTGCAGGCTTCCGGCCGCCCACTGAGAATCACTGCTCACGGTGGTTGTCCAGCTCGGGTACAGGATTCTTACCTGCCGTTTGTGAAACCGTCGGCCGAGACCCCCCGAACCCGGTCGTCGCCGGTCTCTGAATACCGCGTCGAGGGCCAGGGCTGAAAGGGCGGCGTTCGTCACGCCCTGGCCGTAGGAAGGGTTCATCGCGCAGGCGGCGTCCGCAAAGACCAGGAAGTTTTGCGGGAGCTTCCGGAGCTTCTCGTAGTGGCGGCGGCGGTTGGCCGTGCGCCGGTAGCCGTAGACGGGGGAGACCGGCTCGGCGTGCTCTATGGCATCCGCTATAACGGGGCTCGGCAGGCTGCGGGCGAAGTCCAGGAATCGGTCCGGGTCCGTCGGCGGCTGGTGCTCCTCCCCGATCCCGATCATCACCGCCGTCCAGAGCCCGCCCTCGACCTGGCGCAGGGTCCCGCCGCGGGGGTTCTCCGGCCAGCCCGGCAGCACCGCCAGGCTCTTCCAGTCCTCGCCGAAGTCCTCCGGGACCCGGTACCACCGGGTCGCGTAGCCGAGGCCGGCGTCCACCACCGTCTCGGCCGGCTCGCCGTATCCTATCTCCTTCAGCCACCGGGGAGCCCGCGAGCCCTGGCCGCTGGCGTCCACCACGAGGTCCGCCGCGAGGTCTGCCTCCGTAAGAGCGCCGCCGCGGGCGCGGGTCTTGACGCCCGCGACCCTCCGGGTGGACTTGTCGTAGAGCAGGCCCGTCGCCTGGAGGTTCGGGACGAACTCCACGTTCGGGAACGCCTCCAGGCGGCGCCGGATGCGCCACTCCAGGAGATCCCGGCTCACGGCCCGCATCACGATCTCCGAGTTGAACCGGGGCAGCCGCCCGGCGGGTGTCTCGGTTATCGTGTCCGAGGCCTGGTCCACGGCCGGGCACCCCGCCTCCGCCAGCTCGGCGTCGAGGCCGGGGAAAAACTCCTCCAGTACCCGGGAACCGCGGACGGCCAGGCTGTGCAGGTGCCGGCCCTGCGGGACGCCCTTGCGCGGCACCGGTCCCTCCGAAAGCCGGTCCCGCTCCAGGATCGTCACGTGGCCGAAGCGGCCGGAGAGCACCCGCGCCGCCAGCAGGCCGCCGATCCCGGCCCCCACGATCAGGGCGTGGTGACCGGGGCCCGAATCATGGGGACGCCCGTTAAAGGCTTCACCGTGTGAAGTTCTGAACACGACGAGATTGTATGCGCCCGGAGAAGCGGCGTCCGCGAAAGGTTACACTACGCGGCTACGGGGCCGTTCTTGAGGGCCGCACGAGGTACGAAACACGATACGAGGGTGCAGACGTTGAAGGACAGCCTCAAACGCCGGACGCTTTTTGCCCGCTCCATGTTGCAGAGCCCCCGGGTGGTCGGGGCCGTGTGGCCGACTTCGAAGTGGGCGGTACGCGACCTGCTGGACCTGACGGATCTTGCGGCGGCGCGCCGGGTGGTCGAGTTCGGGGTCGGGACGGGCGTGTACACGCGAGAGATACTGGCCCGCCTCTCCCCGGACGCCGAGTTTCTCGCCTTCGAGGTTGACACCCGGCTGGCGGGTGCCGTGTCGGACGAGCTGCGCGACGGGCGCCTGCGGGTGTTGAACGAGTCGGCGGCGAACGCCGAGGCCTACCTGGAGGGCGGGAAGGTAGACGCGCTCGTATCGAGCCTACCTTTCACCACCCTGCCCGCCGCGCTCCGCGAAGAGATCCTGGACGTTTCCCGGCGGATACTGGCACCCGGCGCGCCCCTGCTGGTGCTCCAGTATTCGGGCGCCGTTCTGCCGCACCTTAGGCGCCGCTTCCCCCGCGTGCGGCGCCGGATCTCGCCGCTAAACCTCCCGCCCGCCTTTCTCTACGCCTGCGAAGATCCGGGACCGGAGGAGGTTTGACGGCCCGGAGCTGGAGCGTCGCCCGCCGCTACGTGATGTGGCCTCTCTTGGCCGGCGTCCTGGCGCTGGTGGCCGGCAGGCTCGGCGGCCTCCGAAGGCTGCGGGCCTTAGGGTGGGCGTCTCTAGGGACCGCGGTGCTGACGCTGCTCTTCTTCCGGGACCCGGAGCGGCGGCCGGAACCGGAGGAGGGCGTGATCTACGCCGCCGCCGACGGCCGGGTCACGGACGTGGACGAGGTCGAAGAGCCCTGGCTGGATGGCGGGCGGGCCGGGCGGGTGAGCGTCTTCCTCAACCTGCACAACGTCCACGTAAACCGGAGCCCGTACGCGGGCACGATCGAGAAGATGGAGGAGAGGGCGGGCGGCTACGCGCCGGCGCTCTTCGGCGGCGTGGAAGAGAACTACACCAACCGGACGTTGCTGGCCGGGGAGCGCGGGGCGTTCGTCGTCGTACAGCGGGCAGGCATGATCGCCCGCCGCATCACACCCTGGGTCGGAGAGGGACAGAACGTCGAAGCGGGTGAGAGGATCGGCCTGATCCACTTCGGCTCCCGCACGGACGTCCTGCTCCCCCCGGAGGCGGCTTTCTTTCTGGTCCGGCCCGGGGACAAGGTCCGGGCCGGGCTGACACCCATCGCCCGCTATCGGGGATCGGGCTAGCGTGCGGCCCTCGGCGCTACCGGCGTTCGTGACCTGCGCCAACCTGGTAGCCGGTTTCTTAGCCCTCCTGCTCGCGATCGGGGGAGAGTTCTGGTGGGCCGCCGCCCTCGTTTCCGGGGCCGGCGTCCTGGACCTCCTGGACGGTGCCATCGCCCGCCGGAACAGCACGGAAGATGAGTTTGGCAGCAACCTGGACTCCCTGGCAGACCTGGTCTCTTTCGGGGTTGCTCCGGCCGTCGCCCTGTACCTGAGCTTCCTGAATGGCCTCCCGGTTCTGGGGGCCGCCGGATGTATTTTTTACGTGGTATGCGGCGCGTTGCGGCTCGCCCGGTTCCCGCTGGTCAGGAACCGCTACAACTTCGTCGGCCTCCCGATACCGCCCGCCGGGATCTTGATCTCCTGCGTCGCCGCCGCCTCACCCCCCGCGCTCCCCGCGATTGTCCTCACGTTCGCCGTAGGGACGTTGATGGTTAGCGAGATACCTTTTCCCAAAGGTCCCGGGAGCATACCGCTAGGCCGCAAGGCGTCCAAAGGCTCCGAAGCCGACGCATCTTCCTCGGGAAGCTCATAGGTTCCCGAGGGCTTCATAGAGCAAATCGAAAAACCCCTCCCGGTCCAACTCCAGCCCCACGCTGGCGTTAGGTTCCTTGCCGGTGATGCCGTAGTAGTCGCAGACGGTTCTGCCCCGCGTTAGCCCGCTCTCGCACTCCACGTCCACCCGCATCCGGCGGGTTTGTAGTAGGTCCGGCCGCAGCACCGCGGCGACGGCCACGGGATCGTGCAGCGGTGGGGCGTCGAAATCGAAGACGTTCTTGTAGGTTCCGGCGAAGAAGTCCAAAAACCCGGACACCACCCGGCCCACCTCGCCGAACTCCCGCAGGCGGGCCCGCTCCTCCAGACCGGCCTTCGCCTGGTGGGTCACGTCGAGGCCGCTCATGGTCACGGGGACGCCCGACTCGAAGACTTCCCGGGCTGCTTCCGGGTCCACGTAGACGTTGAACTCGGCGGCCGGCGTGATGTTGCCCAGCCCCATACTGCCGCCCATGAGCGAGATGCGGGCGATTTTGTTTTTGAGGTCCGGACGCTGTTGCAGGAAGGTCGCGATGTTCGTAAGGGGCCCGACCGGGACGAGGGTAACCGGTTCCGCGGCGCTTTCCAGGGTGTCGGCGATGAGCCGGACGGCGTCCCGCCCGTCCTTCTCGAAGGTGGGGGCGGGGATCTCCTCCGGCCCGTCCAGCCCGCTCTCGCCGTGGATGTCCTCGTCGGTGCGGAGAGGCCTTTCGAGCGGTCCTTCCGCCCCGGCGCCGACTGGCACGTCCGGGCGCTGGATCAGGGACAGAACCCGCAGCGCGTTGTAAGTGGTCTTCTCCAGGGTCGCGTTCCCGGCCACGGTCGTGACGGCCCGGAGGTCGACCCCCGGCGACCCGCAGGCCACTATCAGGGCCACGGCGTCGTCGTGGCCGGGGTCTACGTCCAGAATCATCGGGATAGCGCCCAAATTGCCGCCTTTCGGAGCCCGTCAGTATGCGGCGTCGTTGAAGCCTCTCTTTGCCGTACGGGACATTATGACGAAAGAAGCCGTTACGCACAGGGTTCGAATGCCGTTTGCGAAGGGGTGTTTCAGAGGTATACTAGCCGGTAATTGGGGAGTAGCCGCCCGCGGTAAACGCGGGGGGATCGGTCGTCAGTACGGGGTATTCTCCCGGCCGATCACCGGCGCCGAGGCGTACGTTCGTCCCGGCGCAACGAGCGAGACCATCGGCAGGCAAAGAACTGGCCGCGGGGGTCTCGCTTTTGCGTATCTGCGGCCCGCCCGAAAAGGAGTTGTACTGTGCAGGCACAGGAAACCCGCGTTGGAGCACAGGACGTCAAGTGGCACTCGCTGTCTACCGGGGCGGCCCTGGAGGAACTGGGAGCCCGGGAAGCCGGCCTGAGCGCCGAAGAGGCCCGGAAGCGCTTCGACGAGGTCGGGCCAAACGTGTTGCAGAAAGGCTCCGGCGACGGCGTGCTCAAGCTCCTGTGGCGCCAGATCAACGACCCCCTCATCTACGTGTTGCTAGCCTCCGGCGCCCTGGCTATCGCGCTGGGCAAGATAGTGGACGGGGCTGTGGTGCTCGGCGTGGTGGTCATAAACACCCTGATCGGCTTTGTCCAGGAATACAAGGCCGGCAAGGACATCGAAGCCCTGACGGATCTGGTGCCCGACGACACCACCGTCCTGCGCGACGGCCAGCGAACCTCGGTGGAAGCCCCGAATATCGTGCCGGGTGACGTGATACTCCTCGAATCCGGCGACAAGGTTCCTGCCGACGGGCGCCTGTTGACCCGGCGAAACCTGCAGGTGGATGAGGCTGCCCTGACTGGAGAGTCCGTTCCCGTCTACAAGGAGACGGACCCGGTACCCGAAGATATGTCGATCGGGGAGCGGTCCAGCATGGTCTACGGCGGGACGCTGGTCACCTCCGGCACGGGGCGGGCGGTGGTAACCGCCACGGCGGATAAGACAGAGCTGGGACGCATCTCGGAGATGTTAAGCGAAACGACCGAGGTCCAGACGCCCTTGACCCGCCAGATCGCAACGGCCGGAAAGTGGATCACGGCCGCCATCCTGGTCGTCGCCGTACTGCTTTTTGGCGTCGGCCTGCTGCGGGGCTACCCGCTGGTGGATGCGGTACTCTCTGCCATAGCCCTCGCCGTTGCCGCCATCCCCGAGGGCCTTCCGGCGGTCATCACCATCGCCCTCGCCATCGGGGTGCGGCGCATGGCGAGCCGGCGGGCCGTGATCCGCTACCTGCCCGCCACCGAGACCCTGGGGAGCGCCACCGTGATCTGCACGGACAAGACCGGCACCCTCACCAAGAACGAGATGACCGTCAAGGAGATCTGGACTCCCGAGGAGTCGGCCGGCTTCTACGAGCTCTCCGGCGTCGGCTACGAGCCCGAAGGCGGGCTTACGGCCGCGGGTGGTGAAAAGGTAGACGAAGCCCCGCCAAACCTGCGCGAGCTTATCGTGGCCGGTGCGCTGTGCAACGACGCCCGGATCTCCCGGGACGCGGAGAGTTGGCGGATCCAGGGCGACCCGACCGAGGGGGCGCTTATCGTCGCCGCCCGCAAGCTAGGATTCCACGAGGACGATCTCAAGCAAGAGTATCCCCGCAAGGATGCCGTCCCGTTCGAGTCCGAGCGCCAGTACATGGCGACCCTCAACGAGACCTCCGAAGCCGGGCAGACCATCTACCTCAAAGGCGCCCCCGAGGTCGTTTTGCAACGCTGCGATCGGACCTTTGGAGCAGGAGAGCTCGACCGGGAGGCAGTACTCGACCACGTCTACCAGATGGCTAGCGAGGGCCTGCGGGTGCTGGCCTTCGCCGCCCGCGAGCCCGCGGAGCCGCTGGGAGAGCTAACCGAGGAGCTCGTGGAAGACGGCGGCTTCCAGCTGCTCGGGTTGCAGGGCATGATCGACCCGCCCCGCGAAGAAGCCATAGAAGCCATAGAGAAATGCCACGCGGCGGGCATAACGGTCAAGATGATCACCGGCGACCACGCCGCGACCGCCGCCGCCATAGGACGCCAACTCGGCCTTACCGAAGAAGGCCCGAGGGCCGTCACCGGAAACGAACTGGACCACCTCTCCGATAGAGAACTTGTAGAAACAGCTTCCGACACAAACGTCTTCGCCCGCGTAGCCCCCGAACACAAGCTGCGCCTCGTAAACAGCCTCCAGGGCCAGGGCGAAGTGGTCGCCATGACCGGCGACGGCGTAAACGACGCCCCCGCGCTGAAGCAGGCGGACATCGGCACGGCGATGGGCATCACCGGCACCGACGTATCCAAAGAATCCTCGGACGTGGTCCTGACCGACGACAACTTCGCCTCCATCGCCGCCGCCGTGGAGGAGGGCCGCCGGGTCTACGACAACTTGAGGAAGTCTTTCGCTTTCATCCTGCCGACCAACGTCGGGCAGGCCCTCATCATCCTCTTCGCGGTCATGTTGTTCCCGATCGTCGGGGGCGAGCCGCTGCTGCCGATACAACCCACCCAGATCCTGTGGGTCAACATGGTGGTGGCCGTAACGCTGGCGCTGCCGCTAGCCTTCGAAGCCCTGGAGCCCGACGCGATGAGCCGGCCCCCCAAAGACCCGAAGTCCCAGCTCATAGACGGCCTGGTGCTGGGCCGGACGGTCGGCGTGGGCTTGCTAATGGCTGCGGGGGGCATTGGACTTTTTCTCTTTGAGTACTACTTCCAGGTGGGGCAGGGGGCGACCAACGCTCTCGCGCTGGCCGAGGCGCAGACGATGGCGGTGACGACCATCGTGTTCTTCCAGATCTTCTACCTCCTCAACTCCCGCTCGCTGCTGTACTCGGTGCTGGAGGTCGGGCTGTGGACGAACAGGTGGATCTACGTCGGCATCGGTGTCCTGCTCGCCCTCCAGCTCGGGTTCGTGTACCTGCCGTTCATGAACACGCTGTTCCACTCGGCGCCGCTGAGCCTCTCGGAATGGGCCTCGGCTATGGCGGTCGGCCTTATAGTGCTTCCCGTAATAAGCCTCGAAAAGTGGATTCGTAAACGCCAGGCGAACAAGAAGGAAACGCCGGTGACGGTTTAAAGGGGCGGCCTGCAGGCCGGGCCGGTCTACGGTTTTCGGGGACAACCCGGGAAAGTGGCTCCAGGGCCGTCCCGGAACCGGTGCCTTGACAGCCCAATCCGGCCGACTTACAATCTCGAACAAGCACATAACGGCGGAGGGGAGTATCCCCTGGAGTTCCATCGTCAGTACGGCTAAGGCCCGGTGGAACCGGCCCAAAAGGGCAAGGAGAGACCTCCGGCTTGTAGACCAGACGAGCCAGAGGGAGACACGAGTGATTTACGCCACGTGCTTTATCGCAGGTCCCGAGCATCGAAACGCCCAGTCTTTTGCAGGCTACCCCGTTGCGGTTGGCGTCTCCGCGCACGTTGTAGAGCCAGCCAGGCCTTCTCGTGCGATCTCCGGGGTGGACCGTGGAACGGGTTAGCGCCACCCGCAGCGAGCTCCTGGCGAGGAAGGCCCAGATCGGGCTGGCCGCCCAGGGGCGCGACCTGCTCAAGGAGAAACGAACCGCCCTCATGCGGGAGTTCGACCGGTTGAGCTCTTCGGCGCTCCGGGCCATGAAGAACCTCGAGGAGCAGGCCGCCCGGGCCCGCGATACCCTGAGCGAGGCTGTGGCTCTGGACGGTCCCGAAGCCGTGGGCTCGGCAGCGATAGCGGCCACCGGTGAGGTCGAGGTTGAGTTGAGCACCAAGAACGTCGCCGGGGTGCCGATCGTGGAGCTGGAACACGAGACCGTCGGGCGCTCCCGGATCGGACGTGGCTACAGCCTGACGGCCACCACGCCGCGGATAGACCGCACGGCGGAGGACTTCGAGACGGTCCTGGACGGGCTGTTGGACGTCGTCGCCGTCGAGATGTCTCTGCGGCGGCTGGCAGAGGAGATCACGCGCACCACCCGCCGGGTGAACGCCCTGGAGCACGTGGTCATCCCCCGCCTCGAAGAACAACGGGATTTTATCGCGATGGTCCTGGACGAGCGGGAGCTCGAAAACCGCGTGCGCCTCATGCGGGCGAAAGCCAAATCCGACCGCGAGAAAGAGAATGCTAGAGAGTCGGGGAGGGTCTCGTGAACCCAACGAATGTCGGAGATTCTAAAGATACCGCGCTCGACTCCGTGCGCCAGATAGAGCGCACGCTGGAAGACCGGCAGGAGATACAGAAAGTCTCGGAGGAGCGTCTGGCGGCCGCCCGCGAAGAAGCGCAGCAGATAATCGCCGCCGCCCGCGAAGAAGGAGAAAAAGCGGCCGCCGGGCGCCGCCGCGAAGTCCTGGCCGGAGCCGACCTGGAGGCCGAAAGCATCCTGGAGGCTGCCAGGGCCGAGGCGGACGAGTTGCGGGCCCGGGCTGCCCAGGACCGGGATGTAGCGGCCCGGTCGGTGGTCGAACAGATCCTGCCTGGAGGGGAGTCGTAGGGTGTCGCTCGTCCCGATGTCGAAGGTGCGGGTTATCGGTCCGAAGGCGCGGCTCGACGCCGTGCTCGAAGAGCTGCACCGGCTGGAGATGGTCCACCTGATCGACGTCGAGGAAGAGGACTTCGAGGTCCCCGCGCTGTCCCCCGACGAGCGCCACGCGGCCCGCGCGGATGAACTGCGCTTCCTCGTGGCCGAGCTCGAAGCCCTTCTGGACCTTCTCGAACCGGACGGCGAGCACACCGAGGCGCGGGAAGACCTGATTCCTGGCGCGGTGGACACCAAAGCCCTGCGGGCGCAACTGGTAGAAGTCACCCCCGGCGTCGAGGAGCTCCGGGGCCGCATCGAAGCCCTGGAGGACGAGCAGGTCGTGTTGCCCCGCTACGTCGAGCCGCTGCGCCAGCTCCTGCCGCTCGTGCCGGAACTGGCCGATCTCGAAGAGCAGGAGCTGAACCTGCTCCGGCTCGACACCGTCGCCCTCGTCCTCAACACCGACGACGAAACGCTCGTGGAGCTGCTGCGGGATGAACTTGCCGAGACCGTCGGCAAGCGTTTCGAGCTCGTCTACAGGAAGATAGAAGAGAGCGCCATAGGATGCGTGCTGGTCTTTACCCACGACGATTCGGAGGAAGTCCACGCCCTCCTCGGGCAGGAGCACGTCCGGCACGTGGCGCTGCCCGAAGAGTACGCGAGGCTCTCCCTGCGCGGCACGGTCATCGAGATGGAGGAACGTATTTCCGAGCTTCCGGCGAAGCTCAAGGCGGCCCGGGTGGAGCTGGACGACCTGCTCCGCCCGCACGAAGAAGAGTGGCGCACGCTGCTCGCCGGGCTCCGCGCGGAGCTGGAGCAGCTCGACGCGGCGGTTCTCGTCGGCGAGACCGGCCACACCTTCGTCGCCGCTTACTGGGTGCCGAAAAAGGAAGTAAACCAGCTGCGCGAAGAGCTTGAGGCGCGCGTCGGCGGCGAGGTCGTCGTCGAAGAGCTGCAGGTAGGAAAGTACGACGAGAAGATGCCGGTGCTCATGCGCAACCGGCGCGTCGCCCGGCCCTTCGAAGGACTGGTCAGGTTCCTGGACCTGCCAAAGCCCGGCACGCTCGATCCGACGGGCCTCATGGCGCTGTTCCTGCCGTTTATCTTCGGGGCGATGGTCGGAGACGTGGTGTACGGCGCGGTGTTGTTCGGGATCGCCTACTGGATGAAGCGGCGCTTCGTGGACGAAGGGGCGATGCGGGACCTGGCGTCGGTAATGCTCGTCGGTTCGGTGTGGGCCATCATCTTCGGTTTCATCTTCGGGGAGGCGTTGGGTAACCTGG
This sequence comes from Rubrobacteraceae bacterium, assembly GCA_050331175.1. GTDB lineage: Bacteria > Actinomycetota > Rubrobacteria > Rubrobacterales > Rubrobacteraceae > SIRX01. Next base: position 73,751 of record JBHJHC010000017.1, on the reverse strand, counting down.
GCTACATCCTGCTCGGCTTCGACCGGGGAGACGACGTCGCGCTGTGGTTCTACCGGCCAGATAACCTGGTGCCCCTGCTCATCTTCGCCATTGCCCTCGGGGCGACGCACGTGGTGCTGGGGCTGGTGCTCGGGATCTGGCAGGCCTGGCAAGAGCGGCACCGCGGCGAGCTGGCGGAGAGGCTCGGAACGCTGCTCGCCATCGCCGGCGTCTTCGGGGTGGCGGGGCTCGCGGTCGGGATGTTGCCCGGCGGCGTTATTACGCCCGCGGTGGCGGTCATTATCGTGGGCCTCGTCCTCATCATGAGCGCCCACGGTATGATGGGCATCCTGATGGGGCCGCTGGAGTTGATCGGGGCCTTCGGGAATATCCTCTCGTACCTGCGGATCGCCGCCGTCGGGGTCGCGAGCGCCTACCTGGCGATAGTCGCCAACGAATTCGCGTTCGCGGCACCGTTGTGGATCGGGGTGGTTATCGCGGCGTTCTTCCACGCGCTGAACCTGGCGCTCGCCGGCTTCTCGCCCATGATCCAGTCGATGCGCCTCCACTACGTGGAGTTCTTTTCCAAGTTCTATACCGGCGGCGGACGGGCTTTCCGAGCCTTCGGCGCCCGTACCCGGGTACCACGGACCGCTGAAAAGACGCTGCACTACGATACCCCCAACCCTTGAGGAGGAACTATGAACGCCCACGAGTTCGCCAACACGAAACCTCGCACAGGCACCGGACGGTACACCGAACGGTGGCTGTGGCGGAGCTGGCAGTAACGTCGAAGAAAGGAGCAACGCAATGGAAGCTGGATTGATCGCCATAGGGGCGGGCCTCGCCATCGGCCTCGCCGCGCTCGGTTCGGGGATGGCCCAGAGCCGGGTCGGGGCGGCGGCTATGGGAGCCATCGCCGAGAAGCCGGAGCTCACGGGCCGGGCCATCCTGCTCATGGCTATTCCCGAAACCCTCGTGGTCCTCGGTTTCGCCGTGGCGGCCATGGTCATACTCCTCCTCTGAGGTCGGTAGAGTGAGCCCGCTAAACGACCTCCTCTCCGCCATAGAGGCGGATGCCAACGAGGAACGCGCCCGGCTCGACGAATCGAGCCGGGCAGCGGCCGAAGAGATACTGGCCCGGGCGCGGGCCGAAGCCGAGTTCGCCCGCACGCAGCCCACCCGGGACCAGGAGCCGGAGCTCCAGCGCGAAGCCGCCCGCCGCATCGGGGCCGCCCGGGTCGAGGCCGCAAACCTCCTGCGCGAAGCCCGGGAAGAGAGCTTCGATCAGCTCCTCGGAGAAGCGCGAAGCCGCCTCGGCACGCTCCGGGGCACCGGCCGCTACCGCGGCCTCCTGGGCGCCCTGCTGGACGAAGCCCGCGCCGTCTTGCCGAACGCCCGCGTAATGCGCGTGGATCCGGCGGATGCGGAGCTTGCCTCGGAGCTGGCGGCGGAGCACGATCTTACGGTCGAGTCCTCGCTGCAAACGACGGGCGGCCTCGAGCTTGCGAGCGACGATGGGCGGAGCATCCGCAACACCTTCGAGGAGCGGCTGGCGAACGCCGAGCCGGAGCTCCGGATGGCTTATGGAAGGCGACTCGCCGCCCGGGAAAGCCCGCAATGAGACTGCTCCGGTCCCGGCCAGACTTCGGCTACGGCAACGCCCGGCTCCGGGCGCGCAAGCCGCAGCTTCTCGGCCGGGCGGACTACGAGGAACTGCTGGGCAAAGACGTGGATGGCATCCTCGGGACGCTCGCCTCGACCGCCTACGAGCCGGAGGTGGATAGCGTGCTCACCCGGTTTAGCGGGGCGCGGAGGCTGCACGAAGCCGTCCGGATAAACCTGGGACGCTCGCTGGAGGAGATGCGGAGCTTCTATACCGGGGAGGCCCGGGACCTGGTAGACATCCTGCTCTCCCGGTGGGACCTGCACAACACCATCGCGCTGCTGCGCGGGGAGGCGATCCGGCCCCACACGGAAGACGCCCTCATGTACGTCTATCCCGTCGGCACCCTGAGCGACGCGCTGGCGCGGGAGATCGCCCGCCAGAACGAGTTCGCCGTTGCGGTGGGGCTCCTGATCCGCTGGAAGCTCCCCGACCCGGACACTGCCGCAACCCTGCGCGAGGCGTGGCCGGATTACGAGCGGACCGAGAACCTTGCCACCCTGGAGCACGCCGTAACCGCCGGTTGGACCGCCCGGACCGCCGAAGCGCTGGCCAAAACCGACGTCGAGGGCGAAGAGCTGCGGCGCTTTTTCGAGCGCGAGACGGACGAGAAGAACGGGCTGGTCGCGCTCCGGCTGCGCGACGCCATAGAGCGGGGCGAGCTCTCCGGCGTCCCCGCCTCCGACGAGTGGGGCGCGTACCTCCCTGGCGGCTCCATAAGGCCCGAAAGGCTGGACGAAGCCGTCCGGATCCCTGACGCGGGCGCCGCCGCCAACTCGCTCGCCGCTGCCGGACCCGGGGATCGCTGGCGGCTGCCGCTGGAGCGGTGGGCTTCGGGGGGCAACCTGCTCGCCCTGCAGAAAGAGCTCGAGGAGCGGCGCATCTCGGACGCCGTGGCCCTCTTTACCCGGGGCGACCCGCTCGGCATCGGGGTGCCCATAGCCTACGCCGTCGCCAAAGAGAACGAGGCGAAGAACCTGCGCCTGGTCGCCGAGGGTGCCGCCCGCGGCCTCGACCCGGAGATCGCCCGCAGCCAGATCTTCGTCCCCGAGGAGATCGGGGGCTCCCGGTGAGCCGCCTGATCGTGATTACCACCCCCGAACTAGAACCGGGCTACAAGCTCTCCGGGGCGTTCACCATCCCGGCCACCTCACCCGAAGAAGCCGCCGCCGAGCTGCGCGAACTCGTGGACGGCCAGGGGGAACGAGGTGTCATAGCCATCCACGAGCCACACCACAGCGGGCTAGACCGGGAGACCCGCCGCCGCTTCGAGGAGACTTACGAACCGCTGGTGGTGGCGCTTCCGGCCGGCGAAGCCGGGGCCGAGGACGGCGGACGCCGCGAGCGCTTTCTACAGATGCTCTGGCAGGCGGTGGGGTACGAGATCACTTTCGACGCCGAGGGAGGCCCATAACATGACCGAGACCTTTTCGAGACCTGAAACCGGCCCGCCGGGCGGACTCGATTCCGGGACCATCTTCCGGGTAGCCGGCCCCGTCGTGGTAGCCCGGGGACTCCGCAACGCCCGGCTCTACAACGTCGTCTACGTCGGGGAAGCGCGGCTGCCGGGGGAGGTGATCCGGCTGGACGGCGACAAAGCCACCATCCAGGTCTACGAAGAGACTTCCGGCCTGAGCGTCGGCGAACCGGTCGAGGACACCGGCGCGCCCCTGCAGGTCGAGCTCGGACCCGGGCTGCTGGGCAGCATCTTCGACGGCACCCAGCGCCCGCTGCCCCGCATGGCCTCGGTGGGCGACGACCCCTACGGGCAACCCATGATCCCGCGCGGGCTGGAGCTCCCCGCCGTAGACCGCGACCGCGAGTGGGACTTCGTACCGACCGTCTCCGTCGGCGACGAGGTCGGACCCGGAGACTTGCTCGGCACCGTCGCCGAAACACAGGCCCTGGAGCACCGGGTCCTCGTGCCCCACGACGTCTCGGGGGCCGTCACCGAGGTTAACGCCGGTTTGGCAAAGGTGGAGGACGTCGTCGCGAAGGTGGGCGACACGCCGGTAACGATGCTCCGGCGCTGGGCGGTGCGCGAGCCGCGCCCGGTGGCCCGCAGGCTGGACGCCGACGTGCCGCTGGTAACGGGAACGCGGGTTGTTGACACGCTCTTCCCGGTGGCGCTGGGCGGGGCGGCAACGATTCCCGGCGGGTTCGGAACCGGCAAGACGGTGCTGGAGCAGTCGCTCGCCAAATGGTCCCACGCCGAAGTCGTGGTCTACATCGGCTGCGGCGAGCGGGGCAACGAGTTGACCGAGGTGCTGGAGGAGTTCCCGGAGCTGGTAGACCCGAAGACCGGGGCGCCCTTGATGGAGCGGACGGTCCTGATCGCCAACACCTCAAACATGCCCGTCGCCGCGCGGGAGCCCTCGATCTACACCGGGATAACGCTGGCGGAGTACTTCCGCGACCACGGCTACGACGTGGCGCTCATGGCCGACTCTACGAGCCGCTGGGGCGAGGCCCTGCGCGAGGTCTCCAGCCGGTTGGAGGAGATGCCCGCCGAAGAAGGCTACCCGGCATACCTCTCTACCCGCCTCGCTGGTTTCTACGAGCGGGCGGGCTCCACGATCTGCCTCGGTAGCGACGGGCGCGAGGGCTCCGTTACCGTGGTCGGGGCCGTTTCGCCGGCCGGCGGGGACTTCTCCGAGCCGATCACCCAGTACAGCCTGCGGCTGGCCGGCACGTTCTGGGCGCTCGACACTTCGCTCGCCCGCCAGCGCCACTTTCCGTCCATCAACTGGGGAACCAGCTACACCCTCTACGAGCTGGGCGGGTGGTTCGAGAACGAAGTGACGGAGGACTGGACCGACCAGCGGGCCTGGGCTACGGGCATATTGCAGCAGGAAGGCTCGCTGCTGGAGATCGTGCAGCTCCTCGGGGCCGACGCCCTGGCGGCGCCGCAGCGCGTGATCCTGGCTACCGGACGCCTGATGCGGGAGGACTTCCTCCAGCAATCGGCCTTCGACGACACCGATGCCTACTGCGCCCTGCCCAAGCAGTACCACATGCTCCGCATTATCCGGGCGAGCCACGCGGCCATGTCCGGCGCCGTGGAACGCGACGTGGCCGTGGAGGCCGCGTCCAGCGTGCCGGCGCTGGCGGAGATAAACCGCACCAAATACTGGCCCGACGACGAGATGAAGGAGCGGTCGGACGAACTCATCGCCCGCATTGAGAAAGAGCTGGAGGAGCTATGACAGAGAGACTTGCGAACGGCGGCGGAAACGGCCGGACGAGCCTCTTCGCCGTCGAGCACAAAACCGTAGATTACGTCTCGGGTCCGCTCCTGATCGCCCGGGCTGCCGAGAAAGTCGGTTACGACGAACTGGTAGACGTGGTAACCCCGGACGGCGAGACCCGGCGGGGACAGGTACTCGAAGTCGAGGGTGACCGGATGGTGGTGCAGGTCCTCGGCGGCACCCGCGGCCTCGACCGTCCCGATTCGGCGGTCCGCACCCGGGGCGAGGTCGCCCGGATGGCCGTCGGGCCCGACCTCGTCGGGCGGATCCTCGACGGTTCCGGCCAGCCCATAGACGATGGGCCGCCTCTGCAGCCCGCAGACTACCTCCCCGTCGGCGGCATGCCCCTCAACCCCTTCGCCCGCAGCCACCCGTCGGACTTTATCGAGACCGGCGTAAGCGCCATAGACGGATTGAATACGCTGGTGCGGGGGCAGAAGCTCCCCATCTTCTCCGGCTTCGGCCTGCCGGCGATGGAGCTCGCCGCCCAGGTGGCCGAGGGCGCCCGCGTGGTAGACGAGGACGAGGGCTTCGTCGTGGTCTTCGCGGCCATCGGCGTCACCCACCGGGAGGCGTCGTTCTTCCGGAAGCGATTTGCGGGGAGCGCGGCGCTGGAGCGGTCGGTGCTGTTTATCAACGGGGCCGACGACCCGACGGTCGAGCGGCTGTTGACCCCGCGGGCGGCGCTCACGGCGGCCGAGTACCTGGCGTGGGAGGAGGGCCGGCACGTGCTGGTCATCCTGGCGGACATCACCAACTACTGTTTGGACGGGGATTCGGAGATCATCTCCAGCGACGGGCACATCGTGAGGATCGAGGACTACGTCGAGAACCCCAACGGCGCGTCCCTGGTCTCCCTGGATGGCGGACGGGTAAGCTCCGGTCGCGTAACCCACACCTCCAGGCTGGAAGCCCCGAAGACGCTGCTCCGTATCCGGGCTAAATCCGGGGCCGAGTTGCGTGTTACCCGGGACCACAGGATCCTCGTGGACACTCCCTACGGCCCCGAGATGGTGCCGGCCGGACTTTTGACGACGCGGGACGATATCTACGCGGCCAGGAAGATACCCGTCTCGCGTCCCTGGCAGCCCTCGTTCCTGGAGCTGTTGGCCGAGTCGGAGGTCCGGGATTCTCTCTTCGTACACCTGAAGAACGGGGCGGTCGACTCCGCGCTGCAGGAACATTACGGAAGCGTCCGGCAGGCCACCCGGGAACTCGGGCTGCGGCACGAGCGTTTTTTAGAGTCTCGCGCGAAACGCTGCTACACTGCCGGAGACCTGCGGACCATAGCCCGCGGGGTGGGGACCAGCATCTCCGCGTTCGCCCCCGAAGTAGAATGGGTTACGGCCGGTAAACGCGGCCGGCTGCGGTTGGCTGCAGAAGAGCCCGTAGGTGAAGACCTACTTTACTTGTTGGGCCTGATAGCTTCGGACGGAACGGTCTACGAGAACGGCGAGCAAGCTGTCTACTACGTCTCGTTCGGCAACAGGGACCAGCAACTCGTAGACACCTTTATTCAGACGCTCGGGAAGCTGTTCCCCGGTATCCAGGTTCAACTGCACGAGAATCAGGACGGCGTTTCCATAGCGCGGGTCAACAGCCGGGCGCTCGCCCAGGTAGCAAGGGGCTTCGGGCTCTGCGATGACATCAAGCCCGTCTTCCGCCTTCCGGAGCCGCTCGTTGCGGCGTTCCTACGCGGTTACTTCGACGGCGATGGTAGCTGCGCGATCAAGCCCACCGGCAAGTCGGCCCGCATCCGGTTGACCACTTCCAACCCCCTGCGGGCCAAGCGGCTCCAGCAACTGTTGAGACGCCTCGGCATCTTCAGCAAGTTCCAGCCTCGTCACTCTGAAGGCACCTTCGGCTCGTCAAGCGTCACCGACGTGGTCGTCGACGGACGTTCCGACGTTCTCCGGTTTGCCCGCGAAGTCGGGACCGGACACGGCACGCAAGCGTCCAAGCTAGAACAGGTCGAAGAGATCTACGCGCGCGGCCGGGAGGTAACGACCGACTTCGACCGGGCCTCGCAGTCCTGCGGCAGGCTCCTGCGCGCGCTGAGGGAACGGTACCGGGTCAAAGCCATCGAGCTCGGTCCTTCCAGCACCATCTCACAGGTGGAGTCAGGACAAAGGAGGACCTCCGTCGCCACGTTTCGCCGCTGGGCCGAGAAGCTACGACCTTTTGTGAACGAGGACGATCCGGATTACAAAGAGCTACAAGCTCGCTGCCTGGGAGAAACCGTGCTGGACCGGATCGAGGAGATCGAAGAGTACGAGCCGGACGAAGGTTTCGTCTACGACCTGACCGTAGACCCCACCCACAACTTCGCGGTCGAAAACGGTTTAATCGTCTCTAACTGCGAAGCCCTGCGCGAGGTCTCGGCGGCGCGGGAGGAGATCCCGGGCCGCAGGGGGTATCCCGGCTACATGTACACGGACCTGGCTTCGCTGTTCGAGCGGGCCGGGAGGGTGCACGGCCGGGAAGGATCGGTGACGCAGTTGATGATCCTCTCCATGCCCGACGACGACATCAGCCATCCTATCCCGGACCTGACCGGCTACATCACGGAGGGGCAGATCGTGCTCAGTAGAGAGCTCGACCGTCGCGGGGTCTACCCGCCCATAGACGTTCTCCCGTCCCTGAGCCGCCTGATGAACGCCGGCATTGGTGAGGGCAAGACCCGCGACGACCACCGGCAGGTCGCGGACCAGCTCTATGCGTGCTTCGCGAGGGGCAAGGAACTGCGCCGCCTCGTCTCCATTATCGGGGAGCAGGCTCTCTCCGAGGATGACCGGCGGTACCTCGCCTTCGCCGACGACTTCGAGGACGAGTTCGTCGGGCAGGGTTCCAACTCCCGTACCATCGCGGAGACCCTCGAAACAGCCTGGAAGCTTCTCGACCGTTTCCCGCCCGGCGAGCTAAAGAGGATAAAGCCCGAAACTCTGGAGCGTCGTAAGGCTGCTGCCGGTGGCACCGTCGCCGACTCGGAAGCCCGAGGCGACTAAGGGTGCGAAGAGGCGATGAAGCTGTTCCCCAACAGATTCGCCGGCAAACCCCCGGTGCTGCCCGGCCCCAGCGTAGGAGGACCCCTGGCATACGAAATTGCCCCCCGGCCCGCCGGTGGACTAACGCGACCTTGAAGGAGGCAGGATGAGCAGGCTGACGTTCGGTTTCGGGGTGGTGCTGGTCCTGATCGGGGTGGTTACCTACTTCGCGACCGGAGGCGCGAGCGTGACGGCTCTGATCCCGGCTTTCATCGGCGTGCCGGTGCTGGTGGCCGGCTTCCTGACGGCCAGACCCGGCACACGTTCTCTTGGGCTCTACCTCGCTACTGCTCTGGCGTTGCTGATGGCCTTCGGCACGCTTCGCGGGGTGTCAGGGTTGTTCGAAGGAGACTTTTCATCTTCTACCGTGATCAACCTGGTTCTCCTCCTGATGTCTGCCGGTTATTTGGTCGTCGCCGCGAGGGAGATCTTCACCAGCCGCCGGGGCGGTTCGTTCCTGTCTGGAGGATAAGTAGTGGCACATCTCTATGCCCTGGCGGTGCAACCTCTGATTGTTGCTCCGGGAGGCCGGTGAGCGGCTTTACAGGACGCCAACCAGAACTACCAGAACCACGACCAGCATCACGAAGAGCGTTCCGGCCACGGCCCAGTATCTGAGAGAGGTTTCGACCTGGATCAGGCCGGTGCCCGCGCCGGATCCATAACTACCGTTTTGAGAGTTGTACCGTCTCGGCGTTCCGTTCGAGGGGTAGACGTTGTTATTCCAGGCCCGGCGCGCATGCTCTAGCAGGCGTACGAACGGTACTAGCAGATCTCCCTCCGGTATTCGCGGTCCGGTTCCTATCCCCGTCCTCTGCCGGAGTCGGAGGTAGCCGAAGATCAGGAGTACGCCCGCTGCCAGGGGCCAGAACGTGCTGAAGGATAGCGTCAGGCCGATGGCCGTTAGCGGGCCGCCCGGTAGCATTAGTATGCCGGCGGTCACCAGGGCCAGTTGCGCTACCCACGGGAGCCAAAGGCCGGCGGAGAGTTTTCCGGCTTCAGAGCCGGGCCGGACGGCGAAGAGGAAGCGGCCCATGAGCAAAGTCGTGCCGATAGCTCCTATCTGCAGGAGTGCTTCGAGGGCCACCGGCCAGGAGCCGGGGGTGGTGCCGGTGGCTTCCTTGAGAAAGTACTTCGCGACGGCGCCGCTGGTCAGCGGAGCTCCGGCGAGGGCCAGGGCGCCGACGAGGAGCCCGCCCAGAGCCAGGCGGCGGGCGCGGGTGTTTCGCGCGCGGCGGGCCACGCCCAGGCCGAGGAACAGGGAACTTTTCGCCAGGGCGTGGTGGGCGGCGTAGACGAGGATGGCGACCAGGGCGACGGGCCAGGCTTCGGAAGACAGCAAGCCGATACCCAGGGCGGCCGTGATCCAACCCATCTGGCTGATGCTGGAGTAGGCGAGCACCGTGCCCGGAGTTCGCTGCGTGAGCCCCACTACGACCCCGTAGAAAGCGGCGGCGATCCCGAAGACCGCGACAACGGTTCCCCAGAGCGTCGTACCCGTTTCTCCGACGGGCAGGAAGATCAGCCATCCTAGCAGGCCGGCTTTTATCATGGGGCCGCCGAGGGCCGCACCGGCCGGCGGAGGAGAAGCCGGGTAGGCGAGCGGCAGGGAGAAGTGGAGCAACAAAACGCCCACCTTCGTTCCGAAACCCGCGAAGAGGAGGAACACGATCAGCCCCTGCAGCGGGCTGCCGGCGACGGCAGCCGGCACCTCCTCCAACCGGTAGGCGCCGGCGGCTACGGAGATCAGGATCATGGCCGGCAGCAAGAACGTCTCCCCGATCACCACGAACACCACGTAAACTCGGCCGGCCCGGAACGCCCGGGGTGTCCGGTCGTGTACGATCATGCCGTAGGCGGCGAAGCTCATCAGGATGAAGAACAGGTAGAAGCTAACCACGTCCCGCGCCACGATCAGCCCGAGGTTACCGGCCATGGTCGCCAGAAAGAAGCCGAAGAACCGGCCGGACGTCGGGTCGTCTTCCAGGTAGGCCCGGGCGTAGAGGCCGGCGAGCAACCAGAGACCGGCGCTGAACAACAAGAACAACTGCGTGGTCCCGGTCAGGCCCAGGCGGATCCCGAGCAGCAGCGGGACTTCGACTACCGAGCCCGGCCGGGCGAAGACCGCTATCAGAAACGCCGGGAGCGCCGCCAGGGGTGCCAGGTACTCCGCGAGGGGGCGAAGCCTCCGCGGGGCGAGGGCGATGGAGAGCAGGAGCGGGACGCCGGACGGCAAGAGCCAGAGCAACATCAGCAAGATTCCGGTGGCGATGCCAGTGGCGTTCACGGGCCGATCTCTTCCAGGGCGTAGGGGAGCTCGCGCTCGGCGATCAGCTTCGACCATTCGAGGGGGCTAATGTCGGCGGTCGCGAACACGCCGAGGGCGAGGACGAGGGCCGCCGTGATCAGGGGCGGTGCCAGCATCGGCAACCCGGCCTCGAAACGGGTCTTGGGCCGTTTCTCCTCGAACGGCCCTTCGGGCTCCTTGAACCAGGCTTTGTAGATGATGGGCAGAAAGTAGGCGGCGTTCAGCAGGGCGCTCGCCGTCAGCACGGCTATCGCCCAGAGGGCGCCGGATTGGGCGGCCCCGAGGCCCAGGTACCACTTGCTGATAAAGCCCGCGGTCGGGGGAAGCCCGATCATGCCGAGAGCCCCGATGGAAAAGGCGATCATGGTCCACGGCATCCGGCGGGCCACGCCGTTCATCTTGCTGATCTTCTTTATCCCCAGCGTCTCGGCCAGGAGCCCCGCGCAGAAGAATAGCGTGATCTTCATTATTCCCTGGTGGACGAGATGCACGATGCCGCCCACGGTCGAGGCCGACCCGATTATCACCACCCCGAGCGTTATGTACGAGAGCTGGCTGACGGTCGAATAAGCCAGACGCCGCTTGAGGTCGTCCTGAAACAACGCCATAACAGACCCGTAGATGATGGTAAACCCCGCCACCGCACCCAGCGGGATCAGCACGCCCAGCGCCTCTGACAGCTCGACACCGTACACTTCGTAGACCACCCGAACGATGCCGAATGCCCCGGCCTTCACCACGGCAACGGCGTGTAGCAGGGCGCTGACCGGCGCGGGGGCGACCATCGCCTGCGGCAGCCAGCCGTGCAACGGAAACAACGCCGACTTTACCCCGAGCCCTACCATGAGAAGAAAGAAGATGACGGTGAGGGCCGTCCGGTTGCCGTCGAAGCCCGCCAGGGAGCCGCCCGCGGTGAAGTCTACCGAACCGGCCAGGAAGTACAGCCAGACCACGCCCGCGAGCATCACCGTGCCGCCGCCCAGGGTGTACATCAGGTAGGTGTAGCCGCCCTTCAGGGCCTCTTGCGTCTGGTTGTGGACCACCAGCGGATAGGTGACCAGGCTCAACATCTCGTAGAACAGGAAGAACGTCAGCAGGTTGCCAGAGAGGGCGAGGCCGGCGGTCGAGGTTACGCACAGGCCGAAAAAGCCGAAGAAGCGGCTCCGGTGGGGTGAGCCTTCCAGGTAGCCGATGGCGTAGATCGTGGTCAGGAGCCACAGCACCGCCGAGAGCGTCAAAAAGAGCATTCCCAGAGCGTTCGCCCGGAGCAGCAGGTCTACCCCGGGCAGGAGCGGGATGCGGGTCTCGAAGGCGACCCCGTAATAGATGCCGACCAGCATAACGGCGACCAGGATCAGCTTTACGACCTCGGCCCCCAGGTATAGCGTGCGCCGCAGTCGCAAACGCCGGTCGGTGAGGAAGAAGATCACCAGGCTCGGCAAGGCGGAACTCAAGATCACCAGCACCGGCATCCAGGTGGCGAGGCTCACGGGGTAATCCCTCCGAGCGGTGCTCCCACGCCCACCAACTCTAGCAGCGGGGCCGAGACGAGGCCGAGCAGCAGGGCTACAGAAGCCAGGATGAGGGCGGTGGACTCCATGCTGCGCTTCGGACTACGGACGACCTTTACCGCGGGTGCGGGGGTCAGCATCGGACGCAGGGCCCGCAGCAAATACCCTGCGGCCAGGAGCCCGCCAGCCAGCACGACGACCGCGTACCACCACTGGCCGTCCTCCAGGGCGGCGGAGAGCAAGAGCCACTTGGCCGTAAAGCCGCCGCTAAAGGGTAGTCCCATAAGCGTAATACCCGCGAGGCCGAAGGCGTAGACCGAGACGGGAAACCTCTCCGAGGCCCCGTCCAGCGAGTCGAGGTCGTCGGTACCCAAAACGTGCAACAGCGTCCCGGCGGCCATGAACATCGCGGCCTTGGCGCAGGCGTGAGAGAGGGCGTGGTAGACGCCGCCGCTCCAGGCTTCCGCGCTCGCCAGCGGGAAGAGTATGAAAAGGTACCCGATCTGGGCTACCGTTGAGTACGCCACCAGGAGTTTTAGGCGCCGCTGGAAAAGCGCCAGAACGGAGCCCCACAGGATAGCCGTTGCGCCCAAGGCGCCGAGCAGTTGCCCGGCCGCGGGCGTCAGGGCTTCGGGGAAGACGTCGAACCAGAGCCGGAGTAGCAGGTAGAAGGAGCCCTTTATGACCAGGGCGGAGAGCAGGGCGCTTACGGGGGACGGGGCGCTGGAGTGGGCCGGCGGCAGCCAGAAGTGGAGCGGGAAAAGGGCGGTCTTTAGCATCATGCCGACGGTAATCAGGCCGAGGGCCAACCAGGTGGAGGGTGCGGGGAACATCTGCGCTCCCAGCTCGGCTACGGCCAGGGTGCCGAAGGTTCCGTACAGCAGGGCGACGCCTAGAAGGTAGATCAGGGACCCCAAGAGCGAAACCAGCAAATAGCGCATCCCGGCCGTGAGGGCGTTGCGCCCGCCCTCCAGGGTCAGCAGGGCCACCGCCGAGAGGCCTATCAGCTCCAGCCCGACGTAGAGGTTGAATATGTCAGCCGAGAGGAACACGATGTTCATGGCCGACCAGAGGAACAGGAACAGCGGCCAGAAGTACCGGGCTTTCGCGGGGCTGCCGGAGAAATATCCGGTGGCGTAGACCGTGATCGCGGTCCCGACCACCGCGGCCATGATCAGCATTACCGCGCTCAGTCCGTCGGCGTAGAGCTCGATGCCGAGCGGCGCCTCCCAGCCGCCGACGGTGTACCCGATCGGGCCGCTCCCGAGAACCTCAACGACCAGGACCGTCACGGCCGCCGCGATACCGAGCGCGGTGGCGAGGCTTACCGCTGCCGAGCCGGTACGCAGCAGGAACACCAGGGTGGCCGCGGCCAGCGGCAGCACGATGGGCAGGGTGATGGAGGCGCCCGTCAGCCCGGCTCCTCCGGCGCTTCTTCGTCCTCCGGAAGATACGGGCTGCCCGTTGCGTCGTAGACGCGGCGGGCGAGGGCCAGGGCAAAGGCGGTGGCGCACACGGCGACCACGATACCGGTCAGGACCATCGCGTGGGGAACGGGGTCTGGTTCGGGGCCGGGGACGCGGCGGGCGAAGGAGATCAGGAGCAGAAAAACGCCGCTTCCCAGGATGTTGATCGCGAGTATCTTGCGGATCAGGTGCGGGTAGGAGATCAGGCCGTAGAGGCAGATCGCGACCATCCCCACCCCCGAGAGCGCATACAACGTAACCTGGCTCATCTTTCCTCCTCCCCGACGGCTTCCGGCGGCGAGCCGAAGAACAGGGCGGCCAGGGTAAACCCGATGGACACCGTCAGGGCGCCTTCTATGAGGAGGATCAGGGGATAGGCAAACCCCTCCGGGTACTGCAACAGATCGTTCCCGAGCAGCATGACCCCTCCGGCCACCGCGAGAAAGGTACCGAACCCGATCGCCAGCGTCAGCCTCAGGACCCAGGCTCGCCGAAAGTATCCCCGGACGAAACCGGCCAGCAGCAACAACTCCCCGGCCGCCGCGAGGACCGCCCCCGCCTGGAACGCGCCGCCCGGTTGCTTCGAGCCGGCCCAGAGCAGGTAAACCGTCACGATCAAGATGCCCGGCACCAGCAACCGGACCAGATACCCGAGCACCGGTGTCCGGGCCGCCTCGGGGTCTCTTTGGGCGGGGGAGAGGCGCAGGGACCAGACACCCACCAGGGCCAGGAGCAGCACCCCGATCTCCAGCAACGTGTCGTAGCCCCGGAAGTTCAGCAGCACGGCCGTGACCGGATGGCTGACGCCGCTGTTCGCCAGCTCGTCGTTCACCCGGCCGGTGAGCCCGGTGGCCGGTTCCGGTAGCGAGAGTACGGCCCAGCCCAGCCCGAGCGCCAGCGCGGCGGCCAGAATCGCCGCCGGGGCCCGGATGAGGGCGCGGCGCAACCGGGCGTCAGCCGGACGGTGCATCGTCTCTCCTTTCCCTGCGCCACTCGCCGATGCGGGCCAGGGTATCCAGGAGCAGTGCGCCGGTCACGCCCGCGCCGATGGCTGCTTCCGCGAGCGCCACGTCCGGGGCCGCGAGCCGCACGTATGCGAGCGAGATGAGCAGGCCCAGGGCTATGAACAGGACGACGGAGGTGAACAGCTCTTTCGCCACGAGCACCCGCCAGGTCAGCAGGGGCAAGGCTAAGGCCAGTAGCCCGTCAAAGACGAGGCCGGCGGTCACCGGCGCTCCCAGAGTCTTATCCCCTCCCGCAGCGCGGAGCCGGCGATGAGGTGCGCGGCGGAGGCTCCAGCTAGCAGCACCAGCAGCCAGATGAGCAGCAGCTTGAGCGCCACGGTCCACGAGCTGGATTGCAACACGAGCGCCAGGACGACGAGGCCGAGGCCCAGGTTGTCCGCTTTGGTCAAGGCGTGCAAACGGTTATACACGTCCGGGAAGCGCAAGAGACCTACGGTCCCGGCCAGGAAAAAGAACGCCCCGGCTAGGAGTAGCGCGGCGGAAACCCAGTCGAGCAGGTTCACGGGTTCCGCCTGTCTCTGTCCGTTCCCGAAGCCCGCCGGACGAAGGCGACCGCGGCGACGCCCCCGAGCAGGGCGAAGACCAGCGCCACGTCCCGTAGGGCGGTCGAGTTCAGGCTCTCGGCCAGGACGAGCAGGACGCCGACTCCGACGGTCCCGAAGAGCTGGACCGCCAGCATCCGGTCTTGCAAGGTCGGACCCCGGAGGACGCGGGCCAACCCGGCCAACAGGTTCAGCAGCAGAAAGACGGCCAGGATCAGGTACAGCTCATTCATCCGCGTTCTCCCGGGGCAACTCGACGCCGAACAGCCCGGCGACCACCTCCTCCGCAGAGCGCAGTTCTTCCCGCAGGCCCGGGCTTGTGGCCAGCGTGTGGACCAGCAGTTGCCGGTCCCGGATCTCGGCGCTCAGGGTTCCCGGCAGCAGGCTTATCGTGTTGGCGAACAGGACGCGGGGGAGGCCGGGGGGCAGGCGGGTGGTGTACTCGACCAGCCCGGGATCCAGGTTTATACCAGGTTTCAGGGCTCGGAGCGCCACGTCTACACCGCCGAGCAGCGATTGCCGGAGGAAGAACCCGACGAAGCGGATAACGCCTATGGGGCTCCAGGGGCGTTCGGCCGGCGGCAACAGGACCAGGCTCGAGAGCGTGGCGGCCCCGGCTGCCAGAAAGCCGAGCCACCAGGTGCCGAGGTCGCCTTCGGTCAGGGCCAGCCAGAGCAGGGCGAGCGTGATGAACCGGAGCGCGCTGCTGCGGAGCAGGAGCCCGGCAGAGGGGTTCCGCGATTCTGTACCGGGAGCGCCCGCCCGCACTTCAGGCTGCCTCTCTGAGAGGGCTTGGCGCTTTTCTTTTGGCGGACGCCGCAGTTACCGCGGCTACCAGCGGGACCACCCCGGCAAAGTACAGCCCGAATGCGAGCTTGCCCAGCGATCAGTCGTCCCCCCGCACCCGGGTGCGGGGAAGAGGGTTGCGATCCTTCGTTTCAGGACGTCACAGCTAATGTCGGGTGAGAATGTCATCTACAAGTAGGTCAAGAGTATAACCTCCTCGTAGCAGCGAGTAGGAGGAGCCCCCGAGACTTTTCTGCCGGGCGCCATTTGTCCCGGCGCAGACAGCACCCGGAGCATACCCGGGCGCGCCGCTTCTTCATGCCGGACTTTGTGTATCATACGACGACCTTGCTGAATAACTTTGCTATTCGGAAGCGTCCGTACACCGACATCCGGAGGGTGCCTTGACTTCTTTCCCCTTGTGGGCCTGGCTCGGGTTTACGGCTCTGGTCGTGGTTTTGCTCGTGCTGGACCTGGCGGTGCTCGCCCGGGGGGCGCGGGAGATCTCGTTCAAGCGGGCGGCAATTCTGAGCGCGTTCTGGGTCGGGATGGCGCTGCTCTTTGGCCTGGTGGTCTTCGCCGTGGCGGGGTCGGAGCGGGGAGCGGAGTACTACACCGGGTACATCGTGGAGAAGAGCCTTTCGGTGGACAACGTGTTCGTGTTCGCCCTCATCTTTACCTACTTCGCCGTGCCCTCCCGCTTCCAGTACCGGGTGTTGTTCTGGGGAATAGTCGGGGCGCTGGTTTTGCGGGGGATCTTCATCGCCATCGGGGCGGAGTTGCTCAACCGCTACGAGTGGGTCGTGTACGTCTTCGGGGCGTTCCTGATCTACACCGGCATCCGCATGGCGTTCCACGACGACGAGGAGGTCCACCCCGAGCGGAACATAGTCCTCCGCGCCGCGCGGCGCTTCGTGCCGATGACCAAGGAGTTCCAGGAAGAAAACTTCTTTATCCGGCACGAAGGCAAGCTGCTCGCAACACCGCTCTTCGCGGTCATTATCGTGATCGGGACGACCGACGTGGTGTTCGCCGTCGACTCGATACCCGCGATCTTCGCCATAACTTCCAGCGCGTTCATCGTGTGGTCGGCCAACGCCTTCGCGGTCCTCGGGCTCCGTCCGCTGTACTTCATGCTGGCCGGGATGATAAAACGCTTTGTCTACCTGCACGTCGGCCTCTCGATAGTCCTGGTCTTCGTGGGGGCCAAGTTCTTCTACTCGGGCATCTTCGGCAGCAAGGTCCCGATCTGGATCTCACTCCCCTTTATAGTCATAGTGATCTCTACCTCGATCCTGGCCTCCCTCTACAAGACCCACGGCCAGGGGATCGGCATCCTGCCGGGCACGGAGGACGATGGGCAGTAAAGTCCTGACGACCCGTGAGGACCCGCTGCTTTCGCCGCGGTCGCACAGCCGATAGCGCGGACCCTGTCATCTCATGACGGACGACTGGCGGCGATGTGTACCCGGGGGCCGTGGCGGTTGTCGGGGAGATGGGCCAGGGTTTCCACGGTCGTGTAGCCGCTCTCGGAGAGGAGCCGGTAGAGTTCGTTCAGGGTGGGCCAGAAGGCGGTTGTGGAGAGTCCGCTCTGGGGATCCCGCGGGTTTTCCGGGCGGATCCAACCCCAAAACCCCTCCTTCTCCGTGAGCTGCCAGTCGTCCCGGGCGTATTGCGTGTCGAGGTAGAGGTGGGGGGACACGGCGGCTGTTCGCCCGACAAAGGCGCGGGGATGGGATAGATGGTAGAGCAGCCCGCAGCAGAACACCGCGTCGAAGGTGCCGTAGGAAGACAAGTCGTCCTCTTCGAGATCCGTGACGTGGAAGGCGGCGTTGTCCGCCCCCAAAAGGCTCTTGAGAAACCGGGCCCGCTCCACGTTCTCCGGCCTACCTTCCAGGCCCACCACCTCCCCGGCCCGCTTGGCGAGCTCTACGGTCATCGCGCCTTCCAGGGAGCCCGGCTCCAGTACTCTGCCCCTTGAGGCTTCGGGAAAGGCCTCGAAGAACTCCCTTAGCCGGGGGCTCGAGTGGCGGGTCGCCCGGCCGTAGACCTTGTCGTTTATCCGCACGCCGGTAACCCACGGGCCGCGCCTCTCGAAGGCATCGGAGAGCAGGTAGTGCAGGAGCCGCCCGTCTTCTGCGCGGGCGGCCTCGAGCCCGGCGACCCGGGACTTCAGCGCCGAGATCCTCTTGGCCCGCTTCTGCGAGGTCCTCCGGGCCGCGTGGAGTCCTTCCGCCAGAGCCCGGGTGGGACCAGCAGGCCCGCCGGCGACTTCCTCTCCGCTTCCATCATCAAGCCGGAGAAGAGCTTTCAGCTTGCCGGAAGCGAAAGCCTTGCTGTTTAGAAAGCGCCGCATCCTGCCTTCGAGATAGCCCGCCGCCACAGACCGCAGTCCGCGGTGCTGATCCTAGCAGATGGTCGCGGGAGATACCCCCGGCGTGCGGCTCATGGGAGTGGTGGCCAGGATCAGTCCATCACCAGAACCAGCCGCCCGCGCGTGCCGCCCTCGTCGAGCAAGGCGTGGGCCTGGCGGGCTTCGTCTATCGGGAACCGGTGGGCGATGACGGGCTTTATCTCCCCGCGCTCCAGCCAGTCGAAGAGTCGCCCCAGGTCTTCGCGAAACCAGTCGGGGTGTTTCTCGCGCATCCCGTTGATCTCGTAGAAGCTCCAGGACTTTCCGTTGGGCAGGATGCTCCACACGAACACGCCGGAGAATCCGATCGCCGCGGCCAGCAGGAGGCCCAGGCGCGAGTTGCCCTTATCCCGGAGCATGCCGCTAAAGCCGTAGGAGACGAGGATACCGCCCTGTTTAACCAGGCGTTGGGATATCCCGGAGCCCGAGCCCTCGAAGACGGCGTCGAAGCCTTCACCGGCGGCAGTTCTCAGCTGTTGCTCGTAGTCGGGGGCGCGGTAGTCTATGGCTTTGGCTCCGTACTCCAGGATCAGGTCCTGGTTGCGGACCGAGGCGGTGCCGACCATCTCCACGCCGAGCAGCCGTCCCAACTGGAGCAGCGCGGTCCCGACGGCGCCGGTTGCGCCCTGGATCAGGATTCTCTGTCCCGGACGGACGTTGGCGATCCGGACGAGCATCTGGTAGGCGGTCATGTACGAGAGGGGGATGGTCTCCGCCTCCGCCGCGTCCAGCGATTCGGGCACCGGGACCAGCCCGCCGGCCGGGCGGCAGACGTACTCCGCGTTGCCCCCGATCTGGGTGAGGTCCGCGACCCGCTGGCCGGCGCTGAGGCCCGTGACGCCCGGACCCAACCCGTCAACCACCCCGACCAGGTCGTAGCCCAGCGTAATCGGCGGCTTCTGCCGAACTGCGGGGTAGAGTTTGCGCCGGATCAGCATGTCCGTAAACACCGCGCTCGACGCCTCGACCTTTACCCGGGCCTCGCCGGCTCCCGGCTCCGGCAGGCGTTCCTCCTCGACAACGCTGATCCCGCTGGCGTCGCCGAACTCCTCGACAATTACTTTCTTGTAACCCATTACGGCTTCCTTTCTCTTATCCGGCGTCGCTAAAGCGTGGGTAGCGGGCCCGATAGCCCAGCAGCCGTCCCACGAACGCCAGGGGCCGAAAGATCATCTTCTGCACCGGAATCGGCATCCCGGCCACGGAGAAGTCGTACTCCGTCAGGATCAGGGCTCCCTGAAACAGGTTGGGCGCCCGTTTCTCGCCCTCGACGGGGAACTTGCCCTCTCTCTGGAGGCCGAAGACCGTCTCGAAGAACACCTCCATGTTCCCGGCGGGCCGGAACTCTACGACGTGGTGAAGTTCCTCGTCGCCCGCGTTCCAGAACGTGTGCGGCGTTCCGGGCGGGACCGTGACCTCCTCTCCCGGCCCAAGCACCCGCTCGCTACCGGCCACCCTCACGCCCATCCTGCCGGACCGTACCAGGAACCGCTCCTCGTGAAGCGAGTGGGTGTGCTCCGACACCTCAGGATTGCCGCCCCGCACGAATTGCTCGAACCGGAGCCGTTCGCCGCCCGTGTCCGCCGCCGTTTCCTCGAAGACGAGCCGGGTGGTAGGGCTCGCTATTTCCTTTCCCGCTCTAGCCAAGACCTTCCCTTCCTTCTCCGGAACCAGCCGGGCGTATCTCGACGACCGCGAGGCCGAACCGGTACTTCTCACGCGGCGCCCGCGGGCTGCTGCGGGCGCCGAAAGACCGTTTGGTATCTCTAGTATCCAAGACCTACCTACTTCACGAGGCCCGTCCGGACCGGGTACGGAAGAACAACACCAAAGCCAGCGCGAGCATCCAGAACTGGAGCGCCGTGACGGCAAGCGTTAGCAGAGGTCCGGTATCTACGCCCGAGATCTCCAGGAGCCCGGCCAGGTGCAGGGCCGCGACCCCGAGGCCCGAGAGGCCCATCCAGGAGGGGAGCCGGGCGGAGCGCAGCATCGCCAGAGAAACGAGCCCGATAAAGAGGCCGCCGGAGAATTGGACGCCCAGGATCTCCCCGATAGCCCCCGAAAACTCGTTGATGCCCTCGTAGAAGACCGAGACCGCATCCCGGGTCGCCGCACCAGCTTGCGGGTCCAGGTACACCTCGGCCAGGAACGGCATTGCCGAGAGCCAGCGGATGATCCCCAGCGGCCGCAGGACGCCGGAGATCACGCCGAAGACCACCCCCATCGTCAGGAGCGGCGAATCCACCTCCCGCAGCGCGTAGTACAGCAGCAACGCCAACGGGATAAACAACACCGAGTAGAGCATGTAGACGCCGTACCCGAACAGCACCGCCCCGCTCTGTTCGGTTATGAGCGGCAGCATCACGTTCGCGGGTTCGTCCAGGCTCGCCGGCCAGCCGATGGCAGACCCCAAAACCACGAGCGCCACCACCAGCAGGCCGAACTCCACTACCAGCAGCAGGGCTACCGACCGTTCCAGCCCCCGCTGTTTGGTCTCCTTCGACTCCATCGCGGTGTTCTCCTTTCTGGGTTCGTCTACGACCTTCTGGAGAAAACCTTACGGCCTCACGTTGCGTGAGGGTCAAGGAGAAAGCTGGAAAATCTACAATATTTCAGGAAGAGGCTTCTTCAACCGGAATCTGCATCTCCAGTATTACGGAGTCGGCGTTGAACTGGGCGGCCGGCGGGGCGTTCACGACGTCGTTCTCGCGGCCGAAGAGGTGGATCTCCCTCACCGGCCCGGCCGACTGGTAGCCGTTGTCCCCGATCCAGGCGAACAGGGCGACTATGGCCCCGGGTATGCCCCAGAAGGGGCCGTGGTGTACGGTCGTCGCCATGTCGGGCGCCCCGGGTAACTCGTGCACGACCAGCCCGCCGCCGGGTTCGAGGTCCGGACGATTCACCGGGACGGCGGCCTCCATGTCTATGTTCTCCTCCTTATACTCGGTGCTGTGGTAGAGGGCGAGCTCGGGACCGGCGGGCCTCAGGCGTTCGCCCTCCAGCCAGTCGTGGGCTTTCCGGAACATGTCGCAGCGGTAGTCGGGCATTCGCTCTACCGACGGGACGGTCTGGCGGGCGGAGATCACGGTCTCGGGGCGCACTTCTTTCAGGGTAACTTCGTATGGCGAAGGCTCGTCTTCGTGCTCGATCTGGCGCAGCCGGGCTTCGACCCGCGCCAATCGGGTGCGGTCTTCACGGAGCTGGTGCTCGATCTTCACCCGCCGCGCCTTCAGCAGGCCGCGGAGCTGGTCCGGCGGCAGCTCGTCCTCCATGAGGAGCGAGATCTCATCCAGCGACAACCCCAGGTCCTTGAGCGCCAGGATGCGGTTCAACCGCGGCAACTGGTCCAGCGAGTAGAAGCGGTAGTTGCTCAGAGGGTCTGTCTCAACCGGCTTGAGCAGCCCCCGCTCGTCGTAGTGATGCAGCGTCCGCACCGAAACCTGGCCGAGCTGCGAAAAGTCTCCGACCTTGAGCATTTGCCACCTCCGCAAAGTCTGGCGTCGTCGTGAATTCAGACCAATACTACAGGCCGATTGTATCCGAACAGCATTCCGGAACACCTTGACCGGCGAATAAACCGGCAGATAACGAGCGCTTTGGAGAGGCCCGCCCGAACCGTTGTTCCTCGGCCTCGGAGAAATGCTTGGATGATACCTGCAGCCCGTGCCAGAATACGGTGGGATGCGTCCTCCGGGGCCGCGAAGCCCGTATAGTTCAATAGGAGATACGCGGGCCATTCGAACAGCGAGTAGGCGGAAAAGTGCCGGACGAGTATCGGACGTCCAAGGAGGCTGAGATGAGCAGGTTGAGCGAGATCGGGTTTTGGCGGGTGGCGGTGGTCTTCGGGGCCATACTCCAGGTTGCGGTCCCGGCGATCGGGACCCCTTTGGGCCTGAACGTGGGGCGGGTCTCGGACCAGAACCCGACGCTCGTAACCCCGGCCGGCTACGCGTTCGCCATATGGACCCCGATCTTCTTGTTGTGCTTCGTCTACGCCGTATACCAGGTCCTGCCTTCCAAGCGCGACGACGCTTTTCTCGGGAGAATCGCACCCTTCGCCGCCCTTACCTTTCTGGCCAACAGTGTCTGGGAAGTCCTCTTTCCCCTGCGCCTCTTCGTGCCGGCCCAGGTGCTGTTCGCGTTCATCTTCGCGTTCGCCGTCATCGCCCACCTGCTCGTGCAGCGCCGGTACGATCCACAAAACCGGGCGCACCGCTGGCTCGCGGCGCCGACGTTCGGGTTGCTGTCCGGCTGGGTAACGGCGGCCTTTCTCGTCGGTTTCGCCACGACGTTCTCCGGTATCGGGGAGTTGAGGACGGGGTTCGGCGCGGCCCTGGTGGGCGCCGGGCTCCTGCTGCTGGGCGGGGCGGTCTCTACCGCGGTGATCCTGGCGGCCAGGGGCGGGCCCGTTGCCGGCTACGGGGCTTACGCGGTGGCCGTGTTGTGGGCGCTCGTGGCGGTCGTCGTGGGCCAGTACGACGCCTCGCTGCTGACCACCGCGGCCGCTGTGGTCGCCGCGGTGCCCGTCGTGATCGTACTCGTCGACACCGGTCGCCGGTCCGGAACGCGGCCGACCGGCCGTAGCCCCCGGCCCAGGGTCGTCTAGTCGATGGAAAGGGCGGCCGCTACGGGAGTCGGCGTCAACGCTGGGGGACCGCCCCGGCGAGGCTCAATGCAGCCAGCAAAAGGCAGAGCGGCGAGTACAGGCGCCGGTCCCACCAGAGAAAAGTCTCTGAGGTCACCGGTATCAAGCCGGTGGCGCCGGCTATTCCGCGGGCAGCCAGCGTTGCCGCGACGCCGGCCGCTCCTGTTCTTTGCAGCCGGGGTCTGCCCGCGGGTTGGCCCGCAACCAGGCTCCCGCCCACCGTTAGTAGCGCAGCCACAACCAGGCAAGCCCCCGCAGACGGCATCTCGTCCTCCCCGATAACCGCCCGGGCGAGCTGGCGCTCGTCAGCCGCCGGCCAGGACGAACCCCGCGCCCAGTTTGCGTGGACCGCCGCCAGGAAAAAGAGCGTTCCCGCCGCCGTATACTTCATTGCTCTTGCAGGGTTCAATATCGTCTCCATGTATTTTGGTTTCGGCCCAATAGGACTATAGGGTAACTGTTCCGGCACAGCCCGGACCGCCGGAGAATCCGGGGCTGACGGGCCGGACCTCGCACCGTAGAATAGCTTTATGCTGGGACGATATGCAGAGCTAAAGGCGCAGCTTCCACCGGAGACGATCCTCTTCTATCAGGTGGGGACTTTCTTCGAGACGTTCGAGGAGGACGCCCAGAGGATTTCGCAGGCGCTCTCGATCCGGCTGACGAGCCGCGAAGCCGCCGGGGAGGGCCGGGTCCCGCTCGCCGGCGTTCCGGGACACGCCCTCGAAGAGCACCTGGCGACGCTCCTCCGCAAAGGCCACTCGGTCGCCGTGGCCGAGCAGCGACCGCATCCGGTAAAGTCCAAGCAGTTTACCCGGGAGATCTCCCAGATCCTCACGCCCGGGACCGTGATCGAGGACAATATCCTCTCCGCCAGCCACGCGAACTATTTGTCCGCCGTGGTAGTCCGGGACGGCACCGCCGGGGTGGCCGTGGTCGAAGCCTCGACCGGCGAGTTTACCGGCACCGAGGTACCCGAAGAGGGCGTCGCCGCCGAGCTGGAGCGGTGGTCTCCACGGGAGCTGGTCGTCCCCGAGCGGACGGTGGCGGAGAACCTGCCGAAGATAGAGGCGAAGTTCAGCCCGGCACCGCGCTGGACCTTCGAGCCCTCCGCCGGAGAGCAGTCTCTAAAGAAACACTTCGGGGTTTCGAACCTCCGGGGGTTTGGGCTGGAAGGAAAACCCGCGCTCGTGGGGGCGGCCGGAGCCCTGATCCAATACCTCTCCGGGCTCCGCGCCGGAAAGCCCCCGGAGCAGGTCGTCTCCTTCCGAACCTACAGCCCGGACGCCGGAATGGTGCTGGACTCGACGACCCGCCGCAACCTGGGCCTCGATGAGGTGATCTCCACCACCGACCGTACCCGCACCCCGATGGGCCAACGGACCCTCCGGCGCTGGCTGGAGCGGCCCCTCCTGGAGGTGGACCGCATCGAGCAGCGGCTCTCGGCGGTGGACGCTTTCGCCACGGACTACATGCTCCGGGAGGAGACCCGCGACGTTTTGGGCCGTATCCCGGATATCGAGCGCATCGCCACCAGGATAGTGCGCCTCTCGGCCACGCCGAACGACCTGCTCTCGTTGAGGGGCGCCCTGGAGGCGATCGGGCCGCTCAAAGCATCGCTGGCCCCGGCAGCTGCCGAGTGCCAGCTTCTCTCGCGGGTGCTCGGGGCGGCGGAGGAGCCGCCGGGGGTCCGGGAGCTTATCGCGGCGGCCATCAGCGAGGAGGATGGGGAGATCATCCGCCCCGGCTACTCGGCGGAGCTGGACGCGGCCCGCGAGTTCCGCGACGGCGCCCACGAGTGGCTAACCCGCTTCGAGGCCGAGGAGCGGCTCAAGAGCGGCATCAAGACCCTCAAGGTCGGCTACCGGGACGGCGAGGGATATTTTATCGAGGTGGCGGGCAAGGACACCGGCGCCGTGCCGGAGCACTACCAGCACCGCAAGGCGCTAAAGCACAACGCCCGCTACGTGACCACGGAGCTAAAGGAGCACGAGTCCCGGATGCTCGGCGCCCGCGACGAAGTAGACCGGCTGGAACGCCAGATCCTCACCGAGATCCGGGCCGCCGTAAAGGACGCCGCCCCGGAGCTCCAGCGCATCGCCCGGGCCGTCGCCGTCGTGGACGTGACGGCGTCCTTCGCGGCCGCCGCGACCGAGCTCCGCTACTGCCGGCCCGAGGTTCGCGGGGAGCGCGGCATCCACATCGTCGCCGGGCGGCATCCCGTCGTCGAGCACAATACCGAGACGCCCTTCGTGCCCAACGACACGGAGATAGACGGGGCCTCCCGGCTCCAGATCCTCACCGGACCAAACATGGCCGGCAAGTCCGTCTACCTCCGCCAGGTAGCGCTCATAACCCTCCTCGCCCAGACCGGTTCCTACGTCCCGGCGGATGGCGCCTCGCTCGGGGTGGTAGACCGCATCTTCACGCGGGTAGGAGCCGAGGACCGGCTGGCGAGCGGCGAATCGACCTTTATGGTCGAGATGACCGAGGCGGCGAGTATCCTGAACAGCGCCACGGAGAAGAGCCTCGTCATCCTGGACGAGGTCGGGCGCGGGACCTCGACCTACGACGGCATGAGCCTGGCGTGGGCCATCGCCGAGTACCTCCACGACGACGTGCAGGCCATGACCTTCTTCGCCACCCACTACCACGAGCTGACCCAGCTGGCGGAGATTCTGCCCGGCTGCCGCAACTACAAGGCGAGCGTGGAAAACGTGGGAGGAGAGATCGTCTTTCTCCACCGCATCGAAGAGGGTGCCGAATCCTCCTCCTACGGCGTCCACGTTGCGAGGCTCGCCGGGTTGCCGCCGCAGGTCACGGAGCGGGCCGGAGAGATCCTGGACCGCCTGGAGACCGAGGGCGTTAAAGGCTTCGCGGGATGAAGCTTTTTCCCAGCCTCGTCTCCGAAGAAGCGGCGGAGTACGGCGGGCGAATTCGGGTGTTGCCGCCGGTGGTGGCCCACCGGATCGCCGCCGGGGAGGTCATCGAGCGGCCCGCCTCGGCGGTGAAAGAGCTGATCGAGAACTCTCTGGACGCCGGGGCCTCCCGGGTGGAGGTGGAGATAGAGGGCGGCGGGGTTTCGCTGATCCGGGTCCGGGACGACGGCTCCGGGATGTCGCCGGACGACGCCGGGCGCGCGGTCGCCGAACACGCGACCAGCAAGATCCAGACCGCCGACGACCTGGCCCGCGTCGTTTCTCTGGGCTTCCGGGGCGAGGCGCTTCACGCCATCGGCTCTGTTTCGGCCCTTACGCTCATCACCCGCGAGCGCGGGGCGAGGACCGGCACCCGTCTCCGGGTGTTCGCCGGGGATGCCGCCGGAACCGCCCCCGACGGCGGCGCGCCGGGAACTACGGTCGAGGCGCGCGACCTTTTCCTGAACCTTCCGGTGCGCCGGGGCTTTCTCGGGACCGCCCGGGCGGAGGCGAACGCGGTGGCCTCGGTGGTGCGGTCGCTCGCGCTCAGCCGTCCGGAGGTCGGTTTCTACCTGAGCTCGGACGGCAGGAAGGTGCTGGCGCTGCCCGCGGCCGCCGAACTGCGGGAACGGATAGCCCAGGTCCACGGGCTCCCGCTGGCCCGGAGCCTGGTGGCGCTGGAAGACTCGCTGGTCTGGGGCTTCGTTAGCCCGCTCGCGGTGAGCTATCCTACCCGCCGCTACCTGCACGTCGCGGTAAACGACCGGGTCGTGGACGCGGATTCCTTCGCCCCGGCGGTGTCCAAAGCCTACGCGGACCTCCTGCCGAAAGGGCGTCACCCGGCGGCGTTCTTGCGGCTGGAGCTCGGTCCCGGCGAAGTGGATGTGAACGTGCATCCGGCCAAGAGCGCCGTCCGGTTGCGGGGTGGCCGCTCCGCATACCCGCTCATCGTCGGCACCATAAGGAGCGCGCTGGCTCAAGAAAAAGGGCCGGGAGGTGGTGAGGCCCCGGAGGATGAAGCCAAAGAACTGGCCCTTATCGGGCAGTTCGCCGGCCGTTGTATCCTGGCCCAGGAGAACGAGGAGTTGATCCTCCTCGACCAGCACGGCGCCCACGAGCGCGTCCTCTACGAAAAGCTCTCGGAGAGCCTCGAATCCGCACCGGTAAGGCTCGAGGAACCGGTGATCGCGCGGTTGCCGGAGGATATTGCTTTAGAAATATGGAACTTCGAGGATGAACTGGCGAAGCTGGGGTTCGCGTTCGAACCCTTCGGGGAGGGGGCGATCCGGGTACTGGCCACGCCGGAGACCGTCACAGACCCGGAGTTGGCGCTCGGGGCGGCGGTCGAGGCGTTAGCCGGGGGGGAGGATCTGGCCAAAGCCCTGGCCTGCAAGGGATCCACGAAGTTCGGCGAAAGCCTGTCTCGGGAGGCGTTGGAGAAGTTGCTGCGAGAGTGGGCGGCCACCGAGTTCAGGGAAATTTGTCCTCACGGCCGCCCGATAGTGAAGCGTGTTGCGCTCGCGGATTTACTCCGCGAGTTCGGCAGGGTTTAGTCGTCTTCTATCAGCGTCTGGCCCAGGTTCATAATGGTCGGGGCCCACAGGCCGACGAAGATGCCTTCGCTCCGGTTGCCCCGCAAGAACAGAACTAGCGACAGCACGATCGAGGCCAGCGTACCGACCACGTAGACTTGCTTGCCCATGCTTACCTCCTGTTTGGTTTACACCTGCAATGTAGTCCCTATCGGCCCTGTAAACTGTAAACGTAGTCTCACTATCGGAGGAGGATGTTCGTGGACGGAAATGATGCCCGGCGTCCCGACGCGGGCGGGCGCTCGACGGTCTTCGGGCGCCGCGGGGCCGTGGCCTGCGAGCATCCCAGCGCGGCCCTGGCCGGAATCCGCGTCCTGGACGCCGGAGGAACCGCCGCCGACGCCTGCGTCGCGATGGCCGCCTGCATGGCCGTCCTCTCTCCGATGATGACCGGTATGGGCGGTGACGCTTTCCTGCTCTACTACGAGGCCGGTACCGGACGGGTGCTCGGCGCTAACGGTTCCGGCCGCGCCCCCGGCTCGGCCACGATAGAGCAGCTGCGCGGTCGGGGCTTAGAGGCTGTCCCCGAGCGTGGCGGACTCCCGATCACCGTGCCCGGCGCCGTCCGGCTTTGGGAAGCCGCGGCGAACGCCCTGGGACGCCGGCCGCTCCGGGAGCTGTTGGCGCCCGCCTACGAGCTGGCCGACGAAGGCTACCCGGTCTCCGAGGTCGTTTCCCGCTACTGGGCGAGGAACGAAGAGCTGCTCCGGGAAAACGAAGCCGCGGCGGAGACTTTCTTGCCGGGAGGACGACCCCCGAAAGCTGGTGAGATCTTCCGCCAGCCGGACCTCGCGGTAACGCTGGCCACCGTCGCCCGAAATGGTGCCGACGCCTTCTACAACGGCGAGATAGCAGCCAGCATTGCCCAGGCGGCGCAGGGAGCGGGCGGCTACCTTGCGGAAGAAGATCTCTCCGCCCACGAAACCGCGTGGGTAACCCCGATCTCTACCGGCTACCGGGGCGTTCGAGTCTACGAAATCCCCCCGCCGGGCCAGGGCGTGGCAGCCCTCCAGATCCTAAACATCCTCGAAGGCTTCGAACTGGCGTCCCTAGAGCCCTCGGGCGCGGGACGTATCCACCTGGAGGCCGAGGCCAAGAAACTCGCCTTCCGGGACCTGCACGGAGAGGTCGGCGACCCGGACTTCGCCGAGGTTCCGACAGAACGGTTGCTCTCCAAAGAGTACGCAGCCGGGCTAAGAACCAGCATCTCGGCCTCCGGCGCTACCGCATCCTTATCCCCGGAACTCGGCGACGACACCACCTACCTGTGCGCCGTGGACGCCGAAGGCAATGGTTGCTCGTTCATAAACAGCCTCTACAAAGAGTTTGGCAGCGGTGTCGTCGCCCCCCGAACGGGTGTTTGCCTCCAGAACCGGGGCTACTCGTTCCGGCTGGAGCCGGGTCACCCGAACGCCCTCGCCCCCGGAAAACGTCCCCTGCACACCATAATCCCCGGCCTCGCCACCCGCGACGGCGACCTTTGGGCTACCTTCGGCGTGATGGGCGGGCCGATGCAGCCCCAGGGCCACGCCCAGCTCCTCGTAAACCTCCTCGACTACGGAATGAACCCTCAGGAAGCCGTAGACCACCCCCGGCACCTCCACGACGAAGACACACTCCTCCTCGAAGGCCGCGTTCCGGAAAAGGAGGTCGAAGAACTTCGCCGGAGGGGGCACCGCGTAGAGATCGGACCGGACTACGAGATCCTGACCGGCGGCGCACAACTGATCCGCATCCTGGAGAACGGCGTCCGGGCTTGCGGCAGCGACCCCCGCAAAGACGGCTGCGCCCTGGCGCAGTAGGAGTTCCGGCTAGCCGCTCTGTGCGGCTCCGGACATGTAGAGGTGCCAGGGCGTCAGGATCTCGTAGCCCCTGGCGGTGACCGCGATGGTGTGTTCGTACTGGGCCGAAAGCTTTCCGTCGGCGGTTACCACGGTCCAGCCGTCTTCCAGGACCCGTATCTCGGGCGCTCCTTCGTTGATCATCGGCTCGATAGTGAACACCATGCCTTCCCGGAGCCGCAGGCCGCGCCCCCGACGGCCGAAGTGGTCGACGTGCGGTTCCTGGTGCAACTTTCGTCCGACCCCGTGCCCGCCCAGCCCCCGCACGACGCCGTAGCCGGGAGGTTCGGCAATCTCCTGAATGGCGGCCCCCACGTCGCCGAGACGCTTGCCGGGCTTTACTTCCGCCAGCCCCGCCTCAAGACTCTGCTGCGCAACCTCCAGAAGCTCCAGCGCCCGGGATGAGACGCCGCCGACCGGGTACGTGTAGCAGGTGTCGCCGATCCAACCGTCTAGCACGACACCGACGTCGATCCCGACGATGTCTCCGCCGCGCAGCGTTCTGGGCGTCGGAAAGCCGTGGACGACTTGTTCGTTTACCGCGGCGCAGACCGCGCCCGGAAACGGTGGCGTTGCGGGCGAGGGCTGGTAGCCCCTGTAGGGAGAGTAGCCGCCCGCGGAGAGAAGAAACTCTTCGACGAGCTGGTCCAGCTCATCCAACCGGGCGCCGGGACGGACGTGTGGGCGGAGCATGGCGAGCGCCCGGGCGGCGAGCTCACCCGCCCGCCGCAAGGACGCAATCTCTTTCTTGCTGTGCAACACGACCATTTACGCGCTCCACCGTAGCACACGCCTGCAGGCCGAGGGCGATGAGCATCGTCGGGTTGCGGAGCTTCTTCGTGCCGAAACCTTCAGTGGCCGGAGGAGATCACGGCTTCCCTCTCTGACTCCGCCAGCCTGAGGCTGCATCCCGGAGAATGGCGTCCGGGCTTGACACTATCCGTAGCGGGTCGAAATTTCGACCGCGGCTTCCCTGACTAGCGTCCCGAACTCGTCCAATACTCCGGCAGACAATCGGAACTCCGGGGCTGAAATGCTCAACGCTGCCGCGAGCCTATCCGGGTCGCTGAAGATCGTTGCGCCTACGCAGCGCACTTCCGGATCCGTCTCGCAGTTGTCTACCGCGTAGCCCCGGTTGCGCGTGAGTTCGAGTTCTTCTCGGAGGCCTTCGGGGCTCGTGATGGTAGAGGGCGTATTGGCCACGAGTTCGACGCTATTGAGGTACGAACTGGTCTTTTGCTCTTCTTGAGAAGCCAGGATCGCTTTTCCCAGAGCGGTGGTGTAGAGCGGCCGGGTAGATCCCGGCCGGGTAACAACCGGCGATATCATCACAGACCTATTCGGCTGGCATCTCTCCAGGTATAGGATCTCCCCTTCCGCCACAGTCCCGAGTTGTACAACCTCGTTGACCTGCTCACTTAACCGCTGCATGATCGGCGCCGCCCGGTACTGGAGGTCCTCATCAAAGCGGTAGAGACCTCCCAACTTGAGGCATTGGGGGCCGATGCGGTAAACGTCACCGTACCTACTTACGAACCCGGATCTTTCGAGCGTCCTGAGCATCCTCATCGCCGTCGGCTTCGCGAGCCCCGAAAGCCGGGCAAGGTCCTTTAAACTCAACTCGATTCGTTCTTCTTCGAAACACCTGAGCAGCGTTAAACCTCGCGCCAGGGTCTCTACCCGCGTCTCGTTGCCCACTTCCGACATCCCATCTAGCAGTCAGCCTGATATCGTCCTCGCCACGCGTTTCATCGCGTGTTACCGGGAAGAATAGCGTTTCAGTCAATGAAACGCAAGGGTTTTTCAGAGTCCTGGAGAAAGAGAGGCTGTAGTGCCTCCGATAGGTAAGGTTACCATCTAGAGGACCGATAGGAGATGCAAACCTCACCACCGCCTCTCTCCCGCGACCGGGATCTTCGAGGCCCGGTACAGCATCCGGGGGTTGTTATAGCAAAACACACATGATTTAATGTCTGTGTCACTGAATAAAGCGTCGTTTCGTTCAATAAAACACGCCGTAAAGGTGTCGGACGGAGAGGGGCCCGCTGATACGGGCACAGGCGCCTTTTGAGGAAGGAGGATCTTTATGAAGCTGGTGATGTATTCGGTTGGCGGCGGTGAGGCCAGGGTGGGTCTACTAGAAGACGGCCGGGTGCGACCGTTCGCCCGGGAGGAGACCAGGATGACAGACCTGATCTGGGAGGGTGCCGGGCACGAACCCGGGGGCGGAGAAGGCGTTGCAGTAGAAGAGGTGGAGCTGCACCCCCCGATCTCTAATCCCGCCAAGATCATCGGTATCGGGCTGAACTACGAAGACCACGCCCAAGAAACCGGTGCCGACATCCCGGAAAAGCCCATAGTCTTCGCCAAGTACCCAAACACCCTCACAGGACCAGGAAGCCCTATCGTCATACCGAAGATAACCGAGCAGGCAGACTATGAAGCAGAGCTTGCCGTGGTCATCGGGCGCAGAGCCCGGCACGTAGAAGCCGGGGATGCCCTGGAGTACGTCTTTGGCTACATGAACGCCAACGACGTCTCATCCCGGGACTTGCAGTTTTCAGAAGGAGGGCAGTGGACGAGGAGCAAGTCGATAGACACCTTTGCGCCCATCGGGCCGTATTTGGTAACCGAAGATGAGATCGAAGACCCTCAGGAGCTGTCGGTAAAGTGCACCCTGAATGGCGAAATCGTGCAGGATGGCACGACGGAGAAGATGATCTTCAGTGTCGCCGAGATCGTGTCGTTTCTCTCCACCGGTATGACGCTAGAACCGGGGGATATCATCCTCACGGGGACACCACCCGGAGTAGGGGCGGCCCGGGACCCGCAGGTATTTCTCAAGGATGGAGATGAGGTAAGCATAGAGATAGAAGGGCTCGGAACTCTTACCAACCCCGTGCGGGCGGAGTAGGACGCTTCCACGACTTGATGACCCGCAAGCTGCATGATTTAATGCCCTGTGTCAGTGAATGGAAGCACGTTTCACAAAATAAAACAAAATATTTCAGCTGCCAGATATCTAGGGGGTAAAGGTGGGAAGACTGGAGGACAAGAGGGCGATCGTAACGGGGTCAGGGGCCGGCATCGGGCGGGCCATTGCGCTCCGGCTCGCCGATGAGGGCGCGAAGCTTGTCCTCGCTGACGTAGATGAAGCCGCCGCAAGAGAGGTCGCGGGCGAGATAGCCGGCGACGCGCTCGTCCACGCGACGGATGTGACCCGGGCGGCAGAGGTCGAGACCCTGATAGATCTTGCGGTTTCGGAGTGGGGTGGCCTGGATGTAATGGTCAACAACGCCGGGGTTGGCATAGCTTCGAATATCGTAGAAGCCGCCGAAGAAGACTACGACAAGATGATGGACGTCTGTGTCCGGGGCACCTATCTGGGCATGAAGTATGCCATCCCCGCCATCCGGGACTCCGGAGGCGGTTCGGTCATAAACATGTCCTCCATAGCCGCGCTTGTGGGGCTAAGAGATCGTGCCATCTACTGCGCGGCGAAGGGTGCCATACTGTCCATGACGCGGGCGGCGGCCGTAGACCACATAGAAGAGGGTGTCAGGGTCAATTGCATCGCGCCCGGCACGGTGGACACGCCCTGGATCGCCCGGATCACTTCTACCTACGACGACCCTGAGAAGGCCCGCGAGAACATGCAAGCCCGGCAGCCGCACAACCGCTTCGTAACGCCGGAGGAGATCGCCGCGATGGCCGTATATCTGGCCTCCGACGAAGCCGGCTCCGCCGTCGGGGCCTGTATGACCGTGGACGGGGGGATGACCGCACGATGAGGAGGGCCGAATGAGGATCACCGAAGTAGTAGCCCGGGACATCCGCTTCCCTACCTCCGAGGACCTCTCCGGCTCCGACGCCATGAACGAGGCCCCCGATTACTCGGCGGCCTACGTAATCCTCAGGACGGACAGCCCGGAGGGTCTCGAAGGCCACGGCATGACCTTTACCATAGGACGGGGCAACGATCTTTGCGTAGCCGCCATAGAAGCCCTGGCTCCTTTGGTGGCCGGAGAGACGGTCGAATCCTTCGCAGAAGATATGGGGGCTTTCTGGGGCCACTTGACGGGTGACAGCCATCTGCGCTGGCTGGGACCCGAAAAAGGTGTCATACACCTGGCGACGGCCGCCATCGTCAACGCGGTCTGGGATCTCTACGCCAAGATGGAGGGCAAGCCTCTGTGGAAACTTCTCGTGGACATGAGCCCCGAAGAGCTAGTCTCCTGCGTAGACTTCCGTTACATCACGGACGCCATCACGCCCGAAGAAGCCCTCGAACTACTGCGCGGCAACGAGGAGACCAAACAAGAAAGGGAAGCCGAGATGCTGGACACGGGCTTTCCGGCCTACACGACTTCCGCGGGCTGGCTCGGCTACTCCGACGAGAAGCTCCGGAGCCTGCTGGGTGAATCCGTGGCCGAGGGCTGGGAGCACTTCAAAATGAAAGTCGGCACCAGCATAGAAGACGATGTGCGCCGGGCGGAAATAATCCGGGAGGAGATCGGGCCGGACAAAAAGCTCATGATGGACGCCAACCAGGTCTGGGACGTAGACGAGTCCATAGCGAACATGGAGCGTCTGGCGGCCTTTGATCCGTGGTGGATCGAGGAGCCCACCAGCCCCGACGACGTCCTGGGCCACGCGAAGATAGCGAAAGCCGTGGAGCCCATCGGCGTGGCAACCGGGGAGCACTGCCAGAACCGGGTGGTGTTCAAGCAGCTAATGCAGGCCGAAGCCATACGCTTCTGCCAGATAGACTCCTGCAGGTTGGGCGGGGTCAACGAGGTGCTGGCTGTATTGCTCATGGCGGCGAAGTTCGGCATCCCCGTGTGCCCGCACGCCGGGGGTGTTGGCCTCTGCGAGTACGTCCAGCACCTCTCCATCTTCGACTACATAGCTGTCAGCGGCTCTCTGGAGGACCGGATCCTGGAGTACGTGGATCACCTCCACGAGCACTTCGTGGACCCGGTGACGATGAAGAACGGCCACTACATGCCGCCGGAGAGGCCCGGCTACTCCATCGAGATGAAGCCCGGGTCGCTGGACAAGTACGAGTTCCCAGATGGGGAGGCCTGGTCTGATCGGTCATAGGCATCTTTCTGGACGGTAGCGTGAATTAAGACCCCTTCCATATCGCGGAAGGTATCTAGGGAAAAGAACAGGGGTGATGGGAATGGAAAACGCTGTGGTGTTGGTGCACACGGCTATAGCAATCGTCATAGTAATCGCGCTGATCGTGTGGCTGCGTTTGAACCCGGTCGTTGGCCTGGTCATTGGCACCATGTACCTGGGCTTCTCGACGGGACTCGGGCTCGTAGAGACGGTGGAGGTAATTGGCCAGGGGTTCGGAGACCTCATGGCCGCCATAGGGCTCCCTATCGGGTTCGGGGTTATGTTGGGCTCCCTGCTGGCGGCCTCCGGCGGCGTAAAGCAGATCGCCATCTCGGCGCTCCGGCTCGTGCGCCGGGAAAGGTCTCCCTACGCCCTGGGGGCGACCAGCCTGGTTGTCTCGACCCCGGTATTCTATGACGTGGCCTACGTTATCCTCGCCCCGTTGGCGCAGTCCTTCGCGGTGCGCACCGGGGTTACGATCGCCTCGATGGGCGCCGCAATGTCCCTCGGGCTCGGTGCGGCCAACCTGTTTATCCCGCCTACGCCCGGGCCGCTGGCCGTGGCCGAGCTTCTCGGCGTGCCGGTCGGCACCATGTTCATCTACGGCGTAGCGGTCGCCGTGCCCTCGGCGCTCCTGGCGCTCTTTGTCTACAACCAGTTGCTGGCCCGGGGATTCTGGAACTCAGACAAAGATGAAGAAGAGTTCAAAGAGGTCAAGGAGAAGCTCGAGGAAGAGGAGGACGACGAGGAGAACCTACCATCGCTGTGGGTGTCCTTGGTCCCCATACTCATTCCGATCCTCCTCATCCTACTCGGCACGATAGTCGGGACGTTCGGCGTCGAATCTGGATTCGTGGACTTCCTTGGTAACCGCATTACCGCCCTGCTCCTCGGGTTGCTCGCCGCGTACCTGGTAGCTTACCGGCACCTCTCTGCGGATCGCTTCGACGAAGCCGCAAACGAAGGACTGAGGACCAGCGGCATCATACTCCTTATCACCGGCGCGGGCGGTTCTCTGGGAGCTATGCTCTCCGAGGTCGGCACCGGAGAAGTTCTCGAACAACTCTTCTCCGGGGCAACCTTCGCCCCGATCCTGCTCGTGTGGGGCGTCGGCGCCCTGCTGCGGGTGGCCCAGGGTTCGGGTACGGTTGCTATCATAACCGCCGCCGGGCTCGTTGCTCCTACAGCGGGCACCCTCGATGTGGCGGCGCCCGTTCTGGCCCTTGCTGCTTTCGCCGGAGCCCTTTTTGGTGGCCACGTCAACGACAGCGGGTTCTGGGTCTCCGCGAAGCTACTGGGATTGTCTACCCTGGGTGGTTTCAAGATCTACACGGTGCCGCAGTCGATCGCGGCGTTGATAGCTTTGCCGATCATCCTGGTGCTGGGCTTTGTTACTTGATCCGGGTTCCACGGACCAGGAGACCCACTGAAGGAAGAGTACCCAACGAAAGGACAGAGTGAGCAATGACCCGGTTCTTCTACGATGATGACGCGGACGTAGGGCGTCTGGACGGACGTGAGGTCGCGATCATCGGCTACGGAAATCAAGGCAGGACCCAGGCTCTCAACCTGCGCGACTCCGGTGTGGAGAGAGTCCTGGTGGGTAGCGTGCGGGACGAAAGCTGGGATCAAGCCGAGGGAGACGGGTTCGAGGTAATGCCTATCTCGGAGGCGACGCGGCGGGCGGACATCCTTTTCATGCTACTTCCAGACGAGGTAGCACCCGCTGTATACAGAGACGAGGTAGAACCGGCTCTGTCTTCCGGCAAAACCTTGAACTTTTCTTCGGGATACAACATCACGTTCGGGCACATCGTTCCCCCGGAAAGCGCCGACGTCGTGATGGTAGCCCCGCGGATGGTCGGGGACGCCTTCCGCCGTCTGTACGAATCCGGTAAGGGAGCTCCGTGTTTCGTAGACGTGAACCAGGATTCCTCGGGTGAGGCCTGGGAGGATTGCCTGGCGCTGGCAAAGGCGCTCGGATGCACCCGGGCCGGAGCCCTGGCCGTAACCTTCGAGCAAGAGACGCACATGGACCTGATGGCGGAGCAGGGCGTGTGGCC
Organism: Rubrobacteraceae bacterium; assembly: GCA_050331175.1. Lineage (GTDB taxonomy): Bacteria > Actinomycetota > Rubrobacteria > Rubrobacterales > Rubrobacteraceae > SIRX01. The sequence continues at coordinate 37,580 of JBHJHC010000017.1, read as the reverse complement.
GCTCATCTGGGGCGTACTCTACAGCGCGTTCGAGGTCCAAGTGGAAGCCGGGTTGCCACCGGAAGCCGTGGTCCTGGAACTCTACGGTTCCGGCGAGCCCGCCGAGATGTTCGAGATGGCTGCCGACAGAGGGCTGGTCGAACAGTTCGTGCTCCACTCGCGCACCAGCCAATACGGCCAGGCATCCCGTTTCGAAGAGTTGGACCGCACCGGGATCAGGGCTTTCCTGGCTGAAGCCCTCTCAGAGCGAATTACCTCGGGCAGATTTGATGAGGAGTGGACAGAGGTTCAGCAGAGAGAAGAGCCCGTTCTACAAGAGCTGCTCGACAACATGTCGGAACACCCGATAATTCAATCGGAAAAGACACTGCAAAAGAACTTGAGGCTGGATAGCTAGGGTAACCTTATGTTGTCGTAGGAGGCATCACCCTTCTATCCGGTCTCGATGTCGGTGGTGTCTACCTCCCGCACGCCGTCCATACCCAGCAGCTCCTCGATAACTTCTTCGAGGTCTTCCCGGGAGAAAACCGTTCCGGAAAGCTCCACCACGCCGTCTTTTACCGCGCGCACTTCGAGGTCTGTCCCGTTGAGTAGCCGCCCCACATCATCTATGAGATCCTCTCCCTCGTTTAGCGCGGGATCGACCTCCGCTTCGCCGGTATCCGGATTTATGTAGGCGTCTGTCCTAGGATATCCACTGTCTACCGGGGTATAGGTCTCGTCCTCCCAATCTTCCCTTACGAGGTCCGCCTCTGATTGCGCTTCTTCGTCGGACTCGGGCCCGGTGACGAACTGGCCTTCGTGGCGGCGGTCTTCCACGCCGGACTCCAGTGGGGCTGCTTTCTCCGGTTCCACTCTGTCCGCCAGATGATCCCCCGGCTCTTCGTCCGAGCGGTCGGCGTGGAAGGTGGCGAAGTCAGCCTCCGGGTCCAGGTAGAGGGCGGAGATCGGAACCTCGAACCGCTGGTCCTCCCGCTCTACCACGACGTGCGTTACCTCCCCGGTCTCCTCGTCCGTCAGTACCTCCGAAATACGTCCGACCTCTTCGCCACCCGCTGTCCGGGCTTCGAGCCCGACAAGACCCCGCTCTTCCATCCGACAACCTCCTCTAGTGCTCGAAACTTGCCTACCACGACGGATCCTACCTCAAAGCAACTGCCTTGATATAACGTTATCCGGTAATAAAATATGAGCGTGTCAGACTTAGATTTGATGCGGTTGCGAACCTTTCCCGAGCGGGTAAGGGGGTTTTGGAGATCCTTATTTCAGGAGGTTTCGGCGGATGATATGCGAGAACTGTGGGGTACGTCCAGCGAGTGTCCGGGTCTTTCGGCAGCAGGGAGAGCAGCGGGTTGCGTCGTATTTGTGCAACCAGTGCGCCCGGCAGCTGGGCATGATCGGGGGTGACTCCGGCGGCCCCGACCCGTTTGGGAGATTACAGAATTTGATCCAGGAACAGAACCAAGGACCCAGTATGTTTGATTCTCTTTCGAGTGACGCCCAGCAGGCGGTAATGCGGGCGCGAGAAACCTCGGCCGGAACGACGCCGGCCAACGCCATCGGCACCGACCATTTGTTGGCCGGGATAGTCACCGGTGACAGCGTGGCTACGGAAGCCCTCAAGAAAGCCGGGGCCAACGTCGAGGCGATGCGGGCGAAGTTCCAGGAGTTTCGCGGCGACCCGGGCGAAGAGGTCTACACCTTTACCCCGAGCGCCAAGCGGGCGCTGCAGCTCTCGTTCACCGCCGCCCGCCAGATGGGGCGGCAGCAGGTAGGCCCGGAGCATTTGCTGCTCGGCCTGCTCGGCGAGGGTGACGGCAACGCATACCGCATCCTGCAGCAGCACGGGGCCGCCGACGCGGAGGCCTTGCGGCGCGAGATCCTGCGCCTCATGCAGCAGCGCGGCGCCCAGCCGCAGCCGGGCCCCGGTATGCCCGGAGCCGCCGCGGGCGGGCCGGGGGCGCCCGGCGCGCCACCCAGCGACAGCGACAGGCCGGTCCTCGATCAGGTAAGCCGGGACCTCACGGAGATGGCCCGCAGCGACGAGCTCGACCCGGTCATAGGAAGAGCCGAGGAGATCGCCCGGGTCGTCCGCATACTCTCCCGGCGCACCAAGAACAACCCGGTCCTGATCGGGGAGGCTGGTGTCGGCAAGACGGCGGTGGCCGAGGGCCTCGCGCAGCGCATCGTCTCCGAGGACATCCCGGAGAGCCTCAAGGACAAGCGGGTGGTAGCGCTGGACGTCGGCGGCCTCGTGGCCGGCACCCGTTTCCGCGGGGACTTCGAGGAGCGGATGCAGCAGATGATCAAAGAGCTCCAGCAGGAAGAGAAGAACATCATCCTGTTTATCGACGAGCTGCACCAGATCGTCGGTGCCGGCGGGGCCGAAGGCGCGGTGAACGCTTCCAACATGCTCAAGCCGGCGCTCGCCCGCGGTGAGCTTCAGGTAGTAGGCGCGACGACGCTCGACGAGTACCGCAAGAACGTCGAGAAAGACCCGGCGCTGGAGCGGCGCTTCCAGCCGGTGCTGGTGGACGAGCCAACGGTGGAGGAGACCGTCCAGATCCTCTACGGTCTGCGCGACCGCTACGAAGCCCACCACCGCGTCCGCGTCTCCGACGAAGCCATCGAAGCCGCCGCCAACCTGGGCGACCGCTACATAAACGACCGTTACCTGCCGGACAAGGCGATAGACCTCTTGGACGAGGCCGCCGCCGAGGTGCGCCTGCGCTCCACGGTTCCACCGGTTGACGTCAAGCGGATAGAAGAAGAGATAGCCAACCTCGAACGCGAGAAGGAAGAGGCCGTCCGGGCCGAAGACTACGAGACGGCTGCCGGGCACAAGCAGCGCATCGAGCAGTTGAAGATCGAGCTAGAAGAGCATCAGGAGGGCTGGGTCGGTGGCCGCGAGGACAACGCCCCCGAGGTAACGCGGGAGGATATAGCCCGCATCCTGGAGGAGTGGACCGGCGTCCCGGCGACGAACATCATCCAGGAGGAGGCCGAGCGCCTGTTGAACCTGGAGGCCGTGCTGCACGAGCGGGTTATCGGCCAGGACCAGGCGGTAAAGGCCGTCTCCGAGGCCATCCGGCGCGCCCGGGCCGGCATAAAGGACCCGAAGCGTCCGGTGGGGAGCTTTATCTTCCTCGGGCCTACGGGCGTGGGAAAGACGGAGCTGGCGCGGACGCTGGCGCGGTACCTCTTCGGCGAGGAGGACGCCATGATCCGGATAGACATGTCCGAGTATCAGGAGCGCCACACCGTGAGCCGCCTGGTCGGTGCTCCCCCCGGATACGTCGGCTACGACGAGGCCGGCCAGCTCACCGAGCAGGTCCGCCGCCGCCCGTACAGCGTGGTGCTCTTCGACGAGATCGAGAAAGCCCACCCGGACGTGTTCAACACGCTGTTGCAGGTGCTGGACGACGGCCGTCTCACCGACGCCCAGGGCCGGACGGTCAGCTTCGAGAACACGGTCATTATAATGACGTCTAACGTCGGTAGCCAACACCTGGTCAGCAAGAGGAAGTTCGGCTTCACGGCGACCGACGAGGTCGACTTCGGCGAGACCGAGCGGCAGGCCCGCGACGCGCTGGAGAAGGCGTTCAGGCCCGAGTTCCTGAACCGGGTGGATGAGATCATCGTCTTCCACCCGCTGTCCAAGGAGGACGTGCTGGAGATCGTGGATATCATGCTCGCCCAACTCAACAAGCACCTCGAAAGCCAGCAGATCTCCATCGAGGTCACCGGCGCGGCCAAGGACTTCCTGGCCGAAGAGGGCTACGACCCCAAGTTCGGCGCCCGGCCACTGGCCCGGGCCATCCGGCGCCACGTCGAGAACCCGCTCTCCAGCCGCATTATCGGCGGCGAGTTCGACCCCGGAAATACGGTGAAGGTAGACCTCTCCGGCGACGAGCTTACCTTCGAGGCGAAGGTGCCGACAGCCTAAAGCTCGACTCGCTATCTTTAGAAAGGGCTCCCCGCTTTGGGGAGCCCTTTCTTTCTCCGCTACTGCTCGCCAACGACGCGGCGGAGCAGTTCGTGCAGCACACGCTGGTCCTCTCGCGGCAAGCGGGTTATTGGGGAGGGGGCCTCCTTGAGCCGGGAGACGAGCCTGCCTCTCAACTCTTTTCCTTTGCCGGTAACTACGAGCGTCTTGATCCGCCGGTCCCTCTCCGCCGTCCGCCGCTCCACCAGACCAAGCTCCTCTAGCTGGTCAACGATAGTGGTGATGTTGGAAGCGTCGTTTCCCAACCTCTCCGCGAGCCGGCCCATCGCCCTCGGGTCGCCGGGTTCGAGCGCCAGCAAAGCCCTACCCTGCACGGACGACATTCCGAATTCCCCGCACACCCGCTCCAGGTGCGCCCGCATCAACCCAAAGAGCCTGAACACCATCATCCAGACCTCGCCAGACCCCGGCCCGGCCCACTCGACGTCCCCGTTCCCTTCGAGAACCATACGGTAAATCTACCATATTGGTCCTATTAAATAGTTGAATAATACCAATATTGGATTATCATAGTGTTCAGCCAAAAGATTTGTTGAGGAGGATCGCTTGGACGATTCGAGAAGTTCTGAGGTTAGGGAAGGTTCTGTGGGATCCTTTCGAACGTTCCTGTTGGCCGGGTTTCTGGCGGGTGCTGTGGCGGCGGTTCTGGCGAACGTTGTCTACGGTACGTTCCGTTTGATGGGTGGGACGTCTTATGAAGAGCTGTCAGCAACAACCATAAGCCTGGCTTCGGTGATACCGGGTCTGTTGGGCGCGGTTTTCTATTATGGGCTGACGCGGTGGGTGGGACGTCCGGCGACGGTCCTGGTTGCGGTCGCGCTCGTCGCAGCGACAGCTGATTCGGTGATTGTTGCGGTGAACGAGCCTCAGCCGGGCTTCGCCCTGATCGCGACCCCGCTGCACTACGTGGTCGCCTTGAGTATCGCCCTCGTATTGCCGGCTGTCGCATCTCGTTTGGCAGAGAAGAAGTAGACCCTCGAAAAGGAGTTAGCTATGGTGGCAGAGACCGACGAAGGGCTTCACCCGGTTGCGGCGGAATTGGCTGGGAGGCCGAATTACGCGGCCTTTACGACGTTGATGCCGGACGGCCGGCCGCAGACCCAGATCACCTGGGTAGACGCTGCCGGTAAATACGTGCTGGTCAATACCGAGACGGGCCACCAGAAGTTTCGTAATGCGCGGCGAGATCCCCGGGTTACGGTAACGGTCTGGGATGCGAACAATCCCTACCGTTACGCCGAAATCCGCGGCGAAGTCGTCGAGGTTGTGACAGGAGCTGAGGCCCGGGAGCACATAGACAAGCTCTCGATCAAGTATCACGGCGGCCCCTACGGGCGACCGATACGGAGCGAGCGGGTGATGCTGAAGATCTCACCGAGGCGTCAGGTCGTGAACGATCCGCGGTCTGGCTGATTACAAAGGAGGGCGGCCACTTCCATCCGCCTCCTGGCTCTCCACCACTGCCTTAAAGCGCTGCATGTCTTCCCTGATGCGGGACTCGATGGCTTCCCGGACGAACGGAACGGAGTCTTCGGGTAGAGGCTCCTCGAACACGAACTCGGAGTCCAGGATCCAGAGCGTTCTATCCGCGGCTTCCTCCACGAAGCGGTTGTTCATCTCGTTTCGAACCGTATCGCTTTCGAAAGTGCTAGAGAGCTCTTCCGGTTCTTTTCGATGGGCTACCGTCTCCACGAGCACCGTTTCCTCGCCGTCCTCGACGTACGTGAGCCTCATGACCGAGCCTTCCTGCCCTACCCGGCCCCTTTCGGGCTCGTAGTGTTGCAGGGTAGGTTGCCACTCCTTCAGGTTCTCGGGGTTGTCGAAGATTTCCCATACCTCTTCGCGGCTCTTGTGGATCGTAACCTCGTTGGTGAACTTCACTGGATCAGGGCTCCTTTCGCCGGCTCCGGGTATTGGCGTAGCCCCCGGCGATGACGCTGCACGAAGACAGCGCCGGCAGGAGGGCCAGATACCAGTTGGGCTGTTTGCCGCCGGCCGATTGGACTGAGTAGGCCGCTCCTAGCACTAGCACCAGGCCGGCGAGCGCGGTAGCGGGCCTCGTCGACGGGCGGTGGGCCAGCGCCGACGCAACGTAGCCGCCGGCGGCGCCGAACAGGCTGCTGTAGGCCAGGTTAACGGCCGTGTAAGCCGGCGTGGGCGAGCCATCATTTTCCGACGAAGCGGGCCACAATCTGGCCAGCGCGGCCGTCGTCCCGGCGACCAGCGCGACCATAACCGCGTAGCCCGCCAGCACCGCGAGAACGTTTCTGAGCAAGATCTCTCCTCTCTTTTCGCCTACTCCTCGACCAGGAAGAAACGGTTGCCGTCGGGGTCGTAGAACCAGGTGGCTTTCTGGCCCCAGGGCATTTCCTGGGGTTCGCCGTCGAAGCGAACCTCCCGCCCGGCCAGTTCTTTGTAGGTGCCTTCGATGTCGTCCGTGACGAGCGAGACGCCCTGCTCGGAGCCGGCAGCCTCGGCCGAGGCTCCGACGTCTTCGGGACGCAGCAGAGCCAGGACGGTTTCAGCTCCGGATGGTCCCACCTCGATCCAGCGGGACTCGACGCCTTCCTGGGCGCTGAAGGACGAGTCGGCTCGTTTCTCCCAACCCAACTTCCCTACGTAGAAATCGAGGGCGGCGTCCTGGTCCGCGACCAACAGCGTCGTGGAGTGGATGTACTGGATCATTGTTTCTCCTTTCACGAAGTTACTCTTCACTGGTTCCGTTCTCTTTGACGGGTGGCTCCCGGAGTTCGATGGGGATGCCCTCCGGATCTTATCCGGACGAATTGAGCGGCGCGAAAACCGTCGGTCCCGCTTCCTAATTTGTCAAGGCAGGTTCAACTGCCACGAGACCCCAAAACGGTCGCTGCACCAGCCGAACTTCCGGCTAACGCGGCTAAACTCGTAGTCGTCGAGTGGCATAAACACCTCTCCACCCTTAGAAAGCTGCTCGAAAGCCTCCTGCAATTCCTGTTCGCTCTCGCAGTCAACGAATATAGAGAAGGACGGGGTAAAGGTGAAGTCGTGTACGGGCGGACTATCGATGCAGACAAAGTCCTGTCCGCCCAGGGTAAAGACTGCCCGCTTGACCTTGCCGGCCTCTCCTTGCTCTCCGGGTTCGTAGCGTTCGATTTCGAGGATCTCGGAACCCGGGAAAAGCGCCGTGTAGAAGTTTATCGCCTCTTCTGCTGCCCCAACGAACATGAGGTGGGGCGTAACTTTTCGTGCCACGTGGAAACCTCCTATACTCTCCGCCAACTACGCCCCCTAGATCTACCCCGCCGTCTGCTCCTCGTCCTGAATCAGGCCGAAGACGTTACCCTCCGGGTCGCGACAGTACGCGAACGAGCCGACGCCGGCGACCGATTCTTTGGGAGAGACGATCTCTCCGCCCTGCTGCTCGACCTTCTGCAGGGACTCGTCGAGCGAGTCAACGCCCACGACACAGACGTAGGCTCCGGATGATCCGTCGCCGTCCCCGCGGCCCACGATCGCACCGTCTATGCCCGGCTCTTCCTCGGCCCCGGTCTTAACGAGCCAGTATTCGTAGTCGATCGGGCCGTCCCACTGGTTGGACTCCCAGCCGAACACCTCCTCGTAGAACCGCCCGGCGCGCTGCGGGTCCTCGGCCGATACTTCGAAGTGAACTACCCGTCCCATGTCTCTCCTTCCTGTTCGTAGCCAAACCGCGACGACCAGAGACTACTGGGGAAACCCTCCCTTCTCTTCTCTTATCTTGCTCTGTTGTCCGGGCCGGGACTCGTGCGATCCAACCGGTCCACGAGGAGCATCGCCAGGGGTGTGAGTATCGGGGGATCGGTCATCCGCAGAGGCCTCAGGGGTACGACGGCCCTTCCGGGCGCTGAGCCGCCGCGCGCCAGGATCTGGTGGTCCGCGCGGCCCACCAGTAGCCCCTCCCCGGGCAGCAACAAAGACCTTGGGTCCGGTGAGAGTGGCACGGCCGCGGCCATCAGGTTGTAGAGGCCGTCGGGCGTCCGGTGGATGGTGAAGTCGCCGGGTGCCGTCAGCATTACCCCGGCTGCCGGGCCGCGTTGCGGGATGGCGCTGGTGAAGAGGCCGGCGAAGATCAGGGGCCGCCCCGGGGCCCGCCCGAGGTCGGGGACCTCGATGCGGCCGCGGATACCCGCGGCCGTCCGTCCGGTTGCGGGCCCGGTTCCGCTGAGGCTAAGCTCCACGACCCGTTCTTGCACGGCCTCCAGCCTCTCCGGCAGCCGGCGCAGCCGGGTCGGGGACAGGCCGACGAGTTGGGTGAAGCGGCTCGTGAAGGAGCCGACGCTGCTGTACCCGACCTCGAAGCATATTTCGCCCACGCCCAGGCTCGTGGTCAGGAGCAGGCGCTTGGCTTGCTCCAGCCGCAGGGCGGTCATGAACTCTCCGGGCGGGATGCCGGTGACCCGCCGAAAAGTGCGGGCGAAGTAGTACGGGCTGAGATGGGCCACGTCTGCCATCTCGGGCAGGGATAAAGAGCCGTGCTCCCGCATCGCGGCGATCGTTCTCCGGATAGCCGAACAAAGATGTTCGTCCGCACCGGGGTGCTCTACGACATCAGGTTCAGAAAAACCCGGTAGCAACTCTTACTCCCGCGGGGCTGTCCCCAAACGCTGTTCTCTTACGTCACGGGGATTGTCCCTGACAGGAGGCTGTCTCCCAACGGCTGTTTATCATGCTATCGGGCGGTTCGCGGTATGTAGAGCTTGTGAACGTAGTCGCGGACCATGCGCTGGGTGCTGAACTCCGGCGCGACGGTGGCTATGGACTCCTTCATGACCTCGACCCAGCCTTCCGGCACGGCTTCGGCGTTCCGGTCGTAGTAGAGGGTAGAGATCTCGCCTTCCAGCGTGGCGTACAGGGACTCGGCGTCGGCGGCGTCCTGCTCTTTCTGGGAGGCGTGCTCCTTCGCTTCCCCGATGGTCCAGCCGTTTCTGCCGTTGTAGGCTTCGGGCCACCAGCCGTCGAGAACGCTGAAGTTCGGGGCGCCGTTTAGGGAAGCTTTCTGGCCGGAGGTGCCGCTGGCCTCCAGGGGCCGGCGCGGGTTGTTGTGCCACACGTCCACGCCGTGCACGAGGTGTCGGGCCACGTTCATGTCGTAGTCTTCGAGGACAAAGAGGTGGCCGGCGAGGTCTTCGGCTTCGGCCGCCCGGTAGAGCGCCTGGATGAACTTCTTGGCCGGCTCGTCGGCGGGGTGGGCCTTGCCGGCAAAGACGAACTGTACGGGGCGGGACGGGTTTTTGACGATGCGCCGCAGCCGTTCCGGGTCGTGGAGCAGGAGGGTCGCCCGTTTGTAGGTCGCGAAGCGGCGGGCGAATCCGATGGTGAGGGCATCGGGGTTCAAGCCGTGGTGGGAGGAGCCGGTGCGTTCGGCCTGGAGCCGCAGCCGGTCGTCGAGGAAAGCCACCGTGCGCAGTTTCGTTTTCGTGTGGGCTCGCCAGAGTTCCGCCGCCGGTATCTCTTCGACGAACGACCAGGTCGACGGGTCTTGAACCATCCGGCGCCAGGCCCGGCCGCCGGAATACCGGCCGAACAGTTCGTACAGCTCCGGGGAGATCCAGCTCCAGGTGTGGATGCCGTTGGTTACGTGCGTTATCCGGGCGGCGCCGGCCCCGTTTTCAACGCCGTTTTCGGAGGAGCGGCGCCACATCTTCCGGGTGACTTCGCCGTGGAGCTCGGAGACGGCGTTGCTGATCGAGGAGAGGTTCATGGCGAGCACGGTCATGTTGAACGTGGGTCCCCACTCTTCTTGCTTGTGCCCCAGTTCCCACAATCCGTCTTTGCTCACGTCAAGGGCTTCGGGCCAGCCGGAGAGCAGCTCCCAGAACAGGTCGGACGGGAAGGCGTCGTGGCCAGCGGGGACGGGGGTGTGGGTAGTGAAGACGGTGCTCCGGATCACCCGCTCGCGGGCCTCCTCGAAGGAGCTGCCGCCCGAGATCAGTTCGCGCAGGCGCTCCAGCCCGAGAAATGCGGCGTGGCCCTCGTTCATGTGATACACGGCGGGGTGGATGCCCGAAGCCCGCAGCGCCCGGACGCCGCCGACGCCCAGGATCAACTCTTGCGCAATGCGGGTAGGTTGTCCCCCGCCGTAGAGCCGGGCTGTCAGCTCCCGATCTTCGGCGCTGTTCTCCGGGATGTCGGCGTCCAGGAGCAACACCCGCGAGCGGCCAACCTCCACGCTCCAGACTTTCAAGTAGAGCTCGCGATCCGGCAGCCCCACGGAGACGAAGATCTCGTTGTCTTCCGGATCCAGGGCGGGCCGGACGGGCCTGGAAGGCGGGTCGAAGGGTTCGTAGACTTCTTCCTGGAGCCCCCCGGCGCCGAGGCGCTGCCGGAAGTAGCCCTGGGCGTAGAGGATGCCAACCCCGACGAGCGGCAGGCCGAGGTCCGAGGCGCTCTTTACGTGGTCCCCGGCCAACACGCCCAGGCCGCCCGAGTAGATCGGCAGCGACTCGTGCAGCCCGAACTCTGCCGAAAAATAGGCTACCGGACCCTCGAATCTAGGGTAGACATACCGCATCCAGGTGTCTTTCTGACCGAGGTAGGCGTCGAGGTCTTCTAGAACCTCGTGGTAGGTCTTCAGGAACTCTTCGTCCCCGGCGGCGGCCTCCAGATTGTCCGTTTCCTCCAGCAGCCGGACCGGATTGTGTTCCGAAGACTCCCAAAGTTCCGGGTCCAGCCGGGAGAAAAGTTGCTGGGTCTTCGGGTTCCAGGTCCAGGAGATGTTGTAAGCCAAGTCCGCGAGCCGGTGCAGTTTTTCTGGTATGTTTTCGCGCATGTTTTCCACGTATCCTGTCTCTTGGTGTGCGTTGCTGAAAGGTGGTGCTTTTCCTGCGGTCGAGATCCTACCAGAGTTTCGGGGCTTTGAACAAAACCTCGACGCCCCTTCCACGTTTGTTGCGAGTCTCTAGCTCTGCAAGTAACATAATGTCCGGATAGTTTGCCGGGCTGGTGTTCCTGGCGGTTCCGGGGAATGGTTGCCAGGTCTTCATTTTCGGGGTAGGTTTGGATGAGGCAGAGAAAATAGTTGGCCCGCGGGGTGTGGTCGTTCCCCGGGCTCTCCGGGCAGAAACAGGCGGGGGATCGGGGTGAAACCGGCGGTGCGAGGTTTCCTGCTCCATCTGAGGCGTGCCTGGATACCGTACCTGGTACTCTTGATCTCCGTTCTACTGACGCTGCTGGCCTGGCGATACGTAAGCCTGAACGTGGAGGAACAGAACCGCCTCAGGTTCGAAGAAACCGTAAACGCCACCGGGGAGTCGGTTGAGCGGATCACGACCTCTTACATAGACGCGATGTTCGGCGGCCGGGCGCTCTTCTACTCCAGTGAGAAGGTCGAACGGGACGAGTGGTCCGAGTACGTCCGAGGGCTGGAGTTCGGCGACCGGCTAAAGGGCTTCCAGGCCCTGGGCTACGCCGAGTACGTCCCACCTGCCGAGCGGACGGAGTTCGCCGGGCGGATTCAGGAGGAAGGTCTGCCAGACCTCTCGCCCCACGTCGAGCCCGGAGAAGAGCGTTCCGCCTACTTCCCCGTATTCTACGTCGGGCCGCTCGACCGGGCGAACAGCAGGATCGTCAGCAACGATCTCTACACAGACCCCGCGCAGCGCGGCGCCATGGACCGTGCCTGCGACACGGGTTTGCCGCAGGCCACGCGGATGACCTACGTGCTCACCGGCTCGGACGGCAGCACGCCCGCGGACCTCGCCCTGCGACCCGGGTTTGCCGTGTTCCTGCCCGTGTATCGGGACGGAAGGGGGGGCGAGACCGCGGCGGAGCGCTGGCAGAAGTTGGAAGGCTTCGTGGTCGGCACTTTCAGGATGGACGGCCTGCTCGAGGAGGTATTCGGGGAGGCGTACGATCCGGGCATAGATCTGGAGGTCTACGACGGGAGCAACGTGGCCGAAAGCCGGCTGCTCTATGACGAGGACGGCGTGCAGCGCGCCACCGCCCCGGACCGGTCGTCCATGTTTTCGGAGAAGAGCAAGATCGAGGTGGCCGGCCGCGAATGGACCCTGTACTTCTCTACCCTCGACGGCTTCGAGAGGAACGCCAGCAGCAACCTGCCCTTTTTCGTCCTTGGGAGCGGCGTGCTCGTGAGCCTGCTGCTGTTCGGCGCAACCTGGCTCCTGGTCCGGAGCCGTACCCGGGCCGAGCGGGCGGGCGGGCGCCTGGAAGACGCAAACCGGAGGCTGGAGGATGCCAACAGGGAGCTGGAAGCCTTCAGCTACTCGGTGTCGCACGACTTGCGGGCACCCCTGCGCACCATAGACGGCTTCTCCAGAATACTGCTCGAAGACTACGATAAGGTCCTGGATAAAGAGGGCCAGGACTACCTGGGGCGCGTGCGGAACGCCAGCCAGCACATGGGACATCTCATAGACGACCTCTTGAACCTCTCGCAGGTTGTCCGGAGTCCCCTGCGCCAGGAGAGCGTGGACTTGAGCGCCCTGGCAGCCAGGGTCTCGCGGGAGTTGCACGAAACCGACCCCGAAAGAGAAGTAGAGTTTGTTATCCAGGAAGACGTGACGTGCTGGGGAGACGGCCGGCTGCTCCTGGTGGCCCTCGAGAACTTGCTCGGAAACGCCTGGAAGTTCACCCGCAATGAGCCCGAAGCCCGCATAGAATTCGGCGTCTGGAACAGTCCTCTCGCGGGTTCCCCTACAGGCCCGGTTTACTACGTCCGGGACAACGGGGCAGGCTTCGATATGTCGTACGCCGGCAAGCTTTTCGGGGCGTTCCAGAGGTTGCACGGGGCGAAGGAGTTCGAAGGAACCGGGATCGGACTGGCCACCGTACAACGCATAGTGCATCGTCACGGCGGTAGAGTGTGGGCCGAGGGCGAGGTGGGCGGAGGCGCCGTGTTCTACTTCACGCTCGGCGACTATCGGGCGGAATCGGTAAAAAGCAAAAAGAAGGGACAGAGCCGGGACGAGTAAGGCGCGGGGTAGCGGGCCCCGGCTGGTTCAATGGGTCTCGGAGAGTTCTTTGAGCAGGGCTTTGAGTTTCGGGGCCAGGTCTTCGATCTCGTCGGGGGAGCATTGGACGTGCAGGTGGATTGCCAGCGGCGGGCTGCCATCAACGTTCGCCGAGACTGTTATCTCCGAGGGATCAGGCATACCAGAGTCGGTGGTGGAGGTCTTTTCCTCGAACTCCGCGTCTACGGTGGCGAGAAGTTGTTCATTTTGCTCCCTGAGCAGGCCGGCGGTTTTAAGAATCTCGATGATCGCGCCGGCGCCCGTCATAACCGGCTTGTTGCGAGGTTGTCCAGCGGCGTGGGCTATGTAGGCCTGGACGGTGTAGTAGAGCATCCCCTCCCGAAGCTTTACGGCGGCGACGACGTTCTGGAGAAACTCGTTGGTAGAGACGATCTCGCGCCAGTTGCGCCGGATCTCCGCCCGGTCTCGGCGTTCGAGCGCGAGCGCGAGTGCCCGGCCTTTCGGGGTAACTATCTTCTCCGTCTCACCCCGCAGCACGCCGATGGCCGTTAGGAAAGCGTTTGTTCGGCTGAAGCTCGACTGGTGTACGGCGTCGAGCTTGCTGATGTCGCCGGGGCCCGCCGCCTCGTCGCGGGTACCGTAAGCCACTATGATATTGGCGAGCTCCTCGTAGGGAGAGCCCGGTAGCCGGAACCCGTTCTCCGCCATCCAATATCTCCTCTCCCGATAACAGTTCCTTACGAAGTCGACGAACATTATACCGGGGAGAATCCGCTCCGGCTCGCAACGATTCGAGCCGGGGCGCGGAACGCGGGAGGAAACCTTCGATTTCCCGCTATGGCCCGCGCAAGACGCGAACTCTCAAGACGAGCAAACCGGCAACCACACCGGCAGCGACCCCGGCACCGCCTACCAGCGCCGGTATTACCGGGATGGGAAACCCGGAGGAGGTCGCCCCAGCAATTGCCGGCGAGCCTCCGGTGCCGGAGAGGGGTTCCAGGTCCGCGACCCCCAGGCTGCCGGCCATGACCTCGTAGATGCGGGTGTTCTCGTAGTTGCCCGTTAGTTGATTCCCGCCGGGCCCGATAGCCGTGAGCGGAACGTCCACACCCGTATGGCGGGTCGTGCTCCAGTTCATGATGAACTGGTAGTCGGTGCCCGCGACGTCGAACGGACCATCCTCGGTCGAAAGGCTGGCGTTCTCGCCGGGATATTCCTTTCTGTCGAGCTGTTCGACGTTCAAGCCGCAACACTCGTGGTCTCCTACCGTGACGACCAGGGTGTCGGGGTTGGCTTCGGCGAAGTCGACGGCCCGGGCCACGGCCCGATCCAGCGCCCGCCCGGACTTTATCTGAAGCTCGCCGTTGTTGGCGTGGCCCATGTCGTCGATGGCTTCTTCCTCGACCATGAGGAAGAAACCTTCGGGGTTTTGGGAGAGGGTTTCTATGGCTTTGCCGGTCATGTCAGTTAGCGGCACGGATGGGTCGTAGACGCCTTCGCCCTCCGGTCCGGCGGCGAACATCGCGCCGTTGGCGAAGAGGCCGAGGAGCTGCCGGCCGGAGGCTGCGGCCAGCTCTTCGGCGTTGGTCACGTACTCGTAGCCCGACTCCTGGGCCGCCTCGACCAGGTTGCCCTGGTCGCCCTGGCTCGCGGCCTCTTCGTCGTTGTCCGGGAAAGCGCCGGGGACGCCCTCCGGGTACCAGTAACTTTCGCCGCCGCCCAGCAGCACGTCGGGCCGGCTCTCTTCGACGTACTGGCGCGCTATCTCCGTCTGCTCTTCGCGGTCCTCTACGTGGGCCGCGAACGCTGCGGGTGAAGCGTCGGTGACCTCACCCGTCGAAACCAGGCCGGTAGACTTCCCAGCGGCCCCAGCCTGCTCCAGGATCGTGGGTACCGGGTTGCCTTCCTCATCCATACCTACCAACCCGTTGGTCGTCTTTACGCCGGCAGCCATGGCGGTCGCCGCCGCCGCAGAGTCCGTGACGGACGTCTCGGAGTCCACCGGGTTGGTACTGACCATCCCCCTGTAAGGCAGATCATCCATGGCGAGCCGCCCGTAGGGTCCTACGGTGGCGAGCTGTATGGCGTCCCGTTGGGCCGCGCCCAAACCATCGCCGATGAACAGGATCACGTTTCTCGCCCCACCGTTTTCTTGCGCCGGGCTTGCTCCGGTAAGCGTACCCAGGCTGGCAAGAACGGCCAGCGCGACGGACAACCCGAAGCCCACCAGCATGTTTGTCACGCGAGGTTGCAACCGGCGCTGACGACGTTGGTGGGCTTCGCCAACGCGGGAACCCGAACGAGAACCGAGATCTTCATTTTCCCTGGGCAAGCACGAGCTATGCACCACACGCCTCCCTCCACATTGCTGATAAGCATTTGCCGTATGGTAGAGGCTTCCGGTGTTTCACAAGGGTAGAACCTTTGCTAAAGCTGCGTTCCCCGTGAAAGATACCATGCCCGATCCAGCGCCACAGTAGACCAGGTCTGTGCCGGTTTCGACGTGCCTCCCGGGGGCGGGAGAGACTCATGGGGGTCCGTATCGGAGACCCGCAACGGTTCTGAAGACTACGGGGTTGCAGCCCGAGCCGAAACGACGGAGCCGGCGTTAACCAGGAAGACGTCGTCTACGGCAGTTGCGAAAGTTCTTGCCATACCCGGCCGGGCGTTGGGCGGCGCTCTCCGGTAGTCAGCCTCGATGCCGCGCTGAGACCACCGAAAGGACACGCCTTCTAGTACCGGATAAAGTTCCTCATCGAAACTCAATCGCCGTCTATCTGGAACAGAGTCAATTGCATGCCGTCCGGTGAGCGCAGGCGCTGGTTGAAGTCTCCCCAAGGCGTCTCGACCGGCCCCCTGTAGGTTCGAGCCCCGTTCCGTCGCAGGGCTTCAGCAGACTCTTCTACGCTCGCCACCCCGAGCGCCAGCCGCACCGGGCCTGAAACCCTCTGTCCGGCCTCGACCTCGTCTATGAATCCTGCCTGCCGGTGGTCCAGGATCTCGATGGTCGCCACCCCGGCCGCGAAGATTGCCCCCCGTCCGTGCGGCTCGTCCCACTCCTCGACAGCTGACAACCCAAGTCCTGCGCCGTAGAGCGCCACCGCCTCCTCAAAGTCTTCGACCGTTAGCGACACCCGCACCTCTCGAACAGAACCGCCCTCACCCAATGTTCCTCCTTTCGACTGGCTCGTCTTCCGCGGGCCGGAGCGCCGCGCTCCTCATATCACACCAGGAGGAGCAGGAGCGATTCCGCGAAAGGGGCCTGATTCCAGGTTAGCCATCAGGCTGCAAGAAAAGGCGGCAATGTTCTACTTCGTGCCCGGCCCTACGGTTTCGTAAGCCTCCTTCAGCATATCTGTCACGGAATCATCCAATTCTTCATCGGACGTGATCGTGAGACGGTGGCTTAGAACTTTCTTGGTGGTGTTGAACGCGCCCCGCAAGCACGGGTGTTCGACCTCGCGCAGAAGGTCGATCACAGGCTCCAAGCGCTTACCACGGACGTGGGCACCAGCGAAGACCCGGTTGCGCTTGAAGAACACTACGGTCTTAGAAACCGATGTCTCAACGTCGTCGCCGCAGGCCAGGACGAGTTTGTGGAACCGCCTGAAAAGAGAGGCAGCGTGTGGATTCTTGTCTTTCAGGTACGTCTCTATCTCATCCATCGCGGAGGGCCAGTAATCGGTAAGATCCTGCTCGGTTACTGCGCACGCTCCAAAAAGTACCACAACTGAGCCTACGATTTTCTGTCAACCGGCTCCAGCCATATGTCGCAGACTATGTAAGTCGATTCGTCGGCTTGCCTCTATAGTCCAATTGGACTACTATTAGTCCATGTGGACCGAAAATAATCCAGACGACCGAAAACGGGCTTCGTTCATCGAGGCTGCGCGGCGGGCACAGGTCATCGAGGCGGCGATAGAGACGGTGGCGGAGTTGGGCTATGCGCGGGCGTCGCTGGCCCGGATCGCCGAGCATGCGGGCATCTCGAAGAGCGTGATCTCCTACCACTTCTCCGGTAAGGAGGAGCTGCTGGAGCAGGTGGTGACACAGGTCTACGACGACTGCGGCGAGGCGATGGAGTCCGGCATCCTGGCGGAAGAGACGTGGAGCGGAAAGCTGGCCGCTTACGTCACGGGAGAGCTGTCTTACATGCGGGACAACCGCACGCGGATGATCGCGGCCTCGGAGATCGCCACCAGCCATCGCACCGGCGACGGGACGCCGCTTTTTCTGGAGTTCGGCGTCGAGGACCTGGAGGTGCTGGTTGACATCCTGGAGCAGGGTCAGGCCGCCGGAGAGTTCGGCGCCTTCGACGTGCGCGTAGCCGCCACCACCATCACGCACGCCGTCGACGGCGCGCTGACGGAGTGGCAGAAAGACGATTCACTCGACCTCGTGGCTTACGGTGAGGAGTTGATCTCGCTCGTCCATCGCGCCATCCGCGCCCGGGGCTGAGATGCCGGACAGGCGATTGAGGCGTTGGGGGCGTCTCTTGCTCCTGCTCCTATCTGTGCCGTTGGGCGTTCTAGGTGCTGTCGTCGGGTTCTTCGGCATGGCGTTCGTAACGAGCTCGGTTCCCATCCTGGCGCTGACGGGCGTGCTGGCTCTCTTGTTGCTGACGGGCTGGCTATCCGGGCTGGCGTGCCGGGGGATGTTCGGTCGACGCCGGAAGTTGCGCCGGTGGTTGCCGGTATCCGTTACCGGCGCAGCGTTGTTCGTGGCCGGTCTAACTGCGGGCGTTCTCGTGTTTCAGCCGATGGACGTTTCCTACGTGCCCAAAGAGCCGACGGACCGGACGCGTTACTGGGATCTACCTACCGGGTCGCGTCTGGCATACGCGCTCACGCCTGCCGAGGGTGCGCCAAAGCCCACGCCCGTAGTCATGCTGCACGGCGGCCCCGGAGCTCCCGGAAGCTTCGAACCGCGGCGAGAGGACCGGGTGCTCTCCGAGGCCGGCTTCGACGTGTACCGCTACGATCAGGTCGGCGCCGGCCTGTCCGAACGACTAGAGGAGGTGGACGGTTACACCGTCGGGCGTCATGTCGAAGACCTGGAAGCTATCCGCAAGGAGATCGGAGCGGACCGTCTCATCCTGATCGGCGGCTCCTGGGGCGGCACGCTCGCCGCGCACTACATGGCTTCCCATCCGGACAAGGTCGAGAAAGCCGTCGTCAGCTCGCCCGGGGCCATCTGGGCGCCAGCGTTCGCCGACGAGGGCGTCAGCCACGGGCCAGAGGGTGAGATCATCTCCGACGCTGCGACCCTGCGCTTCGTCGCGGTCTTGGTGCTCCAGCAGATCAACCCCGAAGCCGCGCAAAACCTCGCTCCCGATCGTGAGATGAGCGCGTTCTTCCAGCGCCTCATCGGCCGCATAATCGCATCAGACACGGCAGGCTGTGGAGCTCGGGGTGAGGCTATAGAGCCGCCGTCCGAGCCACGAATTCCCCGGGGTTTCAGCTACTACGCAAACGCACTGACCGTCGCCAGCATAAACCGGGTCGAAGACCCGAGACCAGCGTTGGAAGACGTCGAAACACCGGTGCTCGTTCTTCGTGGCGAGTGCGATCGCCTGCGGGGCGCGGTCACCCGCGAGTATCGAGACGTCTTTCCCAATGCCACGCTGCTCGTGATCGAAGGTGCGAGCCACTCCATCGGAGACTCCCGGCCGGTACTATATGCCGATCTGGTTCATTCTTTCCTGACCGAATAACCAGTCCGGCTGTACTCCTGATGAATCAGAGGTTTCTATGTATCTTTGCCTGGATTTTCGTCGCCCGCCGTCAGAAATGCGACCAGAAACCAAAGCAACCTTCATTGCGCCTCCTTTCCGGCAGCCCGCATTGTCCCCAGCGATCTCCTGGTGGTACGGATGCTCTTGGCCGGGGTGTTTATGCCGGGACCCCCGCGAGAACAGCCGCGAGCGTCAAAAGTATGCCTATGGTGTTAGCCAGGCAGTGAACTCACACGTGCGGGGTCTTAGCCCCGGTAGTAGATTCATGGCTCTACGATATTGAACCAAAAGTCGAAGGTGTCGAGCAAAGAAAGCAGCTCGTTCAGCTTCGACTGATCCCCCTCGATCGCGACTTCTCCGGAGGTCAACTTGTCTTGTAGCGCAGCCTCGCCCAGTACGAGCTCGTCCAGAGCAGCCCGGGTGAGGGTGATGGTGGCATCCGCGTCCTCAGCTTGTTTGCCCCCGGAGTAATTCAAGACCGCGTTTTCCAGTTTCAAAACATATTGGGCTTTCGTATCGGTGAAGTCGAAGTTGACCGTAATGGTCTTGCCGGCCGCTCTAGGTCCATTCAACCGCACGGCAAGAAAGTCGAAAAACAGCTCTACCGTCATCGCTCTAACAGCATCAGGACTGGCGGTGTTCATCGCGACCGTCGACACAACGCCATCGCGGAGCTCCTGTGCCCCAGCAAGATAGAAATTACGCCAGGGTCCCGACTCGGCCTGGTAACCGAGCTGCTCCAGCGCATCAGCCTGCAGCTCCCGCGCCGCCCTATTGTCGGGATCGGCGAAGACCACATGGTTGACCACCTGTGCAACCCAACGGTACTCGCCTTGGTCGTAGTACTCGCGGGCTTTGGCCAGCGTTGCCTCTGCACCACCCATAAACTCTACATACCGCTTGCTGGCTTCAACGGGGGGCAGCGGATGCAGATTTGCCGGATTACCGTCAAACCAGCTCAGATAACGCTGGTAAACGCCTTTCACGTTGTGAACGACCGTCCCGTAGTATCCGCGGAGCGACCATTCACCGGCCAGGCTCTCGGGGAGTTCGATCATCTCCGCGATCTCGATGCTCGTATAGCCGTGATTTGCCAGCCGCAGGGTTTCGTCGTGGAGGTATTTGTACATGTCCCGGTGTTTCTTGAGCAGGTCTATGCATCTTTCTCGTCCCCACGTCGGCCAGTGATGGACGGCAAAGACTATTTCCGTCTCATCCCCGAAGAGTTCGATGGCTTCGTCGATATAGTGTGACCAACCCAGCGCGTCGCGGATCTCCGCCCCGCGGGGCGTGGAGATATTGTGCAGGTTGTGGGTACAGTTTTCAGCCATGCACAACGCCTTGAACTGCGGTAGATAAAAGTGCATCTCCGCCGGGGCTTCCGTATCCGGGGTGTACTGGAAGACGAAGTCCACCCCGTCAACCGTCATTTCCGTGGGAGTCTCGCCGACGATATCCGTTGGGGGTATCAAGGTGATCGTCCCCGTTGAGGCTTCCTTACCCAGACCGGAGTCGACCTGTCCTTTGGGGCCCTTAGGCAAAATACTGCCGGCCATGTAGGTCGCCCGGCGGCTCATGGCGTTTCCGGCCATGACGTTCTCGCTGATCGCCGTTTCCATAAACTGATCTGGGGCGATTATTCTAACTTTCCCTTCCCGAACATCTGCCTCCGAGACGATGCCTTTCACGCCGCCCCAGTGGTCCACGTGACCGTGGGTGTAGATAACGGCTGTGACCGGTTTTTCATCCAGATGCTCGTTGACGAGATCCAGGGCAACCCGGGCGCATTCCGTCGAGATGCCCGGGTCGACGACGATCCAGCCGGTATCGCCTTCTACCAGGGTGATGGAGGTAATATCGTAGCTGCGTACCTGATATATACCCTCGGTTACCTCGAACAACCCGTGTATCATGTTGAGCCTGGCCTGGCGCCAGAGGCTGGGGTTGACGGTTGGAGGAGCGGTTTCTTCTTCGAGGAAAGCGTACTGCGAGAGGCTCCAGACAGGTGCGCCATCAGCAGTCTGGATGACAGGCTTCTCGAGCCGGGCTATCAGGCCGCGCCCGGCGAACTCGGAGTCGAGCGTATCTTCCCAGTCGAGGTGCGGATCCTCGTACAGGGCCTCGTTTGCTGCGGCCGTAAACCCGGAAGCATCTTTTCGTGCCGTCATACCAAGCTCCTTTCAGGAAACATCCGCCCTCCGGTAGCGGGGCGGACCTCTATCCGTTTTCGAAGCACCTGTGGCGACCTCTGATCTGGAGCCCAAATAGCCTCGTTTCCACCGTATCCCAAAACAAGACTACCCCATTTAGCCTCTGGTAGGCAAACACCGAGTTTCTTTAGCCAGTATGCGTATCCTCTACGCGGAGCATTGAAGCCGGCGGGTCTACTCCGGGTACCTCGCAACGGTCCCTGTATCCGCCTGGAGAATCAGTTCATCGCCGGTCTCGAAAGCGCTGGTGGCCCGGCTGGCGTTGGTGATCGCCGGCAGGCCCATTTCGCGCAGGATGATGGACCCGTGCGAGAGGTCGCCACCGGTCTCGACCACGACGCCCGCCACCCGGGAGAAGGTCGGCACCCAGCCAGCGTCCACCGAACGGGCGACGAGTATGGTGTTGCCGGGGCTGAAGTCGTCCGGCAGCTCCGTCGAAGGCTCCCGCAGGACCCACGCCCGGCCCCGCGCCTCGCCCCGCGTCAGCCCGACGCCCCGGAGGCGTCCGGATGGCTGGTTTCCCGGGCTGGCGGTGCGGTATTGCTCCAGGTCGTCGAAGCGGCGGAAGACATCGGGAAGGTCGTAGTCCCGGAGGTCTTCTACCTCTTGGCGGCGGGCCCCGAAAAACCGTTCGCCGGGACGCCAGCCGGTGTCGAGCTTTCGGGCTTCTTCGGTGTCGAGGAGCCAGAGCAGGTCCGGGTCTGGCAGGGTTTCGGCAGCGAGGGTGAGAAGGGTCTGCCGGATGCGGTCGAAGCCGATCATTGCGTGGTAGCGGAGCTCTTCCCGCGCCCGCATCCCGCGCCCGGCCTGCCACCAAAAAGGTAGTGTGACGCGGCCGAGCAAGGTCCGGGACGGTTTCCCGGACGAACGCCCAGGTTCGAGGATCATGGCGAACAGGGTTTCGGGCTGCTCGTGGAAGCGGGGGCGGGAGATGTCGCTCTCGTAGATGCCGCGGTGCCCATGCTTTTGGATGTAGGTGCTCCAGAGCTCCCGGAAACCTGGGGCGTCGGGGAACGCGCCGTCCTCCAGCGGGGTGCGGATGTCCGGGTTGCCTTCCGCGAGTTCCCGCAGAGGTTCGAGGTCGGTGTAGATCCCGGTGGAAACGGTGTGCCCGCGGGCGCCGTGTTCGGCGAGGGTGCCGAGCTGCCGGAGGAGGGCCAGCGGCCCGCTCATCGCGGCGGTGAGCGAGAACATCTCGGTAACGAGTACCGTATACACCCGCCGTAGCGTCTCGACGCACTCGCCGATGCTCCCGCCGGGGTTCTCCGTTAGCTTCAGCATCCGCTCCTGGGCGTGTCGGGCGGAGCGAACGGCTTGTAGCTGGGCGACCCCGAGCCGGAACAGGACGGGTGCTTTACGAAAAAAGCGGCCGGGAACGAGGCCGGTTGGGCGGTCGGTGCCGCCGCCGATGGAGTCGGTGACCAGGCGGGTCGGGAGGCCGAAGGTCCGCATCATCTCCAGCATCAACGAGAGGTTTATGAACGGGCGGCCCAGAAACACCTCGATAAACGGCCGCCTTTCCGGCAGGCTCCGGTCGAAGCGGCGGTAGTAGGCGAAAAGGCCGTCCGCGCACGAGGCTATGAGGCTCGTCATGAAGCGGGACGGGAGCTCGGGCAATATCTCCTTGTGGTTGGCGACGGTGAACGCCTCGTTCCTTACGGTCCCGCGCACCACGGGCCGTACTTGCAACAGCCAGCAGCGCTCCCCGTCGTCGGCCCACTCCACGTCCCAGTCCCCCGCGCCGAACTCCCGCCGCACGTCCCGCAACAGCTCCTGGAGCCGGGCCGCGAACGGCGGGTTCCCCGCGCCGGGTTCTTCCCAGTGGCGGAGCTTCGGAAGCGAGAGTGAGGTACCTTCGGTCTCGCCGGAGACCATCTTCTCGGCCGGGCCGTAGACGAAGTTGACCAGGTCGTCCTCGAACTCTCTCTCGGTAAAGGCTACACCCGCGGGCTGCGCCTCGACCATCTCCAGGATCAGGACGTCCCGCCGCAAACCTCCCTCGTACCGCCCCGCCGATTGCCAGACCCCGGCCAGGGCTTCCGCAAGCTCTCCGGGATTTCCGGGGTCGACGGAGAGCCGCGAGTCGAACGCGCCCGCCAGGCTTTCGCCGGCAGTATCCTCGGCTGAGAAAGCGGAGCGGACGGCTACGGGACGGCTGAATCGCGGAAGATCCAGGGCCGCAACGAGGCGGGTAGGATCCGAAACCTCGCCCTCGGGCGAAAGCAGGCCTTTCTCCAGCGCCCAGCGGCACTCCTCGTCCGGCAGGACCACGCCTCGCGGGACCGGCAGGCCGGCGCGGGCGGCCCGGTCCAGGAGGGCCGCCTTGTTGCCGATGCCGCGGCCCGCGGCGAACCCCGAGCCGAGCGGGATGAGCCGGTCCGGGGTCACCGGGAGACCAGCTTTCGGGCGAGGGCGGATATTTCGCGGGCATATTCCTCTGGCTGCTCGATCATGGGGAAGTGATCCCAGCCAGGCACGAGGCGCTTTTCGGCGTCCGGCAACAGGGATTCGTAGTCCCGGGCCTGCTCGACGTCCAGGATCCGCTCGTTCGCTCCCCAGAGCAAAACGGCCGGCAGCCTTACCGGCTCCAGGTTCCGGAACCAGGCGGCAGTGATGAGGTCGAACATCTGCGAGAAGGCCGTGCAACTCCGGTACTCCTCGAAGAAGCGGTCTGCGTACCAGTCCGGCACCGGTCCGTCGAACAGCAGCCGTTTCATCAGGGGCCGGGTGGGCTTCGACGAAATCACGAGCTTGACCAGCTCGCGGACCGGGCGCGGTTTCATCAGTTTCGGGAACCGGCGCGAGTCGAGCCGGGCGCCGACGGGGGCGTGCAGGATGAGACCGTCTATCGCGTCCGGGTGCCGTTGCACGAACTCCAGCGCGATAGACCCCCCGATGCCGTGCCCCAGCATCACGACCGGATGCGGCCCGCCGGGGATCACGGCCCGGAGCCGGTCCGCATAATCCGCCAGGGTCTCCAGCGAAGGATCCCGCGGCACGTCCGCGAAACCGGGTAGCGTAACGGCCAGAAAGTCGACCCCGTCGGGCACGAACGGTTTGACCCGCGCGAAGCGGAACGCGCCGCCGCCGTTGCCGTGCAGGGCGACTACGGTGATGGCGGGGTTGCCGGTAGCGACGGCGCTCACAGCCGGTCCAGTACCGCCAGGAGTTCGGCGTTCGAGGGGTTGTCCGAGGCTTCGCGGGCCCGGCGGGCGTACCTGACCTCGCCGTCCGCATCGAAGATGAAGACGCCGGGCATCTGCCAGGGGTCGCCGACCGGGGCTCCGATGGTGTGGCCCTTGAGGGTCGCCCGCGCGCCCCGGACCCAGCTAAGAGGATCGAACATCTCTCGCGTCCCACCTCGTCCGAGGCCGAACGCCCGGTATGCCTCTTTGCCAGGGTCCGATAGACAGGCGAAAGGCACCTCGTACCGGCTACAGAAACCTTCAGTCTCTTCCGGTTCGCCCATGGTCACCAGGACCACCTTCGCGCCCCGTTTCTCGAACTCCTCGTGCCCGTCCCGCAACTGCGCGACCCATTCCCGGCTGAATACTCAGCCGAAGTGCCGCAGAAAAACCAACACCAACGGGGCGTCTCCGGGCAGCTCCCCGAGCGTGGTTTCACCGCCGCTGCGGCCGAACTTTACGCCTTCCAGCTCCGATATGTAGTTGCCGACCTCGACCATTCCGTATCTCCTGTTCGCGGCTTCCGAAAAGAATTTAGCCTCCGAGATCGGACCGGGCTGTGAAAGCTCCGGCAAACCTGGCGCTACGGGCCGGTTGTTATCCGATGTCGCGTCCCGGGTGTACTACTCTTGGCCGGGGTACAGGAATCTCCGGGACGTGCGCTGACCGGCATCGTATTTTCGTGGATCCTGCTCTACGAGGGAAGCTTCTTTCGGGAGCTAGCTCTTTCACCGCGTAGCAGGGTGGTGGGATAGAAGGTTCCTCGCCAGTAGATGCCGCCTCGCAGGAGCGCGAAGAGGGCGGAGCGAACCAGCAAACCGGCGAACCCAACGGCAAACGCCGGGTAGCCCACCGTCAGGGGCGCCACCCTCCACCCCAGAAAGCGATTGGTGATGGCGTAGGTCCCGAGCTGGGCAACGATGGAGGCCAGGTAGAGCAGCAGCGCGTATCCCGGGGAGAAGAAGACCGCCACGAAAGGCCAGCCGGCGACCAGCGCCAGGCTCGCGGAGTACAGGGCGGTCTTCGGA
This sequence comes from Rubrobacteraceae bacterium, assembly GCA_050331175.1. Lineage (GTDB taxonomy): Bacteria > Actinomycetota > Rubrobacteria > Rubrobacterales > Rubrobacteraceae > SIRX01. Next base: position 12,469 of record JBHJHC010000017.1, on the reverse strand, counting down.
AGGCTGTAGTCGAAGGTCGCGTAGAAGTTCTTCTCGGAGCCCCGGGCCAGGGCGCCCAGGGAATCGTACCACTTTACGGAAACCAGGTGGTGCCCCAGAAGCACTTGCTGGCGCAGGCCGGAGCCTTTCACCCGGCTTCCGAGGCTCAAGTCGTCGTCCGGGCGGCGGGCCAGGGATTCGTAGCCCCCTACCGCCTCGTAGGCGCTGTGCCGGATCAGGTTAAAAGCCCCTACCCCCACACCCTTCTTCCAGCGCGGGAGGTTTGCCCGATAGTAGCCCCCGTAGAGCAACATGACCATGTAGAAGAAAGCCACGATACCCTTGAGCCAGTAGCTTTGCAGCGCCCAACGCGGTACCAGGGTCAGGTGGTCCAGCCCCTGCTGTTCGGCGTAAGCAACCGTCCGGCGCAGGGTGCCGGGATAGAACCGAACGTCCGCGTCCGTAAGGAGCAGCCAGTCACCGCTCGTCCGGCGCGCGCCGGAGTGAACCGCGTAGTTCTTGCCGAGCCACCCTTCCGGCAGCCGCTCCACGTGCACGGTCTCCACGAAGCGCCGGTCGCGGGCCATATCCTCCAGTACCTCCCCGGTGCGATCCGTGGAGCGGTCGTTTACCAGCACGACTTCCAGTTCCGGGTAATCCTGCTCCAGCAAAGACGTCAGAGAGCTTTCCAGTCCCGGCTCCTCGTTGCGGGCGGGAACCACTACCGAGAGGCGAGGAAGCTCTAGTGGGGCCTGATCCTTCGTAAAGGTTGGAAAGGCGGGGACCAGTATCGCGGCGTAGATCGCCTCCAGCAGCTTTGTGAAGCTGATGGTGAAAACGAAGATCGCGACGCCCAGGAGCACGCTATAGACCACGGAGGTTCCCTGTATGAGGGTCTCGCCCGGGCCCGGTGGCCGGGGTCACCCGTCGCTGCTATCTCCAGAGCCCGGTGGATCGCCATAGAAACCGAGGCTCCGGGAGATCTCTTCGGCGGCTTGCTTTACCAACTCGGCCGTCTCCGGTACCTGCTCCGCCGGGAGCCGGAATACGGGGCCCGAAACTGCGACGGCCGCAATGACCTTCCCGTCCGCGGTCTGGATCGGGGCGCCGACGGCGGTCATGCCGACCTCCAGTTCCTCGTCGATATACCCGTACCCGATTTCTCGGATCTCTTGCAGCTGGGCCTGCAGGACCGCACGGTCCGTAACCGTATTCTCGGTCAGAGATTCGAGCGGCTTCCGCAGTATGTGCTGGCGGCGTTCCTCGGGCATGTAGGCTAGCAGGACTTTCCCGGCGGCCGAAGCGTGCAAGGGGCTGTGCCAGCCAGACCAGTCAACGGCCATCATGGAGGAGGTAGAGATGCTCTGGTGAATGATAACTGCCTCGGCGCCCTCCAGGGCTGTTACGGTGACCGTCTCTTCCAGCTCGTCACTCAAACGCTCGCAGATCGGGCGGGCGTAGCGGACGATGTCCAGGTCGGCGGTTACCGTGCTCGCGAGTAGCACCACCCCGAAGCCCAGCCGGTACTTCTCCGTCGCGTTGTCCTGCTCCACCAGACCCCGGTCCCGGAGCGTGGCGAGCAGCCGGTAGGCGGTGGACTTGTGGATGTTCAACTCGTTGGCGACTTCCGTGACGCCTGACCATCCCTGACTTGAGAGAAGTTCCATGACAGTAATCGCCCGGTCCACCGATTGGACCGAAGAGCTTTTGCTCGTAACGGGATTCATGAAGATCTATTCTACACGCCTTCCCCGAAATGTCTCCCCGGTCCGACCGCCGGCCACCGCTAACGGCGCGCCGTCTGCCACGCGGCTGAACCATTGCGGATGCTCTTCGGCGGCGGCGCCGTCTACGTTCGGGGCACCGGTTGCGGCGGCTGCATCGTCCGCGTCCACCGTCCGGGTCTCGATGCTGAAGCGGGCCAGGCCCGTGGAGTTCGGCACGCCGGCGTGCAAGTGGGCCCCGGAGAAGCACAGCAGGTCTCCGGGTTCTATCACCACCCGGACCTCGGTGGCGGGGTCTAGGTCTTCGGCCAACCCGGGAACTACCGGGACGGAGCTATCTCCGGCCCGCCGGGCGGCCCGGACTTTCCCCAGGCTCCAGCTTGCGCTGGTGTTTTCGATGGGTTGCGACCAGTAAGCCGGGTAGAAAGCGATGGTGCGGCCCGCGGTAATCTGGTAAACGGGAGCCCACCAGTTCGTCTGCGCGTAGATGTTCGATGACCAGGTGTCGCGATGAACGCCGAGCCTGCCGAGGCCGTTCTCCGGTGGCCCCTCGCTGTGGGGGAACGCCCGCAAGCGGAGCAGGTCCCAGTACGTCCGGTCTATCTCTACTCCCACCCGCTCCAGCGCCTCCCGAAACAGGCTCTTTACCAGCCCGTTCTTCGGGTACCGCTTTTGGAGCCCGCCGATTCTCTCCGCGTAGTCCTCTGCTGCGAGCTCGAACTGCGCCCGCACCGGGTCCGAAGTGCCCAACGCCTCCCGGATAAAGCCGTCGGTGGCCTCGCAAAGCCGGAACATCGACTCTACGCCCTTGAAGATCAGGATTCCGCCCCCGTAGATCAGCGCCCGCCGGAGCGCGTCGTCGAGTGACCCGGAGATGGCATGTACTGTTGGAACGTCCGTAACGCACCTACCAGAAGGTTTTTACGTCCGGCACGCGCGGGAACGAGGGGACCTTGCCGTTTCGGTCTTTGCCGTTTTCCTCGTAGGTCCGGCGGTCCCCGTTTGTCTCCTGTTGGCGCCTGCCGCGTCCGGCTGTTTGGACGGCGCGGGCTGCCGGCGGCCGGCTACGGCCGGTCTCCTGGCGGCGCCTATCACCGGATGAAAAGCGGTCCAGACGGAAGAGGTCTATGTTGTGCCGGGTGATGCCGGTCTCGGCCAGATCCGCCATGATCTCCCCTATAACGCTGGCGAACTTGAACCCGTGTCCGGAGCAAGCCGAAGCGAGGCTTACCTGCTCGTATTCCGGGTGCAGGTCTATCACGAAGTGGTGGTCCGGCGTGTTGGTGAACATGCAGGTGTGCAAACTCATCGTCGGGCCGCAACCATCCGGGAAGTACCTTTCGGCGAACTCCCGTAGAACCCGTTCGTCGTAGCCGTGGACCTCGCGGTCCAGCTCCTCGACGTCGCCTCGCTCTTCGAGGTGGAAGTACTTGCCGAACTTGAAGCCCGGAACCCCGAAGACCGGGAAACCGTAGAAGCGGCCTTCGTCCACCAGGAGGTTGAAGACCGGGAAGGTGTCGGGCCGGAAGTACTCCGGGCGGGACGGCTGTAGCCAGGCGAGCACCTGCCGCTCGGGCACGGCGAGGCCGTCGAGAACCCCGAGCAGGTTCTGGTTCCAGGCGCCGGCGGTAAAGACGAGCTTGTCCGCCTCGTAGGTGTCGCGGGTAGTCCGGACCCTAACGCCGCCCTCGAGCGGCTCCCATTCGAGGACTTCTTCGTGGCCGTGGATCTCCGCGCCTCGCTCCTGGGCCGCCATGACGTAGGAGACGATGCACCGCTCGGGGACGAGGAAGCCCCCGTCGGGCTGAACCAGGGCCAGGTGCTCCGGTGGCAGGTGGTAGCCGGGATAGCGGCGGTGCACTTCGGAGCCGGTGAGGATCTCGTGCGGCAGGTCGTGGAGCCGGGCCGACTCCCAAGAACCTTTGAAGACCCAGGAGTCTTCCGGGCCGGCGTCTATGGAGCCGATGGTGTGCAGGAGCCGTTCGCCGGCCACGCCCTGGATGCCCCGCCACAGCTCGTAGGCGCGGCGCAACAGCAAGACGTAGGACGGGTCTTCGTAGTAGGCGAGGCGGATTATCCTGGTGTAGCCGTGGGAGGATCCCATCGTGTGCGGAATGCCGAATCGTTCCAGGCAGAGTACCCGTTTGCCGCGCCGGGCCAGGTAGTAGGCGGCGGCGCTGCCCATCGCGCCCGCCCCGACGACGATGGCGTCGTAGCGTTTGGAGTGGTAGTTGCCGGCCATCAGGTGCTGCCGTTCACCGAGGCGTTCGCGTAGGCCATCGGCTCCGGCGCGGGTTCGGCGCGCCGGTCGTCGTCCTGGGGCTTGGCCCGGATGCGGGCCATCTCGGGATCGAAGAACGGCGTCGAAGTTACCCGGGCCGGTACGGGGCGGCCGTTTATCTCCACGACCAGGTTCGCCCCGGGCCAGGAGTGGGCGGTGTCCACGTAGGCCATCGCGAGGGTCTTCCCGACCGAAGGACCTATGGCGCTACAGGTGATGTGCCCGACCTGCCGCTCGCCGGACATGACTTCGTCCTTGTACTCGCCGGCCTCGCTGCCGGAGAACATTCTCTCCCGGAAGGTCGCCACGTCGCCGATGCTGTAGAGCTTGTCGTTTACGGCGGCCGGGACCTCGGTCTCCAGGGTAAGGCCGACCCAGCGCTGGTCGAGGCCTTCGTCCTGGACCCTGAGCAGGGCCTCGCGCCCGATAAAGTCGGGTTTGTCGAACCGGATCCAGCGCGAGAGCCCGGCGTGGAACGGGGTGTAGTCTTCGTTGATGTCCGAGCCGTAGAGCGGCAGACTCTTCTCGATGCGGACGGACTGCATGGCCGCGACGCCGAAGGGCTGGAGGATGTACTCTTTGCCTCTCTTGACCAGATAGTCCCACAGCACCTGGGCCTGGTCGGCGGGGGTGTAGAGCTCGTAACCCAACTCGCCGGTGTATCCGGAGCGGGAGACGATCAGGTCGACCTCCCCGATCCGGCCCGGCGCGAACCGGAAAAACCTCAGCTCGTCGAGGTCCACGTCTCTTACGATCTTCTTGAGGAACTTGCGCGAGAGAGGGCCCTGCACGACCGGCAGGGCGACGGCCGCCGTCACGTCGGTAACGTAGGCGCTCCGGCCTTCGGCGTGCTCCCGGATCCAGCGGTAGCTCTTTAACCGCGGCCCGGAGCTGGCGACGATCATGAAGTGCTCGTCATCGAACTTGTAGACGGTCACGTCGTCTACGATGCCACCCTCCTCGTTGCACATGGTCGAGTACCTTAGCTGGCCCGGCTCCAGGTCTAAGACCTCGTTGACGAGCAACCTCCTTACGAGCCGCTCGGCACCGGGTCCTTTGATATCTATCTCGCCCATCGTAGATAAGTCCTGCAGGCCCACGTTGCGCCGCACGTTCAGATGCTCCTCGACCGGCGAGGTATAGGCGCTGGGAAACATGTAGTCTCCGCCGCCCTTTATTACCTCCCGGGCGGAACGCAGATGGAAGTCGTACAGCGGGGTTCTTCTCTCAGCCATTTGATGCCTCCTGTCCCGGTGATGTTACATGCAATATACCGCACACCACAGGCTGTTGCATCATGCGGCACTGTTTCGGGTGCATTTCAGGTCCCGCCTCCGGCGGCTATTCTGGCGGCTGCAGCGGACTCGGCGAGCTTCCGGGCGTGGTCGAGGCGGCCGTCCCCGGCGCCGGCGGCGGAGAGGTTGATCTCGACCAGCGACACCGCGGCGCGGGTGCCCGCCTCGGCCAACAAAACCGCCGCGAGGGCGTCGCCCCGCAGGTTCGGGTTGCCCTCCTCCACCAGCCGGGCGGCGAGCGTGGCCACCTCCGTCCCGACAACGGCGACCTCCAGCGGCACGTCCGCCGCCGCGGCGAGAGCCCCCCGAACGTCGCCCCTTTCCCTCTGGGCTTCGATGACGCGTTCGTAGGCGTCGGCGTCGGCCTGGGCGAGCGGTGCCGCCCGTTCTCTAAGCTCTTCGGCGCGTTTCAGCAGCCCGGCGGCGTCGGACAGCTGCCCGGTAGAGAGGCGGGCGGCCATGCCCGAGAGGGCGGCGGCCAGCGAAACGGCCACCGCCGCGGCGGCGCCCCCGCCGGGAGCCGGTTCACCCGAGACCGTGAGGTCCAGAAACCGGTCCAGCGAAAGGTCGAGGTAGCCATCGTCGGCGGCAACTTTGCTCAGAACAACCCCACTACTTCGCCGTTCTCGTCGATGTCTATACTCTCGGCGGCCGGGTGGGCGCTCAGGCCCGGCATCGTCCGCATGTCGCCGCATATCGGGTAGATAAACCCGGCGCCCACCGAGGCCCGCACCTCTCTCACGGGCAGAGTCCAGTCTTTCGGGGCGCCCATGAGCGTCGGGTCGGAGGAGATCGAAAGGTGCGTCTTGGCGACACACACCGGCAGGTCGCCGAAACCGTTCTCCTCGTAGGAGTCGATCTGGTTCGACGCCTGGATGTCGTACTCGACGCCCGAAGCCCCGTAGACTTTTTTGGCCACCGTCTCGATCTTGTCCCGCAAGCTCGCCTCGGCGGGGTAAAGGAGTTGGAAGTCGGTGGGTTCGTCGGCGGCTTCGGCGACGGCTTCGGCAAGCTCCGTGGCCCCGGCACCGCCCTCGGTGAAGTGGTCGCAGACGGCGACGCGGGCGCCCATCTCCTCGGCGATCTCGCGGATCGCCGCGTGTTCGGAGTCGTGGTCGGTGGGGAAGGCGTTTATGGCCACCACCGGCGAGACGCCGTGTACCCTGATGTTCTCGATCTGCTTGCGCAGGTTGTCGGAGCCCGCGTGCACGTCGTCGGGGTTCTCCTGCAGGAGCCCGTCCGGCAGGGGCTGGCCGGCCTTTACCTTGTGGCGGCCCGAATGGACTTTGAGGGCGCGCACGGTCGCGACCAGCACCGCCGCGTCCGGCGTCAGGCCCGAGTTGCGGCACTTGATGTTGAAAAAGCGCTCCGCGCCCATGTCGGCCCCGAAGCCGGCCTCGGTAATGAGGAAGTCCCCGCCCCGGATGCCGATCCGGTCGGCGACTATCGAGGAGTTGCCGTGGGCGATATTGCCGAACGGCCCGGCGTGGACCAGCACCGGGGTATTCTCCAGCGTCTGCATCAAGTTCGGCTTTATAGCTTCCTTGAGAATGACCGCCATCGCGCCGGCCGCCTTGAGGTCTTCGGCCGTGATCGGCGCCCCATTGGTAGAGGAGCCGACGACGATCCTGCCGAGCCGCTCCCGCAGGTCTTGCAAGGAAGTGGCCAGGGCGAGCACCGCCATGACCTCGGACGCCGCCGTGATATCGAAGCCCGACTCCCGGGGCACCCCGTCTACGCGGGGTCCCAGGCCCGTAATTATGTGCCGGAGGGAGCGGTCGTTTATATCCAGGACCCGCCGCCAGGTTATCGAGTGGCGGTCCACCTCGAAGAAGTCGTCGTGGTGGTGGACGTGGTTGTCGATCATGGCGGAGAGCAGGTTGTGGGCCGCCGTCACGGCGTGCATGTCGCCGGTCAGGTGCAAATTGAACATCTCCATCGGCACGACCTGGCTGTAGCCGCCGCCGGCCGCCCCGCCCTTGATGCCGAACGTCGGTCCCATAGAAGGTTGGCGCACCGCAACGGTGGCCGTCTTCCCGAGATGCTTGAAGGCCTGGCCGAGCCCGACGGTGGTAGTAGTCTTTCCTTCGCCCAGGGGCGTCGGGGTAATGGCCGAGACCACCACGTACTTCGCGCGGGGCCTGTCTTCCAGCTCGTCTATGGCGGCGAGCTTTATCTTGGCCACGGAGTCCCCGTAAGGCTCCAGGAGGTGCGGGCCGACCCCGATGTCTTCCGCGATCTCCTCCATCGGTTTCAGCTCCGCCTTGCGGGCAATCTGGAGGTCGGTCGGTATCTCGGTGGGATTCGTCATTCGGGCTCCTCTTTCTAGGCTTTCGCGCCGAGGCGGTCGAGTTCGTGCCGCCGCCAGGCTTCTGTCTTGTCCACCTCGTTGAAAGTATATATGTGGAAGCCACGGATTTTACTTTGCGGGTCTGCCAGCGTAGGCATGACCCCTTCGACCAGGTGGTCGGGGTCGTAACCACCGGGCAGGAACAGCCGGAGGAGCCGGTTGTGGTGCTTTTTCAGGAACCTCGCCGACTCGCCGAGGCCGATGCTCCCGGAGATTCGCAACAACTTCAGCCGGTCTACCGAACCCGGCATCCCGATCTCGACGGGGAGCCCTACGCCCCGGTCCCGGATGTGGTGGATCCAGTTAACTATCACCTGCGGGGTGAAGCACATCTGGCTGACGACGTAGGTCGCGTAGGGCGCCTTCTCGTGCATGGCCTGGATCGTCGCATCGTCGCTGATCAGGGGATGGCTCTCCGGGTAGCCGGTGATACCAACCTCTTCGAGCCCGTGCCCGATCTCCGCCATCGCCCTCAGGAGGTCCTTCGCCCCGGCGAATTTCCCGACCGGCTCGTCCCGATCGCCGGCTACCACGAAAGCTTCCCGGATGCCGGTCTCGGACAGCTGGTGCAGGATCTCCTCCAGGTGCCGTTCGTCGGACACCAGCCGGGCCGAAAGGTGGGGGACCGCCCTGTAGCCCTGCTGGGACAACAGCCCGGCAACCCGGAGCGTGGGGTCCAGGCCCTTGCTCGGCGAAGCCGTGACCGTGAGCTTGACCTCGCCCGGCACGTGCTCGAATACCTGCTCTTCTATACCCTTTAGCGGAATCACCTCGTATCGGGGGGCCTGTAGAGCTTCTACAAGCGCCCCACGAGAGTCAACTTCTTGGATCATCGCGTTTTACCGATTGCCTCTCTATCTGTAGAACCGTCGCGGGCGAGAACCCGGCTCGCCCGCGAACCTGATCTCCTTCTACGCGCCTTTCGAAGAGCTCGTGGCGGAGAGTACCTGCTCGGCGTGCTCCGGCCGGAAGAAGAGCCGGTCGGCGACGGTGGCAGAGACCGTCTCGTCGGGACGCTCGACCTCGAGCTCGACACCGATGGTGCTGTACTCGACCGGTACCATCGCGAACCCGATGTTCTTCTCCAGGCGCGGGGAGTAGCAGGCGCTGGTAACCTTGCCGATGTGTTCGTTACCCGCGTAGACGGGGAAGAAGTCGATCATGGACCCGTCGTTGAAAGAACCGAGGTTCGAGCCCCCGATCTCCACGCCGACCAGCTTGCGGCTGACGCCTTCCTCGGCGACTTTCTGGAGCGCTTCCCGGCCGATAAAGTCCTGGTCCTGGTCCAGCTCGACCATCCACTTGTAGCCGTAACCGACCTCGTAGGGGTTTTCCTCGATGGTCATGTCGCAACCCTGGGACAGGATGCCGCCCTCGATGCGCCGGATGTGGCAGGGCCCGATCGGGGTTATTCCGTGCGGCTCGCCGGCCTCCAGGACCGCATCCCAGAGCTTCAAGCCGTCGCGGCTGGCGTTCTTCAGGTAGATTTCATACCCGAGCTCGCCCGAGTAGCCGGTCCGGGAGATGACGAGCTCCATACCGTCGAGTTCTTTGTGGACCATGTAGTAGTAGGGAATATCCAGGATGCTCTCGCCGAAGAGGTCGATCATGACGTCCTTGGACTTGGGGCCCTGGACCTGCATCGGGCCGACATCCGGCTCGCTGATGTTTACGTCAAGCTTCATGTTGTAGGCGAGCGCTTTCGCCCACAGCAGGATGTCGCTGTCGGCCAGGGAGAGCCAGAAGTGGTTCTTGTCCAGCCGGAGCAGGACCGGATCGTTGATAATGCCGCCGTTCTCGTCCGTGATGAAAGCGTACTTGCACTGGCCGATGTTGCACTTGTGCAGGTTGCGCGGCGTGAGCATGTTCGTGAACTCGAAGGCGTCGGGGCCGGTGATCTCCACCTGCCGCTCGGCACCGCCCACGTCCCACAGCGTCACGCCTTCGAGGAGTTGCCAGTACTCCTCGACCGGGTCGCCGTAGTGCCGCGGATGGTAGTGGTGGTTGTAGACGCTGTACATCGCCACCCCGTGCCGCCGGGAGCCGTAGAAGTACGGCGACTTCTTGATCCTGGTGTACAGCAGGACCTCCGGGTTGTAGTTGGTCCGGTCGACGCGGGTTCCGTTTGTCTGCAGGTCGGTCATGGACGTTCTCCTTTTCTCGTTGCGGGGCCTGTTCTTCAGGCCCGGTGTTCAATGATGGGGCTGGTCTTCGCCAACTAGGTACTTCGTCGCATCATCGCTCCCTAAAGCCGTTTTCGTAGAAGTGATCGCTCAGGTATTTCTCGCCTTCGTCGCAGAAGATGGTCACGATTTCTCCCAGCCCGGGATATTGCTCCCGGATACGGAGCGCCGCCGCCAGATGGGCCCCGCTGGAAGGTCCCACGAACATCCCGTACTCCCGGGCCAGCCGCCGCATCTGCCGGATGGCTTCCTCGCTCTCCACGGGGATAACGTCTTCTATCGTGTGGCTGTAGCGCTCGTAGATGCCGGGTATGAAGCCGTCGGAGATCCCCTCTATGAGGTGACGCCCGATCTCCCCGCACAGCAGCGTGCAGGACTCGTCCGGCTCCACGCCGAACAGCTTCACGTCCGGGTTCACGGCCCGGAGGGCCTGGCCGGCCCCGATCAGGGTCCCCCCGGTCCCGACCCCGACGACCAGGGCGTCCGGAACGACACCTTCCGGCAACTGCGCCAAAATCTCCGGCCCGAGCCACACCCGGTTCTCTTCGACGTTCCACTCCGAGTCGAACTGGGCCGGGCAGAAGTAGCCGTCCTGTTCGCCTAATTCCCGCGCCTTGGCCAACGCCTCGTTGACGTGAAAGTCCCCGACTTCCAACACTTCGGCCCCGAACGCGCGACTGATAACCAGGCGCTCGGAACTCATCCCGTGGGGCATTACGACCAGCATCCGGTAGCCTTTGACGGCGGCGACCATCGACAGGGCGTTGCCGGTGTTGCCGCTCGAAGCTTCCACGATGGTGTCGCCGGTCTTGAGCAGCCCTTCTCTCTCGGCCTTCTCGACCATGTACCTGGCGATGCGCGCCTTTACGGAGCCGGAGGGGTTGAGGAACTCGCATTTGGCCCAAACACCTTCGACCTCGACGAGCGGGGTGTCCCCGATCCCATCGAGCACGCTGGAGCTGCCGCGGATGGCGCGGAGCGGGCGGTTCGACGAGCTTTCGGGCGCCAGTGCGCTAGAATCTGTGTTTCGCACGGGATTCACTTCCTTGTGCTACCGTGCCGGGCGGTCCGTGGTCGCCAAACCTTTTCCGGACCGCGCCGGCGCTTTCCTTTCTACCTACGCTTTTTTTGCCTAAACACTGCTCACCAGCGCCGCGCCGCGCATCCGCTTCATCTCCGGGTCGAACAGCGGCTCCTCGGCCACCGTGGCCCCGTGGCGCCGGGCGAAGTACTCGATCTCCAGCCCCGTTCCGGGCTCCGCAAGCTCCGGCGGCACCCAGGCGTAGGCGATGCTCTGCCCGATCGAGTACCCGTAGGCGGCGCTCGTCACGTACCCGACCGGGGAACCGTTCGCGAATACCGGCTCGCTCCCCAGGACCACAACCTCCGGGTTATCGAGGGTCAGGCAAGCCAGCTTCCGGCGAGGACCTTCCTCGCGGCGGTTCTCCAGGGCTTCCTTGCCGATAAAGTCTCCTTTGTCGAGCCTGACGGCGAACCCGAGACCCGCCTCGTAAGGGTCGTGCTCGGAGGTCACGTCGCCGCCCCAGGCCCGATAGCCTTTCTCCAGCCGCAGGCCGTTGAACGCCCCGCGGCCGCCGGCGATGATGCCGTCCTCTTCTCCGGCGTTCCACAGGAGGTCCCAGAGCCGGAGGCCCAGGTCTGAGGAGGTGTAGATCTCCCACCCCAGCTCCCCGACGTAGGAGACGCGCAGAGCCCGTACCGGAACCTCCCCGATGTATGCCTCCCGCGCGTTGAAGAAGCCGAAAGCCTCGTTCGAGAAGTCGTCCTCGCTCAAGCTCTGTACCAGCTTTCGCGCCGCCGGTCCCCAGACGCCGACGCAGCAGGTGCCGGGCGTGATGTCCCGTATGTGTACCGAGCCGTCGTCCGGCAGGTGGCGCTCCATCCACTCTATGTCGCGCGGCCCGTTCAGGCCGAGCTGGAATAGCTCCTCGCCGATCCGGGCCACGGTGATGTCGCTCTTCACGCCGCCCGCCTCGTCGAGCATGAGGGTGTAGGTAACCTTGCCAACGGGCTTCTCGAGCTGGTTGGTGTTGAGCCGCTGCAGGAACTCCAGGGCTCCCGGCCCGCTGACCTCGGCCCGCTTCAAGGACGTCATATCGTACAGAGCGACGCGCTCGCGCGTGATCTGGTGCTCGGCCCCCACCGCCGGCGACCAGTAGCGTCCGGACCACTCGTCGCGCCCGGGGATGTCCCGGCTTTCGGCGAGCGGGGCGTTCGCCTCGAACCAGTGCGGCCGCTCCCAGCCCGTGGCTTCGAGGAAGTATGCCCCCAACTCCTGCTGCCGGATAAAGAAGGGGCTCGTGCGCAGCGGCCGCGGCTCCTCCATCGGCTGCTGGGGATGGATGATGTCGTAGACTTCCTGGAAGGACTGCGAGCTGCGGGCCTCCACGTAGGCGGGGCTCAGCGCCCACTTCTCGAAGCGGTGGACGTCGGCGCCGGCCACATCGATGCTCGGTACGCCGGACGTGATCCACTCCGCCATCACCTTGCCGACCCCGGCGGCGTGCGTGACCCACACGGCCTCCGCGACCCAGAATCCCTTTGCCTCCCGCGACTCGCCCAAGAGCGACCCGCCGTCCGGCGTGAAGGAGAAGAGCCCGTTCATCGGCGCGTCTATCTCCACGTTCTCTAGCGCG
>JBHJHC010000016.1:0-61353 GCA_050331175.1 Rubrobacteraceae bacterium | reverse complement strand
GTGCCCTAATGAAGATGCTCAGAGGAGTTGCCTTTGGGGTGATCTTTTTCGCGGTTGTGAGCCTGCTCATGGGAGCGATGGGTTTTCTAGCTTTCGAGAGGAATGACGCTGGCGAGTTGCAGGGGTATGGAGCTCTAGGAGGCGTTCTCCTCGTGGCTCTGGGTTGGGCGGTGCAAGGATCGGCGGAGGAGGTTATGTTCCGTGGCTGGCTCTTGCAGACGGCCGCCGCCCGCTACGGTCCGTTGGCAGGAGTTCTGATCTCCACGCTGGTTTTCGCCCTCTCTCATACGTTCAATCTCGACTTTGACCCGATAGCACTCACCAACTTATTTCTCACTGGACTCTTCTTCGCTTTCTATGCACTGTATGAGGGTTCTCAGTGGGGGGTGTGCGCCCTACATGCGGCCATGAATTGGGCGGAGGTAAACATCTTTGGTTTTAACCAAGCCGGAGAGGAAGCCCCGGGTGGGACAATCCTCAACTTCAGCGAAGCCGGTCCCGATCTCGTTACAGGCGGCAACGCAGCCGCCGTTACCGCCGGTGGGCTTATCTATACTGCGGTGGTACTCACGGGCATCGCTACTATTCTGTTTCTGGCCCACCGGCGAAAGCAAACAAGCTAACCTCCCTCTCCCCTTCTACGGCCAAACAACAGTAACATCTCACGTTCTCGTCAAATAAATCAAAGAATAGTCAAATAAATTTGACAAAGGCTTCTGACTGCTGTAGTGTGCTTTTAGCAATGGGAAACCAATAGAGATGGAGGAGCTCTACAGTGAAATTCAGGATGCTTGCTTTGATTACTGTTGCAATGACGCTGGTGCTGTTGGGTGCGGTCCCTGCGACGGCGCAGAATAGGGAGAATAGCGAAACCTCGCGGTCTGAAGAGACGAGCCAAGCCGTTCCTTCTATGGGGCGATACATCATAGTTACCGGGGTACTGAAGAAACAGGGAATAACTGCTTACCAGTACGGGTCCCACACGATCCTTGGGTGGGAACCGCGGAGACTGTACGCACTATATGGCGCTCGTGGTATCAATCTGGACCGCTACGTTGGCCGCTGGGTGATAGTGCTTGGGATAATAGTACGAGGCTACCCCATAGACTTTGGTCCTCCACTCTTGAGAGTAGTCAACGTACGTCCGATGTCGTTCCCGACATACGGTAGCTGAACCTGAACCGTTGATGCTGGTTTAGAAGATTCTCCAATACAAAAGCTCGAAGGCTCACCTGGAGGTTGAAGGCTGTGGAAAGACAAGCAGTTGACAGCGAGTTTGTAATAGAAACCCAGGGGCTTACCAAAACCTACGGCAAGACATCGGCGGTGAAGGGCCTGGATCTCAACGTCCAGCGCGGGGAGGTCTATGGGTTCCTTGGTCCCAACGGTGCCGGCAAGACTACCACGCTGCGGATGTTGTTGGGACTCATCAAACCGTCTTCGGGCAGCGCCAGCGTGCTTGGCAGGAGACCGGGAGAGTACGAGATGTTGCGCCGAGTGGGGGGCCTGGTCGAATCGGCGGCTTTCTATCCATATCTGTCGGGCCAGGCGAACCTGGAGGTTGTGGCCCGCCTTGGAGGTGTGAAGGGTGTCGAGTCTCGTGTTGGCGAGGTGCTTCAGAAGGTTGGGTTGTCGGAGCGGGCGAAAGATAAGTACAAGAAGTACTCAACAGGCATGAAGCAGCGGCTCGGGGTAGGTGCGGCGTTGCTGAAAGACCCGGAGCTCTTGATCCTGGACGAGCCGACCAACGGCCTGGATCCCAGGGGCATGGCCGACATGCGGGAGTTGATCCGCGAGGCCGGTTCAGGCGAGAGAACCGTATTGCTCTCCAGCCATCTTATGGGCGAGGTCGAGCAGATCTGCGACCGGGTCGGTGTGATCCGTAAGGGAGAGCTTATCGCAGAAGGCACCGTAGATGAGCTGCGGGGGCCGGGGGCGATCCTGGTCAGGGCCGATCCTATGGAGGAAGCCGTACGAGTAGTCGAGGAGTTGCCTGAAGTTGAAGAGGCGGAGGTGCAGAAGAACGGGTTGCTCCGAATCCCGGTCGATCCCGAAAAGTCTTCACAGATAAGCCACAAGCTCGCGAGCGCGGGCATTAGAGTTGGAGAGATACGTCCCGAGCAGCGGTCGCTGGAAGAGGTGTTTTTCGAACTCACGGAAGAGCGTACGGAAGAGGAGGTTTAGAAAGTGGGAACCAGCTTTGCCGCTGAACTGAAGAAATCGAGTCGCCGACCGGCATCGTGGGTTATCGGGTTCATTCTCGTAGCGCTCATAACCATCTTTAGTTACCTTCTCAGCTACTTGTTTGTCGTAGGAGTCGAAGGGGGCAATCCGCCGCCGGAATCTGAGGAATTTCTATACATTCTGTACCCGGAAAACTTCCTGTCCAGCATGCTGCAGCAGTTTATTAGCTTCGGGACTGCCCTGGCGCTCGTGCTGGGGGCGCTCTCCGTGGGAAGCGAATATAAATGGGAAACCCTCAAACTGATGCTTACCCAGGGACCGCAGAGAGTGGGCTACTTTTCAGGGAAGCTATTGGCGCTGGCAACTGTGGTGGCCGTATTTGTACTACTGTCGTTCGCCGTCGGGTCAGCCAGCAGCTACATAGTGGCCGTTCTCTTGGACGCTCCGGTCGAATGGCCTCCCGCAATAGAGATGCTCAAAGCTTTCGCAGCCGGGTGCTTGATACTGACGGTGTTCGCTACCATGGGTTTCTTCCTGGCCACGCTATTTAGAGGCACTTCCCTCGCCGTGGGACTGGGCCTGATATACGTATTGGTTCTGGAGAACCTCTTTCTAGGGTTTGCGTTCGAAAGCGAAACCGTTGACAGGATCAGCCAGGCGCTACCCGGCAGAAACGCCATAGACCTCCTTGGTCCCTTTAGAGAAGGAAGTGTGGCGGGAACCGATATACCGGGCATCGAGCCTGTTGATGTGGCCCAGGCGGCGTTAGTGCTGGTGGCTTACCTGGTTGTTTTCGTGGCGCTCTCGCTGCTGCTCGTCAGGAGCCGAGATATCTCCTGATTCGTTTCGGATGTGAGCGCAGGATGTTCGCGAAGCACAGGACGATCATGAAGAAAGTCGTTGTAGCGGACGGGCACTCCACTGTACGGCTCGGACTAAACAAGTTGGTCGCCACGACCCATGACACAGCGGTTGTCGGCGAGACCGACGACGGTGACGAAGTTCTTTCTCTCGTGGAGAGATTAGAACCGGACCTCTTGATTCTGGGCCTCAACCTCAAGGGCGAGAGGACCGGGATCGAAGTGTGCCAGGAGACGAAGTCTCTACCTGAACCGCCCCGCGTCATGGTCTACGCTGCCTACGATTTCGCCGAACGCGTAGCTTTCTGCCTGCTCGGTGAGGCGGACAGCTTTGTCCACAAGAGTATTGGTTGTGCGCAGCTACTCGACGCCGTGAAGTGCACCATAGCCGGTGAGCGAGTATGGCGTCCGCAGGATACTGCAACGGAGACTGTACGCCAGGCTCACACCGCCTCGGACAGCGCCGGGTTGACGGCCAAGGAGCGCGAGGTGCTGGTTTTGCTGCTGTGTGGTTGCTCCAATCCGGAGATTGCGGAAGAACTGTACGTGACCGTTCCGACGGTCAGGACGCATGTCAGAAGCATCCTGAGAAAGCTTGGAGCTACGTGCCGCAAAGATCTCTTGTCGTCCCGCGGGTCGCACGTTTCCAATTTCTAACGGCGAAAAATCATCCCATAGGGATGATGGACCACTGCTCTCGCTAAGGCAAGCTACCTGTATAGGCAAACGGAGCCGGACCGGCTCTGAGAAGAGGAGGTAGCTGATGACGGAAGTAGCGGAAAGAGGAGCTTTCGGTGCCAAGAAATTGGTGCTGGGCTTTGATGCCGGCTGCATGACTTGCAGCGAGTTGGCCCGCAAGATCGAGGAAGAGGTAGGCGACAGGCTGGAGATCGCAAACCTGCGCGACCCGCAGGTCATGGCGTGGCGTAAGGAATCCCTTGGCGAGGATGCTCCCTGGGCTCCCACCTTGTTCGAGGTAGATGGAGAAGTTGTTAAAGCCTGGACGGGTAAAAGGATGGGGCTCAAGCTGAGCCGTGCTTTGGGTCTGGGTGCCACCTGGCGTATGATGCAGGTTCTGGGAGAGGTAGGAGCCGCGCCCGAAGTAGCTGAAGCCTCGCCGGTCGCCAAGATCGGTTTAGGCATGAGCCGCGGACAGTTCCTGAAAGGTATTGGCGGCGCTGCAGTGGCGATGGGAGTGCTTTCTACTACCGATAGATTCGTTTCCCCCGCGCAAGCAACTCAAGAGACAGTCAAATCTCTTGGTCGCGAGGAAATCAAGGGGCAAAAACTCGTCAGGGTCGCTCGAAGGATGGCGAAGCATTCAGACCTCATTAACGTGGCTGGCAAAGAGACGGCGGACAGGTGGAGCAGTCAAGTAAGCATACTAAATGGAGAGACAGTAGTAGGGGGCAATGGGAACTGTAGAGTATCTAGCATAAACGGTCAAGTTACAGTAGAAGGCAACTGCGCTCTTGTTAAGGCTGTCAGGCACAAACTTGAAGGCGGCAACAGCATGCTTGCCGTAAGCTATAGCACTTCTGAACGCGGTACTGTAGTTTATGAGTACAACAAACCCGTAAACGGCATTAAGAGAGAAGCGCAAGTATGGAAACTCGACAGCAAAGACGCGCCGAAGATGTTGTTGCTGGAAGAATCTAGTCGCGACGGCCTTCTGGACATTCAAGAGCCGGAGCCCGGAGAAGCTTCGGGATTCTTCACACAGGCACGCTGTCGTAGCTGTAGGAAGGTAAGAGCCCCCGGTGGCAAAGGGAGAAGAAGGGGCTGTAGTGGTGTTAGGTTGGGGTGCGTTTGGGATTGGTGCGCCCCCTGCGCTTGGGTGATCCACCCTGTAGGTATCTACACGTGCTTTTTGATCTGGTGCTCTATTCAGGGTGCGCGGAAATGTTGCAGATCTATCAGAACGTATTGTGGGAGATGCCCCGCGCCACTCTAACATGAAGTCTGCGTGCGCACGGAACCACTACAGTGGTTCCGTGCGCACATGGTATGAAGATGAAGAAAAAGACAGCCTAATTTGTAGCAAACGCGTGTTGAGGGGCTTCTCGTAGTAAACTTTGTGCTGAGCACAGTCTGGAGATACAGGGCGAAATAGCATGTGGCGAACAACGAATGATTTCTTGTCCCGACAGAAAGTGAACTTCCTGCGACCGCCTGATCCCAGAAGGTCGATGTATCTGCTTATCGGGGGCACCTTGCTTATGGTAGTGGGGGTGCTAATCTATCTGCTTAGTGACTGGCCGTATTCCTCGGCTGCTTGGTCGGTGGTGGCTGGGGCAGCCATGATGTCGATGGGCGTAGGAGGACGCTTGCCAGCCAGCTATCTCCGACTGACGGTAGCGCTTAGGGCGACCGCTGTGGCACTTCTTTCTCTGGCATTCGTAATCTACTTAGTCGCCCATGCATCCGAAGAGTACGTAGCAGGTGGTGTCTGGAGTTTTGGCTTCTGGTTTACTGTGGTCGGTTACGGCTTTTTCGCCTTTGCAGTTCCCGTGGCAGCTCTGTTTGGCTACGGTCTCGGCTCCGGTGACGAGCAGCCAAACAATCATGACACTGCGTAAAGTCATCGAGACGATGGACACTCTACGTTTGGTGGTCCTCACCGCTCCAGTTCGTAGCCGGCGTCTCGCTCACGCCCGCGATCCCGCTCACTCTTGGCCTTGTGACCCGCTCCCCGAAAACTGGCTCTCCCGATTCGCTCACGGTCTTGTTGCTACCTTGTTGCTAACAACCATTGGATATTTCGTGTTAGGTGTCGAACTGACGGTTGGCGCGGCGGTAGTTGCGGGTTTGATCGGCGCTTTCGGTTTCTATTTCGCCGAACTGGTATTTGTCAACTCAGGATCTACGGACTCGGAGGAGATGGTTCACTTGGAAGCCTCTCGTGAGGATGAAGAGGACTGAATGCAGACCACTGTGCTTACAGGCTCCTCCGGTAGTCTGGCAACTAGAAAAGACTGCGCCGCCTTCGCATCAATTATTGTGATATGCGCTACTTGCCTACTACCCGAAGCTCAAATTGCTAAGATGCTAAGAATTCAAGTCCTCTATACAGGAGCAAAACGCTGAACCCTTCCCATTCCAAGTACAAGTTGAGGGCTATTGGAGTACGAGTAAGGCGCGAGCTACTAAATGATCCACAACCGAGTATTGGGAAGTCTACTTTGCTTATAGGGTTTGTTCTTGGCCTAATCTGGCTCTTTTTGGTTTACTTCCAGCCTGGATATCCTTGGCTAAATGGCAAGTTCTTGGCAGGGGCAATATGTTTTGGACTCTGGGGTATGGCGGATATCTTGCCCCGTCGCTGGAGGGGGTTAGCTGCAGTATTGCGTGCTACGGTATTGATTTTTGCGATAGGCCTTGGTGCCTGGATTGTAGTCGACTTGGTTGCAAGCTTCTAAACCATGTCGCAGATCACGGCACCTACGACAATGGCGGTGCGGAGAACTCGGCGACAGGGGAATACTGGAGTCCGTTCGAAGCAGTACCAAGATACGGAGAAACTACGGTGACGTTGGACTACGTACTCAAAGCTATTGCTATCCTGGTAATCGTCTGGGGCGTGCTGAATCTCGTTTTTCCGTCGAAGGTGACTCCATTCAACATCCTGGTTCTTTTCTCTGTCTTTTTTGGCATGGTTATCGCGGTCCTAGCCGGCGCAACGTTGCTGGCGGTGCACCTTTTGCACCCCGGGGCACTTACCTCAGGCGGCTTTGCGGATCTTGTTCTGGCTCTAGCCCCGGCTGCCGGACTCTCTGCGCTGTTTATGCTCCTCGGTGAGGAGCCGGCGATCAAATTCCTGGGGCTTCTGGGTATGGATAGAGTCTGGGCCGAGACCGGATTCGCGTTCGTTCACGGCCTCGCTACCGCCGTGCTGCTGATGATGTTCGCCAGCTACGTGCCCGGTGTTGAGATAGCGCCGGTCGCCGCACTAGCGGCGGGTTTGATCGCTGCTTTCGCCTTCTACTTTGGTGAACTGGTATTCGTTCATTCCGGGTCTGCCGATACGGAGGAAATGGCTCTCATGGAGTCCTCCCTCGAGGATGAAGAAGACTGAACCTGAACAATAGCTCTTTGTCGAAGCATAACCGTCTCGAAGCCCTCAAAAATCATCCCTTCAGGATGAGGCCATCCCTATCGTAGTGGTGCAATCTGTAGCCATAAAGAGAAGAGTGGGTACCGATACAGACACTGTCCGGTAGGCCCGTGTGTGCCGGTGTTTCTGTTGGATCACGGTCGCAGGACGGTAGGACACACTAGATGGGAGGGAAGCACTGATGATACCCGGGGGACCCGAAGTACTCATCATATTGGGCGTGGTTGTACTGCTATTTGGAGCCAAGCGCATACCGGAACTCGCCCGCTCTCTGGGTAGTGGCGCCAGGGAATTTCGCCAGGGCCTCACCGGTGAGAACGAGGGCAACGAGGAAGAGAGAATCGAAACGCTTTCCGCAAGTGAAAAACACGAGGTAACGGAGAACGCCCCGGTCGCAGATAGCGAGAAGGATTAGGACCTTGTTCGGGGTTGGCATGCAGGAGCTTCTACTCATAGGCGTCTTTTGCTTGCTCATCTTCGGGCCGGGCAAGATGACCAATATGGCCCGGGAGGCGGGCCACTTCGTGAGCCAGGCCCGAAACTCGATCGAAGACCTCAAGTCCGAGATGGAACTCGACGATGACTTTGAAGACGAGGACGAAGCAGAATGGCCCGACCAGGAAGAACCGGAAAATCCGCAGGTGACTCCGGAAGAGCATAGAGGGAATCACGACCAGCGAAGTCCGGTGCCCGAGCAAGACTTCAACGAGGAGTTCGAAGATGTTTCCTCCGAGGAGTAGGCGGGACAACTTGAGCAAACGCAACCGGCATGTGGCGAATGCTGTATTTCTCGGGCTCATACTCTCGTCTTTGCTAACTGTGCCTGCAGATGGATATGGACAATTCCAAGGACGGGAAATTGACGAGGATCCGCCAGGCACTCCTTACGCGGTAGGTGAGCTGTTGGTTACCTACGATGAGGGGCCCAAGGCATCTTCCAAAGACGAGCTGGTCCGCGATGAGGTTGGCGCGAGAGTCGGAGGAAAAGTAACGGAGATCGACGCCCGGCTCCTCGCCTTTCCGGAAATCAAGAAGGAGCGCTCCGAAAACGCCCGGGAAAAGGGGCTGGAGCGCAAGAAGGCGGAGTTGGAGGAGGATCCCGGAATCGCGCATGTCGAATACAACTACGTGCGCAGCACCTTCGATAGACTTAAAGATCCCGAGTTCTCCCGCCAGTGGGGGTTGAGAAAGGCGAGCTTCCCGAGGGCCTGGAAGCAGACGAAAGGCCGGGGAGCCGAGATCGCGATCCTCGACGGCGGTGTCGATGCTCGACATCCTGATCTCCGGGGCAAGATCGTTGGCCAGAAGGATTTCGTAGACGAAGACGAAGTGGCCGAGGATTCCTCCTTCGGTCACGGCACTCACGTCGCGGGCATCGCCGCCGCCAGTACGGGTAACGGTGAGGGCATCGCCGGTGGTTGTCCCGGATGCGGCATCCTGGTAGGCAAGGTTGTGGAGTACGGTGAGGGCTACGATTTCGACATCGCCGAAGGCATAGTATGGGCCGTTGACGAGGGAGCAGAAGTCATAAACCTCTCTCTGGGGGCGCCGATCCGGTCAGATTTCTTGAAAGAAGCTACTGCATACGCGAAGGATGAAGGCGTTCCGGTAGTTGCTGCGGCGGGCAACTTCGCACCATTCGGTAACCCGAAGATCTATCCGGCAGCATATCCCGACACCGTGGCTGTTGCCGCCACCAACGTCAAAGACGGGCGGGATCTCTACTCTAGCTACGGAAACTGGGTCGATGTATCCGCGCCGGGAGTGCGGATCTACTCCACCCTACCCGGAAGAAAGTACGGCTACGACTCCGGCACCAGCATGGCTGCTCCCTACGTGTCCGCGCTCGCGGGCATGCTTATAGCAGAAGGTTCCCAGGGTACCAGGGTGCGCGCGAAGATAGAGCGTACAGCGGTCGATCTGGGCAAGAAGGGTAAAGACCCTCGCTTTGGTCACGGCCGTATCGACGCTGCGGCAGCGACCTCTACTTTGCTGCCCGGTAAAGGACGGCGCTGCACCATCAAAGGTTCCGTTGCCAACAACGTGCTGGTTGGCACCAAAAACCGGGACGTCATCTGTGGGCGCGGCGGCAACGATGTTGTAGACGGGCGTGGCGGTAACGACACACTCTACGGTGACGGAGGCAACGACGTGCTCAAAGGCGGACCAGGAGACGATCGTCTTCCAGGTGGTGCCGGCAATGACATCTTGAAAGGCGGATCGGGGTTAGATCTCCTACTCGGTGAAGGTGGACGAGACGTGCTAAGCGCCCGCGACGGCCGCGGTGGCGACTTGCTCGACGGGGGCGGCGGTAGAGATGTTTGTGCGGTAGATCCTGGAGATACGTCAAGGAGATGCCCGTAAGATACATCGCCCAACAAGCTGTAAGGTATGTTGGCAGTCCGGTCGCTAATCTACATATCTCCTTCTGCCGGACAGGCTTGGCTGATGACGAGCAGAGTCTGTAAATCTGTCGATCGTCGTTTGCCGAACAGTTACGTCAAACCTTGCACCACGCTTTCGACCGAACCTATACTGATGTTCCAGCGAGGGATCTAGCTTCAGAGGGGGCTCCCGGAACCCGGCCGGCTCGTGAAACCAGGTTATGGAAGCTGTTGCAAAGCGCCGCATCGAGGGAGGAGCGAGGATGAGGCAATCTAACCGGACGAGTGTGGCTGGCAGCCTTTCGCCTGCGAGGGTGATCTTGTGGATGGCCGCCCTGGTGGTGGCGGTGGTGATCGTTGGCACCATAGGAGCCGGTGCGGCGTCGGCCGAGACCTTCACGGTCGACACCCTCCAAGACGGAAATGACGACGACCCAAATAACGGGGACTGCGAATCTGCTGAAGCGGGGGGCGATTGCACGCTGCGGGCGGCCATAGAAGTGGCGAACGCCCTGGATGGGGCAGACACTGTGACGTTTTCTGTAACGGGTACCATCGAGCTGACCGAAGATGACGGCACGCCGTTTGACGAAGAGCTGGAGATATCCGAGGACCTTACTATAGACGGGCCCGGGGAAGATCAGCTAATAGTAGAGCAGACGGTCGACCAGGAACGCGTGTTCTTCGTCGACCCTGGAGTAAACGCCCTCATAAGAGGCATTACCGTTACGGGAGCGAACGCCGACGAAACTGGGGTTGGCGGCGGCGGCATCTTCACCGAGGGCACGCTGACGCTCACCGGGGTAACCGTATCCGACAACTTCGCTACGTTTGGCGGCGGCGGCATCTTTAACGCGGGAGGCACGATGACGCTCATCGGGACTACCGTAACCGGCAACACGGCCGGCGGAAACGGCAGCGGCTTCTACACCTCCGGGGGCACGGTGACGCTCACGGACTCGACCGTTTCCAATAATACTCAAGCAGCTGATGGCGGCGGCTTCTTCAATACCGGGGCCGTGATGACCCTCACCGGCTCTACCGTATCCGACAATAGCGCCGTAGGTGATGGCGCGGGTTTCTACAACGATACGGGCGATATTACGCTAGACCAAACCACGGTAAGTGGGAACGTGTCCGACGACAATGGCGGCGGCATCGAGAACTCCTCCGGCACGGTGGAGATCTTGCGGTCTACCATAGGCAATAACGAGGCTAACAATGGTGGTGGCATTAGCAACGAAGTTGGGGGCACGGTAACGGTAGATCGAAGTACCGTAAGCGGCAACGAGGCAGATTTCCTGGGTGGCGGCATCGAGAACGCCTCCAACTCGCTCGAGGGTGGTGCCAGCACGCTGATGGTCCAGCGGTCTACAGTAAGCAACAATAGGGCCGGTAACGGTGCTGGCATCTACTCCGACATTGAGGACGCGACCCAGGAAGATAGTACTGCCATAGTGAACTCCACTATCTCCGGCAACGAGGCTAGCGGGATAGGCGGCGGGGTCGAGAACAACAGCGGCCTTACGACAATATCCTTCACCACCATCACGGACAACACCGCCCCGGAGAACGAGGGGGCCGGTGTGGCAACCGGAGGAGATACCAGTACGGAGGTAGGCTCCTCGATCATAGCCGCCAACAACGGCACCGATGTAAACAACTCCTTCCAGTCCGAGGGCTACAACGTAATCGGTGACGGGGCTGGTGCAGACGATTTCAACGGGCCAAACGACGTTACCGGGATATCCAACCCCCTCCTGGGTCCCCTGGCAAACAACGGAGGATTTACCCAAACCCACGCCCTGCAATCCGGAAGCCCAGCCCTGAATCGGGTGGCCCAGAGCGAGTGCCCACCCCCCAACATCGACCAGCGAGGGGGGAGCCGGCCCCAGGGACCCCGCTGCGACTCTGGCTCCATCGAGAAAGAGGTCACCCCTCCACCAGCCGACAAAGCTAACCTCTCCCTAACAAAGAAAGCCAGCAAAGGCCGCCCCACCGTAGGAGACAAGCTCACCTACACCCTGCGGGTCAAGAATAACGGCCCAGACCGGGCAACAAGGGTGAAGATAGTGGACACCCTGCCCAAGGGAGTGAAGGTACTGTCCACCTCCAAGGGCTGCCGGAAGCTCACGGCAAGGAAGGTGAGGTGCAACATCTCCCGGCTGGCCGATGGCCGGAGCGTAGCCAAGAAGATCCGGGTGAAGGTAAACAGGAGTGGCAAGCTGGTAAACAAGGCCCGGGCAAGCTCCTCGGTCAGAGACCCGAACGGCAGGAACAACAGTGCCCGGGCAGTGGTGCGGGCCAAGCCAAAAGCTGAGGCCAAGGCGGCACCGAGGTTCAAGCAGATAAGCTGTAGGGTGAAGGACCCGACTGTGAGGCTGGTTCAGGGCAAGCAGGTACTGGTAGCCAAGCCAGGGACGGCGTGTGTGATTCAGGGCAACCAGCTAGCGCTGGCGAGGTCGTTGAAGAACCAGAGCCTGGGGCTAGTGAAGCGAGGGGGCGCGCAGGTGCGGGCAGCGAAGGGCAAGGTGATGAAGTCTGGAGCCCGCAAGGTGGTAGTAAGGGTACCCAGGGGCTTCTAGGAGGACTAACTTGCGGGCCGGCCGTTTCTGACCGGCCCCATTTTCTGCGCGAGTACCCGGGCTATCGCGGGGTTCTTGAAGCTCCCACCCCGCAGGTCTTCTTGTTCCTGCCCGGCCACCTGAAATAGGGAGCTTTGTTGCCTCGCGCGTGGATCTCCGGTGCCGGCGAAACGAGGTCAGAGAACTACAGGTCTCCGCCCTCGTCGACGAGCCGGTGTAGCTCTCTATCCAGGAGCCCGAGGCGGGCCTCGCGGAGCAGGGGGACTCTGCGGCGGCGTTGGAGGACGCTCTTGAGGTCGAGGTCGGCGGTGATCAGGTCTTCCTCGTAGAGGGCGGCCTCTACCATGATGTTGCCCAACGGGTCTACCACGTGGGAGCTACCCCAGAAGTCGAGGTCTCCCTCTGTGCCGACCCGGTTCACGAACACGACGTAGCACTCGTACATGAGGCCGTAGAAGCGGGTGATGGCGTGCCAGTACTCGGTGGTATCGAGGTCTCCGGGAAAGCGGCTGTCGGCGCTGTTGGTCGGCACGAGGAGCACCCGGGCGCCGTCCTGAACCGCGAGAAAGCCGAGCGCCGGCTGCCAGGCGTCGTTGCAGATCAGGGTTGCCAGGCTCCCAAACTTGGTCATGAAGGCTTTCATCCTCTGGCCGGGGCTGAAGAATTTCCGCTCCTCGAAGATGCCGTAGGTCGGCAGGTAGAGCTTGCGGTGCAGGTGCAGTAGCGACCCGTCTTGGAAGTAGGCGGCGCTGTTGTAGGTGCGGAAACCACCGCTGTCTTCGTGAAAGCCGAGAAGTATAGAGGTGTCTCCGGCCCTTTCGGCCAACGACGTGATGCGCTCGTCCAACACCTCGATGGAGACCTCGTCGCTGACCTGGCCGAGGGAGTATCCGGTCAGGCTCAGTTCCGGGAAGACGACGAGATCCGCCCGCTCCTTCTTGGCTTCCACTATGGCCTGCTCCGCCCGCTGGAGGTTGGCGTCGACGTCGCCGAGTACGGGGTTTATCTGTGCCAGCGCAATTCGCACGGTTGAATCTTACCTGTCTTGATTGCCGCTGTGTAGCAGGCGGGTTAGCGCCCGGAGGTTCGGCGCCCGGGGAAGCTCGTGGATGGCGTCGATCAACTGCCCGGTCCGGCCGGGGCCCAACACCGGTTCTACGAGCCGCTTGAACTTCCGGGTGAGATCCTCGTCGGAGAGCCGGGTCTCGGCGTCCCCCTGGGCCGCCACAATTTCCGAGCGGGCGCTGCTGCCGTCCGAGGCTTCCACCTCCACCCAGGCCAGGGCCTTGGCCGGGAAGGCTTCTTCGAGTGCCGGGTCTTGGGAGCATTCGATCCGGGCGGCCAGGGCCCGCCGGGCCGGGTCTTCGAGGGCGGGTCCTTGGACCTGATCCGGCCCTACCTCGCCGTCGATCAGGGCGCAGGCGACGGGCCACGGCAGGCTGAACTGGGCTTCTTCGGTAGTGCGGGGCGCCGCCGCCCGAAGATGCGTGGCGGCCTCGAAGGTGTGCACCCGGACCCGCGCGATATCTCGCGCGCCAACGCCCAGCTCCCGGGCTGCCGCCAGCGCTCCCTCGACGGCCGGCTGGGCCCACCGGCAGCAGGCGTGCAACTTGAAGTACAGGCCGGGGAGCAGGTACTCGCTGCCAAGGTCTTCGGACAACGGTGGTTCCGAGTCGTCTTCGTCGAAGAGGCTCGGGATGCCCGTGAACCCGCGGCCGGCGAGCTGCGCGGACGAAACCCCGGTCATCGCGCCCCAGCCGATGCCGTCCTTGAGCATGCTGGGATCGTCCACGGAACGCATCTCGGGGGTCATCGCGGCGTTAAACTCGGCGATCCCCAGGGCGTGCCGGATCTCCTCCGGGTTACAACCCAATAAACGGGCGGCGCCGGCCGCCGCTCCTATAGGCCCCCAAGAACCGCTACCGTGATAGAAGCCGTAGAGCGGGTGCAGTATGAGCCCCGCCCGCAGGGATACCTCGTAGGCGGCCACCAGGGCCGCCAGGAACCCGGTTCCACTGGAACCGGCACGCTCGGCGGCGGCGAGCACCGCCGGAAAGACCACCGCGCCCGGATGTCCCTTGACCGGCCGGTAGCCGTCGTCGATATCCAGGGCCGAGGCCGCGAACCCGTTCGCGAGCGCCGCGCCGGCTGGCGTGCAGCGAGAATCAGCGCCGACGATGGTGCATGGACCGGGGCCGTGAGCCTCCAGGGCGTAGGAAGCCGTGATCCCGGCTACCTCCGTGCGGCTGCCCGCGAGCGCCGTGCCACAGAGGTCTAGCACGCAGCGTATAGTCTGGGCTCTTACATCCGCAGGTACGTTCTCCCAGCGCAACCCACTGACGAACTCGGCGACGCGCCGGGACCGCCCGCCGCCGCTCACCGGGCGCGCCGGTCAGGCCCGAGTCCTACGCCGGGGCTGGCGGGATCGCCGGTCGTGTCGCCCCTTGGGCGGGGTTTAGCAGCGTTCGGTGCCATCTTTCCGCGCTCTCTACCTGGTTGAACGTGTAGATGTGGAATCCGACGATATTGTAGTCCGGATCGCCGATGTAGGGAACCAGCTCTCCGACCAGCGCGTCGGGGTTGTAGCTGCCGGATTCGAAGAAGCTCGAGAAAAAGAGGCCCGCGAGACCAGCGTGTTTCCTGAGAAACCTGGTCGAGTCTCCCACCCCGATCTTGTGGGAAATCCGCAATAGCCGCTTTATCTCCACCACGCCCGGCACTCCCACCAATACTGGCAACCGGACTCCCCGGCGTCGGATGCCGGCGATCCAGGCGACGATCTTCTCCGGGTCGAAGCACATCTGGGTGACGATGTGGGTGGCGAAGGGCTGTTTGTCGAGCAGGACCCGGAGGAGTACTTCGTCGTCTATGTCGGGATGGCCTTCCGGATACCCGCCGATGTTCACGCGGCTGAAGTTGTGTCCCCGATCCGACATAGCGGAGAGAAACCCGAGCGCGTCCCGGTACGGGCCGACAGGCTGCTTGGGGTCACCCCCGACTACGAGGAGCTCCTCTATTCCCAGGTCCTCCAGCCGCCGGAGTATTTCCTCCAGGTGCCACTCATCGGTTACGCGTCGGGCGGGGAGGTGGGGTACGACCCGCAACCCCCGCCGTGTAAGCCGCTCGATGATCTGCAGCGAGTGCTCGATCCCCCGGGAGAGGACGCCCACGGTTACCCTGGTGCCTTTCGGGAGATGGTCCGCCTGTTCCTCTACCCCCTCCGTTGGCACCAGCTCAAACCGGGAATGCTCCAGCGCGGTAGCCAGAGCATCCCCCCGTTGGTGGTCCCCTACGCCTTCCGGGCAGGCGTTAGAAGGTTGCAACTGATCCACTAGAGAGCCCTCGAACTAGCTCGATGAGACGACCGCCGCTTGCTTGAGGTCCTGCTTGGGTGTTTGTTTGCCCGGATCCACGAACGGCTTCTCCACGACCGTGGCCGCGACGTCGCCGGTCCGTGACCTGACCGTGAGGCCGGTCCCCGGTTCCGTATACTCGATGGGTACCAGGGCGTAACCGATGTTCTTCTCCAGCCGGGGCGAGTAGAAAACAGAAGAAATCTGTCCGATCTGCTCGTCGTACTCGACGACCTGCAGATAGTCCTCTATGTAGCCCACGATCGGGTCACCCCCGATCTCCACGCCCACGACTTTGCGGCTTATTCCCTCGTCGGCGATGCGCTTGAGGGCTTCCTTCCCGATAAAGTCGGCTTCCTGGTCCAATTCCACCGTATAGCCCAGGCCCGCCTCGAACGGGTTCAGGAACCTGTAGTCGCTGTAGGGATTGTTGTCCAGGGCGATGTCGGAGCCGTAGCTCAGAATACCGGCCTCGACGCGCCGGATCTGGCAGGGCCCGATCACGGAGAGGTTGTGCGGCTCACCAGCCTCCAAGACCGTGTCCCAGAACTTCATGCCGTTGTGGCTGGCGTCCAGGAGGTAGATTTCGTAGCCCACCTCGCCAGTGTACCCGGTGCGGGAGACGACCACGTCCATGCCGTCGAGCCGGTACTCGTCCATCCAGTAGTACGGGATGTCCAGCACGCTCTCGCCGAGGAGGTCCACCATCACGTCCCGGGATTTCGGGCCCTGGATCTGGACCGGCGCCACATCGGGCTCCCGGATCTCCACGTCCATACCGGCGACCGCGGCCACGCCTTTGGCCCAGAGCAGCACATCCCCGTCGGCCACCGAGAGCCAGAAGTGGTTGTCATCCAGCCGCAGCAGCACCGGGTTGTTGATCACGCCGCCGTCCACGTCGGTGTTGAGCGCGAACTTGCACTGCCGTACGTCGCACTTGTACAGGTCGCGCGGGGTGAGCATGTTGGTGAACTCGAAGGCGTCGGGGCCGGTGATCTCGACCTGACGCTCGACGGCTACGTCCCACATGGTTACGTCGTTTACGAGCTTCCAGTATTCGACGATCATGTCGTCGTAGTGCCGGGGATGGTACTGGCGGTTGCAGACCGTGTAGGACTGTACGCCGTGACGCTGGTGGGCGTAGAAGAACGGGGACTTGCGGATCCTGGTGTACATGTGGATCCGGGGCGAGTCGTAGGGCACGCGCATCGGGTTTCCTCCTTTTTACGCTTGATGGTCCCTTTTCATACCTGAAACAAAACGTACTATTCGGTGGAAGTAAGGTCCAATACGTTTTTCGTCGTCTGTAATAAGCAAGGCTTATATAAAGTGCATGTAACCCGTGTAGAATTAGGATCAGTGGGCCGATGGAACTAAGACATCTGAGGTATTTCGTGGCGGTGGCTGAGGAGTTGAGCTTCAGCCGGGCGGCCGGGCGCGTGTACCTATCCCAGCCGGCGCTGAGCCAGCAGATCCGGAAGTTGGAGGAGGAGTTGGGCATCACGCTCTTCTACCGGACAAAGCGGCGGGTAGAGTTGACGGAGGCCGGCGAGGTGCTGTTGGCGGGAGCCCGTCAGGCCCTGGTTCAGGTCGAGCAGAGCGTCCGGGCGGCCCGGGAGATCGGCGGAGCCGGCGACAGCCGCCTGAAGGTAGGTTTCCCGGAGTACGCGAACCACACGCCCGTGGCGGACATACTCCAGACCTATCGCCGCCGCTACCCGTACGTGGAGCTCGAAGAGCACGAGATGTTCACGCTGCAGCAGACCTGGCAACAGCTCGCGGAGCTTCGCGCCGGCAGCCTCGATATGGGCTTTCTTCTGGCGCCGGTCTCCGAAGATGGGGTCCTGGAGTGCGAACACGTCCTGCGGATAGAGATGGTGGCAGTCCTACCCGAAGAGCATCCTCTCGCCGACCGGACGGTGGTGCCGGTCTCCGCGCTGGCCCCGGAGCGCTTGCTCCTCTTCTCCCGGCACTTTCATCCTGGCTGCTACGACTACATAGTGGGATGTTGTCGGGAGGCGGGTTTCGAGCCGAACGTGGTTCAGAAGCGGGAGCCGCAGCTCTACTCCGGATCGACCACCTACCGGATGGTGGCCTCTGGACTCGGGGTCGGTATCGTGGCGTATCCTCTGGTCCACGACGCGCGGCCGTCGGGGGTGGTCTTCCGGCCGCTGGAGGACCCGAAGCCGATGTTGGACCTGGTCATCGCCTGGCGCCGCAACGACCTGTCTGCGAACCCGGCCGCTTTCCTCGAAGTGGTGCGCGAGTTCGCCCCCGCCGAGATCCGGGCCGGAAGCCTTGCGGAGCCGCAGACAACGGAAGACGTAGCCTTCGGGAACGAAGCCGTGTCAGGCTGAGGCCGAGAAGGGGACCGGCTGTCGGGAGACGCCGGCGGGGTCTAGACGGTCCAGATACCACTCCTCGAACGCCTCTACCGAACTCTCCGTTATCTCCGAAAACGGCCCCGGTTCGTAGGCGATGGACTTGATGCCGGCCTGGTTGTTCTCACACAGTTCCCAGTCTTGCTCGGAGGTCATCTTCCAGACGTGGGCGACCTCGTCCGGGGCGTAGTCCTCGCCCTCCACGGCGTCTTCGTGGACGAGGAAGGATACCTCTACCCGGGTGAGGCCGGGACCGACGGGTGTCAGGCGGGTCGTCATGGCGTAGTCACAGTTGGCGTGGGCCCACAGGTTGGGCAGGGTTATGAGCCGCAGGCTTCCTACGTCCGGGTCCGTCAAGTTCCCCATCAGCGGCGCGACCCGGTTGCCGTCCAGGCTCTCCGTAACGAAGCCCTCTTTGAGCGGCAGCCGCGAGACCCGGTAGGGGGCGTTCCCGGGGAAGCTTATCTCCCTCGGGGACAGGCCGAGCCTCTTCCAGCGTTCGTAGGCGTATCCGAGGAGCGTGTCGTATCCGGCCTCGTTCCGGGTGTCTCCCGGGAGGCCCAGGTCGTAGTTGGAGGTGCAGAACTCCGGGTGGCTGACGCGGCAGTGGTAGCACTCGCGGTTGTTCTCTACGAGGACCTTCCAGTTCGCCCGCACCTCGTAGTGATGTTTGACGGCGACCTTTGCCCGGTCGAGGCCGTGGGGGCTTAGCTGGGGTTCTATTGCATCGGAGAAGTGGCCGAAGTCCGGGGTGTTCTCGTTGGGCGCGAGGCACACGAAGATGAGCCCGGCTACCTCGCGGGCTTCCGCGGAGCGCAGGCTGTAGCGGTCTTTGTCGAAAGCGTCGCCCATAAGGCGGGCGTTGGTCAGGCTACCGTCGAGGGCGTAGGCCCACTGGTGGTAGGGGCAGATCAGGGCCCGGGCGTGGCCGCAGGGTTTCGTGGTAAGCCTGGAGCCCCGGTGGCGGCAGACGTTGAAGTGGGCGCGGATTCCGCCTTCCTTGTCGCGCAGGATCAGGAGCGACTCGTCCCCAACCTCGAACGTGAAGTAGTCTCCAGGTTTCGAAACGTCGCACGAGTGCCCGGCAAACAGCCAGTCCGCGTGGAACACCCGCCGGAGATCCTCCTCAAAGACTTCGGGCTCCGTGTAAAATTCTCGCGGCAGGCTCATGCCCGCCGTCCGGTTCCGGAGCAGGGTGTCGAGGGTTCCTTCTATTTCCTTCTCTATCACGGGGATGAATTTAGACCCGGTGCTCCGGGGTGTCCAATACGTTTTCCCTTGCGGACTATAAGCCGGGATGATGGGGCGATTCGTTGTTTGCTAAAGTGACGGGCCGGACTCCTGTGTATACGGGGGATCCCTTATAATCTCTGTAGTTTATGGAGTTGAGGCAGCTTAGATATTTCGTGGCGGTGGCCGAGGAGTTGAACTTCAGCCGGGCCGCCGACCGCATCTACATGTCGCAGCCGGCGCTGAGCCAGCAGGTCCGGCGCCTCGAAGAGGAGCTCGGGGTCTCGCTCTTTGACCGGACCAACAACCAGATACGGCTTACGGAAGCCGGACACATCCTGCTGGACAACGCCCGCTCGGTGCTCGTGCAGGTCGAGCAGACATCCCGGGCGGTGCGCGAGGCGGGTGGCGCCGGGAGCAGCCACCTGCGCGTGGGTTTCCCGGAGTACGCGAACCACACCCGGGTTGCAGACGTACTGCAAGCTTTCCGGTACCGCTACCCCCACGTGGAGTTGGAAGAGCACGAGATGTTTACCCTACAGCAGACCCTCCAACAGGTCGACGACTTGCAGGAGGGGCGGCTGGACGTCGGGTTTATGCTGGGCCCCGTAGATAAGAAGGATCTGCAGAGCGAGCCTGTCCTCGGCATTGAGCTGGTCGCCGCCCTGCCGGAAGGACACCCGCTGGCCAGCAGAGACGAGCTGCCGATGAAAGAGCTGTCGGGGGAGTGTCTGATCCTTTTCTCCCGCGAATTTCATCCCCACAGCTATGACTACGTGGTCAGCTGCTGCCGGGAGGCAGGCTTCGAGCCCGACGTACTCCAGAGAAAGGAACCGCAGCTCTACTCGGGCTCCACGACCTACCGAATGGTGGCCTCCGGGCTCGGCGTCGGCATCGTCGCCCGGCCGGTGGTCTCGGGAGCCCGCCCCTCGGGCGTGGTCTTCAAGCCCCTCCGGCATCCCTCGCCTGCCCTGGAGCTGGTCGCCGCCTGGCGAAAAGAAGACCCATCCCCAAACCTGCAATACTTCCTCGAAGAAGTCCGGGCTTCCGCGGCTGATGCCCGAACAGAAGCCCCTCCCATTAGCCGCTGAGGACGACCCGGACCTACCGAATCCTCGGCCGCAGGGCTACACCTTTGTCCCAGATCTCGCGTCGTCGAAGAGATGGCTCTATCAGGAGGCTGGCGCGGAGACGCCGGGCTCCTGCTGTACCAACGATTATAAGCAGTAATTATTGACTAATAATCAGAGCTTATATAAACTCTCTGCAATCCGCCGGGCTATTCGAGGAGGTACATAGCGGTATGGGTGGTGCGTACGCGAGGCATGACATGGGAGTCAAGGCGAACTTCGACCACATCTACGACCTAGAAGATCCGCGGGACTACTACAATGTCTTGAGTGGGTTGGGCTACCAGGCGCCGGAGCATGGCAGCAGCATGTTCGCCGGGTTTCTGGAGGCGAGGGGGGACGGTGGGCGGACATCGAAGGTCGTAGACTTGTGTTGCTCTTACGGGGTAAACGCCGCTTTGTTGAAGTATGATCTCGGCCTCGATGACCTTTACGCCCGTTACGGGGATGATGGGTTGGCGGGCCTCTCGAGCGACGAGTTGGCCGAGACGGATGCTGTGTTCTACGAGGACCACGCCGTAGACGGCCCTCCCCGGGTTGTCGGCGTAGACGTGGCCGGCAACGCGGTCTCCTACGCCCGGAGAGTAGGGTTGCTCGACGATGGTTTCGCCACGGATCTGGAAAAAGAAGAGCCGCCGGAAGATCTAAGGTCCGCTGTGGCAGGGGCAGACCTGGTCACCGTGACCGGTGGCATAGGCTACGTCTGGACAAACACGTTTGACCGGGTACTCTCCTGTTTCGACGACGACAACGCCCCCTGGGTCGCCACGCTGCCACTCCGAATGGTGGACTACGAGCCTATCGCGACTACGCTATCGAACCACGGGCTCGTTACCGAGAAACTACCGGCACGCACCTTTCCGCAGCGGCGTTTCGTGGACGACCGCGAGAAGGAGCACGTTCTGCGGGAGCTGCAAAACGCCGGCTTCGATACCGACGAAAAAGAAGATACTGGTTGGTATCACTCCGAGCTCTACCTGTCCCGTCCGGCGGCCGAAGCTGCCAGGACCCCCTTACAGGAGTTGCCGGTCGTCGCCGGCGCGGCGTAGCCCGGTAGCTCAGGCGGTGGCGAAGCGGCCTATCGTATCCTCCGGGTCCACGCCGCTGAGATGCTCGGCGAAGATCTTGTAGTAGGCCATCTCCTCGCGGGTGCGCAGCGGCGGCTCTACCTTGTCTTTCTCCCGCTCGAACTCCTCCTCGGTAACGCTGTTCTCCATGCGTTCTTTGAGCACGGTGACCGCCCCGGATCCGTCTCCGAATTGGGCTTTCTTGCGCCAGAGAAAGTCATCCGGGAGCCAGCCGTCGAAGGCCTGGCGCAGGAGACGTTTTTCTAGCTGGCCTTCTTCGGCGAGCTTCCAGCCGGCGGGGAGGGAGAGGCCCAGCTCGATCATGCCCAGCTCCAGGAACGGGACCCGGGCTTCGAGGCTGTGGGCCATCGAGGTTCGGTCCCCGCGCTGGAGGTTCAGGTTGTGCAGGCCTTCTATGCTGCGGATTAGCTCCTCGTGCAGTTCTTCTTCGGTCTTGAAGTCCTCGTAGTACTCGTAGCCGGCGAAGATCTCGTCTGCCCCCTCGCCGGTTAGGACTACCTTGACGTACCGCGCCGTAAACTCGGCCAGGATGTAGTTGGGAACGGCGCTCCTTACGAGGGAGGGGTCGAAGCTCTCGATGGAGCGAACGACCTTTGGCAGCACCTCGATAGCTTCCTCTGCCGTGTAGACCTTCTCGTGATGCTCGGTCTCGAGGTGTTCGGCAACGGCGCGGGCCGCGAGCAGGTCCGGCGAGTCCTCCAGGCCCACGGCGAAGGTCATGAGCCGCGTCCCGTTTCGCCGCGCCCACCGGGCGGCGATAGCGGCCACGAGGCTAGAGTCCAGGCCGCCGGAGAGAAATACGCCTACGGGCACGTCGCCCATCATCTGGCCCTCGACGGTCTCGATCAGCTCCTGGCGCACCTTTTCGAGTATCTCGTCCGGGATCGGAGCCCCCGGCTCGGAGGGGCCGTCGAACTGCTCGAGATCCTCCATGTCCCGGGGCACCGCGTAGGCGAAGCGCTGCAAACCTTCTTCCGGGGTCCAGTAGTGTCCCGGCGGGAAGACCTCGGCTGAAGCCAGCCAATCGCCGTCGTAGGCTCGCAGCTCGGAGGCGAAGAGGATCCGGCCACCGCGCTTTGACCAGTAGAGGGGTTTGATGCCGACCGGATCCCGGGCGGCGACGAACCGCCCGTCTTCCCCGGCTACGATAAAGGCGAACATACCGTGAAGCTCGGAGATCCTCTCCGGACCCCACTGGTCCACCACGTGCAACGCCACCTCGTTGTCCGAGCTGGTCTTGTATTCCGCGTCCGGCAGTTTCTCCCGGACTTCTTCGTGATTGTAGATCTCGCCATTCCCTACCAGGAAAAGCTTGCCGCCGGACCGGGACTCGGTTACGAGCGGCTGCCGGCCACCGCTAACGTCCACGATCGAGAGCCGCCGGTGGCCGAGCCAGTTCCCCGCGACCTCGATGCTCCCCTCCTCGTCGGGACCTCGATGGACGACGCGGTCCAACATTTGTCCGGCCACCGCTGGTTCCAGACCTCCGTAGACACCGATGATCCCACACATTACTCGTGGTCTCCTCTCCACTGATCGCTGTTTTCCGCTGTTTTCATGCCACACACATTACATGCCGCAGTTCCCGGTTTGCGCAACCCGTATCACCGCCGGCGGGGCGGCTCTCTAACGGTCGGAGCCGGAGTAAAGTTATGAGGGCGGTTCACCGCCGTCGGGCTCAGCCAGGATCGTTCTCGTGTCCTGCATTAACTGCAGCATATGACAGTATATCTTCGCCCCGCGGGAGGCGTTTGTCAATTCTACCGGTGTACAAGCCAGCCCCGGCGCCCGGCCCGAATTATCCTCCCGGGGGCCGATGCGGAGCGTACCGCGCGGTGCCTAAACTGCCTACAGATCTTCTCGAACCCCCGGGCCGCGGTCCGATCCGGGACGACCGGAGGATCGGCGGAACCTACGAAGCGTCGAGGGAGGAGGCGGGTTTGGCACAGATACTGCGAGGGGATTTCGGCCTTCACGGAGTTACCGAACCTCCGGACACGGCCAGCGTGGCGGCCCTGAACCTCACCCCGAGTCCCGGCGCCGTAGAACGCAACTTGCTGCTCGCCGAGGAAGCTATTACCGAGGCGAAGACGGCGCACCCGGACCTCCGCTGGGTAGTGCTCCCGGAGATCTATGTTTCCGGGTACACGAGCCTCCGGACGGCGCATCAATATGCTGAGGATGCCGAAGAGGGGCCGAGCGTTCGGCGTTTCTCCGCCCTGGCGCGTTCGTTGGGAATCTACATCGCCTACGGTTTCGCGGAGCGGCATCCGGGGACTACCGGGCCATCCGGTATCTCCGACAGCGCCAACCTCGTAGGACCCGAAGGGAAGTTGCTCACCTACCGAAAGCGGCATCTGGTTCCCGAAACGGGCGAGGATCAGGTCTTCGTCCCCGGCGTTGACCTTCCGAGCGCCGAAGCCGGCGGGCTGCGCGTCTCGCTGGCTATCTGCTGGGACCTCGGCTTTCCGGAGGTCGTGCGCGAGGCGGCGCACGACGGGACCGAGCTGATCCTGGCGCCCGCCGGATGGCGGGCGCTGTATGCCCGGCAGTACGAGCTCTCCTGTGCCGCCCGCGCCCTGGACAACGGCGTCTACCTGGCGAGCGCCAACCAGGTCGGCGAGTATCAGGAAGCCCGGTTTGGAACCCCGGGGGGCGTCTACGGACCCGACGGGCGCCGTATCTCAGAGACGACCGGAAACCGGAGCGTCGGGACGGTGGATCGGCACGCTTCTATCAGTTGGAGGAGCTGCTACGGCAATACGCTCTACCAATACGGGGCCAGCCCGGCTTCCCTAGAAGCCTGCTCGTGATTCGCCCCCGGTAACGAGCGGGGTTGCCGGAAAATGCCCTGGGAATCGTCCGTCCGGACGCTTACAAGACCCGGTCGTGCGGATGCGAAGTTTGACCATACCCCATTTCCTCTGTATCATTAGGAAAGTGACAAGGGGATTTTGAAATGCTTGCTACACAGCCTAATACGACGAGAGGAGCGGCCGACTTGAGTGTACGGGGGGTTATGCAACAAGGTAAATGGTGTAGGTAAATGGGATTTTTCCAGTATCTGGGCGAGCGATGGGCTCATCTATTGGATCTGGCCTTCCAGCACGCCCAGGTAGTGCTATTTGCGCTGGTGGTTTGCACCGTTTTAGGGGTGGGGTTGGGTATCCTGATCTATCGCCAGTCCTGGCTTCAACAAGGTGTGCTGGCGGTGGTCTCGACGTTCCTGACTATTCCGTCTTTCGCGCTGTTCGCGATCATGATCCCGATCTTGGGACTGGGTTTCTGGCCCACGGCCGTTGCGCTGATCTTCTACGGGTTGTTGCCAGTAGTTAGAAACACGGTGACCGGCCTGAAAGGTGTGAACCCGGCGGTCGTAGAATCTGCGGAAGCTATGGGCATGGGTCCCGCCCGGAGGTTATTGCGGATCGAGCTCCCGCTGGCGTGGCCGGTTATTATCGCCGGCATCCGCGTGTCCATGCTGCTGCTCATAGGTATTGCGGCCATCGCCGCCGTCGTGAACGGACCGGGTCTGGGTAACGACATCTTTGCCGGCCTGGCCCGGATCGGTAGCGATCAGGCGCTGAATCTGGTGCTCGGGGGCACCCTCGGGACCATCTTGCTCGCGCTGATATTCGACGCGGTCATATCTGTAGTGTCCAGGCTTACGACACCAAAGGGGATTCGATGACTGAAAGCACTTCCAGAGAACAAAATGCTGGAGAGCAAAATGCTGAAAAGCAAAATGCTGAAAAGCAAAACGGTGCCTCCTCCGAAAAGGTTATGATCCAGCTGGAGAACCTGAAGAAGATATTCCCCGGCACGGAGGAGCCTGCCGTAGACGACCTTTCCCTGGACATCTACGAGGGCGAGATCGTGGTGTTCGTGGGGCCTTCCGGGTGTGGCAAGACCACCACCATGAAGATGATCAACCGGATCATCGAACCTACAGAGGGTAAGATTATCCTGGAGGGTGAAGACGTTACGAACGTAGACCCCGACCAATTGCGGCGCCGGATCGGCTATGTTATTCAGCAGATCGGGCTCTTCCCGCACATGACCATCGCGGACAACATCGCGGTGGTGCCGAAGATGCTCAACTGGGACAAGGACCGCATCTCGGAGAGGGTGGACGAACTGTTGGAGACCGTGGGGCTCGACCCTTCCACCATGCGGGGTCGGTTCCCGAAAGAGCTCTCCGGCGGCCAGCAGCAGCGTATCGGGGTCGCCCGGGCGATGGCCGCGGATCCGCCGGTTCTGCTCATGGACGAGCCTTTCGGGGCTATAGACCCGATCACCCGCGACCGGTTGCAGGACGAGTTTCTCCGCCTCCAACAGGACATCAAGAAGACCATCGTCTTCGTTACCCACGACATAGACGAGGCCATAAAGATGGGCGACAGAATAGCGATCCTCAAGCAACAGTCCAGGATCGCCCAGTACGACAAACCGGAAAACATCCTCACAGATCCGGCCGACGATTTCGTCAAGGACTTTATCGGGGCCGGGCCTTCGATCAAGCGCCTCAGCCTCAACACGGTCGGAGACATCGAGCCTGCCGACTGGCCGGTCGCCACGACCAACGACGATCACGACGAGCTCCGCAAGAAGATGCGGGACTCGGGCAAGGACCACGTGCTGCTGCTAGACGAGCAGGAGCGCCCCCTGCGGTGGATAAGCGACGACGATCTCGAACACGACGGCACATCACTGAAGGAGACGGGGAACGAGGTGGCGGCGATAGTCGAAAACGACTCGAACCTGTTCAAGACCCTCGACGCGATGATCGCCTCCCACAAAGGCTCGGCCGTGGTGGTCGATGATGACGGCACTTACCAGGGTATTGTCGACTTCGACAAGGTGCTGGAGGTTATCGAGACCATGCGGGACTCGGACAAGCAACTCGCCGGGGAGCGGGAAGGTTCTTGAATGACCACCGCTAGCAAGAAGGACCCGGGGATCAGTGGGTACATAATCCGCAACGCGATAATGCCCATCTTTCTCGTGGTGGTGTGTCTGGGACTGTACCTGTACCTCCGGGCCCAGAGCCTGGATAGCATCGAGCGCCGGGTGATAAACCTGAACTACATCAGCTCGAGGGTAATAGAGCACCTCCAACTTACCGCCGTGGCCACCATTGTAGTGGTCATTCTTGCGGTAAGCACGGGCATCCTCGTTACCCGGCCGGCGTTTCGCAGTATAACCCCGATCGCGGTAAACATTGCCAACCTGGGACAGGCTATACCATCCATCGGGTTGCTGTTTCTGTTGGCCATTCTGTGGAGTACGGGATTCTATCCTGCGCTCCTGGGGCTCATAGCCTACTCTTTCCTGCCGGTGCTGAGAAACACGATGGTCGGGTTGCAACAAGTAGACAGCTCTGTTATCGAGGCGGCCCGCGGGATGGGCATGTCCAAGACCGCCACGTTGTTCCGGGTCGAGCTGCCGCTCGCCATCCCGGTGATGCTGGCCGGCATCCGGACGGCCCTCATACTCGTAGTCGGCACGGCTACCCTGGCGACGTTCATAAACGCCGGGGGAATGGGAGATATAATAGATGCCGGTATCAGCACGGGCCGCTACACCACGATATTGGTCACCGGCGCCATCTTGACCGCTGTTCTGGCGTTGGTCGTGGACTGGGTGGCGGGAATAGCTGAGGACGTACTGAGCCCCAAAGGATTGTAGAAATCGCCTGGCCTGACGCTCATTGTTCGGCCTGGCCCGAAGGAGGAAGATTAATGTGCGATCGGCAAACGTAATCACGCGGACCGTCGTCATTCTCGTGTTCCTGTTGGTGATCACAACGGGTTGCGGCGGGGCTGCGGCCCTGGGCGCCAAGGGTGGCAGCATCGGGGAAAACTACGACCTGTCCGGCGCGACGCTCAGCGTAGGCTCCAAGGAATTTACCGAGCAGTTGATCCTGGGGTACATCACGAAGTTCGCGTTGCAGGCTGCAGGGGCTGACGTAAGAGACCAGATCGGGCTCGCCAGCTCTGCCGCCGCGCGCCAGGCCCTGACCGCCGGCTACATAGACATGTACTGGGACTATACGGGGACCGGCTGGATCACCCACCTCCAGCACACAGATCCCATTCCCGACCGCCAGGAGCAGTTCGAGGCGGTTGCCAAGGAAGACCTCCAGAAGAACGGGGTCAAGTGGCTGGCCCCACCGGCTCCGGCGAACAACACCTACGCGATCGCGGTGCGCGAGGAAAACGATTTCGGGGTAGAGACGCTGTCGGATCTGGGGCCGCTGATCAAGAACAACCCGGATCAGGCCACGATATGCGTTGACTCCGAGTTCATAAACCGTAACGACGGGCTGCCGGGCATGGAGAAGACCTACGGCTACGAGTTCCCCGATGGCAACATCGCGACCCTGGAGCTTGGACCCATCTACCAGGCTGTCGATAGGGGAGATCCGTGCAACTTTGGTGAGGTCTTCGCAACCGACGGGCGTATCGCCGGATTGGATCTCAAGGTCATAAAGGACAATAAAGAGTTCTTCCCCAAGTACAACCCGGCCCTCACCGTAAGGGAGGACGTGTACGAAGAGTACCCGCAGCTACAGGAGATATTTGCGCCCATTTCCGAGAAGCTTACAACTGAGACGCTCCAGCAGCTCAACAAGACCGTGGACGTGGATGGCGGGTTCCCGGACCAGGT
Source organism: Rubrobacteraceae bacterium (assembly GCA_050331175.1). GTDB lineage: Bacteria > Actinomycetota > Rubrobacteria > Rubrobacterales > Rubrobacteraceae > SIRX01. Next base: position 33,375 of record JBHJHC010000016.1, on the reverse strand, counting down.
AGCAAAGGACTGGCTCCAGCAACAGGGGTTCATCGACTAGGCAGGGAACCGCAAGACCGGCCTTTGTTTGACACCGGCTCGTTTCGGGCCGGTGTCTTCTCGTTTGCTGGAACGAACGGTCCGCCGGCGCTTCTCGGGGAGAAAGGTAGTAGTTGAAGATCACCAACATCCGGGTAGAGTGCCTCCGGCAAGACCTCGACCCACCCTTCAACGCTGCCTGGGACCCAACACCCCGCACCTCGTTCGAAGCTGATGTCGTACGGGTAGAGACCGACGAAGGCCTGGTTGGGGTCGGAGGCGGAGGTTCTATGGCGGGGTTCGAGGGCTTCGAGCACCTGTTTGTCGGGCGGGATCCGTTCGAGATCTCCCGCCACTCCCGGGTACTGGAGACGATAGCGTTTCACTCGAAGCGGTACTGGCCGCTCGAAGCTGCCCTCTGGGACGTTATCGGGAAAGCGTGTAACCAGCCGGTATCCCGGCTGCTCGGCGGCGGCGCGGCGCGGCTCCCGGTTTACGCCTCCTGCGGGGAGCTCAAGCCGCCACCCGCCCGGGCTGAGTCTGCGCTGGCGCTGAGGGAAGAAGGCTTCCGGGCCCTGAAGATCCGGGTAGATCCAAACCGTTTGGAAGAAGGCCTCGCGGCCGTTGCCGCAACCCGGGAAGCCATCGGAGGCTCGATGGAGATCATGGTGGACCTGAACGAGGGCTGGAGGATGGCGGGGGACGCGAGCCGGTCGGTAGACTTCGCGGCGGCCCGGCGGATCGCGGACGCCCTGGCGGAGCTGGACGTGTTCTGGCTGGAGGAGCCCCTGCCGTACTCGGACCTGGAAGGTTTAAGGAACCTCCGGAAGCGGGCCGGCGTACGCGTGGCCGGGGGCGAGATGGCCCGCAACTGGGAGGAGGTGCTCGGGTTTATCGAGGCCGATGCTCTGGACGTGTACCAGCCGGATGTAGTGTTGACGCTGGGTATACATCGGGCGCGGTTCGTCGCCGAGTTGGTGATGGCCCGCAACCACTGGTTTACTCCGCATACCTGGACGGACGGGCTCGGCCTGCTCGCGAACCTCCACCTGGCCGCCGGGGTCGGAGGCGGACCATACCTGGAGTTCCCCTACGATCCCCCCGGCTGGACACCGGATCGCCGGGACTTTATGCTGGCGGAGCCTCTGAAAATAGCCGGCGACGGTTCCCTGGAGGTCCCGGAAGCGCCGGGCCTCGGGGCCGCGTTGAATCCTGACCTGATCCCGGAGGGATAGAGATGTCTGAATGGCACGAGCGAGCCGAACACGTAAGACTTAGGAGCCGGGCCTGTATAGACGGCGAGTTCGTAGACGCCGCCTCGGGCAAACGGTTCGAGAACGTGACGCCGCGGGACGGGACCGTCCTCAACGAGGTCGCCGAGTGCGACGCCGAAGACGTTGACCGGGCGGTCCGGGCGGCACGCCGGGCTTTCGAGGACGGACGCTGGTCTCGCATGAGGCCCGCCAAGAGGAAGAAGATCCTGCTCCGGCTCGCCGGGCTCATCCGGGAGCGGCTGGAGGAGCTGGCGTTGGTCGAGAGCCTGGACGTTGGAAAGCCCATCTCGAACTCTTTGGCGGTGGACGTTCCAGCCTCGGCGCAGTGCGTAGAGTGGTATGCGGAGGCCATAGACAAGCACTACGGGGAGATTTCTCCCACGGGACCGGGTTCCCTGGCGCTCATCACCCGCGAGCCGCTCGGGGTGGTGGGGGCGGTCGTGCCCTGGAACTACCCCCTGATCGTCACCTGTTGGAAGCTCGCGCCCGCCCTGGCAACCGGCAACTCCGTAGTCCTCAAGCCCGCCGAACAGTCCCCGCTAACCGCGCTGGTCTTGGGAGAGTTGGCAGCCGAAGCCGGCGTGCCCGACGGCGTCCTGAACGTCGTACCGGGCTTCGGGCCGACCGCCGGGGCGGCGCTCGGGTTGCATCCCGACGTGGACAAAGTAGCCTTTACCGGATCCACCGCGGTCGGAAAGAAGTTTCTCCGGTACGCGGGCGAGTCGAACACGAAACAAGTGTCCCTGGAATGCGGCGGCAAGAGTCCGCAAGTGGTAATGGGTGACCCGCCGGATCTGGAAACCGTGGCCCAGAGCGTCGCGGCCGGTATCTTCTACAACGCCGGACAAACCTGCCACGCCGGTTCCCGGCTCGTGGTAGATCGCAGGGTCAAAGACGAGCTTCTGGAACGCATATCCTCCTCGGCGGCGAAGATGGTTCCGGGAGACCCGCTGGAGCCTGAAACGGCAGTGGGAGCCGTGGTGGACGGTGACCAATTAGAGAAGATTATGGGCTACATAGCACTCGGAGACCGTGAGGGGGCCACGGTGGCCGTCGGCGGGGAGCGGGCGCGGCCCGGGAGTGGCGGGTTCTACGTGGAGCCTACGGTGCTCGACGGCGTTGGGCCGGAGATGCGGGTCGCGAACGAGGAAATTTTCGGCCCCGTGCTCTCCGTGCTGGAGTTCTCCGACGAGAGAGAAGCGGTAGCCCTGGCGAACGCCACGGACTACGGGCTGGCGGCTTCGGTCTGGAGCCGGGATATCGGGGTGGCCCACCGGACGGCGGCGGCGCTGCGGGCCGGTACGGTCTGGATCAACTCGTTCGACGCCAGCGACATAACCGTCCCGTTCGGCGGGTTCAAGCAGTCCGGTTTCGGCCGCGACAAGTCGCTCCACGCCCTCGAAAACTACGAGCAACTGAAGACCACCTGGGTAAACCTGAAGGCCTGACTCGTGCCCGGCGAGCAGTTCATGGAGATACCGCCTTCCGGGCCGGTTTTCTTTGGTCCCGGGGAGGCGGCCCGCACCGGGGGATTGGTTCGGGGGCTCGGAGCCTCCCACGCCTTCGTGGTCTGCGACGCGGGCATAGTGGCGTCGGGTGTCCTGGATCCTATCCGCGACAGCCTCGAAAAAGAAAACCTCTCCGTCCAGGTCTTCGACCGGGTAACACCGAACCCGGATACCGCTGGCATAGAAGCGGGAAGCGGGGCGCTGCGGGAGCACGGCCTGGCGGACACCGTGGTCGTCGCGGCCGGGGGAGGATCTTCCCTGGACTCGGCCAAGGGTATAGCCCTTCACGCCGCCAACCCCGGTCCGGTAGGAGGTTTGCACTTTACCCGGGATCAGGACCAGCCGGGACTACCGGTTGTTGCCCTGCCGACGACCGCCGGTACGGGCTCGGAAACCAACTACTTCGGGGTTATCACGGACCCGGGGACGGGGCGGAAGTTCTACATCGGGCACCCCAGCGTGCGCCCGGTTGCCAGCATCCTGGATCCGCTGCTCACCGTCGGCCTGCCGCCGAAGCCTACGGCCGCTACCGGTATGGACGCGCTGGTTCACGCGCTCGAAGCGCTCGTGTCGCGCGCTGCCAACCCGTATGCGGATGGGATCTCACTCCACGTGATCCGCCTGGTAAACCACTGGTTACCGGTGGTTCTGGACGACGGCGCGAACCTGAAAGCCCGGTCGCAACTGCTGCTTGCCTCCCACATGGCAGGAAGGGCTTTCTCCAGCGGTACGGGGCTCGGGCTCTGTCACGGGCTGGCGCACGCCGTCTCCGCCCGCACCCACGCGGCACACGGCGTAGCCCTCACGGTGGTGCTCCCGCACGTGCTGAGGTTCAACCTGCCGGTGAGTTCGGAAAAACTGGCCCTGGCCGCGGAGCCTCTCGGGATCGCGCAGCGGGACGAAGCGGAAGGTACAGCTTTATCCGCCATACTGGCCATCGAGGAACTCGGCCGCGGGGTCGTAGAGGAACGGACGCTGACGGATCTCGGGGTGACGGAGAGCATGGCCCCCACCCTGGTGCAGGACACCATGCAGGATCCCGTACTGGGCAACACCCCGCGGATGCCGGAGGAAGAAGACGTCAGGAGAATTCTGGCGGTTGCCTTCTCGGCGTAGACGCCGCAGAAACGTCGCGACCCCGGTAAACTATGCCTGGCTTGAACGCTACGAGGGAGCGGAGAACGTGAAAAACGACATGTTTGCCGGTAGAGACCGTGCGGGTTACAACGCATGATCGGTACTGCGAGTTCGGCCGAACAACGACTCCACGACTTCCTCGACAGCAACCTCGACGGCGAGCTCCGCACGGATCGTGTTTCCCGGGCGCTGTGGTCCACCGACGCTTCTATCTACCAGCGCACTCCCCTGGCCGTCGTCATCGCCCGCTCGGAGCAGGACGTTCTGGCCACCCTCTCCGCCGCCCGACAGCTGGGACTGCCTCTCACTCCCCGCGGTACCGCCACTTCCCTGGCCGGACAGACCACCGCCCCGGGTATCGCCCTCGATACCTCCCGGATGAACCAGGTCGTCGAGCTGGATCCCGAAGGTCGCCGCTGCGTTGTGGAGCCCGGACTGATCCAGGGCGAGCTGAACGCCCTGGCACAATCATTCGGGCTGGTCTTCGGCGCGGATACCTCTACTTCGGAGGTCGCCACCCTGGGGGGGATGGTCGGCAACAACTCGGCCGGTATGCGCTCCGTGGTCTACGGGACCACCAGGGACCAGATCCTCTCCCTCCGCTGCGTACTGGCTAACGGCGAGGTCGTGGACCTGGAACCCTTGAGCAGGGCAGCCGCTGCCAAGCGCGCCCGCCACGCCGACGCCCACGCAAGACTTCTACGAGGGGCGCTTAGGATAGGGGAGAAGTACGGCGAGCAGATAAAGCGCCGCTACCCCAAGATGATCCGGCGGGTGTCGGGCTACGGCCTCGACGCCCTCATAGACCCAGAGGTGGTGGACCTCACCCACCTGGTGTGCGGCTCGGAAGGGACGCTGGCCCTCCTGAGCCAGGCAGAGTTCCGCCTCCAAGAACTGCCCCCCTCCCGCCAGATGGCATCCTTTGAGTTTGACTCCCTGGCTGCGGCGTCGAGGGCTACGGTAGAGCTGTTGGAGATGGAGCCATCAGCCGTAGAGCTACTGGATGACGTAGCCATCGGCCGGGCCCGCGCCACCCCAGCCTACCGGGACGCGACCCACTTTGTCCACGGAGAGCCCCGCGCCCTGCTCCTCGTAGAGTGGAGCGGCACCGAAGAAGAGCTTGAGGAGCGGTTCTCGCAGTTGGAGGAGATCCGGGACGAGATAGGCTCCTCGGTAGCCACACCCCTGCGCACCGCAGAGCAGATGCAGCAGACGGTAAAGCTCAGGAAGTCCATCCTGCCACTCCTCCTTGGTACCGCCGAGAAGGCCAAGCCGGTAGCCTTTGTAGAAGACGCCGCCGTACCGGCGACAAACCTCGAAGAGTTCGTAGTCCGCTTCGAGGAGATCCTCCAAAAGCACCAGACCTGGGCCTGTTTCTACGGCCACGCCAGCGTAGGCACCCTCCACGTCCGCCCCGCCCTCGATACCACAGACCCCGAAGGCGTGGCGCGCATGAGGGGGATCGGTGAGGAGGTAGCGGACCTCGTCATAGAGTGCGAGGGGTCTATCTCCGGCGAGCATGGGGACGGGCTGTCGCGATCGGAGTTTCTGGACAGGATGTACGGGCAGGAGATCGTCGAAGCGTTCAAGGAGGTGAAGGAGCTCTTCGATCCCGAGGGCGTGCTGAACCCCGGGGTAATAGTAGAGCCCGCAAAGATGGACACCCAGCTGCGCATCGGCCCCGGCCACCAGCGGATGATCGTGGGCACGGGGCTGGACTTCAGCGGGCAGGGGGGCTTCGCCAAAGCCGTAGAGTTGTGCAACGGCTCGGGCTTCTGCCGCAAGAAGAGCGGTGGTACGATGTGCCCATCGTACATGGTGACCCTCGATGAAGAGGACACGACCCGGGCCCGGGCGAACCTCCTGCGCAACGTCCTGGACGGCACGCTGGACCCCGAGGAGCTTACAGGATCTCGGATGAAAGAAGTAATGGATCTGTGTGTGGGGTGCAAAGCGTGCAAGACCGAGTGCCCCTCGCAGGTAGACGTAGCGTCGATGAAGACCGAAGTGCTCTACCAGATGGGAAAAAAGCACGGTTTCTCGGTGCGCCAGAAGCTGGCCGGGCACATGCGGACCCAGCTGAGGCTGGCGTCCATAGCCCCGGCTCTCTACAACGCCGTAGTAGGAAGCACTCTAGCCCGCCAGGCTGCCGGGCTGGCGGGAATAGACCCGCGCCGGGAGTTGCCGAGGGTGGCCCCCAAGAGGTTCTCGAAGCGCTTTGGAGGGCTTCCCCAGGGAGCCGGACCAGCCGAAGTGGTGCTGTTCAACGACACCTGGAACGAATACCAGTGGCCGGAGATAGGGGAGGGAGCCGTCCGGCTGTTGGCGGCGGCCGGGGCGCGGGTGCACCTGCCGAAGGTAGTCTGCTGTGGGAGGCCGATGCTCTCCGAAGGGCTCATAGACGAGGCCCGAAAGAACGCCCGGCGTAACCTGGACCTGCTCTGGCCGCTGGTAGAGAGGGGCCTGCCACTAGTTGGCCTGGAGCCTAGCTGCATCCTGACGCTAAAGGACGACTACAAGAAGCTGTTGCCCGGAGACGAGCGGGTAGGGCCGCTCGTCGAAGCTGCCCGGCTATTTGAGGAGGCTCTGTTAGAACTGGGTGCAGAGAGCCTACCGTTAAAGGAGGGGGTGCCGGTGTTGTTGCACGGGCACTGCCACCAGAAAGCACTGGTAGGCACCAAGCCTACAGAGGAGGTGCTGGGACTGGCGGCAGAGGTAGAGGTGGTGGACTCCGGGTGTTGCGGGATGGCGGGACTGTTTGGGTACGAAAAGGGGCACTACGAGATATCGATGGCGATGGCGGAGAGGGTGTTGTTGCCGGCGGTGAGGAGCAGAGAGGGGAGTGTGGTGGTAGCCCCTGGGACGTCGTGCCGGGAGCAGATAGAGGGGGGGAGTGGTAGGCGGGCGGTACATCCCGCCCAGTACCTGGCGGATCTGCTCGTGTAGGTTGGTTGTATGTGCGGAGCCGGCTCGGACAGCGTCGGGGAGAAGCGGGTTGATCTCGTGTTCGAGGGCGGCGGTGTCAAGGGGGTTGGCCTGGTTGGCGCGCTCTCGGTATTGGAAGAGCGCGGGTACAAACCGCAGCGGGTCGCCGGAACTTCAGCCGGGGCTTTGCTCGCCGCCCTGCTCGCCGCCGGATACACGGCCTCCAGCCTGCGGAGAATCTTCCTGGAACTCGACTTTAGTAGGTTCAAGGATACCGCCTGGGAGGACCGTATACCCCTGATCGGGGCGCCCCTGAGCCTGCTCAAAGATCAGGGCTTCTACGAGGGGAAAGCGTTACTTGAGTACGTGAGAGAGCTACTATCGGCCGGCAACGTTGGCACCTTCGGAGACCTGGTGACCCACGAGCCCACAGATGAAATGCGCTACCGTTACAAAGCCCAGGTGACCGCCTCGGACATCACCGGTCGGCAGCTATTGGTCCTTCCGCGAGACGCCCACAAGCTCGGTGTTGCGGAGCCGGACGACTTCGAAGTAGCCCTCGCGGTGCGCATGAGCGCGGGCATGCCCTTCTACTTCGAGCCGGTAAGGTTCCTCAACCCCGTTACCCGCCGCAAACATTTCGTCGTGGACGGCGGAATACTCTCCAATTTTCCGGTCTGGCTGTTCGACGCGGCGGGTGAACCGCGGTGGCCCACGTTCGGACTGAGGTTGGTGGAGGAAAACCCTAGATCTTCCCTGGACCGGCGTATGGAGCCCGCCACGTACCCGGCCGGGAGAATCAGCGGCACGATCGACTACGTCAAGAACCTGGTCTATACAATGCTGGAGGCCCATGACCGGCGGTACATCGAGATGTCAGACTTCGCCCGAACCATCTCCATTCCTACTCTGGAGGTCAGGACTATGGATTTGGATCTCCCCCAGGAGAAGAAGCAACTACTCTACGACGCCGGCCGGGCCGCGGCGGAGCAGTTCCTGGAAACCTGGAGCTTTAAGGACTACATAGAGAGGTTTCGCCGCCGGGACGAATGAGTCACCTCGATCGTTACCCGTCCAGGCTGGAGCACTTTGCAGATCCACCTGAGGCAATTGTCCCAAGGATAGATGGGCAATAAGTCCGATGTCGGGATGATGTCGGTGGGGCACTATTGGCAATATGGCGGGCCTGGGCCGAGTACGCGGTACATACCCCCCTCCAGGGTTGCGGGTCCGCCATCCATTTAGTGTGCTCCGGGGTGGTACAGTGGGTGTGGCAATCTACGCGGAGGTATAGAGGCTGAATAGTACAGACACGATTCGGGTGGCGATAGCCGACGACCAGCAGCTATTTGCCAGTGGAATCGCCAGGATCATTGGTGTTCAGCCGGAGATAGAGGTTGTGGGGGAGGCCCACAACGGCCGAGAGGCCATCGGGCTGTGCCTGGAGACGGAGCCGGACGTGGTGCTCATGGACATCTCCATGCCGGAGATCGACGGCGTCGCCGCCACGCGAAAGATCCGGGAAGTACTGCCGCGGACGCGGATCCTGATCCTGACGGTTCATACCGACGACGGGCACGTCTTCCAGGGCATAAAGGCCGGGGCCCAGGGGTACCTTCTCAAGGACTGTACGCCGGAGGACCTCACCCGCGCTATCCGCACGGTTCACGCTGGAGATACCATCATGGCCCAGGACATAGCCCGGAGGATGCTAACGACCTTCGAGGGTATTCAGGATGAGACGGATTTCACCCCGCAGCTAACAGAGCGGGAACTAGAAGTCATAAAGGCCCTGGCCCAGGGCAAGAGCAACAAGCAGATAGCCCAGGCTCTGCACATCTCCGAAAAAACCGTGCGCAACCACGCGTCCAACATCTACAAGAAGCTGCACATCTACGACCGAACTCAGGCCGTAATCTACGCCATCCGGCGGGGCCTGGTGGATTTGGAAACCCTGGATTCCGACTAGCGCGGTGCTTTGTAGGGAATGCTCCCTTTCACCAGGGTTCCCTTGCCAGGCTTGCTGGTAATCTCCAGCGTCCCGCCGATCTCTTCTATCCTCTCGCGCATACCGGAGAGCCCCACGCCGTCCCGGGCCGCGACCGCATCGAAACCACAACCGTCATCGTAGACCTCGGCCAGTATCTGATGATCTTGCTGGCACAGGCTTACCTTGACCGTCCGGGCATCGGAGTGCTGGCGAGTATTCGTCAGGGCTTCCTGCAAGACCCTCAAGAGCTCTACGCTAACTACTTTTTCGAGCTCCGCCGGGAAACCTGACATAATGGAGAGCTTTATCTGCCGCTCGGGAGTCGTCTGACGATTTAGCTCCACCAGCGACTCCACAGCCCGGACGAACGGCTCTTCCTTCTCCTGCCGGAGATCGTAGATGGCGCCGCGCAGGCCCGCAACGGCCCGGCGAAGCGCGTCTATTTCGTTCTCCAGCTCGGCTGACATGCCGTTCCCGCCGGACTCTACCTTGAAAGCCTGCAGTCCTTGCAGGGTGCCGGCGAGATCTTGTAGCACCGCGTCGTGCAGGTCGCGGGCTATCCGGCGTCTTTCGGCCTCCCGAATCTCCGTCAGCGACGCCTCGGTCCGCTTGCGGGCGGTGATGTCCCGGTTGATGCTGAGAACGGCCCTCCGGCCGCGAAACTCGATGACCGAGGAGTTAACCAGGACGTTTATGGGGGTTCCATCCCCTCTCCGGTGAACGGTCTCGAAGTCCTGGTAGGAGCCGCGGGATAGCAGGTACTCCAGGTACCGGCGGGCTTTCTGGCGGTCTAGAGAAAGTTCCTTCATCGTCATGCCCACGAAAGTCTCTCGCGGGTAGCCGTATATCTCGCAGGCGTTCTCGTTTACGTCCAGGATCTCGCGGCTTTCGGAGTCGTAGATCAGGATGGCGTCGTTGGCGATCTCGAAGAGCCGGCGGTACTCGCGTTCGGATTTTCTCAGCGCCTTTTCGGCACCCGCCCGTCCGAGGGCGGCAGCCAGCACGTTGGCGACGGCCTGGAGAAAGTTGACGTCGTCCTCGGTAAAAGTCCTGTGGATGTTGGAGTCTACTCCCAGAACCCCGAAAGGCCGATCCGGCCCGTGGACTACGACGCTCATGCCGCTCACCACGCCGTGATCCTTCTGCAAGCAGGACTCACCGAAGCGGCTGTCGGTAGCGAGGTCTTCGACGATTACGGGCTCGCTGGAAAGCAGGGTATAGCCGGCCTGAGAGCCGGCTCCGTTATCTACTGAAGCCTCTCCGACGTAGCCTTTTTTCCAGCCGGCCCCCGCCCGCAGGAGTAGACCCTCGCCTTCCCCGACCAGCTCCAGGAACTTGGCGTATTCTACCTTGAGGGTTTGTAGGATCAGGGTTACGGCTTCGTCTAGCAAAGAGTGAGAATTCTTGTCGGCCAGCGCCCGCTGGCCGAGACGAGCAACTATGGCTTGTTGCTGTGCCCGCTTCTGGAGTTCCTCTTCGGCCTGTTTACGGGCCGTGATGTCTTCGACCATACCCACGAGGAAGTGCGGGCTACCGTCGGGGGCGTAGACTATGGAGGCGTTCAGGCGGCCCCAGAACAGGCTGCCGTCCTTGCGGATATATCTTTTCTCTATTTCGTAGCTATCGCGTTCGCCGTCCGTGAGTTCCTTGTACAGGGCCAGTTCCTTCTCGATGTCCTCCGGGTAAGTTATGCTGGTGAAATGCGCGTCCTGTAGCTCATCCTCACCGTATCCCAGCATGGTCCGTAGTGCGGGGTTGGGTTGGGAGAGATTACCGTCCGGGCTGGCGATGACGATGCCGGATGCGGCGCCCTCGAAAATCGCCCGGAAGCGGGCTTCGCTCTGCTGGATCTGCATTAGGGAAGCCGTGCGTTCGTTCAGCAGCGCTTGCTTGGCCTCGAACTCGGCGGTGTGGCTCATGGCGGCGGCGATCAAGCCCGCCATGAGCTGCAGGGTATCCACGTCCCGGTTGCAAAAGGCTTCTACCCTCGTGGAGAAGACCTGCAGCACGCCCACGATCTCCTGACGATGAAAGAGGGGCACCACGATCAGGGAGCGCGCTCCCGTCCGCCGGACGGCGTCCTGGTCTACCCGCGGGTCCTGCTTTGCGTTGTCGGTCCGCAGGATCTCCTTTCTCGTGACGCACCTCCCGGAAAGGCTGGAAGACATACCGAGCCGCAGCCCGAGGTGCTCTTTGGTCTTTCCGCTGGCGGTGTGGTAGACGAGGTCTTCGCCCTCGATCATCTCTATGACGGCCCCGTCAGCGCCCGTGAGTTCCTGGCTGCGTTCTACGATAAGGTTCAATACGGATTCCTGATCCGGCTCGGCTATCGCTATGGCGCGCTGGGTGGAGATGATCGCCGCGAGGCGCTCCGCGTCTTCTTGCAGCGCCGCCCCGGCCTGCTTGCGCTCTTCTATGTTCTGTACCTGGGCGATGTAGTAGAGTGGTTCGCCGTCCGGGTCTCTTAGCAACGAGGCGCTCAACGAGACCCATATCGGGTGGCCGGAGGCCTGGATGTAGCGTTTCTCGAGCGTGTAGCTATCCAGAGTGCCGTCGACTATCTGGCGGGCGTAGGACAAGCTGGTTTCTAGGTCTTCGTGGTAGGTAATGTCCAGGTACGTTTTTTCGAGCAGCCATTCTCTCGGGTACCCGAGTAGCTCGCAGAACGCGTGGTTTACGTGCATGTAACGACCTTCGAGGCTGACCAGGGCCATGCCTACCGGTGTATTGTCGAAGGCGCTGCGGAAGCGCTCCTCGGCTTCGCGAAGTTGCTGCTCGGCCTGTTTGCGTCCCGTAACGTCCCGGAAGTAGATCGCCAGCCCTTCTTCGTACGGGTAGACGTGGACCTCGAACCACTTGCCAAGCGGAGCATAGAACTCTTCGAAATGAACGTCTTTCTGGGACAACCGCGCCTTGCGGCACTCGGCGTAGAACCTGGAGTTCGTGGCTTCCGGAAAAGCCGCTCTCACACTGGTCCCCAGCAGCTCTTCCCGGCTCTGCTGTAGGACCTGCTCCGCCCGCTGGTTTACGAAGGCGAAGCGTTGCTGATGGTCCAGGGCGAAGTAAGCATCGGTCGTGCTTTCGAGTATGCGCGCGATGCGTTCGCTAGACTCCCTTAGCCGGGCCTCGGCTCTTTTCTGCCGGGTAACGTCTAGCTTGATGCCCTGCCAGAAATAAGGTCTCCCCGTACCGTCGCGTACCAGCGAGGCTTTGTCTTGGAGCCAGACAACCCTTCCGTCGTGGGCCACCACCCGGTATTCGGAGTTGAACGGCTCGCCGGTCTTCGCGGCACGACGGGCCTCGCGGAGTACCCGATCCCGGTCATCCGGATGGAGTATCTCCTTCCAGAAGCCGGGGGCTTCCAGGAAGTCCTCCGGGGTGTAGCCGAGGAGGCTTTCGATCTGCGGGCTCACGTACTCTATGGTGTCCGACTCTCTCAGGTCTTTGCTGGTGTAGATGACGGCGGGGACCTGCTCTACGAGGGTCCGGTAGCGGTGTTCTGCTTCCTGGAGACCGGCTTCGATCCGGCGGCGGTCCGTAATGTCGCGCGAGACGGCGATGATCTCCCGCACCTCGCCGGTCGAGTCGCTTCGTACCGCCCGGCTGGTAGTTTCGAACCACGTGTATTCGCCGTCTTTGCGCCGGATGCGGTAGCTGGTCGTGTATGTGTCTTGCTCGCCGAGCACGTACGAGTGCGACTCCTCGATCTCCTTGAGATCGTCGGGGTGGAAGAAGTCGTAGGCGGACCGTCCGGCCAGCTCTTCGGGTTCGTATCCGATCAGGTCTCTACTCGCCGGGGAGGCGTAGGTGTAGACACCTTCCGGCGTGTGCTTGGAGATCATGTCCGTCGAGTTTTCGGCCAGCAAACGGTAGAGCGCTTCGCTCTCGCGTAATGCCTCCAGCCTGTTCGCCGGCCTGCCGAGGCCTTTTTGGGGCCGTGCGGGCCCGGACGAACCAGACGGGATGATCCGCGTGTTGTCTGACAAAGCTGGCTCCTTCCGACTCTTTCCAGCTTGTTGCCCCCGCCCGCACCTTCACCGTTAGAGGTTGGGAATGCCGGACGTTGTTGGTTGACGTTAGATTATAAGCTGGCGCAAGAATACCTGCTAGCAGGAGCTTTCGAGCAAGAGACCTATGTTCCCCGGTTCGCTATTACGGTAATGGTGCAACTTCAGGATAGCGTTTGGGTAATTTGCCTCATATCTGCTGCCTGTGGGTTCCAGTGGCTTCCTTTAGGGAGTACAGTGTGGCAAGGGAAGCAAAGGCGTCGAATTAGCATTGAGGCCAGAGCTTAGGGAAAAATCTGCTCGCGAGCAGGAGGAAAGGGTAATGCGGGTGATCGAGCGCAAAAAGGAACACTACGAAACGCAGGAGGTTCCTTACGGGAAGGTCTATAGTTGGCGTTCCGAACGCGTTCTTTTCGAGTGCGGTTGCGGAGAGACGCTTATCTGGCAAGGCGGCCGTACGGAGTGTGGTTGCGGGGCCAGCTACGAAGAGTTCGGACGGGAAGTAGTGGAACCATCGGAAGCCAGGAAAGCTTACCGGCCCTGGCTCGAGGAGTACGAGGCCTGGCGGGAGGCGAAGGCCGCTACCGGCCTGCAACACGAATACTACGGCTTCGTTGGAGAGAGTAATGACCGATAGTATGGCCGAGGTGCTCCCCGACGGCGAGAGCTGGCTAGACGGCCAGACCGTGTTCGTCCGGCACCTGATCGTGCGCCACGACAACCACCGGTTTAGCCTGCTGACGATCCCTACGGAGGAGGGAGATTCGTTGCCGGTGTTTAGCAGCGAGCTGGCGGCCCGGGCCTTTCTCAGGTTCAGTCGCTGTGGAGAAGGCTGGCACGTTCGGGAGACTACGGCGGGCGAGCTGATCTCGCTGCTAATGGGTCATGCGGCGGAGTTGGATCTGATTACCTTGGACCCACCTTCTACAGCCTCCAGAGAAGACACCGCCGGGGCGGACCCCGTGGACAAGAGAGACTTCATCGGTACCCTCATGCGGCAGCCGATATTGTTGTCTGCCAAATAGAACTCTCTACCGAGAAATAGAACTCTCTACCGAGAACGCTCTACCGCCAAACTTCCCGACCGGGAACGAGGTGCCGGGGCGCCATCTCTGCTAACCTGAAACCGTGGAGCAAGAGAGGCCGTTAGAGTGGGTCCGTCGGGCTCTGTGGTTTGCTGGTCGCAGGAGGGAGGGTAGCGTGCGGGAAGAAAACACCCTTCCGGGGCCCCGTGTATAGCCAACCCCGATACAACGTAACCAGCGGGACGGACTGGGAGAGCGTCGTAGGGTATTCTCGGGCGGTGCGGCGGGGTCCGTTCGTGTTCGTGTCCGGCACTACGGCAACCGATGGGACCGGGGGCATCGTCGGGATAGGAGATCCCTACGCCCAGACTGTTCAAGCCGTCAACAACATCCGGGTGGCGTTGCGGGCGGCGGGCGCTGACCTCGAAGACGTGGTTAGAACCAGGATCTACGTGTCCAACATCGGCGATTGGGAGCAGGTGGGTAAGGCCCACGAGGAGTTCTTCGGCGAGATAAGACCCGCAGCCAGCATGGTAGAGGTGAGCAGGCTTATTTTGCCGGAGATCCTGGTCGAGATAGAGGCCGACGCCCTGGTCGGGGACGGAACAGCCTCTTTTTGAAGCTGCGCTTCTATCCTGCGGTCTTGCCACCGGCGAAGACGTAAAGGGGAACGACCGGCATCTTCCCGAGGCCCGCCAAACCTCTTCCACTGTTGACGAGGTCGGCACCTCTCAGCGCCGGTTCGGGCGAGTCCAGGGGGTCTTTAGTAATATTCTCCTGGTATAATTCCCAACCGACCTAACGACTATGCCGATCTCCGGACCGAAACGCGACAGCCCTTTTGCGCTAGCCGACCTGTTGGACGCCGGCCTCGACGCCGACCCTTCCGGGCCCGCGGTCATCACGGGCGGACAAAGCCTTTCCTGGGCGCAGCTCGATGAGCACAGCACGCGGCTCGCCCGGGGCTACGTCGCGATGGGATTGCAGCCTGGTGAGCGGGTCGCGTCGGTGATGCCTAACCGGCCCGCCCTGATCGTTCACTATCTCGCCTGCCTCAAGGCCGGGCTGGTCGCTACGCCGCTCAACTACCGCTATAAGGCGCCGGAGATAGACCACGCGCTAGAGGTGAGCGAAGCGTCGCTCCTGGTCTACCACGCAGAACGCGACGCGGACATCGCGGCGAGCCAGCTCGTACCGGGCCTCTCGGCTGGCACGCTCCGGTTCGGGGCGGATGAGTTGCCGGTTGACGAGGACCCCGGCGCGAGCCGGCTCGAGGATTTGATCCAGGCTTCGCCAGATAGTGTAAGCCTGCCGAGGATCCACCCCGACGCACCGTTTTTCGTATTCTTTACCTCGGGAAGCACGGGCCCGGCGAAGGGGGTCACCCACACGGTCGAGACGGCCGGCTGGATGGTAGAGCTCTTGCGCAGCGGGCTGGAGCTCACCGCTGGCGACGTAATCCTTACTACGACCTCTCACTCCCACATAGGCGCCACTTTGTTCACCCTGGCCGCGTTCGGCGCCGGCGCCCCGCTCGTGATGGCGAAAACGCCCGCGAGTGCCGAGGTGCTTCCGCTACTCCGGCAGTACCGGCCGACGGTGACGAAGGTGCTTCCATCAAACTTCTACTCGTTGATCAACGACGATGCCTGCGAACGAGTTGATTTCGCCAGCTTGAGATACGTGGCCTCGGGTGGTGACAAGGCCCCCGGGATCCTCGAACGCCAGTTCGAGGAACTCTTCGGGGGGCAGATGAGTGAAATCTACGGTTTAACCGAGGCGGGCGTCATTACCATCACGCCTCCCGGTGGCCCCAACAAGCAGGGCTCCGCCGGCCGCCCGGGCCCCGGTGTGACCCTGTCCGTGCGCGACGAGACCGGGGCTGAGCTTGAACCTGGACAGGTAGGCAGGCTCTGGATCCGGTACCCCGGCGTGACCGTCGGGTACTGGAACCATCCCGAAGCCACCGCCGAGGTCTTCGAGGACGGCTGGTTCGACACCGGAGACCTCGTCCGGGTAGACGAGGACGGCTACCTCTGGTTCAGCGGTCGTCGCAAGCAGATCATCGTCCACGACGGCTCTAACATAGCACCCCAGGAAGTCGAGGCGGCGCTCCTTGAGCACCCGGCGGTAAGCCGGGCCGGGGTGGTAGGGGTCCACGACACCAAGCACGGCGAGGACGTGTGGGCCTACGTCTCTATGAGGCCGCAAGCGGAGCCGGCGACCCCGGGCGAGCTGATTGCTTTCGCCGCAGAGCGGGTTGGCTACAAGGCGCCGGAGGTAGTGGTGGCACTGGATGAGCTACCGGTAAACTCCACGGGCAAGACCGACCGGACGGCGCTAAAGCGGATGGCGGCTGAGATGCACGACGCGCATATCGTCTGCTGATCGCAGAGGACTCCGACCGCGCGAGAACGGAGTAAGCCCTATGATTTTCCACACAGTCCGTGCAGGAGCAGGTCCCGTAGAGACGTGGTGATGCGTTCGGGTTCCATACCCAACTCGCGGCGTTGAAAGAGGTACAGTTCTATGTTTAGCGGGGCGAGAATAGCGTCGGCGGCGTACTCCACGTCGAGGGCAAGGATCTCCTCCCGCTCCACCCCCTTCTCGAGCAACACCACGATGGTCGCCCGGAGCCACCGGTAAAACGGGTTTCGGCACATCCCGAAACGCCGGCCACCGCCGGCATCCCGGACGGCGCCGAGCAACGAGGCATTCTCCTCGTTGAAGCGTGCCAGGCGGAGGATCAGGTACTCCAACCGCTCCGGTGCCGGCTCTTCGACGTTTTCCAACCGGCCCCGCACCTCTCCCGCGAAGCGCACGATGCTCTCGTGCAGCAGGGCCATGCATAACGCCCCCTTGTGCTCGTAGCGCCGGTAGAGAGTCCCCTGGCCGACGCCGGCCTCGCGCCCGATCTCATACATGCTCACCGCCTCGACACCCCGCTCGGAAAAGAGTGCCGCCGCAGCGTCCAGTACCTTCCGCCGGCTCTCCGCCGCGTCCCGCCGCTCCCCGAAACCGGCGGCCCCGCAAACCTCCGTCTCCAGAACCGGAACTTCGTCCCCGCCGCCCGTCGTAGCTCTTACAGAAAAATCCGCCATCTGCCTTGATAACCCCTGAAACACCGTATAGCATCTCGAAACGGACAATTGTCCGTTTAAAGTTTAGCAGTTTTGAAGAGGCCGGGCAACGAGGAGCGTAGGATGCGACCAACATTTCAGGGGCGCGCGGTGGACGGCCCGGCTTTGGGGGGTAATGGTGGCGGCTGAGTCGCGGGGCATTGAGGTAGAGGGGTTGGTAAGGGAGTTCGGCAAGGGTTTCCGGGCGGTAGACGGCATCGACCTGGGCGTTGAGCCGGGTGAGATCTACGGTTTCCTCGGGCCGAACGGCGCGGGCAAGTCCACCACGGTTCTCATGCTCACGACGCTGCTCCCTCCGACCGGCGGGACCGCCCGGGTTGCCGGCTACGATATCGTGAAGCAGGGTCCCGACGTGCGGGCCGCCATCGGCGCGGCGCTCCAGGAGGCGGCGTTGGACCGTTACCTGACCGGTCGCGAGCATCTAAACCTCCAGGCTGCGTTGCACGGTATAGGTCGCAAGGAGCGCAGAAAGCGTGGGACCGAGCTTCTGGAGCGGGTCGGGCTCATGGAGGCAGCGGACAAGAAAGTCGGCAACTACTCGGGGGGCATGAAGCGTAGGCTCGATCTGGCGCTCGCGCTGGTTCACGAGCCGCGAATACTCTTTCTCGACGAGCCGACGACGGGCCTGGACCCCCAGAGCCGCAGCGCGTTGTGGGACGAGGTCAGCCGGCTCGCCAAGGACGAAGGCGTTACGGTATTCCTCACGACGCAGTACCTGGAAGAGGCCGACGTGCTGGCAGATCGGGTCGGGATCATAGACAACGGCAAGATCGTGGCCGAGGACACGCCGGAAGCCCTGAAGGCGGAGATCGGGCGCTCCAGCGTCGAGGCGACGCCGCTAAACCCGGATGAGCTCGGGGCCGTAAGGAGGGTGCTCGAACAGTTCGGGCAGACCGTGGCGGCGGATTCCGAGACCGCCGCCGTGCGGCTCGACGACGGGGTCGGGGGGCTCGCCGGCGTGGTGCGGGCGCTGGATCGGGAGGACCTCAAGGTCGCCAACCTGCAGCTCAACGCGCCGTCGTTGGACGACGTGTTCCTCGCCAAGACCGGGCGTTCGCTCGAGGGTGCCGGGGACGACGCCGAGCTGGAAGAGTAGTGGGCGAAGCATTACTTACACAGGTCTCCTACCTGGCGCGGCGCTCGGTGCTCCGGATGTTGCGGCAGCCGGCCATAGTCATCTCGGCGCTCGTTTTCCCGATGATGCTCTTCGCCATCAACGCCGGGGGGCTCGATGCGGCGTCGAGCATACCGGGTTTCCCGGCGGACTCGTACCTGGACTTCGTGTTCGCCTTCCCCCTGGTTCAGGGTGCGCTCTTCGCCTCCCTCTCGGCCGGCGCCGAGTTCGCCCGCGACATCGAGAGCGGTTTCCTGAACCGGCTCGCCCTCACGCCCATGCGGCCGGTGGCGTTGCTCGCGGGTTTGCTGGCAGGGGTGCTCGCGTTGGGTCTCCTGCAGGGCGTGGTTTTTCTGGCCGTTGGCCTCATAGCCGGGGTAAACATAGCGGCCGGCGCAATGGGGGTGCCCGTGCTCGTGGCGCTCAGCATGCTGGTCGCGCTCGGGTTTGGCAGCCTGGGGACCATCCTCGCGCTGCGGACCGGGTCCGGCGAGGCCGTTCAGGGGTTCTTCCCGCTGTTCTTCGTCGGAATATTCCTTTCCTCGATCCTGTTGCCGCGAGACCAGATCGAGGCCGACTGGTTCCGCATCGTCGCCACGATAAACCCGGTGAGTTACCTGGTAGAGGGAATAAGAAGCCTCATCATCACCGGATGGGATCTGCAAGCCCTGGCCCTTGGCTTCGGCGTCGCGGCGGCCATCGTGGTCGTGGGGCTATTCGGGGCGGGTGTTTCGCTCAAGACGAGGATAGAGCGCACGTGAGCGGTAACTTCTTCGCGGTGGCGGGGGCGGTGGCCGGGCGCCAGATCTACCGCACTTTCACCACCCCGTCGCTGATTACGCCAACCCTCTTTCCCCTGTTCTTCTTCCTGGCCTTCGCCGGGGGCCTCTCGCGGGTCTCCGACGTGCCGGGCTTCGACTTCGCCGCCGGGTACACGGCCTTTCAGTACGCCTGGGTGCTCCTGCAGGCGGTCTCTTTCGGCGGCGCGTTTACCGGGTTCGCCATCGCCGGCGACTTCGAGAGCGGGTTCGCCCGGCGCCTCCTGCTCGCCGCCCGCAACCGTACCGGCATCGTGCTCGGCTACGTGCTCGCCTCGCTGGTGCGGGTGGTCTTCACGGTTACCCTCATTACGGTGGCGGCCGTGATCTTCGGTATGCGGGTGCCGGGCGGCGTGGATATCTTCGGGCTCTACGGCCTCGCCCTGCTGGTGAACGTCGCCGCGACGCTTTTCGGCAGCGGGATGGCGTTCTTGCTCCGCACCCAGGAGGCCGGACCGCTGATTCAGTTCCCGATCTTCCTGGCCCTGTTTCTCTCCCCGGTCTACGTCCCCCAGGAACTGCTGGAAGGTTGGATCTCCGCCGTCGCCGCCGTCAACCCCGTCACCTTTATCCTCGAAGCCGGCCGCAGCTTTATCTCCGGCCAACCGACCGGCGGCGCCGTCGCCTTCGGTATAGGAATCGCCCTGATCCTGCTCTTTATCCCCTGGGCGCTCTTCGGCCTCCGGCAAGCCGAGCGGGCGGGATAGCGCTACGGAATTACTTCTCGTATTTCGGTAGATCGAATCGCTCGAATGCTACTCCCGGCAACTCCAGCTGGAGAGTGATTAGATTCCTCAGCTACCACCCCGTCTACGGTGTGAGAGATCTTGGCCCGCGCCGTCCGGTACCGTTCCTCTGCTTCGAAGAGCAGACGGGAAAGCACTTGAAAGTCGTCATGGTCTGTATCGGACATCGCTTAAGTATGTCTTTCGCGGTTGCGCGGGGCAATAGCGCGAGCCTATCAGAAGTTAACGGTCGGGGTTGACAGTATCCCAGTAGATACCCGTGACGTAGGTCCCCGTGGCGTTGGTGGTTGTGGCGCTGACCAGCCGCCAGCCCCGGGAACTTCCCTCATCCAGGGCTTCCTGCACCTTCTTTTCGTGGCTCTTTACCCGCATTTCTCCGGCTACGATCCGGAACTGGTAGCGGCCGGCCGACACCCTGTCTTCGTTGCTGAACACGGATCAGACGAGGTTCGCCAGCCGTTTTACGCCCTCTTCTATCTGCTCCGGGGTTACGGCGCAGAACGGGAGCCGCACGAAGCGGTCGCCCGCTACCGGCTCGTCGCCTACGGGATCCGCGAAGAAGGCGGAGCCGGGGGTGAGTACCAGGTCCGCGTCTTTGGCCCGGCCTACCAGGTTCTCGGTGTGGGCGTCTTCGGGGAGCATGATGCTGACGAAGAAGCCGCCGTCGGGGATGAAGGCCTGGGCGTCGGGTAGCTCCCGGCGCACGGCTCCGGCCATGGCGTCGAGCCGGTGACTGTAGAGTTCTTTGAGGTTTTCTATGTTCGGTTCCATCCACCCGCGGTTCAGGTACTCGGTGACCGCGGCCTGGGTCGGCAGGACCGGCGACAGATAGGTGTCCTCGCCGAGCCGGGTGAGGGCGGAGATCACGGCTTCCGGCGCGATAGCAAACCCGACCCGGATGCCGGGGCTAAGCAGCTTGCTGAACGAGCTAACGGTCATGACCCTCGAAGCTTCGATGTCCCGCAAGAGCGGTAGATCCTCACCGGAGTAGCGGAGCTTGCGGTACGGGATGTCTTCTATCACCCAGAACCCGTACGCTTCGGCCAGCTCTACAACCCGCCGCCGCTTCTCCAGCGAGAGCGTCGCCCCGGCCGGATTCTGGAAGTCCGGCACGAGGTATAGAAACGCCGGCACCTCATCCTGCAGGGCTTCTTCGAGCGCTTCGACGCTGATGCCGTCTTCTTCGAGTGGGATCCCGATGACCCGCGCCCCGCGCCGCCGGAAGGTGGTGATGGCCCGGTCGTAGCTCGGTTGCTCGGTAAAGACCGCCGCGCTCGGCGTAATGAGGTGCGCGGAGATCAGGTCCTGCAACTGCAAGGAACCGTTGCCGACCATAACCTCCTTTTCGGAAACCCCGTATTCCCCGGCCAGATACTCCCGCAGCGGCGGGTAACCTTGCTGCTGTCCGTACTGCAAAACGACACTGGCATCTTCGCGGACCGCCGCGTCGAAGCATTCTCCCAGTTTTTCTGTCGGAAACGCTTCTGACGGCGGTACGCCCCTGGTAAAGGTTATCTTTTCACTCATGGTCGCCAGCTTCGCACATCACCCGCCCGTTATGCAAGCTACAGATTCACATGCCCCGGAAACTATAATGGTCCCAGCAGCCAGCGTAGAAGGAGGCTCTTATATGGGACGCCAGCGTGTAGAACCCGGACCCGGCCAGGAGTCCGTCTGGGACTATCCCCGGCCGCCGCGACTGGAGGATGTGGATAAGCGGATAAAGGTCGTTTTCGGCGGGGTCACGATCGCGTACACCACCCGCGCCAAGCGGGTGCTCGAAACCAGCCATCCGCCCGCCTACTATATCCCGCCGGACGACATCCGGATGGAACACCTGACGCCTGCGGAAGGGACCACGTTCTGCGAGTGGAAAGGCCGGGCCCAGTACTGGGACGCCAAAACCGGAGAGCGGGTGGAGAGCCGGGCCGCCTGGTCCTACCCGGACCCCACGCCCTCCTTCGAGAGCTTGAGGAACTACATCACGTTCTACCCCGCAAAGATGGATGCCTGCTGGGTGGACGGCGAGAAGGTGCAGGCGCAGGAAGGGGACTTCTACGGTGGTTGGATCACGGCCGACATAGTCGGCCCTTTCAAGGGCGCTCCCGGAACCTGGGGTTGGTAGAGCTTGGCCCGCCCCGTCGCCGGACTCCGCAAAGAATACACCCGCTCCGGCTTGCACAAATCCGGCGCCGCCGCAGACCCCACGGCCCAGTTCCGCGGGTGGTTCGAAGAAGCGCTAAACGCCGGCCTGCACGAGCCCAACGCCATGACCCTTGCGACCGCCACCCCGGACGGCAAGCCCTCGGCCCGCGTGGTGCTTCTCAAAGGCTACGACCAGCGCGGCTTCGTTTTCTACACGAACTACGAGGGCCGCAAGGCTAACGAGTTGGAAGCCAACCCCAACTGTGCTCTCACCTTTTACTGGGGTGAGCTGGAGCGCCAGGTTCGCGTCGAAGGCCGGGTCGTTCGCGTCCGGGCCGAGGAATCGGACACCTACTTTGCCAGCCGTCCCCGCGGCAGCCAGCTCGGCGCCTGGGCTTCGCGGCAGAGCCGTACGGTAGAAGGCCGCGAAGAGCTGGAGGAGCGTCTGCGGAAGCTGGAGGCCGAATACGAAAACCGGGAGATACCGCGCCCGCCTTTCTGGGGCGGTTACCGGGTCGAGCCTGAGAGCGTAGAGTTCTGGCAGGGCCGGGAGAACCGGATCCACGACCGTCTGCTGTACCAGCGGGCCGGCGAGAATTGGAGTATGGAGCGTTTGCAGCCATGACCGGGAGTGAAGCCCGGCTCCCGTAGCTGCTAGGATGCGTCTGTCCAACGAGATACGCGGGTAGAGGAGGGCCTCTTGAAGCTGGTCATGTATTCGGTGAACGCCGGGGAAATCAAGGCCGGCCTCGTCGATGAGGGGAAGGTCCGGCAACTGGCCGGGGAAGAGACGAGCATGATCTCCCTTATCGAGGAGGGGGTCGGAAGACAACCGGTGGGCGGAGAAAGCGTTCCTTTGGAAGACGTAAAGCTCTACGCCCCGGTAACCCGGCCCTCGAAGATCATCGGCATCGGGCTGAATTACGAGGACCATGCCGCGGAAACCGGGGCCGAAATCCCCGAGAAACCAATAGTTTTTGCCAAGTACCCGAACACTATTATCGGACCGGGAAACTCTATCCTTATCCCCGAAATAACGGAAAAGGCCGACTACGAAGCGGAACTGGCGGTAGTCATCGGCCGCAAGGCGCGGCACGTTCAGGCGGAGGACGCCCTGGAGTACGTTTTCGGATACATGAACGCCAACGACGTCTCATCCAGGGACCTCCAGTTCTCCGAGGGTGGACAGTGGACCCGGAGCAAATCCCTGGACACCTTTTCTCCCATCGGTCCGTACCTGGTTACGAAGGACGAGGTCGAAGACCCGCAAAACCTCTCCGTAAAGTGCACCCTCAACGGCGAGGTCATGCAGGACGGGACGACGGAGAAGATGATCTTCCCGGTCGCCGAGATCGTTGCGTTCCTGTCTACCGGCATGACCCTCGAACCCGGCGACGTCATCCTGACCGGTACTCCCCCGGGCGTCGGCTTCGCCCGCGACCCGCAGGTGTTTCTCAAGGCCGGCGACGAGGTGAGCGTCGAGATAGAGGGCCTCGGGACCCTGACCAACCCGGTAGAGGCTGAATAAAGGCAACTCCGTTCTTCCGTGGCGGGCATCCGGCGGGCGAGTTCATGATAGACGCGATAGTGCGACCCGGAGAAAAGGAAGACCTGGAACCCGCGATCGGGGTGTGGCAGGCGGCGAACACCGCGAGGCGGAGCGGAAGTCCGATGCGGCCGCAGCAGGAAGCGAGGATCCGGGAGAACCTACGCAAACCAGACGCATTCGCTTTCGTCGCCGACGCGGCGGATGAGATAATCGGCGTGGCGTTGGGGATGCAGGGCCGTGCCGGCGAGGGTGCCGGACCGCCCATACCGGACCTCTGTCACATCTCGATGGTCTTCGTCCGGCCCGACCATTGGGTAGCGGGGCACAGCGGCTCTACGAGCGATACGGGTTCCGGCGTACCGGACGCGAGAAATACGAAGAAGCCCTCGGGGAAAACATAGCGCACTACGAGCGTGGGCTGTAGGCAGCTCTAAACGCCTCCGGCGCTGCGCGACGATGGAAGTTTCCGGCGTAGAGAAACCATCAAGGCTGTTGCGCTAGAATAAAGACATTATGGACCGCACGATACGGGTGGTGGTGGCAAAGGTGGGCCTCGACGGCCACGACCGGGGGGCCAAGATCATCGCCCGCGCCCTGCGCGACGCCGGGATGGAGGTGATCTACACCGGCCTGCACCAGACGCCGGAACAGGTCGTCGAGGCCTCCATTCAAGAGGACGTGGACGCCATCGGCATCTCCATCCTCTCCGGTGCCCACATGACCCTGATCCCGAAGGTCATGGACCTCCTCCGGGAGAACGAAGCCGACGATATCCTGGTGTTCTGCGGCGGCACGATTCCCAAAGACGACATCCCCCGGCTAAAGGAAGCCGGGGTGGGAGCCGTGTTTACGCCGGGGACTCCCACCAGGGAAGCCGTAGAGTACATCCGGCAAGCCGTACCGGCCAATACCTGAGATACTGTCGGCCAGACACCGGCCACTAACAGGCCACCGATGAGGGAGGCACTTCTTGGACTTCGTAAAGCTGGATCGCGGGGAAGATGGCGTCGTACTGTTGACCATCGATCGCCAGGAGAAGCTGAACGCCCTGAACCCCCAGGTGACGGAGGAGATCGGCCAGGCGCTACTCGACGTAGAGCAGGATGAACCCCGGGCGATCATCGTCACCGGGGCGGGGGACCGCTCGTTCGTGGCGGGCGCGGACATCTCGGTGATGAACAGCATGGAGCCCCTCGAAGCCAAGCGCTTTGCCGAGGTCGGGCACGCGGCGATGGCGCTTCTAGACCGGAGTCCAATCCCCACGATAGCCGCCGTCAACGGCTTCGCCCTCGGCGGGGGCTGCGAGCTGGCGCTCGCCTGCGACATCCGGATCGCCGCCGAGAACGCCCTCTTCGGGTTTCCGGAGGTAGGATTGGGCATCCTGCCCGGCATAGGCGGTACCCAGCGGCTCCCGCGCCTCATCGGGCCGGCGCTGGCGAAGGAGTTGATCTTCTCCGCCCGCCGCATAGACGCCGCGGAAGCTAAAGACATCGGCCTCGTAAACCGCGTGGTACCCGAAGGTGAAGCCCTGGACGCCGCCCGCGGGCTGGCGGCCGAGATCTCCGCCAACGGCCCCGTCGCCGTCCGGCACGCCAAGAGCGCCGCAAACCGGTCGTCCGACGTGGACCTCATAAGCGGCCTGGAGTACGAGGCGGTCCAGTTCGCCCTGCTCTTCGCCACCAGCGATGCCCGGGAGGGCATGGGCGCCTTCGTGGAGAAGCGCAAGCCGCAGTTCGAAGGCCGGTAGTAGTCCACGAAACCAAAATACGGGTCCGCTACTCCGAGACGGATGCCCAGGGCATCGTCAACAACGCGGCCTACCTCTCGTACTTCGAGGTTGGCCGCGTCGAGTGGCTCCGCGCCGCCGGGCTCTCGTACCGGGAACTAGAGGATCACGGCTACGGCTTCGTGGTCGTCGAGGCCCGCCTCTTCTACAAGAAGGCCGTCCGCTTCGACGACGAGCTGCTGCTCCGCACGGAACTGGCCGAGCTGAGGAGAGCTTCGCTCCGCTTCGGGTATACGGTGCTCCGGGGCGGGGAAATAGTGTCTACCGGGTACACCCGGCACGGGTGCATCGAGATAGCCAGTGGACGGCCGAGACGGGTCCCCAGGGAACTGTCGGCCCACGTTTAGAGACGCCGCAACCAGAGTAGAGCGAGGTGTTCACTGCTTTGAGAGAATTGATCGAACCCATTCGGGGCAGGTATCGTGTGAGGCGGCAGGGTAGTATTCCCGGGATCCGCGGATAAAACGGGCGGGTGTGGAGAAATGACGATGATAGCTATGGACCGGGCTGTGCGCCCCAACCTGTTCGACGTGGCGGCACAACCCCGCCTGGCCTTCGTTCTCACCCTCGCCAACCTGATGTCGCCGCGCCTGTGGGACATGGCGGAGAAGGTACGTCACAAGCCTGCGACCGACCGCATGCAGGCGCTGCACGACTACGTGAACGGCCATTTCGCCCACGTCCTGCCGTGGGACGTGAGCGAGGAGTGGGGCGTACTCGAGCTCGCGGAGGAACGCGAACGGCTGGGCGCAGCCGTCGTCGACGATGCGATATCGAAGATCACGGCCATGTTCGACATCCGCGAGCAGATGGACCTGCTGCCGCAACACATAGACGCCCGCCCGATGATCGCAACGGGTGTGTTTCCGGCTTATTTCTACGCCACTGTCGACGAGGCTATCGCCTGCCGTCGGCTAATGCGCCGCAAGAAGCACAAACCTTTGGGCCGGACGAGCTGTATGGACGAGGCGGCGGTCATAGCGTCGCTTCTATGCCTGTTCCGCGGCGGCATCTCGTCGGAGATCGCTTTTTTGGCGACCGATTTTCACTACTCCGTGATCGAGTTGGACCGGGACGAACCGGTCTGGTTCAACGGCAAGAAGGACTACTTCCCGAGATCCGTCTGGCAGGAGTTCGCCCGCCGGAGCCCGGATCGGGGCCAATCCTATATCGATCAGTTTATGTATTTCGTTGACCGGATCATCGCGCCCGTGGGAGTTTTCCGCGTTGCGTCGAATCGGGCCGACATGCCGGCCCGGGAGGTGTCACGCCTGGCGCGTGGGGTCTGCGATTTTTTCGGGCCGGAACTGCGCCAGACAGCCCCCTTTCAGCAGACGCAGGATACGCAAATCGTTGCGCCGGCCTTCCGGGATCGCTTCCCGGAGGCGTTCTCGGAGGAGGGTGCCGATGCTCTGCGGGCCAATGTCCGTCGGATCGCCGCGGAGCAACCGGGCGGCGGGTGCGAGGCCGCGCTCTATTGCTACCGGTCGATGGAGATCCCCGACCCGCGCCCGTATCTGCTGGCCGCCCGACGCGCCGTGGAACGCACCCCGGACGTCGGACACATCCGCACGATGGCGGAGGCCCGGGAACGGGTCGCGGCGGTTACCGGAACCGACTCGATCCTGGACGACCGCTGGCGGATCGCCACGCCGGACGAGACCCTACACTACGATACCGGATCCGACCGGGACCGGGCACTCCTGCTGTTCGCGTACGCCTGCCGGCTGGCAGAAGGAGAAGCTATCGAAAATGACCTCGAGATCCGGTTCACCGAAAGCGGCAGCTACGTCCACGACCTCGACGGGTGGTGTGACGCCATGACCGGCCGGAGCGTGCCCGAACCGGCCGGAGAGCCGCTGGCATCCTGGCATCTCTGATGAGGCTGATTGATGCCTGAAAGACCGTTCGCGAGATTCTAGGAGTTTTTCTCCGGAACTGTCACGTTGGGCCGGTCCCGTTCGTCTCATACTTAGAGCGGCTATTTTGAGAGCAGAGTGAGGTGATCCGGTGAAAGAGACCCCGATGGACCGGGACGAGATTTTCCAGCAGCACCGGCCGCTGCTGTTCTCCATAGCTTATCGGATGCTCGGCAGCGTTGCGGATGCTGAGGACGTGTTGCAGGAAGCGTTTATCCGCTGGCAGCAGGTGGCAAAGACGGATGTACGGTCCCCGAAACCCTACCTTTCAACGGTGGTCACGCGGCTGTGCCTGGATCACCTGCGCTCGGCGAAGGTTCGGCGGGAGGAGTACGTCGGGTCCTGGTTGCCGGAGCCGCTCTTGACGGACGGTAGCCTCGGCGTTGCGGAGACCATCGAACTGGACGAAACGCTCTCGATGGCGTTTCTGGTCCTGCTGGAACGGCTGACACCGGTAGAGCGGGCGGTGTTTCTGCTGCGGGAGGTTTTCAGCTACGACTACGCGGAGATCTCCCGCGTAGTCGGCAAGAGCGAGACCAACTGCCGCCAGATAGCCCGGAGGGCTAGAGAATCGGTCGCGGCGGGGCGTCCGCGGTTCGAGACCTCCACGGAGCACGAGGAGAGCCTGATGGGAAGCTTTATCGAGGCTTGCACGGACGGCGATATGGAAGGTTTGCTGGCGGTACTCTCGGAGGACGTGATCCTCTGGTCGGATGGCGGAGGAAAGGTCCGCGCCGCGCTCAACCCGATCTACGGCCCCGAGAAGGTCTCGCGGTTTCTGCTGAGCATACTCGGAAAGGTCCCGCCCGGCTTCAATGCCAGGACGGCCCAGATCAACGGCCAGCCCGGCGTTATCGGGTATGTGGGCGGCCAACCGATGAGCGCCCTGACGCTGGAGGCAGCCGGAGGCCAGATACGAACTATCCGCATCGTGGTCAACCCTGAGAAACTCGAAGCCATACCTTCGTTGTGGTGAGAAAGGAGCCGTAGATGGCACGGATCGAAGCGGTACCGGAGCGCAACGCGGGGTTGTTGGGGCGATTCGCGTACAGGTTCTCGCGCCGCCGGTTCGGGAAGGTCGCCGAGCCGCTGACGGTAACGGCCCACCATCCGCGGGTGCTCTTCGGCTACGGCATGATGGAGCTGGCGTTGGATCGCTCAAACCGGGTGGACGAGAGGCTCAAACACCTGGCCGTCTTGAAGACGGCCGCCAGGGTAGGATGCGAGTTCTGCATAGACATCGGCTCGACCCTGGCCCGCTACGCGGGCGTTACCGAGGATCAACTCCGCGACCTACCGAATTACCAGCAGAGTGAGGCGTTCTCTTCCCTGGAGAAACTGGTCCTGGATTACGCGGAGGGCATGACCCGGACTCCGGCGGTCATCCCCCAGGAGCTCTTCGATGCCCTGGGCGAGCACTTCGACGAAGCTTCGATGGTCGAGCTGACCACCGCGATCGCCCTGGAAAACTACCGGGCCCGCTTCAACCACGCTTTTGGACTAACCTCCCAGGACTTCTCCGAGGGCGCTTACTGCCCGATTCCCGAGGCCACCACCCGGCCTTGATTACCGGGGAGTCATCCTGATGGCGCCGTCCAGCCTGGCCGGTGCCGTAGCGGTTGTCGAAGAGGTGCTTGCAGCGGGCGTCGTTGGCCGCGAGACACGGTATCTCCAGCACGCCCTCCGCCTGCATAGCGTCCATCTTCGCCACCCCGGTCGTCGTCTCCTCCGGGGCTCCGAGCGCGTTCGGGAGCAGATTGCGGGGCGTGGTGTGCAGCAGCGCCGCCAGCCCGGCCCGGTCGTCCACCAACACACCGGATCCGTTACCGAGTGTCCAGTCCAGCAGGCGCTCCATCTCGCGTTCTGCATCTTCAGGTGGGCTCTCCGACGTGGCGTAGCCCGTGACGCCCCGCTCGATCAGCGCAGCCGCAACGTCGTCTTGGACCATGAACGGCGACGGCGAGGCTACCGTCACGTCGGCGCCGGCTTCGTTCAGCACGACCGCCAAGTAGGCGGCCTTAGCCTCGATGGTCAGGACGACACCGACGTTCATTCCTTCGAACGTGCCGTCTTAAAGGTGTTCGTCGCGGACCCTGTTCAAAACCGGGGAGTGTTCGGCAGCTCAGTCGACCTTTTTGTGGCCGTCCGGTGCGAGGGTCGTGTCCCTGACGATGGATTCGGTACGCATTGCATTATCTGAAGTCCGGCGATCCAAGAGTTAGAGTGCCTTTTCCTTCACGCCCACATTCTACCCGTTCGTCCTCGCGGCCCGCCAGACGCGCTCCGGGGTGGCGGGCAGCTCGGTTATGCGCGTCCCAATAGCGTCGGAGATGGCTCCGAGGATGGCGGCCGGCGTGCCGATGAGCGGCGGCTCGCCCACGTCGCGGGCGCCGTAGGGTCCCCCGGGGTCGAGGTTCTCCAGAAAGACCGCCTCTATCTCGGGGACGTCCAGCGTGGTCGGCAGCAGGTAGTCGGTGAAGTTGGGGTTGAGTATTTCTCCATCCTCCCGCACGATCTCCTCCATCAGGGCCATCCCGAGGCCCATCGCGACGCCGCCCTCGATCTGTCCGGTCACCAACTGCGGGTTGATGGCCCTCCCGACGTCGTGGACGGCCACGACCTTCTCTACCTCGACCTCTCCGGTCCCGACGTCCACCAGCACCCTTGCAGCGTGACTGGCGAACAGGTACGTGGCGAAGACGTGCGGCGACAGCCCGGTCTCCGGGTCGCCGCTGATGGTGGACGGCTGGAAGATGCCGAAGCCCTCCAGCGAGCACCCCCTCCTCCGGGCTTCGGCCAGGACCTCGTCCAAAGGGACGGAGCCGGAGTCCGAGACCAGGTAGCAGTCCTCGAAGCGCATCTCGTCCGGGTGGAGCGGCATCAGGGTCGCGGCCACGTCCAAGAGCTGGCGCTTGAGCTCGAAGGCGGCGAGCCGGACGGCCGAGCCGGTAAAGTACGTCTGGCGCGAGGCGGATGTGGAACCGGCCTCCTGGGTGGTGTGGGTGTCGGCCAGGTTGACCCGCACGGTGGCGGGGTCCACGCCGAGCTCTTCGGCGGAGATCTGGGCCATCGCCGTCACGAGCCCCTGGCCCACCTCGACGGCGCCGGTGTAGAGCTCCAGCACGTCGTCGGCGGCGAACCTCACCTTCGCCCGCGAGGCGTCCCAGAAGGCGTCGCCGTAGCTGATGCCAAAGCAGATCGTGGAGACACCGTACCCGCGCTTTTTGTTCGGGTCGCCGGTCTCGTAGTCCCGCTCGTCCCAGCCGATGCGGCGTTGGGCTTCCTCCAGACACTGCAGGCCAGAAGCTACGGGTACGATCTGGCCGGTCGTAACTGCCTCCCCGGACTCTATGAGGTTCTTACGCCGCAACTCCACCCGGTCCATGTCCAGCTTATCGGCCAGCATGTCCATCGCACCCTCGTAGGCGAAAGACGTCTGGGTGGCCCCGAAGCCGCGCATAGCGCCACTCGGGTTGTTGTTGGTGAAGACGCCCGTTGCGTCGGCCCGGACGTTCGGCACCCGGTACGGCCCGGTGCAGTGGCTGGCGACCTTCCGCAAGACCGGAAAGCCGGTAGAGGCGTAGGAGCCGGTGTCGGCGTGGGCTTCAACCTGTGCAGCAACGAGGGTCCCGTCGCGTTGGGCGCCGAGCTTGTAGCGCAGCCGGATCGGGTGCCGTTTGTGGCGCGCGATCATAGACTCCGCCCGGCTATAGTCCAGACGGACAGATTGGCCCAGCTTGAGGGCGGCGAGGCCGAGGAAGACCTGTATGCTCAGGTCCTCCCGCCCCCCGAAAGCGCCGCCGGTGACAGGCTGCACGATCCGCACTTTCTCCACCGGCAGCCCGAGCGCGAGCGCCGTTAGCCGCCGCTCCTCGTGCACCCACTGGCCGGAAACGTGGATCGTGAGCACATCACCGTCGTACTCAGCCATCCCGGCCTCGAGGTCCAGAAACGCGTGGTCCAGCACCTGCGTCCGCCACTCCCCTTCGACGACGACCTCCGCCTCTTCCCGGAACGCCCGTTCCGCATCTCCCTTACGGAGCTTCGATACCCCCATGACGCTGCCCTCGGGGTGGATGTGCGGGGCTTCCGGGTCCAGGGCCTCCTCGATAGTAAACGCAGCCGGCAACGGCTCGTAGTCCACCTCGATCATACCGAGCGCCTTCTCCGCAACCCGCGCGTTCTCCGCCACGACCAGCGCCACCGCATCACCCCGGTAGCGCACTTTGTCTCCCGCCAGCACCGCCTGGTCTCGTCTTACCAACCCGTGCGTGTTCGTCCCCGGCACGTCCTCGGGCGTGTAGATCGCTATCACCCCCGGCAACGACCGCGCTCCCGCAACGTTGGCACCCCGCACTATTGCGTGCGGATACTCGCTCCGGAGGACCTTCGCCACCAGCGTCCCCGGTCCGGCCAAATCCCCACCGTACCGCGCCGTCCCCCGGACCTTCTCCTCCACGTCGTTGCGCCGGATAGACTTTCCAACAGACTGGCTCACAGGCGTCCCTCCTCTGCAGCCCGCAACGCCGCCACGACGATCTTGGTGTACCCGGTGCAGCGGCAGATGTTTCCGACGAGCCCGGTCCGGACCTCATCTTCAGAAGCCCCCGGATACCGCGCCATGAAGTCTTTGACCGCCAGCAGGAAACCCGGCGTGCAATAGCCACACTGCACCGCCCCAGCGTCAACGAACTCCCGCTGCACGTCGGCCAGCAAATCCCCATCCGTCAACCCTTCAACGGTTGTAATCTCTTTTCCGTGTGCTTGTGGCGTTACGATTAGGCAACTATTCATTGGCACGCCGTCGACGAGCACGGTACACGAGCCGCAGCGACCCTCAAGGCAGGCTCCTTTGGTTCCTTTCATCTCCAGCCTCTCCCGCAGGGCGTGTAGCAGCGTTCCGGTGGGATCGACCTCCAGGCTGTACGGCTCACCGTTTACGGTGATCGAGAGCGGCCACGTGCCGTCTTCGTTGGGCTTCGGGATCTCCTTACGAGGTATGAGTATGAGTCTTTCCTTTCGCGCCGATTC
Organism: Rubrobacteraceae bacterium; assembly: GCA_050331175.1. GTDB lineage: Bacteria > Actinomycetota > Rubrobacteria > Rubrobacterales > Rubrobacteraceae > SIRX01. The sequence goes on along the minus strand of JBHJHC010000016.1, from coordinate 1,243 downwards.
CAGAGAGCAGCCGGGTTACCAGGACGCCGCACATCGCCCGCCGGTACTCTTCCGACGCACGCAGATCCGAGACGGGCCGGGATTCGCCGGCCGCTACCTCCCCAGCGCGGGCGATAGCGTCCGGTTCCAGCTCTGCCCCGTTCAAGAACCCCTCCGTTTCGCGCAACCGGACCGGGGTGGGTGCGACGCCACCGGCCGCCACGCAGAACCGTCCGTCTTCGTATAGGGAGGCCGCGGCGCATACGATCGAGTAAGCCTGACCCCGGCGCCGGCTAACCTTCAGGAATGCGCTGCGGTCCGGAAGTTGGAAAGAGAGGTTCAGGATCATCTCCTCCGGACCCAGTACCGTAGTACCCGGGCCGGTAAAGAAAGCTTCGAGGGGAACGGCGCGCTCACCGCCCGTAGATGCCAGCTTCACCTCAGCGTCGAGGGCTAGAAGGGCGACGGAGAAGTCCCCGTCGGGTCGGGCGGCGCCCAGGGCTCCTCCGACGGTGGCCTGGTTCCGGATCTGGGGGCTGCCGAGCCTCCGGATTGCTTCTGCGAGCGCGGAGACCTCTGAAGACTCGAAAGCGGCGTAGCGGGTTCTGGCTCCGACCTCGATACGGTTTCCTTCGCGCCTCACGTAGTCCAGCTCCTCGACGCGGCCGAGGTCGATCAATGTTCCTCCGGCTCCCCGTGAGAGGATGACTTCCGTTCCACCGGCGAGGAAGCAAGCTTTTTCGCCGAACTCTGCTTTGAGTTTCAAGGCTTCTTCCAGGACTGTGGGTTGGTAGTAGATCTCGTCTCCGTGAACCGTTTGTTGGGTGCATAGTATATTATCAGGACCGGAGAAGCCGCATCTTTATGCCTCTCTTCTTTTCGGAGCCGTGGGCGGCTGGAACAAGGCCAGCATAGGCAGCTAGTTTGTCAGCGCTCTCGAAGGCGGAGAGATTCCCTGCTACCACCAGGAACTCGGCTCCGAGAATCACTCCCACACCAGGTAGACTAGAGGCTATCTCATAAATGTGGGAGTGAGGATATAGTGGCTCTTTGGTGCATCCCAGTATTGGCAGGAGTAGAAGAGTATGGATCTCACCAACGAGCAGTGGGAAGTGTTGGAACCTCTTAGAGCCTGCGCCAATAGGGAGAGTATCAGCATGTAAACGGGCACGAGATGCTCGATCATTTCGGGGAGTGTCTGAAGCTTCCCGATATCAGAAGGAGCGTATATCTCGTGCCCGCACTCCCACCTTACCTCATCGAG
>JBHJHC010000015.1:0-15864 GCA_050331175.1 Rubrobacteraceae bacterium | reverse complement strand
GGGGGTTTGCGGGCACGGTTGGCGGCGAGGGTAGCGTTGCACAACTTCTGTATCTGGCTCAATGACCAGCTCGGTCGTCCCTCGATGGCCTTCTCTGACTTGTTGGGATGGTGACCTCATAATTCACACCAAGCGTTTAAGTGGATAGGGCTCCATCCTGTCCGGGAGGTTTCGCTCCCTCATCGTTGGTGGGTATGCGTCAGGTCAGATACCGGCTTTGACGCCTTCCGGCACCATATTATCGTCTAGTTCGATCTTACCGAATGCACGAGAGTTGTCTACGGTCGAGGCAGTATAGTAAGCTGTGAGTACTGCGGAAGTCTTGACCCGCGTGTTTGGAGCAAAACGATGTCCCGAGAGAACTCATCCTCGACCCGTCGCCCTTTGACCCGAGAGCCCGGGCTTATCCTGACCGCTGCCATGCTCGCCTATGCCGCCCTCGTCTTCGCTTGGTGGCCGACCGGCACGACGATCGGTGGGATCTCCTTGGTGGCTTGGCTGATGCTCATCGGCATCGTCTACTGGGTAGCCCTGGGGTTCATATATTGCTTCTGGGTGGAGCGCCTTGAGCGGGAGGAGAAGGCTAGCGAAGAGGGAACGAACGAGGAGGAGACGAGCTGATGAGGGTTACCGAGACGGTTATCCTGCTGATCTACCTGGTCGTCGTCACCGGCATCGGCATCTACTTTTACCGCCGGGCTCGCAGCTCGGAGTCTGATTACTTCACGGCCGGAAACAGCATCAACACCTTCGTCGGCGCTTTCGCCATTTTCGCCGCCACGGCCAGTGCCAGTTCCCTCATGGGTGCCGTCGGGTCTGGTGTCTCGCTCGGGTTCCCGTTCTACTTCGCCTACGCCTTCGGTGCCGTCGCCCTCTTGCCCTTCGCGATTTTCCTCATAGCGGGGCAGTTGCGAAGGTCCGGGGTGCGTACCGTACCCCATTTCTTCCGCCAGCGGTTCGGCACCAGCGTCCAACTCGCCGCCGCCATCATCGTCCTCGCCTCGATGACCTTCTACATGGTCCCGCAGCTAACGGCCTCCGGCCTGATCGGCTCCTACGTCCTGGGCATCGAGTACGGCACGGCCGTCATCGTTCTCGGCCTGGGGTTCACCTTGTATGCCGCACTCGGCGGGATGTGGGCGATCTCCTACACAGATCTTTTGCAGGGCATCATCATGGTCACCGGGGTCGCCATCCTGGCGATCGCCATTCTCATCTCCCACGGCGGTCTCGGGCAGGTTCTGTCCGACGCCCTGGCCGTAGATCCGGCTTTCGCCGAGGTGACCCAGCCCTGGATGTCCTACTTCGGCCTGTTCGTCGCGTTCCTGTGGTTCGGGATTATCTCCCCGTCGGTGGTGATGCGAAACTTCGCCTCCCGCAGCGCCTTCGTCGCGCGCCGCTCCTCGATGTGGGGTGCTTTTATCTACCTGACGATTTTCCTTTGCGGCGCTGTGATTGCCATGGGTGGGACGTCTCTCAATCGGATCGGTGAGCTGGATAACGCGGACCTGATCTTCGTCCTCGCCCTTGAGGAGTACCTGCCGGCCATCCTCGCCGGATTCATACTCGCGGGGCTACTCGCCGCCATCATGTCCTCCGCAGACGCCATGTTGCTGGCCATCTCGGCAGCCGTCGCGCACGACATCTACAAGGGTATGATCAACCCCCGCGCACAGGAACGCGTCGTCACCGGCTTGGGGCTGGTCGTGATGTTCGTCGCGATCTCTGTCGGCATCTACTTCGCGCTGGACCCGCCAGGACTAATCGCGGTCATGGTCGGTTGGGTCGGCGGTTTCCTCCTGTCCGCCTTCGGTTTCCCGATCGTGCTGGGCCTGTGGTGGGAGAAGGCCACCACAGCGGGTGCGTTGACCGGCATGCTCGGTGGAGCGGCCACGTTCGTGATCATCATCGTGGGCGGTTGGTTGCCGACCAACGCCGAGCCCATCATCGCCGCCCCGGTCTGCCTGGTTTTGATGATCGTCGTGAGCCTGTTCACCGGACCTCCGACGCAGCGGCAGCAGGAGCTCGTGGAACTCTACCAAGGATCGGATGAGATCCCGCCGGATGAGATCCTTGTCGAGGACACCGCGGCAACATCCTGAGCTCTTCCGTCACAGCGATCGGTGACTCCCTCCTCAGCGAGGAGCAGACGCGGGCCAAGATGAGTCGCCGTTACCGACGGTCGCCCACTGGCACGAGCGAGGGCGAGCTTCTCCTGCATCCGATGTGGCTCGCTTGGGCGGAGGTGATCGCCGCCCGCCCGCCATTCCGGCCGATCATCCGTCCCACCGTGATATTCGTAGACGCGGTTTCGGGCTACCGCGGGCAGTTGACCAACGTCCCGCACACCCAGGAGCTCGACCGCGACGTGGGGACATTGCAGCAGGCCCGAATCCGAGACGAGCGGCGCGCCCGCGAACTGGTGCGGGACGTCCAGACCCAGCAGATCGACCGCTCGTACGTGCTCCGTAAACCGCGTCACGAGATCCGCCGGCTGGAGATGCTCTACCTGCCTCTGTGGCGCTTCGACCCGGGTGGGGGTGGCGAGGTGGCCGTGATCAACGCTGTGACCGGAGACGATGAGACCTACCTCGCCAGCCGCTGGGATCGTCGAGGTGAGAGCCACAGAACGGTTCGAGGCTGAGCACGCGCTAGCCGCGACCGGCGAGGTGATGTGCGGCAACGCTTCCCATGCTACCCAGACCGATGACTACAACGTCGTAGGACAAACCTTTGCCTTTCTAGTCCGGTAGCCGAAAGTCCAGATCCGCGGGCAGGTCCACCACGTCCATCTGGGCCTTCTGGAGCTTGCCGGCGTAGTCCCAGTTCATCGACTGCCAGCGGGTGAACTGGTCCAGCACCCAGATTCCGGAGAGCCGGCTCCCGTTGCCGCTCCGCCCGTTGCCGCCGAAGGGCAGGTGTACCTCGGCGCCGCTGGTGGAGTTGTTGACGGAGAGCATCCCGGCCCCGTTGCCCTCCCGGAACCGCAGGGCGTTCTCGGCGTTTGTGGTGTAGATCGCCGCCGAGAGCCCGTACCCGTGGACGTTGGAGAGGTGGATCGCCTCGTCGAGGTCCGAGAACGTAGTGACGTTTACTATGGGGCCGAAGGTCTCGGTGTTGAACAGTTCATCGTCAGCCGCAACGCCATCCACGATGGTCGGGTGGCAGTAGATGCCGGCCTCCGGATCTCCCACGAAACCTTCCCGGGGGGCGTCCGGCGTTATGCGTCCGGTACCGGTCGAGCCGTGGAGGCTGTGGTGGTCCTGGACGAGATCCAGCCAGCCTTCGAAGCGTTCGGCAAAGCGTTCGCCCAACATCGGGCCGTAGAGCACCTCCTCCATCGGGTCCCCGATGGCCGCCGCTTCGACGGCTTCAGAGAAGCGTGAAAGAAACTCGTCGTGGATCTCTTCGTGAACGATTACCGTGCCGAGCGAGGTACAACGCTGGCCCGCGGTGCCGAAGCCGCTGAATAGCGCGCCCTCTACCGCGAGGTCGAGGTCTGCGTCGGTCATGACGACGAGCGGGTTCTTGCCGCCGAGCTCCAGGCACGGCGACTGGAGGTGCCGGCCGCAGAGCGCCCCGACCTCCTTCCCCACCGCCGTCGAACCGGTAAAGCCAACCTTGTCTACCAACCCTTCGTCCAGCGCCCGTTCGAGCCCCCTGAAGGCCTCTTCACCCTCAGCCTGGACAACGTTCAACGCCCCGTCCGGCAGGCCGCCGTGGAGCATGATCTGGGCGAACGCCTCGCCGATAGCCGCGGAGTATTCGGCCGGCTTCCAAACTACGGCGTTGCCACAGGCGAGCGCCGGGATGATGTACCAGGAGGGCACGGCGGTCGGGAAGTTACCCGCCGTGATAATCGCCGCGACCCCGACCGGCATGCGGAAGGTGAAGAGTTGTTTGTCCGGCATCTCGGAAGGAACAGTCTGGCCGTAGAGCCGGCGGCCTTCGCCGGTAAAGAAATCGCAGGTGTCTATTACCTCCTGAACCTCGCCGAGGGACTCGGTGTAGGTCTTGCCGATCTCGCGGGTAACGAGCCGGGCGAGGGCCTCTTTGTTCGCCTCGAACAGGCGTCCGATCTGCTTTATGGAGTTCGACCGGATCGGGGCCGGAACCGCCGCCCACTCTTTCTGCGCCTCCCGCGCGGTCCGGCACGCCGCTACAAAAGTATCGGCATCTCCCAGGAAAACCTCCGCCACTACGTCGTCGGTCCGGGCCGGGTTCACGGAAACTATCTGTCCGCCGGGGGCCCCATCCACCGGTCTTCCACCGACGATCGAAGAGATGGAGCGGGCAGAGGAGCCGGCTTCTCTACGGGAATCAGTAACGCTCATGTAGGCTACCTCCTGAAAAACTTCTGCCATCATCCTACACCAAAACGACCCAACCCCGCCGCTATTGTTGCCCGAGCGTCGAATCTGGATTATGCTTCCGGGCGCAGAGGAGTCCAGGAAGACTGCACACCCGGCAGGCGGCGTACCGAAGATTGCCGGGGTGGGCTAGGAGAGGTCGCTATGGAGAATCAAGGAGAGCAACGCGAACAGTGGGGCGGTAAGCTGGGGTTTATCCTGGCGGCTATCGGTTCGGCTATCGGGCTGGGAAACATCTGGCGCTACCCCTACGTGGTCTACGAAAACGGAGGCGGAGCTTTCCTGCTGCCGTACTTTATCGCCTTGTTTACGGCTGGCATTCCCATCCTGATCCTGGAGTGGTCGTTGGGCAACAAGTACCGGGGGGCAGGCCCCCGGTCGTACTGGAACCTCTCCCGGCGGTTTGAGTGGGTCGGGTGGTGGCAGGCGGCGGGCTCCTTCATAATCATTACCTACTACATGGTTATCCTGGGGTGGGTGCTCGCCTATACGTACTACTCTTTCGGAACCCAGTGGGGCTCGGACACGGAGGGCTTCTTTACCGGAAATTACCTGGGGGTAAGCGACAGCTTCTGGAGCGTCGGCGGGTTGCAGCTCAAGGTATTGATCCCGGTGGTCATCATGTGGGCGATAGTTTACTTCTTGCTGATCCGGGGCGTTAGCCGCGGGATAGAGCTCGCCAGCCGAATCCTGATCCCCACGCTCGCCGTTATGATACTCGTCGTGGTGATCCGGGGTATCACGCTCCCCGGTGCGGCGGACGGACTCAACGTGCTCCTTACGCCGGACTTCTCGGCGTTCGCCAGACCGGGGGTCTGGATAGCAGCCTACGGGCAGGTCTTTTTCTCGTTGAGCATCGCGTTCTCGATCATGATCACGTACGCCAGCTACCTGCCGCGCAACTCGGACCTTACCAACAGCGGCTTCGTTATGGGGCTCGCCAACAGCGGCTTCGAGTTTCTCGCGGCGCTGGGCGTCTTCGGTGTGCTGGGATTCCTGGCCGTTCAGCAGAACGCGCCGGTTACGGAAGTAGTCCAGAGTGGCGTAGGACTGGCGTTCATAACCTTCCCCCAGATAATCAACGAGCTTCCCGGCCTGAGATCTCTGTTCGGCTTCCTGTTCTTCGGGGCGTTGCTCTTTGCCGGTATCACCTCCGCAGTCTCGATCCTCGAGGCGTGCATCGCCGCGGTCAGGGAAAAATTCAACCTCGGACGCACGACGGCCGTTAACGCCGTGTGTGGTTTGGCGGCCGTGGCGAGCATGCTCTACGTTACCAACGGCGGCCTCTACTACCTCGACACGATAGATCACTTCATCAACAGCTACGGGCTGGCGCTCTCCGGCCTGGTAGAGGTGGTCTTGATCGCCTGGGTGCTCCGGCAGGTAGGCCCGCTCCAGGAGTTCATAAACGAAGGTTCGTTCATCCGGGCCGGTGCCTGGTGGAGCATTTCCATCAAGGTGCTCGCGCCCGTGGCCCTGATCTTCGTCGTCGGCTTCAGCATCTATACAGACCTGACTGAGGCTTACGCAGGCTATCCTATTAGCGGTCTTATATTGCTCGGCCTCGGGGTATCCGTCGGGATCATAGTGCTCGGGTTTGTTTTTCAAGCGATCAAGTGGCGTGGAGAAAAGGAGTCATCCTGATGAGTGCAGGAGCCTGGATCATGTTGGCTATCGGCGCGATTTTCCTCTGGGGCGGGCTTATCGTAGCCATCATTAACTACCTGAGGGTCGCCGGAAGCAGAGGCGAATAGCTGCCATTCGCGGCGCGGGCGCGGGCCGCGCCGCAAGCTGAGGCCCCTTCCCTATTCAGTATAATGCCCGGCATGGACGAGGTGGCTTCCAGGGCATCCAGCAACTACCGCACCACGCAGGGAATGGTCGCGGGCGGTTTGCGGGACGCTATCCTGAGCGGCGTACTCGCCGGGGGACAGCCTCTCCGGCAGGATGAGATCGCCGAGCAGTTCGGCGTCAGCCGAATGCCCGTCCGGGAGGCGCTCCGGCAGCTGGAAGGGGAAGGAATGGTCTCGTTCTATCCGCATCGCGGCGCCGTCGTGTCGGAACTTTCGTACCGGGAGGTCGTGGAGATCACCGAGCTGCGCCTCATCCTCGAACCCGCGGCGCTTCGCAAGGCGTTCGAGTTTTTGGGCGAAGATGAATTCTCCCGAGCGGAGGAAGTTCTGGAGGAGATCGACGCGGAGGAAGACCTGGGGTCCCGCTGGGGTGAACTCAACTGGCGGTTCCACGCGACGCTCTTCGCCCCCGCGGATCGCCCCCGGCTCCTCGACGTGATCAAAGCCCAACACACCGCCTACGAACGATACCTCCGCCTCCACCTTACGATCTCGGACTACGAGAGACCCCAACGCCAACACTACGAACTGCTGAAACTCTGCCGGAGCGGGGAGGAAAACGCCGCCGCCAAACTCCTTGCCCAGCACATCCGGGACACCAGCGAGCTACTCCTCTCGTACCTCCGAGACGACCGCGCGGATACCGCCGTTCCCGGATGAAACCTGCCTGAACCTCAGGCGCCCAACAAACACCGCAACGGGATACCAGTGTAACCGATCCTTGACTTTGGATACAAAATCCAATATCTTGCAGTTCATAGCAAGGAGGAAGCCTGGTGAGCAGTCCGGGCTTTGTTGGACAAATCGCGAGAAGGTGTGCTGTGGGCACCAGTTGCTCGGGGAAGGAGTAGTTCGCAAATGCCGGTATCGTTTCCAGTTCTAGCCACCTTCGGGGTCTATCTTGTGGGCATGATGGGCATTGGGTTGTGGGTTTACCAGCGCAACAAGAGCCTGACGGACTTTGTGCTCGGCGGGCGTAGCTTGGGGAGTTGGGTCGCGGCGTTGAGTGCCCAGGCCAGCGACATGAGCGGATGGTTGTTGCTGGGGTTGCCTGGTGCGGCGTATGTGGGAGGTTTGGGGGCTGGCTGGATCGCGGTCGGGCTCGCGATCGGGACCTACTTCAACTGGCGCTTGATCGCCTCGCGGCTCCGGATCTACACCGAGCGGGCCGGGGCTCTGGAGCACGAGGGCGGCTCCATCACCCTCTCCGAGTATTTCGAGAGCAGGTTCGAGGACCGGAGCCACATGCTGCGGATCATCTCGGCAATAGTGATCATAGTCTTCTACTCGATCTACGTGGCCTCCGGGCTGGTCGCCGGCGGCATACTCTTCAACGAGATATTCGGGATAAGCTCGACGGTCGCCATAACCATCGCGGTTCTGGTAATCGTCTCCTACACCTTCCTCGGCGGGTTTCTGGCCGTTAGCTTCACAGACTTCTTTCAGGGCGCGCTCATGTGGGTTGCCTTGATGATCGTGCCGGTGCTGGTGATCCTCAGCATCGGGGGTTTCAATCCGCTCATCACCGGGCTGGAGGCGAAGTCTCCGGCGCTGCTGTCCCCCGTGGGCAACGTGACCATCGAGAACGGAAGCTGGACCGCGGGAAGCAGCCTGGGAGCGGTCCTCATAATCTCGGGTCTCGCGTGGGGGCTGGGCTACTTCGGCCAGCCGCACATCCTGGCCCGGTTCATGGGCATAAGGTCTGCCAGTGAAGTTCCGAAAGCGCGCCTGATAGCGGTCCTCTGGGTTCTCACGGCCCGTACGGCCTCCATGGTCGTCGGCCTGCTCGCCATAGTGTATTTTCAGAATCAGCTCGACCACCCCGACACGGCGTTTATCAGCATGGTGCGGGAGGTATTCAACCCCTGGATCGCGGGCTTCCTCCTGGCCGCCGTGCTGGCGGCGGTCATGAGCACCGCCGACTCGCAGCTTCTGGTAGCATCCTCGGCGCTTTCGGAGGACTTCTACCGGACGTTCCTCAACCGCGAGGCATCTGATACGGTGCTGTTGTGGGTCGGAAGGACCACCGTCGTGCTGGTCGCCATCGTGGCTTACGTAATGGCGCTCGGCGGGGGTACGGTTCTGGATCTCGTGGCCTACGCCTGGGCGGGCTTCGGGGCCGCGTTCGGACCCCTGATCGTCTTGTCGCTTTTCTGGAAGAGGATGAACCGTTGGGGGGCGCTGGCCGGTATGGTCGGCGGCGCGACCACGGTATTGCTGTGGAGAAACATAGACCCGTTTGGTTTGGGACTCTACGAGATCCTGCCCGGCGTCCTCGTGGCGTTCGTTTTGATCGTGGTGTTCTCCCTGGTCGGTCCGGAGCCCTCCGAGCAGATGCGGTCGGACTTCGATACCGTGAACGAGGAAGTAAGCCGCACCTGAGAACGGAAGGCGGCTGGAGTACAGTGGTAAGCGTAAGCTGCGCTTGAGGAGGTGCCCCGATGGGCGTTCTAGACAAGGCCATAGCCAGCTCGGTTACGTTGGTCCCGCGGCCGATAGTAAAGAAGATCTCCAGCCGCTACATCGCGGGTGAGAAGTTGGAAGAAGCCGTTGAGGTCATCCGGGAGCTCAACCGGCAGGGCTGCGTCGCCACCATAGACGCGCTGGGTGAAAGCACCGAGGACGAGCAGGATGCGGCCGCGAAGCTGGAGGAATACAAGCAGGTCGTAGACGCCCTCGAAGAGAACGGCCTCGACTCTGGAATCTCGGTAAAGCTCACCGGGCTCGGGCTGGTCTTCGACGAAGCGGTGTGCCGGCAGAACCTGGAGGAGATCATAGTCCACACCGGCGAGCGTAACCGGTTCGTGCGGATAGACATGGAGGATTCCCCGTACACGGCGTCGACGATCCAGATCGCCATAGACATGTACGAGAAGTACGGTAACGTAGGAACCGTTATCCAGGCCTACATGCGTCGCAGCCTCAAGGATATCGAACGGCTCGCCGGGGCCGGTGTCACGGTGCGGGTGTGCAAGGGCATCTACGACGAGCCGCGGAACATCGCCTACAAAGACTTCGAAACCGTCCGGCAGAACTACATCCTGCTGCTGGAAGAGATGCTCAAGTCCGGGGTTTACGTGGGGATCGCCACCCACGACGAGTTCCTCGTCTGGCACGCCCTTCGACTCATCCACCAGCTCGGCGTGCCGAAGGATCGCTACGAGTTCCAGATGCTCCTCGGGGTGGATGAGGAGCTGCGGAGCATCCTGGTGAACGCCGGCCACAAGCTGCGGGTGTACGTACCCTTCGGGGACGACTGGTACGAGTACTCGACCCGCAGGTTGCAGGAAAATCCCAAGATAGCCCGCTACGTCGCAGAAGACGTGATCGGGAGCATGCTAGGCTACGTTAAGAGCTAGGTTTCAGAAAGATTCTAGCGCCGGGTGGGTTTAGCCGTTTGTCCTCTGAATACGTAGAAAGCGTGATCGAGAACGGACCGTCCCCAGCGGCATTGAGGCGCTGTCGGATAGGGCCTTCCGCGTTCTCTGGGGTGGTGAGGATCAGAGCCTGGTCTCCGACTGCGAACCTCGGGTGTCTTTTCCCAAATTCAGGTACTGCTTTAGCGTCGTTCGTCAGGCTCCCGAGCAACCCGGTAGAGGCTCGGAGGTCTGAGACGGCCAGGGTGAGATCCGATACGCCTCTAGACCCGTTGGGATGTACGGTAGCCGGAGTGTTTGGTACACGGAGCGTGCGGTCTGTCAGGTCCTCGATCAGGAACGGTAGTACCCTCCCGGATTGCTCGAAGCGGGCGATGCGCCACCGTAACTCGGTTCCGTCCGGTAGTTGCCTTCCGCCATCCTCTGGGCTTGACACAGAGAGGCCGCGCTCTTGAAAACTACGTACGTCTTCTTCCAGGTCATCGGACGCTACGCAGTAGTCCAAGAGGCCGACGCCGGAGCCCAGGAAGGAACGCCAACCCCAGATGTTGTCGCGTTTATCTTCGGGGTTCAGGAAAGCTACCAGCTCCAGGTAGCTGCCGTCTTCGAAGGGGATCAGGGCATTACGTGTCAGCCCGTCAGCGTGTTTGCCACCCGGCATCACGTTAAACCCGAGGTCTTCGTAGTCCTCGGAGGCTTGCTCCAGATCCCGAACGAGAATAACCAGGTGGTCTATTTGGGTCAGCATTTGGTACAGAATACTATTCTGGAGGGGACCCTCCAAGCAAGGCGTATTCTTGGGGAATTATCTTCTGCCAGCTACAGTCGGCAGTCTCCAATGTGGAGGTTTTCATGAGACGGTAAAGAACGTGGCTTCTTAACGGGGTACGGGTACCGTCTGGTACCATCGAAAAGTCGACGCAAAGTTTTCGGGAATCCAGGAGGAGAGAAATGGCACTTCCAAAGTACAGCAACGAAGTATACCTCGACTGGTCGGACGAGTCGAACCAGAACTCCATGCGCACCGCCCTACAGCAGGTAGAGGGCGAGCTGGGCAAGAGTTACCCCCTGATAATCGGTGGCAAAGAAATTGAGCCGGACAAAGAGATAATCTCCGTAAACCCGGCCAATCCGTCGCAGCTCGTGGGTCGCGTCGCAAGCGCCGGCGAGCAGGAAGCCGACCTGGCGCTGGAGACGGCGACCAGGACCTTCGAGACCTGGAGCCGGACCCATCCGGAGGCCCGGGCCAGGATACTGTTGCGGGCCGCGGCCATCATGAAGCGGCGCAGGTTCGAGTTGCTCGCCTGGGAGGTCTACGAGGGTGGCAAGCCCTGGGGTGAAGCCGACGCCCAGGTGGCCGAGGCCATAGACTTCCTGGAGTACTACGCCCGGGAGATGCTCCGGCTCAAAGACGGAAAAGGGCTCTACTCGGTCGCCGGCGAAGAGAACCAGTACTTCTACCAGCCGATGGGTGTGGGCGTGATCATCGCGCCGTGGAACTTCCCGACGGCGATCCTCACCGGCATGTCCAGCGCGGCCATCGTTACCGGCAACACCATAGTCCTCAAGCCTTCCGAACACACCTCGGTCATCGGGGCGCAGGTAGCGGAGATCTTCGCCGAGGCCGGCCTGCCGGACGGGGTGTTGAACTTCTGTCCCGGCTACGGCAGCGACATCGGAGACTACCTCGTCGAAGACAACCGGACGCGCTTCATCTCCTTTACCGGCTCGATGAAGACGGGGCTCAGGATCAACCAGCTGGCGGCCAGGCAGCAGGAGGGGCAGCGCTGGATCAAGCGGGTCATCGCCGAGATGGGCGGCAAGGATGCCCTCGTAGTGGACGACTCCGCCGACCTGGACTCTGCCGCCGACGACCTGGTAAAGAGCGCCTACGGCTACGCGGGCCAGAAGTGCAGCGCCGCCAGCCGCGGCATCCTCCACGCCGACATCTACGACGAGGTGCTGGAGAAAGTCGTCGAGAAAGCCCGCGCCCTCAACGTCGGCGTTCCGGACGCGCCGGAGGTCACGGTGGGTCCCGTCCAGAACGAGCCCCAGTTCGAGAAAGTCGCGAGCTACATAGACAGCGGCAAGCAACAGGCAGACCGGGTACTCGGCAACGACCCCGGAGACAAAGAAGCGGGCTACTTCGTCTCCCCCACCATCTTCGAGACGGACCGGGAGGCCCGGATAGCGCGGGAGGAGATCTTCGGCCCCGTCCTCTCCATCATGAAAGCCCGCAACTTCGACGAAGCCCTCGACCTGGTAAACGAGCTACCCTACGGCCTTACCGGCGGCGTCTACTCCAAGAACCGCGACCATCTCGAACAGGCCCGCACCGAGTTCCGGGCCGGCAACCTCTACTTCAACCGGACCATCACCGGAGCATTGGTAGGCGTGCAGCCCTTCGGCGGCTTCGGGCTCAGCGGCACGGACTCCAAGGCCGGCGGCCCCGACTACCTGCCGCTTCACATGCTCCCGAGGACGGTGGTGGAGAGATTCTGAGACGCACCACGTAGCGAGAGCTACTCCAGCCAGCGGAACGAGCGTCGAGGATCGGCCCCCGTTCCGCTGGCCGTGATCGGCGCCGTCTGCTGCCGGGAAGGAAAGGTCATTACCTCACCTACCTACGGAGGCGTGGGCGCGGTTCTCGGCCTCGGTTTTACGACGTTCCTCGGCGGCCCGGTCTGGCATCGGAGCTTGCGGGATGCTCAAGGAGTATGCTGGGGACAGCAATAAGCTCTATTCGGAATAGACTCTAGTAGCATTTTGATGCCGGGTTTCGCAGCTTCCTCGCGCGGCGTTCCTGACGGCAAAGATCAATGGAGCGGGGCCTCGACCTCGGTCGTTCTACCGACCTCTGCGGGAGCATGGTCGCCCCCCATTCGTCAGTGGAAGAGGTCGAGGCAGGGTGGAAGAGACTGTTGACCGCTTTGTATCTCAACACCGGCTCGCTGGTTCACGCGGGATGTGAGGTCCGCGTCCCGATCGGGAGCATTGAGCATTTCGAGGGGATAGAATGCTGTTCGTGAAGGCCTGAGCAAACTTGCCGAGGTTGTGGATGACGAACGGCGCGAATACGGTCGGATCCGGGCGCAAGACGAACATTCTGGGTGAAAACGCGCAGACGCGCTGGGTCTTGCTTCTGGACGCGATCGTCATAGTCCTGGTGCTCCTGATGCTGTTTTTGGAGAACGCCGGACAGCTCTTTAAAGTCGTATTCTTCGTGCTCACCATCGGGACGTTCTTCTGGGACCTCCGGACTTTCGTGATGCGGGGGGCGTTCTGGGTTTCTTTGACTACCGTTGTGTTGGCCGGGGCCTTCTGGACGGGCCGGGTGCCGGCCCTGGAGTTCCTGGACATCCCGTATTTCCTGGCCGTGCTGGTGCTGGTTTTCACCGTCAGCAAGCGGAGGGCGGAGACGCAGTTGGAGGTGGAGCGGCTGCTCGCCGTAGAGCAGCAGCGGACGCAGCGGCTGTCGGACGTCGCGGAGCTCAAGGCGGACTTTACGGCCATGGTGGTCCACGAGCTGGGTAACCCCATATCCGCCCTGCGGCGGCTGACAGAGATGCTCCGGTTCGAAGGCCTGGATGGCGAGGTAAAGGAGTACGTCCTGGATTCGATCCGGGGCGAACTCGGTAGCCTGGACGCGCTGGTGGCCGACGTGCAGACGGCCGTCGCCGTGGAGCGCGAGGACTTTCAGCTGGATATCCGTCCCGTCCCGCTGGAGCAACTGCTGGAGGACGCCGGGAAGTACGGCCGCTCCGTTACCGGAGAGCGGCACTTCGAAACCGTTGCCGACGATCTCGCGGAAGGACAGGAGGTGCTGGCCGATCCGGACAGGTTCGCGCAAGTGCTCAGAAACTTGCTCTCGAACGCGGCGAAATACTCCCCGGCCGACAGACCAATCGAGTTGCGGGCGAAAGCCGGTCTGCCGGGCCGGATCCGGATCGAGGTGGCCGACGAGGGCCGTGGCATAAGCCCGGAGGACCTGGACCGCGTCTTCGAGAAGTTCGGCCGGGGCGTAGACGCCCGGGGCGGGAAGATCCAGGGCGCTGGCCTGGGGCTCTACATATCCCGTCGCCTCGTGCGGGCTCACCACTCGGAGCTCACGGTCACTTCGGAACCGGACAAGGGCTCCGTTTTCGGCTTCGAGCTTCCGGTGGCCGGCCCGGGGGCGCCCGCGGATAACTCCAACGGGCCGTTGGAAGAGGGTGAAGAGGCATGATCCGGATGCTGCTGGTTGACGACCACTCCTCTTCCCGCGAGCCGTTGGCCTTTATGCTCGGCCACGAGCCGGACATGACCGTCGTCGCCAAGGCCGGTTCCGTGGCGGAGACCCGGCAGGCGTTGGCCGAGAACCTGGACCTGGACATCGCCATCCTGGATCTCGGCCTCCCCGACGGTTTCGGTACGGAGCTGATCGGGGCCGTCCACGCCTCTAACCCGCGGGCCGTGGCGCTGGTGCTCACGTCCTTCTCCGACAAACAGGTTCTGGCCGAGGCCATCGAAGCGGGGGCCGCGGGAGTAATGCACAAGTCCTCGGACGTGGAGGAGATCGTGGCCGCCGTCCGAAAGCTCCACTCCGGGGAGCAGATCGTCTCCGCCCGGGAGGTCTCCGAGGCCGTACGGCTCGCCGTCGCGGCCCGCCGGGAGAAGTCCGAGGGAAAGCTGGTGCTGGACAGCCTCACCCCGCGCGAGATGGATGTCCTCCAGGCCCTGGCCGAAGGTCTCACCGACAAGGAGATCGCCGAGCGGCTCTTCGTCGGGGTCGGTACCGTCCGTACCCACGTCAACAACGTTCTCTCCAAGCTGGGCGTCCGCTCTAAACTTCAAGCGCTCGTGTTCGCCGTGCGGCACGGCGCCGTAGAGATAGACTAAAGGAGCGGCGCCCCAACGCCGATCCTTCCTCCCGCCGGGCTTGCTATCCGCCTCGTCTATGCGAAACCGTATAGGCGCCCTGTATAGAAAAATACACCTCATCGCGCCGATGTATCTCTAGCCCCCAGAACCGACAATATCCCCACCAGCAAGAAAGCAGAGAGAGCAAGCAAAAACCAACAGAGAGGAGCGGCGAGGAAAAACAAAGCGTAGCTAGGAAAGCCTGGTTCTGTAAACAGCAGAGAATGGAGAGAAGATGAACTTGTCACGCAACCTGGTCCGGGCACTACTGTTGGGATTGGTGGGCGCCGTCGTGGGTCTCGCCCTGTTGATCGTCTTCGTGTTTCCTGGCAGCCAGTTCAACGCTTCGTCCCCGGACAGCGCCTCCTCCGCGTCGAACGACCCGGCGGGGGAGCAGGCCCAGCAGAACGCCGGCAACGAGGGAATGAACGAAGAGATCAGCCGGGAGCAGGCCGGCGAGATCGCCGTAGAGCACCTCGGCGGGGGAGAGGTCACCGCCGCCAATAGGGAAGACGACCACAACGCCCTCTGGGAGATAGAAGTCACCCGGCAGGATGGTACGGAAGCCGACGTGTACGTGGCCGCCAACGGCAACGTCAACCACGTCAACGAGAGCAACGCGGGCGGTAACGCCGGCTCCGGTGGCGAACAGCAGCCGGCTCCCGAGCCGCAGCAGGATGCGGGTGCCCAGGAGCCCCAGGGCGTGACGGCCGAGCAGGCCGGTGAGATCGCCGCCGCCCACGTCGGTGGTACGGTCGACACGATCCACAGGGAGGAGGACGGCGACTACGGCGCCGCCTGGGACGTGGATGTCTACGCCCCCGATGGTGAGTACACCATCTACGTGAGCGCCACGGGAGAAGTGGTGTATCAAGAAGGCCCCGAAGACTAGCAGGAACTACCGGGCGGAATAAAGCCTCAAAACCCCGAGCGGGCCGGGAGATCTCCCGGCCCGCTACCGCTCCTTTCCCTGCAAGGGACTCTGCTACGACCCTGTATCGGGCCGGACAACCTCTCTAAAACCGAGTTTTCGGCGTGCTAGAATTCCGGGCTATGCAGGACGAGAGGTTAGGCGAAAGCACTACCGCCGGAAAACTCGAAGGTCTGGAGAAACTCCGGGACGCGGCGGCCCATCCCGCGCCTGAGGAGGCTGTCGAACGGCAGAAGGCAAAGGGTAAGCTAACCGCCCGAGAGCGCATAGAGCTTCTGCTGGACGAAGGCACATTCGTCGAGCTCGACCGCTACCGGGTCCACCGCTCCTACAACTTCGGCCTCGAGAAGAACCGGCCGCTGGGTGACGGCGTCGTTACCGGCTACGGCGAAGTGATGGGCCGGAAGGTCTGCGTATTTTCCCAGGACTTCACG
>JBHJHC010000014.1:0-15687 GCA_050331175.1 Rubrobacteraceae bacterium | reverse complement strand
GGGGTACTCGTTGCCGATGCCGTTGAAACGGGTGCCCTGGGCCGGATCGTACCCGAGCGTCGAGAACTTCATCAGCGTTCCGCCGGTGGGGGTGTCGGCCAGGATCAGGGCCGACACCGCCAGGTACACCCCCGAGATCCGGACAGCTCCCGAACCCACATTTCGCCAGATCATGCCGGCCAGCGCCGCGCCGAGAAAGAGCGTCAGGAGGGCTACTGCGAAGGCATTCGAGATCGGTGCCGCGGCCGCGACCAGCGCCCCCCCAGGAAGCGCCGCCAGCACGAGCAGCGCGTAGACTGCGCCAGCCTTTCTCTTCCACAGGATAGCCAGCGACGCCCCAACGGCCATCGCCGCGCCGACCAGCAGCCAGACCAGAAAGCGCTCCTCGGCTACGAACGAGAGCCGCTCGTCGAGCCGGATCGCCGTTTCTGCCGCTCCGGGACGGATGCCTGCGGCCCGGCCTTGCATCTCCGGCGGCACCTCTATCCCGAGCTGCCCCAGCAAGGTCGGGGCAACGTCGACGCTGGAGATGAGACCTTTGGTCCGGGTAGTGGGAGAGTAGAGCAGGCCCCCCTGGCGAGGGGTGTTTACGACGAACGGCGTCAGGTTCGCGGAGCCGGCAGGGACGTTCGGGGAGGCTACAGCCACCACCGCGCCAGCCCCTTGCGCAGCCGTGGCGATTCGCCCGGCCTCCTCCGGGCTACCGGCCTCTACGGCGACGAACTCTGCACCGGCTTCGAGCGCAGCCCTGGAGCTTGCCGTAGGCTCCGAAGATTTGTAGGAGCGAGGAACGCGGCCTTCCAGGTCCATGACGGCCAGCCGGGCCCGCTCGCCGACGGCCGCCACGGTTACTCCCGCTTCCGATAGCGCTTCTCCCAGCGCGCCGGGCTGGATCGAGGCTGCCGGGCCTTCGAAAGCTTCCGCTAGTTCCGGGGCTTTTTGCGGGAGGTTTTCGGGGAGTAGAGAGGTGTTCGTGCGGGAGCCGGCCCCGAGCAGGGCGTAGTTCATCCGCGGGTCTTCGGGCTCCGCGCCCTGGGCGGTGGAGAGGTTTGCCACGGCCCCTTCGCTGAAGGCCTCTTCGAGGGAGGGGGTTTCCCGCACCTCTTCCCAGGCGAGTTCGTCCACCAGGACGAGGACTACGGACCTGGCTCCGGCGGTGTCCCTACCGGTCTCTGTAGAAACTGCGCACGAAACAGGGGTCACCAGAAAAACCGGGAGTAGCGACAGAAAGACGAGCGCTCTCACAACGGAGACCAGTCTAGCAGAGCCGCGCTTCCGGGCGCTTTCGCGGAAAGCGTCTGCCGGCGGGAACCGGCCCATAGCCCTTTCCACCACCGGGGCTCATTACCGGGTATGCGAGTGGCTACGGACGATGGCCGTTCGGGGAGTTTCTCCCGAAGCGGGAACGGGCCGAGGCCGCGATGGTGGTCGCGAGGGCCCGTTGGTGCCCGAGTAGTTCGTACACCGAGCCTTCCCCGTAAAACGCCCGGGCGAGGGCTTGCTGGGCTTCGGGATCCTGCTCGCAGGCTTCGAAGAGGTGGTCTATGAGCCGGGCATCCGCAAACCGGTTGTTCAGTTGGGCCACCGCGAAGCCCGGTTTGTGTTCGCGGCCCCGCAGCCTGGCGAGCTGCCGGTCGTAGCCGGCGAGCAGAGAGGAAGAGAAGTCTTTCCTGTTGTGGGCTTCGTGGGCCCAGGCGGCCGCCAGGCGGCCGGACTCCAGGGCGTAGCCCACTCCTTCGCCGCTGAGGGGGTGGATCATGCTTCCGGCGTCGCCGACCAGCAGGAGCCCCTGGCCGTGACGTCTCTTGCCGGCCATGCCCATCTTCAGGGACCAGCTCTTTGCCGGACCCTCAGGCTCCCCCAGCCGCCCGGCGACCTCCGGTTCTTTCAGGAAGGCGTCCATCAGGTCGTTCAGATTGCGCCCGGAGTAGGAACGCTCCTTTTCGAGCGCGGGTTTGTAAATTGCGACCCCGGCGTTGGCAACGCCGTCGCCAAAGTAGAACAACCACCCGTAGGCCGAACCGAACCGGGTCAAATCCGTAGTAAGCCAGAAATGCACGTGGTTCTGGTGGCTCCCGCTAGAGTTCTTGAAATATTGCCGGCGGGCCACGCCGCTCTGGGCGACCTTGATCCCATCGCCTTCAAAGCCTCCAACGCCGTCGGCGACGACTATGAGCGGCGCCTCGTAGTGGACGCTGTCGTCGGAGCTAGTTGCCTCGACGCCGGTCACCGCGCCGTCCGGTGCCCGGGCCGCCCGCTGGGCTTTCACCCCCGGCCGGAATTCTACGCCCGTTGCCCGCGCTCTCTCCACGAGACGCCCGTCAGTCTCCTGCCGGCGGACGATGTAGCCGATCTTGCCGTTGAACGACGGGGGGCCGGTGCTCGAGATCAAACTGTTCCGGGTGTAGATGGAAAACCCGTCAAAGCGGCCGTGATGCGGTTCTTCGAGCCAATCGTCGAGGCCCATGCGGGCGAGCTCCATCCTGGCGTGCGGCAGCAGGCCATCCCCGCAGGTCTTGTCTCGGGGAAACTCCTGGCGGTCGAGCAATAGAACGTCGAGCCCGTACCTGGCCGCCCAGTACGCGGTCGCCGAACCCGCGGGACCCGCGCCGACAACTACTAGATCCGCCCGGTCCGTCATGTCCCTCTGCCCTGTGTTCCTGGTGACAACTTCGTGCCTTTCCGCTGTCATCCGCCCGGCCAGCCCAGGAAAATTCTACACGCAATGGGCTGGAAGGGTTTTTGGTTGCAGGCCGGCGCGAGCCTCGCCGGCGGACGTTGAATGCGGGAAGCGTGGTTCGCTTCGGACGCGCCCGGATGTGGCTAAGCTCGTTCGGGGGTTGCTAAACTGCTGTGGGTTGAAGGCTACTACACACGCGATCTTCGGGGTTGCTGCCCTCGCCGGAACCGCACTCCTGACCGGGACCGAGCCGCCCCTGCTCGCCTACCCGGTGGCCGTCGCCGTCTCCTGGCTGCCGGACGTGGATAACCCGCGCAGCAGGCTCGGCAACGGCCTTAGCCGGATGAAGAACCCCACCGCCAACCTCGTCACCCGGCCCCTGAGTTGGGCGTTCAGGATCACCTCGTTTACCCTCGTCCGTACCGTGGGCCATCGAACCCTGACGCATTCTTTGCTCGGGTTGGCGCTCTTTACCCTGGTGGCCTGGTTGCTCCTGGGGAACCGTCCGAGCTTCTTCTATGCCTGCGTGGCCGGCTACGGGTCCCACATCGTTGCCGACAGCCTCAACACCCGGGGTGTGCCGCTCCTCTGGCCCCTGGGCAAGCCGTTCAGGCTTCTGCCCGGCGGTGTCAGGAGCGGCGGCGTCTGGGAGCTGGCCGTGGCGCTGGCGGCGCTGGTCTTTGCCGGGTTCGCCATCTCACTCGTCTACCCGGCGATAGACGGTTTCTTCTAGCCACTCCAGGGTTTGCAGGCTGGCGGGATGTGTCGCGTTGCCGCGTTCTGTGTTGTAGGCGTGAATCCTTCGCAGGGCTTCGGCGGCGGTCTCGTGGAGGTCCACGGTCGCCAGTTTGCGCAGGCGGTCCACGCTCGGGTAGTCGCGGGCAGGTTCGATCTTGTCCGCAATGTATACGACGAGCGCGAGCGGTCCCATGCCGGGGCTTCCGACGGTGTGCACCCGGATCGCCTCCAGAACCTCCTCGTCTTCGACGCCCAACTCCCTGCGGGCCAACTCCGCGGCTACCGGACCGTGCAAGAGCTTCGGGTTCTCCCGGGCTGCCCCGTCCACGGGCAGGTTCCACTCCTCCGCGAGCCGCAAGAACTCGGCGCGCTTCATCTCCCTTGCGGCGTCGTGTAGCAGGGCTGCGAGGCGCGTACGACCGGTGTCGAGGCCGTGGGCGGCGGCGAGCTCCACGGCGGTATCGGCGACGCGGAGGGTGTGGGCGTAGCGCTTGTTCGAGATTCGGGTTTTGGCGAAAGCGTCCGCCGTCTCGGGGGAGTTGTTC
This sequence comes from Rubrobacteraceae bacterium, assembly GCA_050331175.1. GTDB lineage: Bacteria > Actinomycetota > Rubrobacteria > Rubrobacterales > Rubrobacteraceae > SIRX01. The sequence goes on along the minus strand of JBHJHC010000014.1, from coordinate 11,724 downwards.
GTTTGCCGGTCTTCCATCTGGGGGATTGTAGAATATCGGCGTGCAAAACGAGAAGAACATAGAAAGCGCTGAAATCATAACCATCGGCACCGAGATGTTGCTGGGGGATCTGGTAGACACCAATACGGCGTGGTTGAGCAACCGGCTGGCCGGGCTGGGTGTCGGCGTCTACCGCCACACCACCGTCGGGGACAACAAGGAGCGGCTGGTCACCGCCATGAGCGAGGTATCCTCCCGCACGGACCTGGCGATCACCACCGGCGGCCTGGGCCCGACCTCCGACGACCTGACCAACGAGTGCCTGGCCCAACTGGCCGGCGTCAGGATGGTCGAGTACGAGGAAGCCAGAAAGCACGTAGACGAGATGTTCGCCCGCTTCGGCCGCAAGCCGACGCCCTCCAACTACAAGCAGGCGCTCTTTCCCGAGGGGTCGGCCCTGATCCCAAACCCTCTGGGCACGGCGATGGGCGCGCTCCTGGAAGTGGATGGCACGCTGTTCGCCACCCTCCCCGGCGTTCCGGGAGAGATGAAGAACATGTTCCACGAGACCTTAAAACCTCTGGTGGAGAGCCGCAGCGACGGTGCCATCGTGTCCAAGACCCTCTGGTTCGCCGGAATGGGCGAGTCCGCGCTCGCTGAAAAGGTGCAAGACCTGCTCGATGCCGAAGACCCTACGGTCGCGCCGCTGGCCGGCCAGGGCAAGGTGCGCCTGCGCATCACCAGCCGCGCCGCAACGCCGGAGGAAGCCGAGGAGAAGATACAGCCCGTCCAAAAAGAGATCCTCGCGCGCCTCGGCGACTACTACTTCGGCGAAGATGACGAAACCCTCGAAACCGCCGTCGCCCGGCTGCTCGAAGCCCGGGGCGCGACCCTCGCCCTCGCCGAGAGTTGCACCGGGGGACTCCTCGCCAAGCGCCTGACGGACCTGCCGGGCTCGTCGGCCTATTTCGAGGAAGGCCTCGTTACCTACTCGGACGACGCGAAGCAACGGCTGCTCGGCGTACCGAAAGACGTGCTGGTGGAGTACGGTGCCGTGAGCGAGCCGGTGGCGATAAAGATGGCCGAGGGAGTTCGCCGAGACGCCGGGACCGATTACGGCCTCTCGATTACGGGGGTGGCCGGGCCCGACGGCGGCACGGAAGAGAAGTTCGTGGGGCTCGTCTGGGTTGGGCTCGCCGGCGCCGGAAGGAGCTTCGCCGAAAAACTGGACCTCTCGGCGTGGGCGCGTTCCAGGACCGCCATCCGGGAACGGAGCGCCAACCGCGCCTTCGACCTTTTGCGCCGGCATCTAGAGAGCAACCAAAAGAAGAACAAAACTTAAGAAATCTCTTGCTGGATACAATTTCGGGTAGTACACTTGTCCCAGTTGACGGCACGGAGAGGAGGTGATCCAGATCGACGCACCGAGTAGTAGACGTGGGTATCTTCTGGAAGAGGTGGCTCTGACCTAGTACCGCCAAAACCCTTGCGGAATTCTGGGTTATTTCCTATTCCGCCTCTTCGGTAGTTGAAGGCGGACGTGCTGGAATACCAGATACCTGCGTAATACTCAGAAGGTACGGCCCCTGGTTTTCTAGCCAGGGGCTGTTTTTATCTCTATGTATGGTCTTGGTGGTCGGTATAGGGGCGTAGCGTTTCGGGTTCTGGATATGCTCACTAGGGACCTCAAGGCTGGCTCCGTGCTCCGTAACTCGAAATCGTTGCGCATTCCCATCCTGCCAACCGCCCGAAACTCGGGTTCGCCTTTTCGATCACCTACGAGATGTGTGAGTTGGTAGATGCCAAGGGTATACATATTGTGTATATGCGGCTGTTTACACGGACGACGAACGTGAAGAAAATAGGGCGCTAAGAGCATCTGCGGAGTATCAGAGGACGTAATACTGACGGAACTGGTGCTTTGGTAGTGAGGGACTGCGCTAGGAGGGAGGATCTACATACATGAGGGCAAAGTCGCTACTCTATCTGGGGCTATTTCTAACGATATTCAGTATGAGCGCCTGTTCAGAGCCTACAGATAGCGAACAGGGACACGCACAACGAACGCAAAAGCAGCAGCAGGACGAGCGCGTGAGGGTAATAGAACGAACGGTTATCAAGACAGTCGAAACGCCGGAAAAGTCCGCAGGAGAGCGCAACGCTCCCGAAGCGTCCGAAGAGGGAAATTCCGAAGAGCAGGCACCTGAAGATACATTGGCTCTTCAATATGAGTACATCAACGAGGGCGATTACGGCTCTGCTTACAATCTGTTTGCCGAACAGAGTCGAGAGCTTGTTTCGTTCGATGAGTACAAGGCCTTCTTCGAGAACGCCGGATACTACGAGATCACCGACTACTCGTTCCCTATCGTTCAGGTAGGTGGTGAGACGGCCACTATGGAGGGAGAGTTGTATGTCTCTAGTGGCACAAACGGAGATGAGCAATACTCGATAACCCAGCGACTAGTACGTGAAAATGGGTCGTGGCGGGTGATAATGCGGGACGGGCAGGTAGCCACTTTTACCGGGACAGGCGGTGAACCTGACCCCGATATACAGCAGCCAGAGGATGCGAATACCAAACAGGTTACGGTGGAAATCTCCTCTGACGTGCCTGTAGATGTCAGCATCTACGACGACAACTTTGATGTCACCACGGCGGAGGAAATAGTCGGTTCAGAGACCTACGAGTTCGAGATAGCTGCCGATTCTGGCCTTGCAGTAGATGCGATTAGCGAAACCATGAGCGGCAACGTAAGCATAGCCGTCTACGAAAATGGAGAGTTGGTAGCGGAAGACAACTCTTCCGAAGGCTATGCGCAAGTAATGTATTAGTGCCAGATCACGGAGAGGTGCAACGCCCTACATATTCATGATGGAGTTGCCAAGGCGTAGGCCAGTCCTTAGCGTTCATCGAGCGGGACCCAACTCCGGTTTTCGGGGCCGGTGTAGGCTGACTCGGGGCGGATGATCCGATCTACTTCCTGCTGCTCTATGCAGTGGGCCGTCCAGCCCGCCGTGCGGCCTACGGCGAAGGTGGGGGTGAAGAGCTCCGTGGACAGGCCGACGCCGTGGAGCAGCAGCGCGGTGTAGAACTCGACGTTGGTTTGCAGGTTGCGGCCGGGTTTGTGCTCTTCGAGCAGGGATATGGCCGTCTCCTCGACGTACAGCGCCAGCTCGTAGAGGTCGGTGTCGCCGGCGTTTTCGTACAGTCTCTCCGCCGCCGCTGCGAGCACGTCGGCCCGGGGGTCGCGGACTTTGTAGACGCGGTGGCCGAAGCCCATGAGCCTTTCTCCGACCTCGATCTTGCTTCGCAGTATCGGCTCGGCCTTGGGCTTCTCCCCGATTTCGAAGACCACGTCGAGCGCCGGTCCCGGGGCGCCGCCGTGTAGCGGGCCTTTGAGCGCGCCGATGGCGCCCACGACGGCCGAGACGATGTCCGAGCGGGTTGAGATGATCACCCGCGCGGCGAAGGTCGAGGCGTTCATCCCGTGATCCACCACCGTGTTCAGGTAGGTCTCCAGGGCGCGGGAGTGCTCCGGGTCGGGAACTTCTCCGGTGAGCATGTACAGGTAGTTCTCGGCGTAGCCTAGATCCGGGTCGGGTTCTATCGGATCTTCGTGGTTCGATAGCCGCCAGTAGGAGGCCACGATCGCCGGCACCCGGGCCACCAGTGCCAAAGCTTCCGGGTAATTCTCATCCCCGATACGGACTTCGGGCGTACCGAGATCCAGGGCCCCCGCAGCCATCCTGAGCGCGTCCATGGCCGGCGCTTCGTTTTTGGCCGCCGCCCGCAGGAGATCCAGGACCGCCCCCGGCAAAACCTGCCGGACGGCAATCGCCTCCCGGAACGCTCGCAATTGTTCCCGGTCCGGCAGCGCGTCGTGCCACAGGAGATAAACGACTTCCTCGAAAGAAGCCCTGGGAGCCAACTCTTCAACCGGAAAGCCCGCTATGATTAGCTCCCCGTTCCGGCCATCCACCTTGCTGAGCCGGGTCTCGGCCGCCACGACATCCTGGAGCCCCGGTACAAAAATCGTCGCTGATTCGTCGCTCATGCGCCTTCCTTCTATCGTGCGATCTCAAGCTATCGTAGACTATCATGAGGTGTTTATCAATATTGATTTTGCAATCAATATAAGTTATTGTGCTGGTGGATTGATGGTACGGGATGGGAGTTTGGAGCGGGTGGAAGAAAAGCGGTATCTGACGGCCCGGGAGGCGGCGGAGGCGTTGGGGGTTAGCTTGCCGACGTTGTACGCGTACGTGAGTCGCGGGCTGGTTCGTTCGGAGGCGACGGGTGGGGGACGGCGGGACCGGCGTTACCACGCTGAGGACGTGCGGCGGTTGCAGGAGCGCAAGGAGTATCGCCGGGACCCGGATCGGGTGGTGGAGGATGCCTTGCGGTGGGGGGCGCCGGTTCTGGAGTCGGGGATCACGCTGGTCTCCGGCGGGCATCTCTACTACCGGGGGTGGGACGCGCTGGAGTTGGCCCGGAACCGGAGCATAGAGCAGGTGGCCGCCCTGATCTGGGCCGGAGACCTTCGGGAGGCCGTCCCCGAGAGCTTTTTTCGGGAACTGGACGTCCCGAATCTCCTGTCAGCGGCGAGCCCGGCGATGCGCCATCTGACGATCCTCGAGACCTTTCAAGCCCTGCTCCCCCTGGCGGCCGCAGACGACGTTGCCGCCTACGACTTGCGCCCGCGGGCCGTAGCCAGGGCCGGTGCCCGTATCCTCCTCCTGATGGCCGGCGTTCTCGCCAGAGAGGCCGGGATAGAGGGTGTCGCCAACACGTTGTGCAGAGGCTGGGGTCTGGACGAAACCCGGGACGGGAGGCTTCTAGATGCGGCGTTGATCCTCTGTGCCGACCACGAGCTACCCGTTTCGACCTTCGCCGTCCGGTGTGTGGCGTCTTCCGGCGCCACCCCGTATGCCGCCGTGATAGCCGGGCTCTCCGCGGCCCAGGGCGTCAAGCATGGGGGACAGATCGGGCTGGTACAGAACCTCCTGCGGGATGCCGAAGCCTCCGGTGACGCCCGAAAAGTCCTGGCCGAGAGGCTCAGGAGGGGTGAGACCATACCGGGCTTCGGGCACTCCCTCTACCCCGAAGGCGACCCGCGGGGCGCAGAGCTGCTCCGGCTTGCCGGAGCAGCCTATCCGGACTCTCCCGCCGTAGACCTCTCCGGGTCGGTGGCCGCGCAGTCGCTAGAGATCCTGGAAGAACACCCTACCGTAGACTTCGGGCTGGCCACGCTGTCCAGGGTTCTCGGGCTCCCGGCGGAGGGGGCGCTCGCGCTGTTCGTTGTCGGGCGGACTGTAGGCTGGATCGGGCACGCCATCGAGCAATACGGTACCGACGGCCTCATACGGCCCCGGGCGCGGTACGTCGGGGAGCAGCCGCCAAATGCCGGCCGGTGAGGTTGGGCGGCGAGGCGTTACTCGAAAGCGTCTACGCCGGCCTGCGCCACTTCTTCGTCCTCGTCTACGTGGCCGCCGCTGACACCCACGGCGCCGACGACCTCGCCGTCACGCACCAGCGGGAGGCCGCCGGCGAAGATCACCACCCGCCCGCCGTTGGTCGTGTTAACGCCGAAGAGGGGCTGGCCGGGCTGGGCCATCTCCCCGATGTCCCTCGTAGAAAGCCCGCGACCGGCCGACGTGAAGGCTTTGTCTATAGCGATGTCTATGCTCAACACCCAGGCGCCGTCCATCCGCTCGAACGCCACGAGGTTCCTGCCGGCGTCCATGACCGCGATGTTCATCGGCTGGCCGATCTCCTCCGCCTTCCGCACGGCGGCGGCGACGATCTCCCGGGCTTCTTCGTGCTTGATCACGGTCTTCTGCCTCCTCGTTTGCTGGTCCAGTCGCTCCGAAAATCTCTTCCGCCGTAGATGGTAACAGAGTCGATGTCATTCCCTGTTGCTAAACGGGCAGCTCGAAGAAGCCGAGCCCGCTGAGGATTATGAGCAGCGTGGCGAAGGAGTTGAACGTGGCGTGGGCGACGAAACACGGCAGGAGGCTCCCGCTCCAGCGGAACAGGGCGCACAGGGCAACCGCCAAGAGCAACAGCGCCGGGAGCAGCACCGGTTCCAGATGTAGGGCGGAAAAGACGGCGGAAGAGACGAGCGCCGCGAGCGTAAAGGCTACTATATCAGCCAGTCTCCCACGTTCCTTACCGGCTCCCGGGCGGGGTGAGATCGCCAGTCCCAGCCGGTACAGGCCGTTAAAGATGGCGCCCCGAAAAACCAGTTCCTCCACGAACGGGCCGAAGATCACCACCACCGCGATGATGGCGGGGATAGCCAGGCCTGGATTCTCGCTTATCCAGGCTGTCAAGGACCTCATGAACGCCTGCTGGACCCGGGACTCGGTCGAGTAGCCGAGGCTTTCGTAGACAACGGCGGTCAGGGCGTTTACCACGGCTCCCAGGACTATCGCCCCCACACCCACCGCGACCCCGACGGCCAGCCCGACGAGCACTCCTCGCCGGGGACGGGAGAACCCGAGGGGTGCCAGGGAGAAGCCAACCGGACGGCCCAAAACCCGCGCCACGATCACCCCGCACCAGAACAACCCGACCGTACCCGCAACCAGGAGCAAGTTCAACGTAACGATCGAGAGCAGCGCCTGTAGCCGGTTATCGATCCCCGCCGCCTCCCAGGTAGACTTCGTGGCCCGGCTCTCGCCCGGAGTCCTGGATGATCCGGTCCCGGATCCAGGGCGGTAGCAGCGCGATCTCCGCCAGCTCTCCCAGCGCGACCCAACGCAATTCCACCAGCGTCTGTTCCGAGCCTTCCTGAACCTCCGGGTCGCTCCCGAGCGCGGCTTCCTCCCCAGGGGCTACCGTTGCCCGCACGGTAACGTCTACCGTGTGGCGGCCGTCATCCATGAACTCGCTCACGTACAGCACCCCGGAAAACTCGGCCCGTATCCGGGCCTCTTCGGCCAGCTCCCGCTCGGCGCAGGCCGGGATCGTTTCGCCAGGCTCTAGTCTACCCCCGGGCAAGACCCAGTAAGGCTCCCTATCCGGCTTCTGGTGCCGCACGAGCAAGAGCGCACCGTCGCGCTCGACTACCGCCCCAACCCGGATGCCAAAGTCCGTCATCGTCTGTTTGCGCTCCTTGGCCATGAGGTTTGAGTATACATCCGGGAGCAAATGGCCAGCGTACCCAACATACGTTTCCAGGCCGGGTAGAATGGTCGGCTAGCGACACTAAAACGAAAGGAAGGACTATATGCCGCGTTGGATCATACCTGCGGGCGTTGTGGGCATACTGGTTTCGCTCGCGGCGCTAGGGCTTCTACTGGCAGCCAACTCCGGCGGAGCGCCCTCCAACGAACTCGAACAAGGCGCCGGCCAGGTCGAGGAAACCCCGGAGGATCCGCAGTCAACGGAAGAGCAAGGAGCGGCCCGAGAAGAACCGGAGCAAGAAGCAACGGTGCCGGAAGGCGAGTTGACCACCCCGGAGGACCAGGAAGCCCAGGACGGGCAGGCGACGCCGCAGGCCCCCGGACCGCGGGAAGCCTCCATCCAGATCACGGGCAACGCGGCATATTACTGTAGCGCGGGCGTTATAGGCGAGGCTCAGACCATCGAAGGGCGCACCCCGAATACCTACCGGGTGGATGTGTCGACGGGCGGAACCTCGCTCGACACGGTGATGGCCGCCTGTCAGAAGATAAGCCCCGGCACCCTCGGCGTCCGGATACTCTACGATGGGGAGGTCGTAGCCCGGGATGAAACCACCGCCCGGCTCGGGACGATCAGCGTTGTCTGGAACCCACTCGAACAGTAGCGAGGCCCGGGTGAAGAGAATCCGGCCGAAGAAAAGTGTGGCGGTCCTCTTCGCGGCGGCCCTGGTTTCGCTATCCGGCGCGACGTCGTGCGGGGCCGTACAAGACGAGGTGGAACAGCAGGTCGAGGAAGAGGTGCAGCAGGGAAAGACCCAGGTTGAGCAGAGGATAGAGGAAGAGAAGACCCGGATGGAAGAGCAGGTCCAGGAGGCCCTGAAAACCCAGGGCGAATAGCAGCCCTCAGCGTTCCAGGACCCAGGTGTCCTTGATCCGGCCTCCGGCCGAGGAGTTGACGACCCGGGTTCCGGGGTTGGCAACCCTCGTCAGGCCGCCCGGCATGACGTAGCCGGCGGCGGGCAACACGAAAGCCCGCAGGTCTATGAAAGTCTCTCCGAGCTTCTGGTCCTCTGAGCCCCCGAGGATGTGGGTCGAGAAGTCCAGGGTTTCCTGGGCTATGAAGTTCGTCGGGTTTTCCCTGGCGTGTTGGCGGGCGCTCTCTACCTCTTCCTGGTTTGCTTCGGGACCTACGAGGAGGCCCTGGGCCCCGTAACCTTCCCGGGGTTTGAGAACCAGTTCGTCCAGGCGGTTCAGGGTTTCGTCGCGGTGGTCGGGTTCGCTGAGGGAGTGGGTGGGCGCGTTCGCGAGGATCGGTTCCTCGTCGAGGTAGGCCCGGATCATGGCCGGCACGTAGGGAAAGACCGCCTTGTCGTCGGCTACGCCTACTCCGGGCGCGTTCGCGAGGGTAACCCGTCCTTCGAGGTAGATCTCCTCGAGTTCCGGCAGGTCGGTCTCGATGTAGTCTTCGTCGAACCGGCGGTAGACGACGTCTATCCTCTGGCCGTCGGAACGATCCCGCAGTTCGCCGGCTTCCACGTAGCAGTCGGCCAGGGTCAGCACCCGGAAACCGCGCGTTTCGGCGATGCGGTTGTGCTCGAAGTACGCCGAGTCGTCCTCGCCGCGGGTCATCACCGCGATGCACGGGTCTTCGACGCCTTCCGGGGCGGAGGCTTCCAGGCTTTCGCAGAGCCTGTTGTAGTAGGCGACGACGCCGCTCACCTCGTAGGGGGCGAACAGCTCGCCCAACACCTCGAGGCCCACCCGCCGGATGGCCTCGGTGTATGCGACCCCGCTCGGCACCCGCACGTTGTCTTCCAGAATCACGTACTCGCCGTCGCCAAGGTGGACGAGGTCGGGGCCGTAGACCTGGATGGGTGCAAATCCTCCCGGCAGCTGGTGGGGCCGGTAGAAAACGCTGCTCTCGATTATCTCCTGGGGGACGATCTCCTGGCCGGCACCGTAGAGGTCGGTTAGCCAGGCGTTTATCGCCCGGCCGCGCTGCAAAACGCCCGCGGAGATCCTCTCCCAGTGCTCCTGCGGGATGATCCGGGGTATCCAATCCGCCGGCAGAACCCGCTCTTTGTCCGTGGAGCTGTCCGGCAGGGGGAAGGTTGCTCCAAGCTCCCGGAGCCGCCCGCGAGCCTCCGCGCAACGCTGGGCGAACTTCTCCTCGCCCATGTTCCGTATGGCTTGCACCAGCGGCTCGTAAAACCCGCGGACTACGCCCCGCTCCTGATATACCTCGTTGAAGAAAGAACCCTTAATCTCCATCCGCTCCCGCTTTCGTTGTCTCTACGCCTTCCTCACGATAAACCGCGGCGACCTGCCCTTCCAGGACGTCACAGGCTTCGCGTACGAGCTTTAGCCCCTCTTCCGTAGACAACGTCCCGTCGGAGGAGCCAATACCCTCAAGGACTTCCATCTCGGTGTTGTGGTAGCGGCCGCCGTACCACAAGCTCTCCAGCCCAACATCTTCGCCGACGAAGCCCACGATGGAGTCCAGATACGCCAGGACCTCCGGGCTCTCCAGGCCCTCCGTCGCCGCGGCGCGGAAAAGCTCCGTGCCCAAATACTCGAAGTCCGGAACGAAGAGCAGGTCTCCGTCGAGCTCGAAGGTGGTAGCTCCGGCGGCCGGGGTTACCGCCAGGCCCTCCTCCCTGACCCGTCCCACGGCCCGGCGCACGAGCCGGGCAACGTCCAGGTTAACGTCCGGGTAGTTGCTGTCTATGCCCCGCAACTCTATGGTACCTTGGGCGTTTATCCGCACCGGGTTCCAGGATGCGTCGAGCAGGCCGCTGCCCGTTTCCCGGAACAACCTCGGGTCCACGCCCGCCCGGTCCATGGCCGAAAGCCAGGCGTGGTAGCGCTCGAACTGCAGCGCGACCAGCTCCTGCACGCTCGTCGCGTAGGGATGGAGCCCGCCCGCGGTCTGGAGCCCCGCGTAGAGCCCGTAAGGTGCGAAGTCCGGGCTGCCCCGGTAGTAGGCTGTGCGGGTGGTCACCTCGTGTATCGCACCTCCGTAGAGCGAAGAAGAGCGGGTGAGGGCAATGATCGCCGCGTCCAACGCCGTTACAAGGTTGTAGGTGTCGAGTAGCTCTTTGCGCGCACGAGGGGTGGAATCGTAGGAGACGCCGACCTGCGGGTCTACCGTATCCGGCGCTACTTCCACGTGGAGGTGGACCCCCGCGCAGCGTCCGGCATGGAGGAACCTCTCGGGTCCCATCGTAAGGGACTGAAGCTCGTAGTGCTGCTCTTCCCGGAGGTCCGGTGTGAAAGACAACGGATAGGTAGCCAGAGGGTAGAGCCTCAAGCCCAGGTCCCGGCCGGCCTCGAGCGCGAGCTGCAGGTTGCCCAGGTAATCTACCGCCAGTTCGTCGACGGAGTAGGCCGGGGCGGTGCTCACCTCCAGTAGGTTGCGGGCGCATTCCGGGGCGAAGGCCCCGGGATCCTGGTCCGCGGCCTCCGCCAACTCCCAGCATCGCGCGAGAAACTCGTCCGCCCGATTCGACGGGAAACCAGCTTCGTCTACCAGGAAAAACTCCTGCTCCATACCTATGCGGCGATCCTCGAAAATGTGCAACTCCAAACGTCAACTATCAGGGCAGCGTAAATTTACAGCCTCACAAGAAAAGACGCAATTGGCCCGGTGGAGAAAACTTCGCGCCGGCCTCCCTCAACGCTCCGATAATCGTTGTGCCAGATGAACCGGGACAAACGAACGGGGCAGGTATTCTCCAAAAGCGCGAAAACCTATCCGCGAGTACAGGTGTAACCGGGGATCCCAATCCATAAGATAAGTGCCGAGGCGAACCCCTCCGAAAGGGTGAAGGAGTGGAGAAGCAGGGATGAAAGACCAATCGACCCAACAGAGGTGTATGCCAGTTGTAATGTTGCAAGAAGAAGCGGGTGAGGGGGCGCAGATAGAGGATAAAGGAGAAACAAGCGGGAGCAGCGAGCAAGAGCGTAGATTTCTGCTGGTGCGGTTGGCTCGGGTGGTAGAAAGCAGAGAGGAAGGAAGCTTGTGGGTTTAGCGCGAACGGGCGTAGATGGAGCGGGTGTGTATAAAGTGTGGAAGATAGTAGCGGCGGTTTGCATGCTGGCTTTCTTGATGCTGGGGTTTCTTGCGGGACCGGCCCGGGCTGACACCTTCGAGGTAAACAGCCTGAGCGACCCGGGCACCGGGGGTTGCGATGCCAACGAGTGTACCCTGCGGGAGGCCATAGAGGCAGCCAACGACAACGCCGAGCCCGACGAGATAACGTTCTCGGTTACGGGCCAGATCACGCTAAACGGCACCCAGCTAGTCATTGAGCCGGGAGGCGGTCCGTTGAGTATAAACGGTCCCGGGGTAGACCAGCTAACGGTCAGTGGGGACCAGCAGAGCCGGGTGTTCGAGATACAGAGCGGTGCGGAAGCTGTCATCAACGGGCTCACGGTGGCCGACGGGGAGACCTCCGACGACGGTAGCGGGTTGCTTAAACGCTTGGTGTGAGTTGTGGAGATTACCATCCCAGCAAGTCGGCGAAGGAAAGTCGAGGACGACCGAGTTGTCCGTTGAGCCAGATACAGAAGTTGTGCAACGCTACCCTCGCTGCCAAACGCGCCCTCACACCG
>JBHJHC010000013.1:0-107857 GCA_050331175.1 Rubrobacteraceae bacterium | reverse complement strand
CCCGCTGCATGAGCGGGAGAACGTCCAGCAGCTCTACCAGCACTCGGTCTCCAACCCTGTAGGAGGAGCCGATGGCGTCGTTCGAGAGAACCACCCCGTTGGGCTCCAGCTCCCACCAGCCGGGGAGCTTACTGACGTGTACGAGGCCCGTCGCCCCGGTTTCGAGCTCGACAAAGAGGCCGAAGGCCGCCGTGCTAACGACAGTTCCTTCCAGGGTCTCTCCCACGAGGTCCTGCATCAGCCACATCAGCGTGTACTGGTCGGCGGTACGCTCGCAGATCATGCTCCGGTACTCCCGCTCCGAAACGTGCGCCGCCACCTCACCGAGGTCGTCCGGTAGCCCGTTTCCCAGGAGCGCTCGGTGGACGAGCACGTCGGCGTAACGCCGGATCGGGGACGTGAAATGCGTGTAGTCCTCCAGCGCGAGCCCGTAGTGCCCCGAATTCTGCGGCGCGTAGAACGCCCGCGGGATGGAGCGCAGGATCAGGTAATTGACCGCCCCGGATTTGGCCATCTGAGAAACTAGCCCAAGGTTTTCGGGCGTTGGCTCCGCCTGCACCCCGATTGCCGCCAGGCGTTCTCCCAGCGTCTCCAGGTCCTCCGCGTCCGGTCTCTCGTGCACCCGGAACACGCCTACCCTCCGGCGGCGCAACATCCGGGCAACCGATTCGTTTGCCAGAACCATCAACTCTTCTATCAGGCCCCGCGCCGGGGTCGAGTTGCGAACTCCGGCAGAGATCGGCACCCCCTCGGGGTCAAACTCATACTCCGGTTCCCGGCCGCCCAGATCCAGCTTGCCCCGGACGGCAGCCCTCGTCTTGAGCTTTCGTGAAAGCTCGTATGCCGCCTCGATAAGCTCTGGATACGCTACTTTCTCTCCACCTTCCAGGAAAGCGTCTACGGCCTCGTAGGTGAGGCGGGCGTCGCTGGAAATTCGGCTGCGGTAGGCCTTGCTGCCGGTAACCTCCCCGGAAGCGGAGACCGCGAGCTCAACCGTGACGGTAGCCCGCTCGATTTCCGGTCTCAAGGAGCACACGTCGTTCGAGAGCCGGGGCGGGAGCATCGGAGCCACCGTGCCGGGCAGGTAAACCGAGTTTCCGCGCCGGGCGGCTTCACGGTCCAGGAGGCTCCCCGGATGCACGTAGTGGGTAACGTCGGCGATGTGAACCCAGAGGTGATAGCCGCCGTCCCCGGTGCGCTCTATGGAGATGGCGTCGTCGAAGTCCTTGGCATCCTGGCCGTCTATGGTTACGGTCGGTAGCCCGCGAAGGTCTTCGCGCTGGCCCGGGTCGCTGCTCGCGGCATATTCTGCTTCGTTCTCGACCTTCTCTGAAAACGCCCGAGAAGTATCGATGGATGCAAAGAGCGCGTCGTAGACGTTGCGCGGGTCTTTGGACGGCCCGATCACGGTCGTAACCTCGCCGCGCAGCGCGCCCTTCTTCTCCCGGGTCCGGACGAGAACTATGTCCCCAGCCTCCGCCCCGCGGCGCAACTTGCGGGCGACCAGCACCGGTCGCCGCTCCTCCACGAACAATGGATCGGCTACCGAATACTTGCCGCGACGAACGAGGACGCCGGGCAATATCATGGTCGAACTTCTGGATAGAACTTCATGCGGAACACGAATTGAGTCTACCACGGGGACTAGCGTTACCCACCAGGGATCGGGCGATACGGCTCTGCCGTTTAGACCTTCAAGAAGCGGCTCACCGAGAGGAAGCTGCCCAGAATACCGATGATCGCCCCGGCCACAAAAAGTATGGCCAGCACGACAAACATGTTAACTGAATCACCGGAGATCGGCACAAAAGGCAGTTCGTCCCCCGCCCAGTCGACGAAAAAGGCGTTCAGCCAGACCACCGCGACGCCGGCCACGAGGGCCCCGATCAAGCCTTGGACCAGGCCCTCGAAGACAAACGGCGTCCGGACAAAGCGGTCCGAGGCCCCGACGAGCTTCATCACCTCGATCTCCTTGCGCCGGGCGAAAATGGAGATCCTTATGGTGTTGGAGATCAGGAGCACGCTGGAAACCAGGAAGAGGACCGTGGCTCCCCGGAGGCCCCAGATGATGTAGCCCGTGACCTCGTCCAGCCGCTCGACGGTCCGCTGCGGATAATCTATGTCCTCTACCACAGCCCCCTCGGCCTGGAGCTTCTCGGCCACCTCATCCGCGCTTCCCGGGTCTTCGAGCTGTATCTGGAGGGAGGCCGGTAGAAACTCGCTGCCCAGGTCCGAGACGAGGTCGGGCCGATCCTCCAGGGTGCTCTTGAACTTCTCTACCGCCTCTTGCTTGGAAACGTAGGTGACCTCCGAGACCTCGGGGTAATCTGCTACGCTGTCCCGAACCCGGTCGATCTGGGCCTGCCGGGCGTCCTGTTGGAAGAATGCCTCAACGCTCACGTCCTCCCGGATCGTGGAGATCAAACCCTCCACGTGGCCGCTAACCAGCAACGCCGTTCCCAGCACCAGGAGGCAGATGAAGGTGGTCGTGATGGCGGTCAGGCTCATAAGGAGGTTGAGCCGCATGTTCTTGAGGGCTTCGCGCAGGAAGAACCCGAAGTTAAACTTCATCGGCGTAGGCTCCCTTGACCCGGTCGCGGATGATCTGCCCGTCCTCGAGGGTTACGACCCGCTTCTGCATCACGTTGACCATGTCCCGGTCGTGCGTGGCAACGAGAACCGTGGTACCAATGCGGTGGATCCTGTTCAGGAGCTCTATGATCCCCAGGCTCGTCTCCGGGTCCAGGTTTCCGGTAGGCTCGTCGGCGATCAGGATTGCCGGCTGCGACACGAAAGCCCGGGCGATCGAGACCCGCTGCTGCTCCCCGCCCGAAAGCTGCTCGGGATATTTGTCGGTCTTTCCGGTAAGGCCGACGACTTCCAGGATCTCCGGCACTTTCACGCGGATGGACCGGCGCTTCTGCCCCGTGACCTCCATGGCGTACGACACGTTCTCGGCCACGGTCTTGTTCGGCAAGAGCTTGAAGTCCTGGAATACGCAGCCGATGCCCCGGCGATACCGGGGAACCTTTCGCCGGGGGATGGTCGAGAGCTTCGTACCCCGGACGAATATACTACCCGCCGTCGGCTCCAACTCCTTGATCAGGAGCCGCATGATAGTGGACTTGCCGGAACCACTCGCGCCAACCAGGAACAAGAACTCGCCGGCTTCGACCTCCAGGTTGATGCCCTCCAGGGCCACGGTGTCCGTGCCGTACACCTTGGTGACGTCATTGAATTCGATCACTGCTTTACCTGTAGCAAGTCGAGATCTCCCGGTAGTCCCCCTCGGCGTATTTGGCGCAAGGAGCTCTATTCCATATGCGTAGCGGTCGCGGCCCAAGATAACAGCCGGCCGCCATATTATCAATCACCCATGTCCCCGAGTGGTATGCGGTTCAGCCGGCCGGTCAGCACCAGGTAGTCTTTTTCTACTTCGGCCTCGGAGATTTCGGCGTCGTAGGGCAGGTCTTCGAACGGGTACCTGAAATCCGCCTCGGAAAGCAAGTCTTCGGACAACCCGTCCGGTACCCGGACGCCGAACGCCGACACCCGGCCCGGCACGAAAACCAGCGCCTGCCCCCGGACCTCAAGGGTGCCGCGCACCGCCACCGGCACGTCGACGCCCAGAAACTGCGTCCCGGATTGGACCGTCACCTGATCCTCCGCCAGGTCGACGCTCTCTATCTCGACGTCCTCTGCCGCCGAGCGCGCGATCCTCGAGACCTCGTTCTCCGTAACCTCCAGCCGCAGACTCCCCGACAGCGGCTCCTTACTGGTGAACTCGCCCCCCCGGAGGCTCTTCAGGACGTTCAACTCGAAGGGGTCCAGGTCGATCGTCACGCTCCGGGGCCGGACTCCCCCGAACTCGCCTTCCGCCAGAGAAACCCGGCCCGCCGCAAACTCGCCCATGAGGATGCTCGGCGGCGGCTCGCTCTTCAAGCTCACGTCCGGCGTAGACCGGAGATCCATCTCGTTCTTGATGCTCTCTTCGAAGAGACCCCCCATGACCCCCGGGAGAAAGGTGTAGGTGCCGACCAGGACCACAACCACCAGAACGACCAGCACCCCACCGGCTATCCCCCACACCCACGGCATCTTGAAAAACGCGTCCTTCACACGGCGGCCCCAGGTCTTCAGAGCGACACCCGGCAGTCTGTAATCTTCGAAGCCTGCGGAGGGTCCCGGTGCGGCTTCTCGAACAAGAGTCTATCCGGAATCGTCCGCGGTGCGGTTCTTGAGGTGAGCGTAGATAAACCTGTCCAGCTCGCCATCCAGGACACGGTCGACATCGCCCGTCTGCTCCCCGGTACGGAGGTCCTTGACCAGCTTGTAAGGATGGAGTACGTAGTTGCGGATCTGGGATCCCCACTCTATGTTGGCCTTCTCGCCGCTCTGGGCGGCGATCTCCTGCTCCCGCCTCTCCCGCTCCAGCTCGAACAGCCGGGCCCGCAGGATACGCATCGCCACCTCCCGGTTCTGATGCTGGCTCCGCTCGTTCTGGCACTGCACCACGATGCCGCTCGTCAGGTGTGTGATCCTGACGGCGGAGTCGGTCTTGTTGACGTGTTGGCCACCGGCCCCCGACGCCCGGTAGGTGTCAACTTTGAGGTCCTTCTCGTCCACGTCAACCTCGACCGCATCATCCACAACCGGCGCCACCGCGACGGAGGCGAAGCTGGTGTGCCGCCGGGCCCCGGTGTCAAACGGGCTGATCCTGACCAGCCGGTGAACCCCCCGCTCGGCCGACAAGAGCCCGAACGCATACTCGCCGTCGATGCTGAAGGTGGCGCTCTTTATCCCGGCTTCCTCGCCCTCGGTAACCTCGATGACCTCGAGCTCGAAGTCCCGCCGCTCGGTCCAACGCCGGTACATCCTGGCCAGCATGTCCGCCCAGTCCTGGGAGTCGACCCCTCCCGCGCCAGGGTTTATGGTGAGGATAGCCGGGCCGTCGTCGTACTCGCCGGAAAAGAGCCGGGCCACCTCCTGTTCCTCCAGCGCGCGCTCGACGTACCGGAGTTCTCCTTCGACCTCCGTCAACAACTCACCGTCTTCTTCGGCCAGCTCTAGCAGCTCTTCGGAGTCGGACAGCCGGCCCCTCAGCTCTTCCAGCAGCCTCAACCGGCTTTCGGTGCGGGAAAACCTGGCGGAAATCTCCCGGGCCTTTTCCTGGTCGTCCCAGAAACCGGGCCGGCTCATCTCCTCCATCAAACCTTTGGCCCGTGTCTGCAAGCTGTCGATGTCGAAGAACTGTTCCAGTTCGGTGAGGCGCGCCTCGAGTTCCGTGGTTTTCTCGTTCAGCTCAGTCACTAGCCAGTCTGTGCCGCCGGGCTACTTCCACCCATCATCCGCTGGTGCTCGGCGGTGTCCATCAAGCCGCACTTCTTGTACTTCTTGCCCGAACCGCACGGGCACGGCTCGTTGCGCCCGATCTTCTCCGATCGGCGGGTAGCCGGCTGCTGCGGGCTCGGGTCTTCACCGCCGCCGCTGTAGGAGAGGTTCTCGAGCTCGTGCTCGTCGGGCACCTCGACGTTTTCGATGCGGTAGATGTAGGTAACGTAGTCTTCCTTGAGGCTCTGCTCCATCTCCTGGAAGAGATCGTAGCCCTCGCGCTTGTACTCCACCAGCGGGTCCCGCTGGCCCAGGCCCCGCCAGCCGATACCCTCGCGCAGGTAATCCATGTCGTAGAGGTGATCCCGCCATTTCGAATCTACTATCGAGAGCAGCGTGTAGCGCTCGGCATCCTCGAAGGCCTCGACGCCGTCGGTGCGAATGAGGCCGGCCTCCTCCAGATCTGCCGAGCGTCCCTCCCAGTGGGCCTTCCTCTCTTCCAGGCGTTCCCGGGCGTCTTCGAGGACCATTTCCTGGACCTGATCGCTGGAGAGCTCCGTGATTTCGAGGCTTTCGAAATCTATCGTCGAAGGGTAGAAGCGATTCAGTTCGGCCGCAAGCGTCTCCAGGTCCCACTCCTCCGGGTAGATGCTCTCGGAAACGAACTCGGAGACGAGGCCCATCAAGACCTCCTCGACGTAGGCCCAGGTATCGACCTTCTCTCCCATCAGGATGTCGCGCCGCATCGCGTAGATAACCTCGCGCTGCTTGTTGAGCACGTCGTCGTACTCCAGGATGCGCTTCCGCGCCTGGAAGTTCTGGCTCTCGACCTGCTCCTGCGCCCGCCGGACGGAGGAGGAGATCATGCCGGCCTCGATCGGCTCGACGTCCAGCCGGTTCATGACGTTCTGGATCCGCTCGCCGCCGAAGAGCCGGAGCAGATCATCCTCGAACGACAGGTAAAACCGCGACTCTCCGGGGTCGCCCTGACGCCCGGAACGCCCGCGGAGCTGGTTGTCTATCCGGCGCGACTCGTGGCGCTCGGTCCCGAGAACGTAGAGCCCGCCGAGATCCGGGACGCTCTCGCCGAGCTTGATGTCCGTTCCGCGACCCGCCATGTTGGTCGCGATGGTGACGGCGCCGCGCTCGCCGGCCTCCTGGATGGTCTCCGCCTCCCGTTCGTGCTGTTTGGCGTTGAGCACGTTGTGCTTCACGCCGCTCCGCTTGAGCAAGCCCGAAAGCTGCTCAGAGACTTCTACCGAGGTCGTGCCCACGAGCACCGGCTGGCCTTTCTCGTGCCGCTCTATGATGTCCTGGAGCACGGCCGCGTACTTGGACTTCCGGGTCTTGTAGACCAGGTCGTCCTTGTCGTCCCGGATCATGGTCTCGTTCGTCGGGACGGAGACGACCTCCATCTTGTAGATGTGCATGAACTCGTCGGCCTCGGTCGCGGCCGTACCGGTCATACCGGAGAGCGTGTCGTACTGGCGGAAGAAGTTCTGGATCGTAACGGTCGCGACCGTCTGATTCTCCTCCCGAATCTGGACGCCCTCTTTGGCCTCTATGGCCTGATGCAATCCCTCGGAGTAGCGCCGGCCCTCCAACACCCGTCCCGTAAACTCGTCCACGATAAAGACCTGGCCGTCGCGCACGATGTACTCGTCGTCCTTCAGGTACAGCGTCTGGGCCCGGAGCGCCTGGTTCAGGTGGTTTACCGAGTTGGCGTTGACGTCATCGTAGAGGTTTTCTACGCCGAGGGCCTTCTCGACCTTCTCGACCCCGCTCTCCGTCGGCGCGACCTGCCGCTTTTTCTCATCCACCTCGTAGTCTTCGCCGGCTTTGAGCCGCGGCACGATAGCCGCGAAGCGGTAGTACACGTCTGCGGCACTCTCCGGCACCCCGGAGATGATGAGGGGGGTACGGGCCTCGTCCACCAGGATAGAGTCGACCTCGTCCACGATGGCGAAGTTGAGGTCTCGCTGGACGAGTTGCTCCATAGACGTGGAGAGGTTGTCCCGGAGGTAGTCGAAGCCGAACTGGGCGTTGGTGCCGTAGGTAATATCCGCGTTGTAGGCTACCCGGCGCTCTTCGAAATCCAGACCGTCCTGAACCACCCCGACCGTCAGGCCGAGAAACTCGTAGATCGGTCCCATCCACTCGGCGTCGCGCCGGGCGAGGTAGTCGTTAACGGTAACCACGTGGGCGCCCTTGCCGGAGAGGGCATTGAGGTAGACCGGCATGGTGGCGGCCAGCGTCTTCCCTTCGCCGGTCTTCATCTCGGCGATGTTGCCCCCGTGGAGCACGATGCCGCCCATTACCTGCACGTCGAACGGCCGCATCCCGAGGGTACGTTTGGACACCTCCCGCACGACGGCGAAAGCCTCGTCCAATATGTCTTCGAGCGTCTCCCCGTTTTCCAGCCGCCCGCGGAACTCGTCGGTCATCGCCCGGAGCTGTTCGTCCGAGAGCTTCTCAACCTGGGGCTCCAGGGCCGTAACGGCCTCTACCTGGCGCCAGAGGAGTTTGACCTTCCGGCCCTCCCCGATCTTCAGTATACGCGTCAGTAAATTCGTCAAAGCTGTAGCTACCTCTTTATCTTGCCGGCTCTATGAGCCCATAGTTTCCATCTCGCCGCCGGTATACCACGTTTATGTCGTTGGTATCCGCGTTGGTAAAGACGAAGAAATCGTGGTCCAGAAGCTCCAGTTGTAGAACCGCCTCTTCGGAGTACATCGGTTTCATCTGAAACTGCTTCGTCCTTACTATTCTAGTATCTATTTCCTCTTCATCCACCACGAAGGGCTCGTTCTCCAGCAACTCGCTGTTCTTGATCTGGCCCTGCCACCGGTCGATCTGGCGTCCCCGGTACCGTTTCACCTGACGCTCCAGCTTGTCGTACATCTGGTCTATGGAAGCGTACATGTCCGGCGACGTTCCCCGGGCTTTTATCACGGCCCCATTGATAAACAGCGTCGTCTCGGCTACTTCGGCCTCGGTGTTCGCGGGGTTGCGCTCGTGGATTAGCTCCACCTCGGCCCGCGAGGCACTGCGTTCCTCGTCGAAGAACTTGGAGACTCGCTCGACCTTCCCCGTCGCGTATCCTTCGAGAGCCGGCGTTAGCGAGATATTGCGCCCCTTGATGGCTACGTCCATTTGGCCTCCTTTCGCTTAGTGGCTTGCAACCCACTAATATTCAACAAGTCCTGCACAGGCTCAGGGCGCGAACCTCGGCCGCCCCGGCGCGGACGAGAACCTCGGCCCCGGCGCTCAACGTGGCGCCCGTCGTGAACACGTCGTCCACCAAGAGGACTTTTCCTCGTACCGGCCCCTGTGCCCGGAAAGCGCCCTCTACGTTCTTTCGTCTTGCTTCCGCAGAGAGTTCCACCTGGTCCCTCGTTTGTCTCACTGCCTCAAGTTTAGCGGAAAACGGGATCTTCATCCTCTCGGCTACGGCCTTTGCTATCAGTTCCGCCTGGTTGAAACCCCGCCGGCGCTTCCGGGACCGGTGCAGCGGGATGCACGCCACGGTATCGAAGGAACCCTGGACCACGCCGATCATCAACGGGACCATCAACCTTTCGACGACCCGGGTGTACCCGCGATACTTGAGGGCGTGGACGATCTCTTTTCCGACACCCTCGTACCTCAGGGGAGCCCTGGCGCTCACGAACCCCAGGTCAACGCCTTTACACTCTTCACACACGAAGGTCTCGAAGGCCGTCGGCATCCCGCACCGGTAGCATACGGGTGTCCCCACGTAGGGCAAAGCTTCGAAGCACCCGCCGCACAGCAGGTCGCTCGCCCTTTTCGAGCACGCCACGCAGCGTTGCGGAAACAAGAGATCTACGAAAGCCTGGCGGTACGGCTCCACGGGTTACCGGCCGGGATCGAGGACGGCCGGAATCCGACCGGGCAGCAACGCCTCGTGAGCCACCGGCTCGCGGTTCACACCCAACCATACACCTCCCGGTAGAAAACAACCTGGCAGCATTTTAACTCGCGAGGGTCAGGAGAAGCCGGACAACTAGAATCGGACGCTGCGGGGCGAGAGCACGACGCCCGGATTTAGCCGGATCCCCTGGTCCAGGATGTTCCCCTCCCCTACGACCGACCGCGCCCCGAGAACCGAGAGCCCCCGGACTATGGCGCCCTGGCCGACCCTGGCCGCGGGACCAATTATGGAGCCTCGCACCACGGCGTTGGCTTCCACTTCCACGCCGTCGAGGAGGACGCTGCCTTCCACCACGGCGTTGCGCCCGATCCGGCACCCGGCGCCGATAGAAGTTCTCCCCCCGATGGTGGCGCCGGCTGAAATCTCACTGTCTCGGGCCACCGCCACGGGGGGCAATAACCTTACGCTCTCTCCGATGCGGGCAGAAACATCTACATCGAGGTAGTCAAAGTCCTCGCCGACACCTACCGCGCCGGATAGCATGTCGTGGGAAGCGGCCAGATAGCTGCGCGGGGTGCCGATGTCCCTCCAATAGGAGCTGGACACGTGCGCCCGGAGCTTGCCGCGAGCCTGCACCTCCGGGAAGATCTCACGTTCTATGGAGACTTCCCGGCCCGCTGGAATCATGTCCAGGACCTCAGGCTCCAGCACGTAGATTCCGGCGTTGACCAGGTTGGTGCTCACGTCATCGTAAGAAGGCTTCTCGATAAACCGGTGTACGAGCATGTCGTGGTCCACCTCGACGAGCCCGTAGGCCGTGGGATCCTCCACGCTGGTTAGCGTTATGGTCGCCAGGGCGTCGGTGTTCTGGTGCCGGTCGATGGCCTTCCGGAGATCCATCCCGGATAGCACGTCTCCGTTGACGACCACCAGCGGACCACCGTCTAGAAATTCCCTGGCGTTCCTTATACCGCCCGCCGTGCCCAGCGCCCGGTCTTCGACCGCGTAGTCTACGGAGAAACCATTCAGGTCACAGGTCGAAAGGTAGTCCTGGATCGGGTCCGGAAGATATCCGAGTGAGAGCACCGCGCCGTCGAGCCCCCCGGAACGCAGGAAGTCCAACATGTACCCCATGAAGGGCCGGTTCCGCAACGGGACCAGTGCTTTGGGGATGTCGTAGGTAACCGGCCGCAACCGGGTTCCCTGTCCACCAACGAGGATTACTGCCTGCATAGGAGCCGCAGTCTACAGCAGGCCGGCGCTGGCGGCCAGCGCCGAAAGCGGTCCCATTACCAGGAACAGCAGCGCGGTCGCCGCGGCCAGGATGTAGACCGACACCACCAACGCGCCCGCGCCCCCGGTCCGGCCCGTCTCCGCCGTAGGCTCCTCGAAAACTATGTTGCGAACGATACCGAAGTAGTACGGGACCGACAGCACGCTGTTCACGACCACAGCGCCTACCACGACGTATACGAGCACCGACCCGGACTGGGCGCCGGCCAGTATCACATAGAGCTTGCCCCAGAAGCCCGAGAGCGGCGGCAACCCGACGAGCGCGGCCATAAAGATGAGCATGCTCACCGCCACGCCCGGACGAACTTTCAGCAGGCCGTTGTAGTTCTTGCCGTCCTCGCCGACCAGTTCTATGACGAAGAACGCCCCCATGTTCATCACCGCGTAGACTACCGAGTAGATCATGATGGCCTGCACCCCGGTCGCCACCACCGGTCCCTGGAGCGCCGCGAACGCCGCCAGAATGTAGCCCGAGTGCGCCACGGAGCTGTAGGCCAGCATCCTCTGGACGTTGCGTTGGCGCAAGGCGAACAGGTTGCCGACGAACATCGTCAGGATGGAGAGAAACGCCATGACAACCGTCCAGGTCGGCGCGGCCTCCGGCATCCCTTCCAGCAAAATTCTCAGCAGGACCGCGAAGGTCGCTGCCTTCGGGGCGACGGAGAGGAAAGCCGCCGCGCTCGTGGGGGCGCCCTGGTAGGCATCCGGGGTCCAGAAGTGGAACGGGGCCGCCGAGACCTTAAACGCAAAACCGCTGATAAGGAGTACCAGGCCCATCAGGGCCACCGGCGAGAGCGAGCCCGTAAGAGCCGGAGCAACGTCCGTCAGGTTCGCCGATCCGGTAACCCCGTAGATCAGGACGATCCCGTAGAGCAGCACGGAAGAGGCGATAACGCCGGTGATCAGGTACTTCATCCCGCCCTCCGGGCTCTCGCGCCGGCTGCGGTCGAAAGCGACCATGGCGTAGGAGGGGATGGTCGCCAGCTCTATCGCCAGGAAGATGCCGAAAAGATCCCGCATCGAAACCAGGAGGATCGAACCCGCGACCACCGATAGGATGAGCACCAGGTACTCCGGGGCGTCCCCCGTGGGTCCCGCCCAGCGGGCCGCGGCGAGCACGGCGAAGAAAGCCGAACCCGAGACTACCAACTTGAAGAACAGGGCAAAGCCATCCACCACGAAACCGCCGCCGAAAAACTCGCCCGTGAACCCGGTTGCCATCAGGTAGGCGGCGCTGCCGAAGATGACCAGCGTCCCGAGGGCCGCGAGACCCGTCGAGATGCCGGGTGAACGCTCGACAAAGACCCCGACCATAAGCACGAGTATCAGGAATACTACGGCCAGGATCTCCGGGATGAGCGCGACGAAGGTCGTTGCGGTGAACGTCACTAGCCACCTCCTATCGCAGAAACTACGGCCTGGACCGCCGGCTGCTGGACGTTGATCAGCAGGCTCGGCAGGATTCCGAGGATCAAGAGCAACGCCGCCAGCGGAACAGCCCCCGCCATCGCCACCGGTCCGGCGTCCTCAATCTCTTCGTAGGCCGGGTTCTCTATGGGACCGAAGACGGTCCGGGCCAGCATGTACAAGAGGTACATGGCGCTAAGAACGATCCCGAGCGCCGCCAGTGCGCCCTGAATCGGGTACGCCATGTAAACGCCCATAATGCTCATGAACTCCGAAACGAAAACGGCGAGCCCCGGCAATCCCATGGCCGCCAACGCCCCGAGCGCCAACAACCCCGAAGCCCACGGCATCCGGGCCGCGAGCCCACCCAGCTCGGAGATCTGGCGGGTCCCGGTTTTCGTGGCGATCACACCGACCAGGATAAACAGCAGCGCCGAGTACAGGCCGTGGGTGACCTGCTGGAGAACCGCCCCGTTGAGCCCGACGGCGTTCACCGAGGCCGCGCCGAGCAGGATAAAGCCCAGCGTGCCGATCGAAGAGTAGGCTACCAGCGCCTTCAGGTCCGGCTGCAAGAAGGCGACGAACGCCCCGTAGACGATGTTGATAACGCCCAAGATAGCTATGTAGGGCAAGAAAGGCTCTACGCCCTGCGGCAGGAGCGGAATGGCTATCTTGATCAGGCCGAACGTACCGAGCTTCGGCAGCACGCCCGAGAGCACCACGTTGGTCGAAATGGGACTGGAGACGTAGACGTCCAGCAGCCAGCTGTGCAGCGGAACCGCCGGCACTTTGATCAGCAACCCGAACAATATCGGGGCGGCTATGGCCACCTGCGTCGCCCGTCCGAGGCCGCTGCCGGCGCCCAGCTCGCTTATCGCGAAGGTCCCGGCGAGGATACCGAACGCCAGGAAACCGGCCAGCATGATCGTGCTGCCGAAAAACGTGTAGATAAAGAACTTGATGGCCGACCGTCGCCGGTTCTGGTCTCCCCAGATACCGACCATCAAATACATCGGGACCAGCGTGACCTCGAAGAATATGTAGAACAGCACGAGGTCCTGGGCCGCGAAGACCCCCAGCATCCCGACTTCCGCGACAAACAACATCGCGTAGTACAGCTTGATGTTTTCTCCTACGTCCCACGACACGATGACCGCGATAAGGGTCAACAGCGCCGAGAGGAAGAACATCCCGAACCCGAGGCCGTCGAGACCGACCCGGTAGCCGACGTTCAGCGACTCTATCCAGGTAGAGCTCTGCGACAGGGCGGGATTATCTAGTTCTCCTCCGAGCCCGAACCGGAAGTACAGAAAGAGCACCAGCACGAGCGGCACGGCCGCTACCCCGAGCGCCGCGTAGCGGATCAGGCGTTCGTCTTCGTCCGGAAGGAGCATGACCAGCAGGGCACCCAGCAGGGGCAGGAAGATCGTTATCGTGGTGATCACAGCCGCACCCCCAGGGCGAAGGTTACCAGCGTAACGACCACGATCAGGGCAACCACCAGGATCGCGTACTGGGCTGCCCCAACGGCGGCTACCAGCACCCCGATAAGCAACACGCTCAGCAGGATAAACAGCGCGTAGTTCTGAACGCCGCCCGTCTGGAACCGGCGGAGAAACTCCCCGATACCCTGCGCGCCACGTCCGACCCCGCCGACGCCCCGGTCCAGGCCGCGCCGGTCAAAGATGTTCGTAGCCCTTCCGAGCGCCATCGCCGCCCGGACGAAGGTCGCGTTGTAGAGGCTGTCGAAGTACCAGCCGTTGTCCAGAAACGCGTGCAGGCCGGAGAACCTCTGCGCCAGCGAGGCCGCCCGTCCCGGCTGTTGTACGTAGAGCAGGTAGGCGAGTCCAATACCGCCCGCGCCGAACAGCAACGAAAGCACCGCGAGGCCAAGGTTGAAGCCGTGCGGCTCCACCCCGAAGGTCGCGCTCAAGGTCTCCGCGGCAAAGCCGCTCGGTGCCACAAACTCCTTGAAGTACTCAGGAATCGGCACCCCGACGCCCTCCGGGATGCCGACCCAACCACCGACTATCGAGAGGAAAGCCAGCAGTATCATCGGCAGCGTCATGATGCCCGGCGGGTCCACGGCCCCTCGGGCTTCCTCTGAACGTGGTTCCCCGGTAAAGGCCATAAAGATAGCCCGGAAGATGTAGAAAGCCGTCAGGAGGACGGTCAATAGCGCCATTCCGAACAACACGTAGAAGTGTTCCTCGAAAGCGGATGCGACGATGGCGTCTTTGGACCAGAAGCCGCTCAGGGGGAAGATACCGGACAGCGACAAACCGCCGATCACCATGGTCCAGAAGGTGACCGGCATCCGGCGGCGCAAACCGCCCATGTCGTCCAGGCTGTAGGAGTTCATAGCGTAGACGATGCTGCCGGCACCGAGGAACAAGAGCGCCTTGAAAAAGGCGTGGTTGTAGAGGTGGAACATCCCGGCGCTAAAAGCCCCGATCCCCAGCGCGAGCATCATATACCCGAGCTGCGACACGGTCGAGTAGGCGATCACGCGCTTGATGTCCTTCTTCACCAGCGCCATCGTCGCCGCCATGAGCGCCGTAAAGCCGCCGATGTAGGCCACGGTGAGCATAGCCGTCTCGCTCTGGACGAAGATATCGTAGGTGCGGGCAACGAGATAAACGCCGGCGGCGACCATCGTGGCGGCGTGGATCAGGGCCGAAACCGGTGTCGGGCCCTCCATGGCGTCCGGCAACCATACGTGCAGCGGGAACTGGGCGCTCTTGCCGATGGCCCCGATGAACACCAATACCACCGCCGTGGCAAACAACGAGCCCCCGATAAACCCGGCCTGGGCAGCCTCGGAGATCCCCGTGAACGAGGTAGTCCCCGTCTGCGACCAGAAGATGATGATCCCGACGAAGAGCGCCGCATCACCCACGCGGGTAACGATAAACGCCTTCTGGGCCGCGTCCCGGGCCGAGGGCTTCTGGAACCAGTGCCCGATCAGGAGGTACGAACACAGACCCACCAGCTCCCAGAACACGTACAGCTCGATAAAGTTCGACGCGACGACCAGCCCCAGCATCGAAGCGGTAAACAGGTTTAGTACCGCGTAGTACCAGGCAAACCGGGAATCGCCCTCCATAAACCCACCGGAGTAGAGCTGGATCATGAGGCTCACGAAGCTCACGACGACGAGCATCACCGCCGCCAGGCCGTCAATGTAGATCCCGATCGGGAAAGAGCCGGCTTCTCCCAGATCGATCCAGTTGACCGCGAACGAGATGGTACCGCCGTCGCCGATCAGGCCGGCAACCGAAGCCAGCGCGGTAAGCGAGAATACCAGGACGAACACCATCCCGAAGATGGCTACGTACTGGGCATTCTCCTTTAGAACCCTCCCGAACAGCGTCAGAATCACAAAGACCAGTGCCGGGATCACCGGGATGGCCGCGATTATTAGCTGTCCTCCGACGGTCTGCGTCATCTACTCGTTCTCCCCCACAAAAGCGATGCTCCCTCTATCCTCTCATCGTGTTTACTTCGTCGATATCGACCGTCCGGCGCGAACGGAACACCGCCAGCACTATAGCCAGCCCCACCGCCACTTCGGCCGCTGCGATAGCGATGATGATGACCGCGTAGCCCGCGCCGGCACCGCCCGCCTGCGGGAGGTAATCGGCGAAGGCGACCAGCGTCAGGTTGACGGCGTTGATCATCATCTCCACGCACATGAACACGACCACGGCGTTCCGCCGGATCAGGGCTCCCCACGCCCCTATGGCAAACATGAGCGCCCCGACCACCAGGTACCATTCCAGCGGTATCGTCGTATTCAGGGTGTCTATGATTTGCTGCACTATTCTTCCACCCTCCGGTCGACATCTTCTTCCGGCTTACGCCGGCTGATCACGATAGCAGCAATTATCGCCACTAGCAGCAGCACCGACGCCGTTTCGAAGAGCAGGGAGAAAATTTGCGGGTTCCCCTCGACGCCGAGCAGGATCTCCCCCAGTTGCGCGGTTTCGCGCGGGCCGTTGCCCGGCTGCGTGCCACCCCAGTCTTCCGCAACGAGAACGTACGACAAAAACGCGCCAACGGCGATTGCGACCAGGAAGCCCGGCCAGAACTGGCGGTTGATAATCGTCTGGAACCTTCGTACCTGGGGCCGCTGGGTGAACATGATCCCGAACAGCATCAACACCGTTACCGCCCCGACGTAGATCAGGACCTGAAACGCCGCGAGCGTCGGGGCGTTTAGCAACACGAAGAACCCTGCAATCCCCAGGAAAGACCCGGACATGAACAGGGCCGAGTGGACCACGCTGCGGCTCAAGACTACCCCGAGGCCCGAGATCAGGGTCATCCCGGCGAGAAAGAAGAACGCGGCGGTCAACTCGCCGTTTCCTTTTCGGTCACCGGACGCTGGGCCGTCCTGGGGTACGGCCTGGTGGTAGCCTTTTTCTTCTGCTTGAGGACGGGCTTGGGGTCCACCGTCGGGTCGACCGGCCGCTCGCCAAACTGCCGGGCGAGTTCCAGCCGGTTGTAGGCCTGAACCTCGAACTCCTCGGTGTGATAGATGCAGTTGACCGGGCAAACCTCCACGCACAACGCGCAGTACATGCACCGCGAGTCGTCGATCATAAAGCCCACGGCGATAGGCTTGGGTTTGCCCGTCCCATCGTGGTCCCGCTTGGTCGACTGGATCGAGATGCAGTGGTCCGGGCAGACCCTCATGCACTGCATGCACGCGATGCAGCGGTCCATGTCCACCGTCAACAGCCCGCGGCTGCGCGGGGGAAGATCCCGCTTGAACTCAGGATATTGGCGCGTGATCTTCTGCCGGAAGAGATGCCCGAGGGTAATCCCCATCCCCTTGAAAATCCCCTGTCCTAGTTTAGGCATGCTACAAACCCTTCTCTATCTACTTGAAGAACGCCGGGAACGCCAGCACCGCGCCGGCGGTAACAAACAACCAAAGGATGGTAGCCGGCACGAGTATTTTCCAACCGAAGCTCATGAGCTGGTCCATCCGCAGACGCGGCAGGGTCCAGCGGATCCACAAAAAGGTGAACATCAAGAAAGCCGACTTGATCCCGAACCAGATCCAGTTGAAGTTCCCGAAGTCCAGGAACGGCAGGGGCGGCTGCCAGCCCCCCAGGAACAACGTCGCGCCAACCCCCGACATGAGGCCCATCATCGCGAATTCGGAGGCCTGGATCAAGGCCCACGTCATCCCGGAGTACTCGACCATAAAGCCCCCGACGATCTCGCTCTCCCCCTCCGGCAGATCGAACGGGATACGCTTTACCTCGGCGATCCCCGCGACGTAGAAGGCTATGAACATCGGCAGTTGGAACCAGATGTACCAGTTCCAGAAACCGCCGGCTTGGGCCTCGACCACGTCCACGAAAGACAAACTGCCGGCGAGGATGGTAATTCCGAGGAGGCTCAGGATCAGGGGCACCTCGTAAGAGATCAACTGCCCCGCGCCCCGGAGCGCGCCCAAGAGCGAGAAGTTCGACCGGCTCCCGTAGCCGGCCATAATGATCCCCAGCGCCCCGATGGAGGTGACCGCGATAAAGAACAGCAGCGCCACGTTCAGGTTCGCGACAACCGAGTCGGGAGCAAAGGGTATCGTCATCCAGACCGTCACGGCCGGGATAAACATGGCGATCGGCGCCCCGAGGAAGATCCAGAGGTCTGCCCCCCGGGGCGACAGATTCTCTTTGGTAAACAACTTGATAATGTCCGCCAGCGGCTGCAACAGCCCCCGCGGCCAGACCCGGTTGGGCCCGTAGCGACCCTGGATGTAAGCCGCTACTTTCCGCTCGCCGATGGTGAGGATGGCGGCCAGGTTCAGCGTCAAGAACAGCACCGCCCCAAACGAGCTGATGAAACGCCAGGGTTCCTGGTTGTAGTACCCGAGTAGTGTCTCTATCACT
This sequence comes from Rubrobacteraceae bacterium, assembly GCA_050331175.1. Taxonomy (GTDB): domain Bacteria; phylum Actinomycetota; class Rubrobacteria; order Rubrobacterales; family Rubrobacteraceae; genus SIRX01. The sequence goes on along the minus strand of JBHJHC010000013.1, from coordinate 90,028 downwards.
TGTCCCACCCGCCGGAAACCGGGTCTACGATGCCCATGATCGCCATCAGATCCGGCAGATAGTGGCCGGGCAAAACCTCTTGCAGGAGCTGCATGTTCACGAAGCTCGGGTCGCGATAGTGCACCCGGTAGGGTACGTCTGAACCGTCGGAGACTACGTGCACCGAATACTCGCCGCGCGGGCTCTCGACCCGGCCGAACCCTTCCCCTTCGGCCGGCCGCAACCTGCGGGGCACATCCGCCATGACCGCGCCCGGGGGCAGGTTCTCCAGAACCTGCTTGACGATCCTCATGCTCTGCCGGGCCTCCCCGATCCTGACCCGGTACGAAGCTTCGGCGTCGCCTTCAGGGTCCGTGATGATGTCGAAGTCGACGTTCGGGTACCAGCTATACGGATAGTCGCGCCGGATATCGAAGTCGATCCCGGTACAACGCAGCGGAGGACCGGTCAGCCCTATTTCGAGCGCCTTTTCCGGCGTCATTTTCCCTACGTTCCGGGTGCGGGTGATGAAGATCTCGTTACCCTCGATCAGGTCCACGAAATCTCTGTCGAAGTTGGCTTCCAAATTCTCTATGAAGTTCCAGATCCGCTCGGGTATCCCCTCCGGCAGGTCCGCCTTTACCCCCCCGATGCGGATGTAGTGATACATCATCCTGGCACCCGTGACGGTTTCGAAGATGTCCTGTATCCGCTCCCGCTCCCGGAACGAGTACAGGATCGGCGTGAACGCCCCCAGCTCCAACATGAGGAACCCGATGGAAGGCAGGTGGCTCGCCAGGCGCATGAGCTCGCACATCAGGACCCGGATGGCGTCCGCCCGCGGAGGGATCTCGAGGCCCAGCAAGTCTTCGACGGCGAGACAGTATCCGTGTTCCATGTGCATGTTGGCGAAGTAGTCCAGCCGGTCCGTCATGGGAACAACGGCGGCCCACATCCGGTTCTCGGCGATCTTCTCCTGGCAGCGGTGCAGGTATCCCATGACGGGATCGCACCGAACAACCGTCTCCCCGTCGAGCTCCATTATGAGCCTCAGTAGGCCGTGCATCGCCGGGTGCTGGGGACCGACGTTCAGGTCCATCGTCTCGATGCCGAACTCGTCCCGGACGTAGGGGTTCGTCAACCGGGCGGTCTCCCGCCCGCTCAGGGCGGCACCCTCTACGACGCGTTCCTGATCCAGCATCCCCCTGGTGCGTTCTTCTTCGATCATCTCTTACCTCAACCCCTCGAAGGTGCGCTTGGTGCTGATCTCGAAGCTCTTTAGCAGCGGGTGGTGGTCGAAGTGGTCCTGCCACATAAAGACCCGTCTCAGATCCGGATGCCCCTTGAAGGCCACCCCGAACATGTCGTAGGCCTCCCGCTCGTGCCAGTTTGCGGTCGGGTAGATCCCCGTGACCGAATCTATAACCGGCTCTTCGCTCTCGATAAAGGTCCTGACCCTCACCCGCACGCCGCGCAGATCCAGGAGCTCGTAGGTGAGCTCGAAAGCCTTCTCCCGGTCTACGACCGTGATAAAGGAGAGGTGCCGGATCTCCAGCTCCTCCCGGGCGGTGGTCAACACGGCCGGCACGACGCCCGGCTCGACTACGAGCTGTACGACGTTGCCCCGGACTTCCGCTTCTTCGAGCCCGTGGCGGTTTCGGAAACCTTCCAGATAGCTCTCCATCCGGTCCTGCGGATCACCCTCAGGAAGCTTTATCTCCGCCATTCTGTGACCCTCTCCATCTTCGATTCGCCGAGCTTTTCGGGGGAGTAGTCCTCGGCTCCCGTGGGGCTGGCCGGCTCCTCTTTTCCGCCGCCCTCCTCAGCGTGCGCCCCCGCCGGTACCCAGCCGACGTCGGTCATGGCGGCGGGCGGCATGCCCTTGCGCTCGAAAACGTAGGTGCGCTTCTGCGGCCGGATGTTGTCGAACCGCGTGGCCTTGCCCTCGCTGATCTCCGTGTACTCCCGCTCCGGGAGATACTCCAGAAACTCGCCGTCCTCGGTCACCAGCGCCGGCCGCGGCTTCTCGTAACCGACCTGCTGGTCGCGCTCTATCTTCTTCTGCAACGTCAAGACCCCGAAGATGAGGGCCTCGGGCCGCGGCGGACAACCCGGCACGTAGACGTCTACGGGTATAACCCTGTCCGCCCCCATGAGCACGGAGTACCCGTCGAGAAACGGGCCGCCGGAGATGGCGCACACGCCCATCGCGATGACCCACTTTGGTTCCGGCATCTGCTCGTAGAGTCGCGTCATCCGCTCCGCCATTTTCGTAGAAACGGTGCCGGAGACGATCATCAGGTCCGCCTGCCGCGGCGTGGGAGGAAAGAAACCAGCCCCGAACCGATCCAAATCGTTGTGCCCCATGCCGGAAGCCATCATCTCGATCGCGCAACACGCCAGCCCGAACTGCAAGGGCCAAAGGGAATTCTTGCGGGCCCAGTTGAAGGCCTTGTCGGTGCTCGTCGTTATGATGTTCGGCTCATCGAACTTCTGGATTACACCCATTCAAGGGCTCCCTTCTTCCAGGCGTACACGAGTCCCACACCCAGTATGAGTACGAATATCGCCATCTCAACGAAACCATACAAACCGAGGCTCCGGTAGATAACAGCCCACGGGAAGAGGAACGCCGCCTCGACGTCGAAGATCAGGAAAAGCAGCGCGAAAACGTAGTACCGAACCGGGAACGGCCGCCACGGGTCCGTGACACTCGCCTCTCCCGTCTCGTACGCGCTGCGCTTCTCCACCGAACCCCGGCTACTGGGCGCGATCAAGCGGGCCAAAACCAAAACAACCGCCACAAACCCGGTGACCAGCAAAATGAACAGCCCCACGTACAAGTAGAGCGTGCCGTATCCGATTTCCTGTGTTCCTTGTAACAAAGCCACCAAAACAGGACCTTTCTACCCGCGGAACTATGCGAAATATAACCTTGCTACACGCAAGTTTCAAGGAGCTACTTGCCCTGTTGCTACCCAATGCCGACAGTAGCAAGTCCCTTGCTGCATCCTACTAGCCCGCGGCACAAAAAGATACTCCCTATACCCCCTGGAGGCAAACAATTCGGCTTCTGGAGCGTCTTGTTAGATGTTTCGCGATCGGTTAGACTAAATTTGTAAGGAACTTAGGAACAAGGAACAAGGTTCCTATTTGTAGGATCTATTACAATTCAAGCGTGAAAGAGTCCAAAGAGAGGAGCGCTAGTGGCTTACGTCATAACAGAAGCGTGTGTTGGCTTCAAGAACACCGCTTGCGTGGCGGCGTGTCCGGTGGACTGCATCTACGATGTAGGCGACCAGTATATGATCAACCCCGCCGAGTGCATTGAATGCACCATGTGCCTGCCACAGTGTCCGGTAGAGGCCATTTATCCTGGCGACGAGGTTCCGGAGGATATGCAAGGATACATCACCAAGGCTGAAGAGTTTGACTTCACGGAGCTTGCGCCGGGGTGGGGCGCCAACTAGACAACTACGCTAGGAGTAATGGATCATGGCTGAGATGAAGCAGCGTAGCTTAGAAGAAGTAAAGTCCTTGAGCAGCGAGGAAGCCGTGGAGATCATGCGGCAGGCCGGCATAGTCGGCGCCGGCGGCGGCGGTTTCCCCACCTACTTCAAGTACAAGAACCCCCTACCGCGGCTGATCGTCAACGCCACGGAGAGTGAGCCCGGCTACTGGGGTGACAAGCTCCTTCACCGGGACAACCTGGAGAAATTCATGGAGCTGTTCGAAGCCATGAAGGCGATCTTCGGATTCGAGCAGATTATTCTGGGCGTCCACTACCATGACGAGGAGTGGTACTCCAACTATGAGGAGTACTCCGGCAACGGCCTCTTCGACGTCCGCCACGTGCCGGACACCTACGGCCTGGGCGAGGAAAAGACCCTCGTCAAGCACTCCACGGAGACCAAAGTACCCCTGTTCAAGGACAACCCCGATGGCTCCCGGAGACCGGGAATGCCACCGGATGTCGGCATCGTCGTCAACAATACCGAGACGCTGCTCAACGTCTACAACGCGCTCTTTCTGGGCAAGCCCACCACGACGGTTATCTTCTCCGTCTACGGCCTCGAAGAAGGCATCATAGACCTCAAGGTATACGAGGCGCCGATCGGCGCTTCGGTAAGGGAGATCCTGGAGATAGCCGGGCTGGACGTGGAGAGGAAGATACCCGGCCGTCTCGTTCAGGATCCGGAGAACGCGGATTACCTCACGGTCATCGATGGCGGTCCGTACCTGCACGACGTGCTGGACAGCAAGGCTATAAAGACTGGCGCCGCCTACGTCCGGCGCATGACCAATTCCCTGATCCTGCTCCCCGAGGGCCGGCAGGGCAAGGAGTACGCCCCCACGATAAAGACCGATCCCCCGGAGGAAGGCATTGTCTCTCTCGTCGGCAAGGTTTCCGGCGTGCAGGTGCCGCTCGGGGGCGGTTTGCTGACGCCGGCCACGCCGCTCGTCTCTGAAGGCGACGAAGTCGAGTACGAGCAGAAGATCGGGGAGCCCGTCGACACCGGTTTCTCGGTTGGGGTGTGGGCGTCCATCGGGGGGACGGTTTCCTCCGTAGACAACGCCCTCGTCGCCATTACCGGAGACGAGGTTCCCGAAGAAGAAGCCGAAGTCAAAGCGACCACCGAAGGCGGTTCGCGGCTTCGAGGAGAAGCCGAACCCTTCCAGGAGGCCGCCGAAAGCGGCACGCGCCGGTAGGCACGCGCCGGTAAATCAGGACGGTTTGCCGCCGTTGCGGCCGAGTATCTGGCAGAACTGCACCAGCATCTGGCGGTAGGTCTCCAGGGACGAAGATACGACGTACTCGTTGGGCCCGTGGTGTCCGCCACCGATAGGCCCGAACTCGACGCCGGGAATGCCGGCGCGCTGGAAGTAGACGATATCCGAAGCGCCGTGGCGCCCCACGCCCACCGGGTTGCCGCGAAAATGCCGGGCGGCAACCTCGCGGAGGGTCTTCACGAAAGGGTTGGCCCGGGATATGTAGGTGGGTTCCCGACAGAAAAGCGTTTCAACTTCGGCCGGAAGTTCTATCGCCCGAATCTGGCGGCTGATCTCTTCCGGGTCTTGTTGGGGCAGGTAGCGGATGTCCAGGTCGTAGGTGCAGCGGTCTGGAACGCGGTTTATAACGTCGCCCCCGATGATCCGGGCCATGTTGATGCTCGGATACGGGAAGAGGTCGTTCCGCTCCCGGGCGAAAGGTAGCTCCAAAACCTGGCGGTAGTGCTCGTGGGCGTACATAATGGCGTTCTTGCCGAGCCAGGGCACCGAGCCGTGGGCGCTTTTTCCGATCAGGGTAATGCGGAGGTCCAGGACGCCTTTCGCCTGGGTTCCGATGTGGAAGTCCGTCGGCTCGCCGGTGATCAGGAAATCCCCCACGTGGCCGTTGTGAACCAGGATCTCCGCGCCCGTCGGGCTTTCGTAGGCCCGCTCTTCATCAGGAACTATGAGGAACTCTACCGTGCAATCGCAATCGAGTTGGCTGAGGTCCTCCATCGCGTACATCATCGCCGCGAGCGCGCCCTTCATGTCGTAGACCCCGCGACCGTAGAGTTCCCCGCTCTCTTGGTAGGGCTCGAACTGTCCTTCCTCGCCGGGGACCACGTCCGCGTGGGCGTGCAGCAACACCCGGGGTTCCCCGGTGCCGACCCGGATCACCAGCGACGTAAGCTCGCCGTTCGGCCCGGCGCCGTCGTAGACGGCTGGCTCGAGGTCCCGCGCCTCGAACCAGCCGTTTATGAAGTCCATGACGGATTGCGCCGCCCCGGGCGTATATGACGGATAACGCACCAACCGGCGCGTTAGCGAGAGCACCTCGCTTGTTTCTGTCTCCGTCTCCAGCATTCCTCGGTTCTATGCCTCGATCAAAAGGCTTATTTTATATACCCAACACGTTCTCTGCCGCGGGCGACAGGAAAAAGCGAAAAAGTCGTCCCGAAAACCCCTTTTCGGGAAAAGCCCTCTAGGGGGCAACCGGTGTATCGTGCTCGGCGAAAGCCACGGTCGCGCCCAGGGCCGAGAGCTTCTCCTCGAAGTTCTCGTAGCCGCGGAGAACGTGGGCAGCGCCGTCCACGACCGTCGTGCCCCGGGCGACGAGTCCCGCCATCACCAGGCCCGCGCCCCCCCGGAGGTCCGGCGATTGCACGATCGTGCCGGAGAGCCTCTTCGGTCCGCGGGCGAGCACCCGATGCCCGCCGAACAGGTCTATCTCCGCCCCCATCCGGTTCAGCTCCTCGGCGACCTGGAGCCGGTTTTCGTAGACGTTCTCGGTGATGATCCCGGTTCCCGAAACCTGGGTGAGCAGGAGCAGCATCTGGGCCTGCAAATCCGTCGCGAACCCGGGAAACGGCAGGGTCGAAACGTCGATGCCGGCCAGGTCTTCCGGGTCCTCGACCCTGACCCGGACGCCGCCGTTCGCCGGCTCAAGCTCCACTCCCATGTCCCGCAGCTTCTCGAACTCCATCTTCAGGTGATCCGGGACAACGTTCTTGACCATCACATCTCCACCGGTTGCGGCGGTCGCCATAATGAAAGTTCCGGCCTCGATCCGGTCGGGCATCACCCCGTGCTCTACGGGCCGCAACTCGTCCACACCCTCCACCACGATGCGCCCGGTGCCGGCGCCCTCGATCCGCGCGCCCATCAGGTTCAAGAACTCCGCCAGGGCTACCACTTCCGGCTCGCGGGCCCCGTTCTCTATTATGGTAAGCCCGTCGGCCAGCACCGCGGCCATCATCACGTTCTCCGTGGCGGTGACGCTCGGGTACTCGAACAGCACCTCCGCCCCACGCAGCCCACCAGGGGCCGTAGCCTTTATGAAGCCATGATCCAGGGCTACCTCCGCGCCGAGTTTCCGGAGGCCGTCGAGATGGAAGTTGAACTTACGCAATCCAAGGTTGCACCCGCCCGGTGCCGAAACTTCCGCCTCCCCGAACCGGGCGACCAGCGGTCCCAAGACCACGATAGAAGCCCGCATCTTGCGCACCAGCTCGTAGGGGGCCGTGTAGGAGTCCAGGTCACCGGCTTCGATGTAGAGGGTCCCGCCCGGAGACAGCTCGGTCCTGACCCCGAGGCCGTCGAGGACGGCCAACATAGTCTCCACGTCCTTTATCCGGGGCACGTTGTGGAGCACGGTGCGGCCCGGCGCGAGCAGGGCGGCGGCGATCAGCTTGAGCGCCGCGTTCTTCGCGCCGGAAATCTCGACCTCACCACCAAGGCGGACACCGCCCTCAATCAAAAACCTCTCCGACACTGCTCCTCCCAGCAATTGCTCCGGTGTGCGGATCTGTTACTAGCCTTCTCCGTACTTGCGGGCGACGCGGGTGTAGTTTTCCCCGATGCTGCGCTGACGCTCGATCTCCTTGCGCTGGCGCTCCACTTCGTCGCCATCCTCTTCGGGTTCGCCGATCTCGGAGAGCTCCTGCTCGGCGTTTTGTACCCGTTCTTCCGCTTCGTCGACGCTTATCTCCTCGGCCAGCATCGCCTCTTCCACCAGAATCTGGACCAGGTTCTCCGAAACCTTAAAGAAGCCGTCCGAAGTCGCGTAGACCGTGGTCTCGTCGTTCTGCAAGATCCGCACGTCCCCGATCTCAACGGTGGAAATCGTCGGCGCGTGATCTACGAGTACCCCGATCTCCCCGTCGCTGATCCGGGCGATTACGCGCTGCACCTCGCCATCGAAGATCGTGTCTTGGGGCGTTATCACCCGGCAGAATAGTTGGCGTCCGTCATCCGCCACTACTGGTTCTCACCCTCTTCCTCGCCGTTTTCCTGGCCGTTCTCGCTCTCCTCCGAGTCTTCTTCCTCTTCACCCTCTTCTTCGGCCTCTTCGCCGCTCATGTTGCGGGCTTTCTCCAGGGCTTCGTCGATGTCGCCGACCATGTAGAACGCCTGCTCGGGCAGGCTGTCGTGGTGGCCCTCGACGACCTCCTTGAAGCTCCGGATGGTGTCTTCGAGCTCGACGAACTTGCCTTCGAGGCCCGTGAACTGCTCCGCCACGAAGAACGGCTGGGAGAGGAAGCGCTGGATGCGCCGGGCGCGGCCCACGATCACCTTGTCCTCCTCGGAGAGCTCGTCCATGCCGAGGATGGCGATGATGTCCTGAAGCTCCTTGTACCGCTGCAGGATGTTCTGGACCTGCTGGGCTACCTGGTAGTGCTCGTCACCAACGACGGACGGGTCGAGAATAGTCGAGGAAGAAGACAGCGGATCAACCGCCGGATAGATGCCCTGTTCCGTCAGCGACCGCGTTAGCTCGACCGTCGAGTCGAGGTGGGCAAACACCGTAAACGGCGCCGGATCGGTGAAGTCGTCCGCCGGGACGTAAACGGCCTGGAAGCTCGTGATCGAGCCGTTCTTGGTCGAAGTGATCCTCTCCTGCAGGGCGCCCATCTCGGTCGAGAGGGTCGGCTGGTAACCGACCTCCGAGGGCATCCGGCCCATGAGCGCCGAGACCTCGTTGCCGGCCTGCACGAAGCGGAAAATGTTGTCCAGGAACAGGAGCACATCCTGTCCTTTCTCCTCGCGGAAGTACTCCGAGACGGTCACGCCGGTAAGGCCGACGCGCAGGCGGGCGCCGGGCGGCTCGTTCATCTGGCCGAAGATCATGGCCATATTCTTCAGGACCCCGGCCTCTTCCATCTCGTAGTAGAGGTCGTTGCCCTCCCGGGTCCGCTCCCCCACCCCGACGAAGACGCTCGTACCCTCGTACGCCAGGGCGATGTTGTTGATCAGCTCGGTAATTACCACGGTCTTGCCGACGCCGGCGCCGCCGAACAGGCCGACCTTACCGCCCCGCAGAACGGGACAGAGCAGGTCGATAACCTTGATGCCGCTGATGAACTGTTCGGTCTGGGTCGAAAGCTCGTCGAACTTGGGCGAGGGGCTGTGTATCGGCCAGTGGCCGTCCGGGTCCTCGATCTCACCCGCCTCGTCCACCGGCTCCCCGAGGACGTCCATCACCCTCCCGAGAACGTTGTCGCCCACGGGCACGGCTATCGGCCGGCCGGTGTCCTGAACCTCCAGGCCCCGCTGCAAGCCATCGGTACCCGTCATCGCCACGGTGCGCACCAGGTCGTCTCCGAGGAGCTGCTGCACCTCCAGGGTCAGCGTCTGCTCCCCTTCCGCCGTTTGCATCTCAACGGTCAGGGCGTTGTAGATCTCCGGGATCTCGTCGCCGGAGAAACGAACGTCGACGACCGGGCCTTTGACCTCGACCACCGTTCCGACGCCACCCTGCTGGTGGCCGTCCTGGCCATTGCGCTGTCCGTCTTCTTGAGGGCTACTCTCGCTCCGGACGTTTCCGCCGTTCTCCTCTGTCATATAGAAACTCCTTTAGTTAGCCGAGGGCCTCTGCGCCGGCCGCGATCTCTATGATCTCCTGGGTGATCTGGGCCTGGCGCGCCCGGTTCATCTGCCGCGTCAGGTTTTCCGCCATCTCGTTGGCATTGTCCGTCGCGCTCTTCATCGCCGTCATTCGGGCCCCGTGCTCTCCGGCCGCGCTTTCGACCAGGGCCTGCCAGACGACGGTCTCCACATATCTCGGTACGAGGTCGGTGAGGATCTCATCCACCCCCGGTATGTACTCGAAGGGGTTTTCGTCCCCGGACTGCTGCTGCTGGTCCCCTTCTTCTTCGTCGGGGGCCGCGGGCAGCAGCCGGGTAACGATCGGTGACTGAACCATCGCGCTTTCGAAGCGGTTGTAGATCAGGTAGACCTCATCGGCCTCCTCGTCCTGGAAAAGGCCCGTCAGGCGACGCCCGATCTCCTGCGAGTGATGATACTCGGGGGAATCGGTGAAGCCGGTAAAGGTCTCTTCCAGCCGGATACCCCGGAACTGGAAAAAAGTAACGGCCTTCCGGCCTATGCCCACCTGCATCAACTCGTGGTCTTGCTCCTGCCGGAAATTCATCGTGCGCCGGAGCACCTGGGCGTTGAAGCCACCGCAGAGTCCCCGGTCGGCCGTGAGGGTGGCAACGGCCACGGTGTTGACCTCTTCCCGGCCGGCCAGCAGCGGGTTATTGCTGTCTTTGGCCTTGCGGGCAATGTCCTGCATCATTTGCTGCATGTTCTCGGCGTAGGGGCGGGTGTGATGAACTCGCGACTCTGCCTTACGGAACTTGACGCCGGAGACGGTCTGCAGCGCGTTGGTGGTCCTGGCCGTATTGCGGACCGCCTGTATCTGACGTTGGAGATCTTTTAGAGAGGCCAAACCCTAGCTCGCTTCTTCCTCTTCTTCGCTGTCGGTGGCACCTATTTCTATCGAGACGCCGGTGTCTTCCGGCTCGTAGCTGCGGTTGAAGTTGTCCAGGGCTTCTTTGAGGCTCTCCTCGTTTTCTTCCGTGAGCTTCTGCTCGTCCCGGACGGACTGGAGGATCTCGTCGTTGCTGTTCCGCATGTACTCGCGGAACTGGCTCTCCCAGTCCGGAACGTCGTCTGGCTCGATCTCGTCCAGGTAGCCGTTGCTGACGGCGTAGATGATCACGGCCTGCTCCTCGACGGGCAACGGGTCGCGCTCACCCTGCTTGAGAACGGCGAGCTGCCGCTCCCCGCGGGCCAGGGCGTCCTGGGTTGCCTGGTCCAGGTCGCTGCCGAACTGGGCGAAGCTTTGCAGCTCCTGAAATTGGTTTAGCTCCAGGCGCATCGTACCGGCGATGTCCTTCATCGCTTTGATCTGGGCGGAGCCTCCGACCCGGCTCACCGAGTTGCCCGTGTCGATGGCGGGCCGCTGGTTCTGGTTGAAGAGGTCCGTGTCCAGGAAGATCTGGCCATCCGTGATCGAGATGACGTTGGTCGGAATAAACGAGGAGATGTCTCCCTCTTTGGTCTCGACGATAGGGAGCGCCGTGAGCGAACCGCCACCGTATTCGTCGGACATGCGGGCTGCCCGCTCCAGCAGCCGCGAGTGCAGGTAGAACACGTCCCCGGGATAAGCCTCCCGGCCCGGCGGACGTCTCAGCAAGAGCATCATCTGCCGGTAGGCGATGGCGTGTTTGGAGAGGTCGTCGTAGATAACGAGGGCATCCTGCCCGTCGTACATAAAGTACTCGCCGATAGCGCACCCGGCGTAGGGCGCCAGGTACTGGAGCGTGGCCGACTGGGAGGCCGACGCGTTCACGATGGCCGTATACTCCAGCGCGCCCGCGTCGTCCAGATCCTGCATCACGGATGCCACGGCGGAGTCCTTCTGGCCGACGGCGACGTAGATACACTTGACGTCCTGGTCCGCCTGGTTGATGATCGTGTCGACGACGATCGACGTCTTGCCGGTCTTCCGGTCCCCGATGATCAACTCCCGCTGGCCCCGGCCTATGGGAATCATCGCGTCTATGGCCTTGATGCCGGTCTGGAGGGGAACGTTGACCTCCTGACGCCGGATGACGCCAGGGGCGATGATCTCTACCGGACGGTAGTCTTCGGCCTCGATTTCGCCCTTGCCGTCCATCGGGTTGCCGAGGGCGTCTACCACCCTTCCGAGTACGCCGCTGCCCACGGGGATGCTCGCCAGCCGCTCGGTACGCCGGACCGTGCTGCCCTCTTGAATGTGCCGGTCGTCGCCCGCAACGATGGCGCCGACGTTATCCTCCTCGAGGTTCAGCGCGAGACCCAGGATCTTCTCCCCCCGGACGTCCTCGAATTCCAGCATTTCCTGGTACATAACGTTGGAAAGGCCGTGGATCCGGGCGATACCGTCTCCCACGTCGAGGACCTGCCCGACCTCCTCGGTCCGGACCCGGTTATCGTAGTCCGTGATCGCGCCCTTCAGGATCGAGGAGATCTCCTCCGGCCTGAGCTGGTCAGCCACTTACAACACTCCTCTCGATCATCTCTTGCCGGAGGCCGTTGAGCCGCCCCCGCACACTACTGTCGATCAATATGCCCCCGAAGCGGAACACCACGCCACCCATGATATCCGGGTCTACCCGCGTTTCCAGGACGACTTCTTTGCCGTCCAGGATCTTGCCGAGCCGTTCTTTTACGCGCTCCTGCATGTCCTCCGAAAGCTCTACGGCGGTTATGACCTCCACCTCAACTCGGCCGAAGTGCTCCTCCACGAGTACCTCGTAGCGGCGGAGCACCTCCGGAAAGATCTCGCTCCGCCCGTTGTCCGAGAGCACCTTCAAGAAGTTCCTCGCCGAGTCGGTCATATCTCTGGCGAGTTCGTCCAGGGCTTGGCGCTTTTCGCGCTCCGTGATCTGGGGGCTGTAGAAGAACTCGGAAAGTTCTTCTACCTCGTTCAACGCGCCGTCGAACTCCTTGAGTTCGGCGAGCACCTCTTCCAGCTCCCCACCCTCGCGGGCGGCTTCGTAGAGGGCTTCCGCGTAGGTAGATACGGCGCTCAAGCGTCACCTCTCCCGTCCCGGGAGACACCGCCGGTGACCTCAGCCTCCAGGTTGTCGAGGGCCTCTGAGATCAGACGCTCGTGCTCTTCGTGGTCCACCTCGCGGCCCAAAACCCTCTCGGAGGCTTCTATAACCATGCTGGCGACCTCGCCCCGCACCTCCCTGAGGGCTGTGTCGCGCTCGCGGCCGATCTCATCCCGGGCCTGCTGGATTATGCGGTCTCCTTCCTCGCGGGCCTCGCTGCGGACCCGCTCCCGCTGGGACTCGCCCTGCCGGCGGGATTCATCCAGAATCCGCCGGGCTTCCCCGCGAGCCTCGTCGAGCTGTTTCCGGTAGTCGGCCAGAAGCTCGCGAGCTTCCCTACGGGTCTTCTCCGCCTCGTCTATAGCCTGCTCGATCTGGGACTGCCGCCGTTGGATACGCTCCTGAATCGGCGGAAATACGAACCAGTACAGAAGAGCTATAAGGATCGAGAAAGCCACGATCTCCCAGAAGATCAGGCTAACCCTGGGCAAGTCGAATATGAGTGAGTCACCCATAGAGTCTCCTCTCTTGCTAGTTCCTATCCCCCGGCAAACACGAAGGTGAAGAGAATGGCGAACACCAACGCGTAGAGGGCAAACGCCTCAACCAGACCGATACCGAGGAACATCAGGGTCCGCGTCTGCTCGAAAGCCTCCGGTTGCCGGTGGATAGACGCAATGGTCTGGCCGATCAGGTACCCCATGCCGGCTCCCGCACCGATAACCCCGCCACCGGCTGCGATGCCGGCCCCGAGGTATGTCAACCCCGTTTCGATATTCCCGCTAGCCTGAAGTAGCGCCACCATTTCCATGTATTGCTCCTCTCTGATCTTTATCTTCCTGGTTTCTTACCGGCTGTCCTAGTGAGCCTCACTGGCGAACATAGCTTGCTCTATGTAGACCTGCGAAAGTATAGCGAATATGTAGGCCTGAATTATCGAGACGAAGATCTCGAACGCGTATATCAACACCGCCATCGGTACGGAGACCGCCGCCACCGGAATGCCGAAGGTCAGGATGAGGCTCAGAAACACGAAGATGAGCAGGTGCCCCGCCAGCATGTTGGCATAGAGGCGCAACCCGAGCGTGAGCGGCTTCGTGACGTACTCCTGCACAAGCTCAAGGCCCGCGATAAAGGGGATCATAAGCTTCGGTATTCCAGGGGGCGCAAAGCTCTTGTAGTACCCCACCACACCATTGCGCCGGAACGCGAAGTACTGGGTTATGAGCAGGGTTGCCAGCGCCAGCGTCAGAGTAAAGGAGATGCTGCTCGTAACCGGGTAACTGTTGGGGACCAGCCCGATCAAGTTCAGCGTCAATATAAAGACGAAGAGCGTCAGAGTATACGGGTAGATCTTCCTGCCATCTTCACCCTGCTGGCCGGCGATGTGATTGCGTCCGAAGTTGAAGGTGTCTTCCACGATAACCTGGTAGGCACCGGGTCGATCCTTAAGTAGTCTGCTTCCTATGAAGAGTATGAAGAATGTTATCGCCGTCCCCATAAAGAGAAACCAGATAGTCTTGTCTATCGAGAGGTCTACCGGGCCGATATGTATGGGTATGACCCACTCATGACTCGCCTCCCAGGTATGCAGAATTTTCTTTCGGACCTCTTTCTGGCTGAGTTGCGCCAGCATGACCAAGTTTGCCACCGTATTCGTCAAACTTTCGCCCTCCGCTCCATTCTATAGCCTAAAGCTTCCCCATCCTGGTTACCCGGTCTGCCCTTACCCAGCAACACCGGGATGAGCAACACGTTCTCCGCAACGTAAACCGCCGCGAAAGCAACCATCATTGTAACTGCTGGCCAGAGGTTCAGGTAGGTGGGTATCCCCAGAGCCCCGGCGGCGAACCCCAGACGCGCCCCGAAGGACGCCCCTCCTATCGCCATACCTTTGGCAGTCGAGCGCCCCGTCAACAACGAAGTCGTAGCGGCTGTGGAAACGAAGCTCATTAGTCCTATGCAGACCCCGTACAACAGGGCTGTCGCATAGGCTAAACCGAAAAAGTAGAGCGTTATGGCACCCGCCACCACCGAAAGCGCCGAAACCCAAGCCGCAAACACCAGGGCAAGTCTCCAGTGGGGGCTCATCCGCCACCCAGGTTCTTGAGTTGCAAATAAACGTAGTAGAGGGCGAAGATAAAGCCAGCCGCAACACCGAGCAGCAGGAACAGCGGTAGTGTATCCAGCCAACTGTCGAGCAAGTATCCGCCGGCGGTGAGGCCGCCGACGATCAAGAGAATGGTGATCCCTACACCTATGTAGCGGGCGTACCCGGATCCCATACAGCCCTCGCGGAAGCTCGCATAATTCATCGAGAGGATCATACCCTAACGCCGAATCTGTTGCAAAGAGTTTCAATCTCTCGGCACTCCAGCTATCGCTCCAGCAGTTCAAGAGAATAGAAGGTCGGCTACGCCAGACAGGCCGGCTCCGAAGATCAACGCGTAGGAGAATGCGGACCTGAACCTGTTCTCCGGGTGGTTGTGGAAGACGAGATGCAAGATAGCGTGGACGACAAAGAAAACGTCCAGGCCGAAGACCAGCCCGCGGCTAACGCTTCCAGCCCCGGAAAGTCCCCAGAGCAGAAGTACGTAGATCGGTACGTGCAGGGCCGTAAAGACGACGTACCCTGCTTCATCCCGCAGGTTGTTCAGCATGGGGAAGATCTTCCACTCCCTGACCCTGACCGCATCCATCTCGTGGGCGAGCAGAAGGCTCAGCCCCAGAAAAAAGAAGAAATGTTCGGGCATCATCTAACCTTTGCCGACATACGGCTTCGACTCCATGAAGTCCTGGATCAACTCGACGAGCCGTTCCGGGTTGTCTTCCGGCACGAAGGTGCGCGCGTCCGGCACCTTCTCTAGCGTTGCGAAAGGAAATCTTTCCGCCAACCGCTCAGCGTACCGGTATGGAAAGAGCAGCCGGTCGTCCGTGCCCCAGGCCAGCAACACAGGCTTCTCGAAGCCGGGGAAACTCTCCGCAGCCTCGATGGTGTACCTGTTCGAAATGCCCCGCACCACCTTTCGGAGGTCGCTCCTCACCCGCCCATCCTCCAGCAGTGGTGCGAGGTAGGCCTCCATAACCCGCCGTTCTACGGGATACTTCGCTACCGAGGCGAAGAGCGCCCGCTGGGCCAGGTGAGGTCGCAGCAGGAGGCTGAGCAGGGAGACGAAACCGGGGACTCGCACGCTCCACTGCAACGGCCGCAAGAGAGGCGGCAGGAAGTTCTCGAAGGCGTCGGCGTTCGTCAGTACGAAGCGCGAGACGCGCTCCGGATAGCGGGCGACGAAGACCTGGGATATGGCGCCTCCGGTATCGTTGGCGACCAGCGTTGCTTCCCGCAGGTCTAGCGGATCGAAGAAATCCGAGATAAGGCGCGCCAAACCGGAAACGCTGAGGTCGGCGCCGGGACTTATGGGAGCCGTGTGCCCCCCCAGAGGCAGGTCGGGCACGATACACCGGTAGTCCTCCGCCAGCCCGGGTACGACCTTGCGCCACAGGTTTCCGTTTACCAGGACGCCGTGCACGAATACCAGAGGCTCGCCGCGGCCGAGCTCCCGGTAGCGGACTACACCTGCTTCAAGTTCAACCTCTTTCAGCCCACCGGACTCAAAATCCGTAGCCAAGATGCTCCTTTCGCGTGGTGTGGGCGGCGATTCCGCCCCCTGCTCGTCTAGCACCCTTCAGGCTAGGCACCCGCCACTGCCAAGTCCACGAAAAATACTGCAAGACGGTGCCAGTTCGGGGCAAAAAGTGGGTTATTCCGAGGGCGACGCGTTGCGGGAGAGCAGGTCCCGGGCGACGAGCCTGGCAGCGGCGTTCTGCCAATTGTAGAAGGTGCGCTCGGGCACCGTGTCCCGGAACCAGGCCAGCGCCTCCCGGGCCGCCGGGTCTTTCGGGTAGCCCGGGTTGCGGCTCCGGTATGGCTTGATGCCGGCCATGTAAGGAAAATAGAGGGCGTTGTAGTAGCGCCACTCGTCTGACGTACCAAAGTCCTCTTGCGTTCGCGGCTTGAGCCGGCTGACGCTCTCGGCTAGAACGGTCTTCAATTCGGCGGCGCGCTCCAGCGGGTTCTCGGAGGCGGCTGGCGAAGAGAGCCGATGGTCTATGAGGTGGAGGTTGATCAGGGGGCTCGCCGACAGCCGGGGTAGGTCTCCGAAGTTACCCAAAGCGCGCCGGGTAAGCCGGGCAAACTCTTCTTCGTCGAGCGTGGCGGGGTCCAGCGCCGGGTCGCGGCGGGGCAACGCGCCGGCCGTGGCCCGCAACTCCGAGCGGGCGCGACGTTCGCGCGACAACCGGCCGAGCGACACGCTGTCGAGCGCGGCCGCCAGCCGGTCGCCGAAGGTGGTCGTCGCGATGGCGGTGCCAACGACCGCCAGCACGAGCGCCATCATCGGCGGGCTCAGGCCGGTGGAAAGCCAGATCACCACCGCCACCTGTCCCCCGAAGACGAGCGCTGCCAGAAGCGCCGCGTCAAAGGACCGAACCATGTCGCTCAGCAGAGCCTCGCCGAGATCGAAGGCGTCGAAGTACGCCAGCGCCAGGCCGAGCCCGACGACGTCGAACCCGACCGTCAGCAAGACCCACGGCTGGGTAAACGTGGTGAAAGGCGCGAGGATCAAGACCGTGCTCAACGCCAGGAAGAGGGTAAAGAGCACCAGCACGGCGGCGGCCTTCCGCCCCCTGCGCCCGCGCCAGGTCCACCACACGAAACAGCCGGAGGCAAGCATGGGCAGCAGTACGGCGGCCCCGATCAGGACTTGTAGAACTCCGGTAGACCCGAATACCAGCTCCGTACCCGAGCCCACCAACCCGGCCAGCACGAGCGTCGCCGGCAAGACGGCAAACATCCACACCCGGATGAATGGCCTACGGAGCTTTGACTCCTCGGGCAACAGGTGAAGCAAAGCGCCGGTCCACAAGAGGGCCGGGAGCAAGAGCAGCGGCCATTGGACCCAGACCAGAAACGACGCCGCGGAAGAGACACTGACCAACAGTTTTCCGGCTACCGCCAGGGCGTAAGATACCAGCCCGAGGCCCGTCAACAGCAACCGGGGACTGCGGGGATCCCGCCCGATCAGGTACAGCCCCAACCAGAGGGCCAGGCCGTAGACGAGTACAAAGCTAAAGTGGGTGGTTGCCGACACGAGTAAGTTGTACTACGTCGGGCCACCGTCGGGCTCTACTCAGGGCTACCCGAAGGCGTCTCCGGCCGGAGACTGGGTCATCTGGAGACCACCTTCGGCGGCGAGCTCAACGGCGAGCGGGTCGGGGTATCCGCCGGCGTAGTGAACCTCTTGGATGCCGGCGTTCATGAGCATCTTTACGCACAACAGGCACGGCTGATGGGTGCAATACACCGTAGCCCCCCGCACGCTAACCCCGTGATACGCGGCCTGAATAATGGCGTTCTGCTCGGCGTGCAGCGTGCGCTGGCAACTCTCCCTACCGTCCACGATACGGATCAGGCAGCCTACGTCGTCGCAGTGCGGCATCCCGGCGGGGCTGCCGTTGTAGCCGGTGGTAAGGATGCGTTTGTCCCGCACGACTACCGCCCCAACGGCGAGCCGGGGACAGGTCGACCGGGTGGCGACCTCGTGCGCGATCCGCATGAAATACTCGTCCCACGAGGGTCGCGGAGGTTTCGTCCGGTGCAGCGCGGGGTTCTCCTGGGCCGGGGTTCTAGAGGGTTCCATACAGCCGGTCTCCCGCGTCGCCAAGGCCCGGCACTATATAGGCGTTGTCGTCCAATTCGGGGTCCAGAGCCGCCGTGTAGAACTGCACGTCGGGGTGCTCGGGGCCCACGCGCTCGATACCCGGAACGGAGGCGACGGCGTGGATACAGGAAATCCCGGTCGCGCCGTATTCCTTTAGCGTGGCAAGCGTGGCGGAAAGGCTGCCTCCGGTGGCGAGCATGGGATCCAGCACGACCACGAAATATTCTTCCAGGTCCCGGGGAAGGTTGACGTAGTACTCGACCGGCAGGGCGGTCTCTTCGTCTCTTTGCAACCCGACGAAACCTACGGTGGCCGTCGGGAGCAGGGCCAGGGCTCCGTCGAGCATGCCCAGGCCCGCGCGGAGCACCGGTACCACGCAGACCGGGGCGGAGATCTTCTGCACCTCCGTCTCTTTTAGCGGGGTTCTTATCCGGGTCGTGTGGGTCGGCAGTTTTCGGGCGGCTTCTCCGGTCAGGATCATGGCCAGCTCGCGCATCACGCGGCGGAAGTCCGGCAGCCCGGTCCGCTCATCCCGCAGTACCGCCATCTTCTGCCGGCTCAGCGGCCCTTCTACGAGATGGAAGTTCTCTACCTCAAGCATAGAGTGGATACGCTTCCACCAGGGATGTCACCCGTTCGCGCAACCCGTCGGTCTCCCCGCGGGCGGCGGCGGCGATGATGCTGCCGATCTCGCGCATCTCATCCTCGCCCATTCCCCGGGTGGTCATGGCCGCGGTGCCGAGCCGGACGCCACTGGTCACCATAGGACTCTCGGGATCGTTCGGGATCATGTTCTTGTTACACGTCACCCCGACCTCGTCTAGCAACACCTCCAGCTCCTTGCCGGTCGTTTCCCTGGCGCGCAGGTCTACGAGTATCAGGTGGTTGTCCGTGCCGCCGGAAACGAGGTCCACGCCATCCTCCAACAGCGCCTCGGCCAACGCTTTGGAGTTGTCTACGATCCGGCGGGCGTAGTCCCTGAACTCGGGCTTGAGCGCCTCGCCGAAAGCTACGGCCTTTGCGGCTATGACGTGCATGAGCGGCCCACCCTGCATTCCGGGGAAGACCCGGCTATTGACTTTCTTGATAAATTCCTCGCGGCAGAGGATCAGGCCCGCCCGCGGTCCCCGGAGCGTCTTGTGGGTCGTAGTGGTGACGATTTCGCTGTGGGGGACCGGCGACGGATGTACGTCCGCAGCCACGAGACCGGCAATGTGCGCCATATCCACCAACAGATAGGCCCCGACCTCGTCGGCTATCTCTCGAAACCGATCGAAGTATATGGTGCGCGGGTAAGCGCTGGCACCGGCGATGATCATGCGCGGCTTCTCCCGCCCCGCTATCTCCCGGACGTGGTCGTAGTCTATGAACCCGTCTTCGCCTACGCCGTAGTGCACGAAATCGTAGGTGCGGCCGCTGAAGTTGAGGTGCATGCCGTGCGTAAGGTGCCCGCCGTGCGCCAGGTCCATCGAGAGCACTTTGTCTCCCGGCTCCAGCAGCGCCGCGTAGGCGGCCTCGTTGGCCTGGCTCCCCGAATGCGGCTGCACGTTGGCGTGTTCCGCACCGAATAGCTGTAGCGCCCGCTCTATGGCGATCCGCTCGGCCTTGTCTACCTGGTCGCAGCCCCCGTAGTACCGCTTGCCCGGGTACCCTTCGGCGTACTTGTTGGTCAATACCGAACCCTGAGCCGCGAGCACCGCCTGAGACGTAAAGTTCTCGCTGGCTATGAGCTCGATCGTCGTGCGTTGCCGCGCCAGTTCACCGTCCAGCGCATCCTGGACTTCGGCATCGATTTCTACGTGAGAGCCAATCATTTTACCTCCACTTCAAGTTTAATAGGTCGAACAGTGCGGCTACCTCTGGATCTGGCGTCGGTGAAGTTTTTCGGCCGGTGGATCCTCCCTACTGATTACGTTTGGGGGGAGTATAGACTCTGTTCGGGATGCCCTCAAATGTTTTCCCGCAACTCGCCGGCCAACCGAAGTAGCTTCTTTTCCGTAAGTTCGCTGCTCGCCCGCAACAATCGAGGTTCGGCACCGGAGAGATCCACGACCGCCGATGCCTCACCGATTCCGGTGTCCCCTTCGATGGCCGCATCTACCGCATCCGCCACACGGGGGTCCACCTCAGCCAGCGAAGCGGGTGGCGGGGTTCCCGAGAGGTTCGCGCTCGTGGCATACAGCGGTCCGCCGGCGGCAGAAAGTAGCGCCAATATCACCGGATGATCCGGCACCCGCACCCCGACGGTCCCGCCGGCGTCCGCGGCGAGAACCAGGGTGAGGGGTCCGGGCCAGTAGCGTTCCGCAAGTTTCTCCGCGACCCCGGACACCCCGGAAGTCAGCCCGAAAGCTTCTTCTTTACTGGCACACAGAAAGGCTATTGGCTTCTCGGGGTCCCGCGCCTTTATCTCCGCCAGCCGCCGAAAGCCGGGCTCGGCAGCCACGAGGCCGACGACCGTTTCGGTAGGAACCAGCGCAACGCCGCCCGCGCGCAGGATGGTGGCCGCTTCGGCTGTGGATACAATGCTTAGCCGTTCCACTGCAGCAGCACCATCCGGGGTTTTCCGGTGAGATCCGGCCGGATCCCTAGCGGGCGAAACCCCGACTCGCGGCCAATCTCGAGTACTTCCTCAGCCTGGCCATCGCCGGTCTCCAGCACGACATCGGCACTGGTTTCGAGGAGCGGCTCTACCTCGTCGAAGATCCGCCGGTAGAAGAAAAGTCCATCCTCGCCCCCGTCCAGGGCTTCCGGTGGATCCCAGTCGCAGACTTCAGGCGCCAGATGCCGGAGGTCTCCGCTCCTGACGTAGGGTGGGTTGGAAACCAGCAACGATATCTTTCCGTGGAGGGATTCCAACCCGGACACGAGGTCTCCGTGATAGAAGTGCACCTTCGTACCCGCCGCCCGGGCGTTTCGGCGGGCGATTCTCGTTGCAGCCTCCGCGATATCCGTGGCGTGCACGTCGCAGCGGGGCCGCTCCTGGGCTATTGAAACGGCTATAGCCCCGGAGCCCGTGCCAACGTCCAGCACCCGGCAGGGTCCCGGCCGCCGGTCGATACGTTCCAGCGCAGCATCGACGACGCTCTCGGTTTCGGGACGTGGGATCAGGGTCCCGTCCGTCAACTCCAGCTTCAGGTGGCGGAAGTACTCGTAACCCAGGATTCGCTGTACGGGCTCGCGGGCCCTACGGCGGCGAACCCAGGACTCGTAAACGGACGTTTGTTCCTCGGATAGAAGGTGGTGGCCCAGCAGGATCTCGGCCCGGCCCGCCCCGATCAACTCTGCGAGCAAGACTTCGGCAGCGGCTGCGGGCTCCGGTACACCGGCTCGCTCCAGCTCTACTGCGGCCTCCCGAACAGCTTGCCGGGCGCTGGTCCCGCTGGTTTGCACTGCTGCTCAGCCGCGCGCGCCGGCAGCTTCGGCTGCTAGCCGGTCGGATCTTTCCTTGGCGGCGAGCGCCTGGGTGAACTCCTCGAGATCCCCGGCCAATACAGCCTCGAGGCCGTGGGAGGTCAGGCCGACCCGATGGTCCGTTATCCGGCCCTGCGGAAAGTTGTAGGTCCGCACCTTGGCCGAGCGATCTCCGGTGCCAACCTGGGCCTGACGCAAAGCCCCCTCCCGCTCCTGCTGCTCGCGCACCTCGCGCTCCAAAAGGCGAGACTTCAGGATCCGCATCGCCTGCTCTTTGTTCTGGAGCTGGCTCTTCTCGTTCTGGCAGGTCACCACCAACCCCGTGGGCTTGTGCGTGAGGCGAACCGCCGAGTCCGTCGTGTTTACGCTCTGTCCCCCCGGACCGCTCGAACGATAAACGTCTACCTCAAGGTCATTCTGAGAGATCTGGATCTCCACGTCCTCCGCCTCCGGTAGGACGGCGACGGTGGCGGTCGAAGTGTGGATGCGCCCCTGGCTTTCGGTCTTGGGGACCCGTTGGACGCGGTGGGTGCCGCCCTCGTGCTTGAACACCGAGTACGCCCGGTCGCCGGAGACTTCGAGGGCAACCTCTTTGTAGCCGCCGACTTCCGCCGGACTCGAGGACATCGTCCGGTGCTTGAACCCGAGGCGATCCGCGTAGCGGGTATACATCTCGAAAAGCTCGCCAGCAAACAGGGCGGCTTCGTCACCCCCGGTTCCGGCCCGAATCTCCAGGATCACGTCCTTATCGTCGTTGGGGTCCCGATCGATAAGCTCGGCCCGGATCTGCTCCGCGAGTTCCTCCGCGCGCCCTTCTGCTTCCTCGGCCTCGGCTTCGAAGAACTCCCGCTCCTCGGCGTCCTCGGCCTGGGGAACCAGCTCCCGCGCCTCTTTCCCGGCCTCCAGGGCGTCGAAAAACTCCTGCGACATCTCCGCCCCCCGGCGCATCCGGGCGTGTTCTTTGGCCACCTCGGTGTAGCGGCGTTGGTCGGAGTAGATCTCGGGATCCGAAAGCTCCTCGGTGAGCGCCTTGTAGCGGGCCAGCGTCTCTCCGGCTAGCTTGATCACCTGCTCGTCCACTAGATCACCAGCTTGTTGGTGGCCTCGTTCGGCTTCAAACTCGACTCTTCTTCCATCGACAGCACCTTCTTCAAAGAAGCCATAGCAACCTCGACCATGTCGTCCGTTGGCTCCCGCGTCGTCAGCTTCTGGAGCATCAACCCCGGCCAAATCAAAACCTTGACCACAGGGTTAGTCTGATGCCGGGCGCTCCACATAATGAACTCGAACGCTATACCGGCCACGAGCGGGATGACGACTATCCGGCTGGCGACCATATACAGCCAGCCCTCTACCCCGAGCAGAGAAAAGACCAGGATGCTCAATACCAGTACGTAGAGCACGAAGCTCGTACCGCACCGCACGTGGCTCGTATCCAGTTTGTGGGAGTTTTCTGGGACCAACTCCTCCCCGCGTTCGTAGACTTTGATCGCCTTGTGCTCCGCCCCGTGGTAGCCGAAAAACCTCTTTATATCCCGGCTGGCGGCCGTGATGATCACGATGTACGCGACGAAGATGGCGATCCGGAGGGCGCCCTCGACCAGGTTAAAGACCACCGGGTTCTCGATGCTGGTCCCCAGCAGGGCCCCGAGTCCTTTCGTGCCTAGCACGGGTGCGGCCAGGAACAGTATCAGCGCCAGGCCGAGCCCGAAGAGGAGCGTGATCGCGATCTCCTTCTTGGATAGATCTTCCTCCTCCCCGAGCGCGATATTGGTCGAAAGCGTCAACGCCTTCATGCCCAGCCACAGGGTCTCCGCCAGGGAGAGAAAACCCCGGATTATAGGGAGCCGGAACAGCTTGCTCTTGGTCGTAACGGAGCGGAACCGTTCGGCCTTTATGTCCATGTCCCCCGCGGGCGTCCTGACCGCCATCCCCCAAAAGTTGGGGGAGCGCATCAAGACGCCCTCCATTATGGCCTGTCCACCGACCCTCAAAGCGTAAGTTCCTTACTGTTGCTGTTGGCGGGCGCGGCGGCGGTTCTCGAACCGCTGTACCCGGCCGCCGGAGTCCACTATCCGCTGCTTGCCCGTGTAGAACGGGTGGCACACGGAGCAGACGTCCACCGTGATCGTGTCGCCCGCCGTCGAGCGGGTCTCGAACTCGTTGCCGCACATGCAGCGCACGAGCGTTGTGGTGTATTCGGGATGTATACCAGTCTTCACACTAACCTCCGTCTCTAATATGGGTGCACCCAACAGTTTAGTACGCGTGTCCAGAAAAGGGGACAGCCGGTTTTCGTGGACCGGCTGTCCGGTGATCTCTCGCCCTACGCCCGGACGCGCTGGAGCTCCCGGAGAAACTCGGGGTTGGTGCGGGTTTCTTTGAGCTTCGTGATCAAGAGCTCTATCTTCTGGTTGGATTCGAGGGCGTTGAGGATGTTACGGACCTGCCAGACCCGCTGCGCCTCGCCAGCTTCCATGAGCAGTTCCTCTTTTCGCGTACCCGAGTCCTCGATGTTGATGGCCGGGTAGATCCGCTTATTCGCCAGCTTGCGGTCCAGCCTGAGTTCCATGTTACCCGTGCCCTTGAACTCCTCGAAGATAACCTCGTCCATCCGGCTGCCGGTTTCGACCAGCGCGGTGGCCAACACGGTGAACGACCCGCCGTTCTCGATATTGCGCGCGGCGCCGAAGAACTTCTTGGGCGGGTAGAGAGCGGCAGAGTCCACGCCTCCGGAGAGGATTCGGCCCGAAGCCGGTGCGGCCAGGTTATACGCCCGGGAGAGCCGGGTTATGCCGTCCATCAAAACCACCACGTCCTCACCCTCCTCGACCAGGCGCCGCACCCGCTCCAGGAGCAGTTCGGCTACGGCGATGTGATTGTCCGCCGGCTGATCAAAGGTCGAAGCAACTACCTCCGCCTCGGGGACGCTGCGCTCCCAGTCGGTGACCTCCTCCGGCCGCTCATCGGCCAGGAGCACGAAAAGCTTCACCTCCGGGTAATTCGCCGCGATAGACTGGGCGATCTGCTGCAGGATCGTGGTCTTGCCGGCCTTGGGCGGCGAAACGATGAGTCCCCGCTGGCCCTTACCGATGGGCGCCACCAGGTCTATGACCCTGGGTGCTATATCATTCGGTTTCCATTCGAGGCGCAGCCGCTCTGACGGATAAAGCGGCGTCAGGTCGTCGAAGTGCGGGCGCCAACGCCCCTTTTGGGGCTCTTTGCCGTTGATCGTCTCTATGCGGACCAGGGCCGGGTACTTCTCGCCGTCGCGGGCCGGCCGGATCTGCCCGACAATGTAGTCGCCGCGCCGGAGGTTGAACCGCTTTATTTGGGAGGTCGAGACGTAGACGTCGCCCTTGCTTTGGCTGTAGCCCCCGCTCCGGAGGAAGCCAAACCCGTCGGGTAGCACGTCCAGAATGCCGCTCTGCCGAGGGCCATCACCTTTGTCCTGGGGCTTCTGGCTCCCGCGATCTCGCGGCCGATCCTGCCGTTCTTTTCCGGGTTTCCGTTCCTCCCGCCGGCGCTCGACCTCCGCGGGCTTCGCCACCACCGAGTCAGCCTCACCGAACCCGTCTACCGGAGCCTGCGAGGCTCCGTTACCCGTGGCCGGGACCTCGGCGACGCCGTTGGCGGGCTCTGCCACCACGGGCTCTTCGACTTGCTGAGGTGCGGCAGCCTGTGTCGCAGCCTGCTCCGTGGCGACCTTATAGATCATCTCCGCCAGTTCGTTCTTGCGGTACTTGCGGTATTTTTCGATACCAAGCTGCGAAGCGATCTGATGCAGGTCACTGAGACGCTTGCGTTCGAGGGTGGCTAGTTCGGTCATCTTGCTCTACCTTTCCTGAATTGCGATACGAAAATGCTCATCACCGTGTCTCGTTGTTGGTTGATGGAGGCTGGAATCCTCGCGTAGCGGCACCCGGTTTCGGGGCCTGGGTGGTGTTGCTGGATCTTACCATACGCGGCCCGTTGCACATAGCTCGGGCGCCGGGTTTCCCACACCAAAGCACCCCGCGTGTTCCACAACGTGGCGTCTAATCCGGATGAACTAATGTACGATCACCTAACCTCCCTCTTTCGCCAGAAACCTGCGTGGGGGCAAGCCAGCACCAGGGCGAAAGCTTGTCGGAATAGAGTGGAGTGCAGTTTCCGCGTACGAGGCGGGAACCCGCCTTCACGCCTTATAGTATACACCCAAGAGCTTCACTTAACCACCAATGTTTCTCAGGGCTTTCCCGGCCAGCCCGAGCAAGGCCTCGTTCAGGCCTTCTCCGACCGGGTCGTTGTCGCAATAAACGACCGGCTTGCCTTCTTCGGAGCCCCGCCGGGTAACCACGTCTACTGCGGCGGCTTTGATCTCCGTCAGATAGGCCTGCGCGTCCGCCATTGCGTCGAGGTCCTCGGCCAGTCGTCCCCGGTCCGATAGGTTCCCCGAAGTCGCCACCACCTCGCAACCGTACGTTTCCTCCAGATGGCGCGCCAGCTTCGCGAGTATTCTCGCCGGGGCCGTCGAAACGTAGGCCACCCGCAAACCTTCGATCTCTTCTACGGGCCGGGGCCGGAAAACCGCGGGTATTATCTCTATCTCGGGTTTCAACTCCTTAACCTCTCGCACGATAGCCTCGACCTTGCTCGCTTTTGCCATCGGCTCCTCGCTCATGGTCAAGATGAGAAGATCCGAGATCAGAATCCGGTATGCGCCGAGAAAGCCGGTGATGTACTCGGGGTCCTGGTCGGCCCCCGCCACGAGGACCCGGTGGTCTACGGCGACCGGCGGCATGGCCGCCCCGGAGCCGTCGAAGATCGTGATCCCGGTATCCAGGCTGTTCGCGATCTTTGCGCCTTCGAGCACGTTGGAGACGAAGGGTTCGCCGGCCAAACCACCACCACACCGGCGACAGCCGACGGTCGTAACCCGGCTGAGGGCCGCGGTCTCGTAGTAGTCGCTGGCCGCATGGGCCCCCCGGTTCAGGGCCTCGAGCAGGTAACCGCTGCCAACGGTTAGCTTGTGACCCTCGATCACCTCCGGCTCCGCAGGCCCACCCCGGCCCATAGAAACTACCCCGGGATCAAAGCCCTCCCGAGCCAACAGCCGGGCCAGAAAACCTGATACCGCCGTCTTACCTACCCGTTTTCCGGTTCCGACGACAGCCAGCGAAGGCTTTTTCGAGATGTCGCGCAACCCGGCCGGTTTTAACTCGAAGTCGCTGCCAACGTAGCAGGCCCCGGCTGCCAGCGCCAGCGACGCTATCCGCATCCTCTCGCGGTAGCCGATCACCGGCTCGTCGGAAAGGTCCACGACAACGTCTACGCTGTGCTCGTCGAGAGCCCTGTGGACCGCCGCGACGGCCGAGGCGCCCTTTACCAGCGGCACCCCGTAGTCGGTCCCGGGCTTGAGCTTTTCCGTTCCCCCCAGAAAAGCGGCGGCGATTGGTTCGAAGTTCCGCCCGTCGCGGACCTTATGCATGGCCTCCAGCACTACCGGCGGGTAGTGCTCGCCGTCGATCAGGAATAGCGCCCGCACGGGTTACTGGTCGCCGGGGACGGCGAGCCCGGGGTCTATTTTCTCCTCGTAGTGCGAGTATTGCTGCGTCGCCGCGTCAAAGTCTACAGTTAGTTCTCGCTGCTTGAACGGATACTTGCGGAAGACCTGCACCCGGCCGTTCTCGATCTCGACGATGTTGTAGCAGGGGCGCGTGTTGCCCCTAAGCCGGGTCGTGGAAGCCGTGCCGGCGTTGACCAGGAACATGTTCTCGAGTTTCCACGAGTACGGAACGTGCTTGTGCCCCGAGAGCACCATGTTCACGCCCACGTCGTCCAGGAGCTGGAGTATATCGCCCGCATCGAAGATAATATTGCGCTCCCGCCCCGTGCCGGGGATCGGCACGAGATGGTGGTGCACCACGAAAATCTTGAGCTTGTCCCCCGCCGCTTCGAACGCCTCCCGGATAAAGTCATAGCGCTCGCGCCCGATCCGGCCGTCGTTCAGGTCCGGCTCCGAGGAATCCACCCCCACCATGACCGCCTCTTCAAAATCGATGATCGAATACCGATCTCCGAAGAGCCGCTCGAAGTGGACGTAACCTACGTTGCGCGCGTCGTGGTTGCCCGGTATTACCATTACGTGCTCGCACTGGATGCGTCCCACGTACTCCGCGGCAGTCTCGAACTCCTGCCGGTAACCGGCGGCGGTAAGGTCCCCGGATACGACAACCGCCGTAGGCTCCAGGTCGTTGACCTCCAGGATCGTACGCTCCAACAAGTCCGGTATGAAGAACGGGTTGTTACCGCAGTGGATGTCGCTGATCTGGCAGATCGTCAACCGACCATTTGTGCTCATCTTTTCTCCAGTACGTCAGGAGCCTGAAGACATCACCGGGAGTATACCAAAGGGCCCTCTGCACCCATCTCCCCGGGGATTTCCTGCTCCAGGCGTGCGTCCTACATTCTTTCGGGCGCCTCCACCCCGAGCAGGCCTAGACCCCTCTGGAGAACGGCCTTGGTCGCGGCGCACAAGGCCAGCCGTCGCGCCCGCACCGCTTCGTCGTCTACCAGGACCCGGTGGACGGTGTAGAACTGGTGAAACCGGGTGGCCAGTGTTTCGAGGTAGGTTGGTATCGGGTGCACCTCCCGGCGGGATGCCGCGTTCTCGACCACCCGGTCGAAGTCTAGTATCTCCCTGATCAGGGCCCGCTCTTCGGTGGCGAGTTCGCCGGCGGGAAAGTCTTCGCTCTCGTGGGGATCCAGGCCGGCCCGCTCGAAGATGCTGGCTATGCGGGCGTGGGCGTACTGGACGTAGAAGACCGGGTTCTCGTCGGACTGTTGGATAGCAAGGTCCAGATCAAAGTTCATCTCCGTTTTGTGAGAGGACCGTACGTAGAAGTAGCGGGCAACATCTTCCCCTACCTCGTCCATGAGCTCGTCGAAGGTGACGAAGGTTCCGGCCCGTTTGCTGACCTTGACCTGCTCCCCCGCGCTCACCAGCTTTACCAGCCGAACCAGTTCTACGTCCAGGAACTCGCCCGGTATGCCGAGCGCCACGAGACCAGCCCGGATCCGGGGAGGATAGCCAACGTGGTCAGCCCCCAACACGTCGACCGCTGTTCCGTAGCCCCGGTTCCACTTGTCTAGATGGTAGGCGATATCCGGCGCCATGTAGGTGTACGAACCGTCACCCTTTACCAGGACCCGGTCCTTGTCGTCGCCAAACTTCGTTGACTCCAGCCACAGCGCCCCCTCGTGCTCGTAAACGTGGCCCAGGGAATTTAGTTTCGCGATTAGTTCTGCTACCGCACCCGAGTCGTAGAGGCTCTTTTCGTTGAAGTAGTTGTCGAAGCCAACCCGCGCCCGACGCAGGGTCTTCTCTATGTCGTCCATGCACCAGCGGGTGGCGAACGCACTAATCTCCCGGAGGGCTTTCTCCCGTCCCATGTCGAGGTACACCCCGCCCCGTTCACCGGAGAGATCCCGGGCTATCTCCCGGATGTATTCCCCGCGATAGAGCGCGTCGGGGTCGGAGACGGGCCAGGTTTCATCGTGAAGCTCCCCGTACCGGGCGGCGACGGACTCGCCGAGCAGTTGGATCTGGTTTCCTCCGTCGTTGAAGTAGTATTCACGCAACACCACCCGGCCAGCCGCCTCGAGTATCCGCGCCAACGAGTCCCCGTAGGCCGCGTGCCGCCCGTGGGCCACGGTCATCGGGCCCGTCGGATTGACGCTCACGTACTCGAGCAGGATAGACTCTTCGGAACCGTTTCTTAGCCCACGACCCACGCCCTCGCCGAGCAGGTTCCGGATACCCGACCACAAAGCGTCTTCGGAGATCCAGAAGTTTATGAACCCGGGTCCCGCCACGTCCACCTGTTGGATAAACGAAGCGTCGAGCGTGCCGGCCAAATTGCCGGCCACCTCGCGCGGGTTGCGGCGAAAAGTGCGCGCGTTGGCCAGCGCCACGTTGGTCGCGAAATCTCCGTGGGACGACTCCTTCGGCCGCTCTACGTGAACCTCTCCCAACTCGGCGTCGTACAACTCGCGGGCCGCCCTCCGCACGATCTCGGCGAGCTCTGTCTCGAAGCTCATCTTGCCGTCACTCATCCCGCTCTAGTAGCTCGTTCATCAGCCGGAGATTCTCGTCGGCCATCCGCTGGGTCTCCTGGTGGTCGGGCTCGAATGTTACGGTAAAGACGTCGCCGGGAGCCGAATCCCCGGGAAGCATCTCCCGCGGAACGTCGAACGAACGGTCTCCAGCAGGATAGGGCAACAGCACGGCCCACCCGTTGTCCTCGAACCTGTCCAGTTGCACGCGCATGTACGAGCATATGGTATCAGATTGTATACAGTTTCAACCATGGCTACCAATGGTATTTTTCGCCGCGAGAGATCTTGGTCGCCCGGTAGAGTTGTTCCAGTAGGACGACCCTCGCCAGGGCGTGCGGAAGGGTCAGGGGACCGAAAGAAATCGATTCGTCCGCCCGGTGCAGGATTTCGGCCGAGAGGCCCAGAGGCCCGCCGATCAGGAACGCGATATCGCTCCGCCCGGAGGCTCCGAGCTCGGAGAGCCGGGCCGCCAGCTTCTCGGAAGAAAAGGGCCGACCACGCCCACGATCGAGGGCGACCACGTACGCCCCGGAGGGTATGCGGCGTTCGAGCCTCTGTGCCTCCGCTGCGAGCACCCGGTTTCGGGGTTTCCGGTTCATGTCCTGCTCGGGAACCTCGATCACCTCGACTGTAAAGTGACGCCGGAGCCGCTGGAGGTAATCCTGGCAGCCGGCGTCTGACCAGCCTTTGAGCTTCCCCACGGCCAGGATCGTGGCCCGCCGGATCACTCGACCTCGAACAGTTGGGAGGCGGCCCCGCCATCCGGGTACCGGTAGGAGTACTTCGGACCTTCCAACGGGGTACCGACCTCTATAAAAGGCGTGGGTTGGCCCGCCATCGCCGCCCGGACCCGGACACCGCCGTAGCCACCATCCCGCAACATCTTGCTCACCGTGCCGCACGCGCGGGCGGGAGAATTGTTCCTTTTCGACAGGTGGGCGAGGGTCAGGTCCTTTAACCCGTGGGGAGCCAGCCCGAGCGCCGCCTCCCCCGTCTGGTAGTTCGACAGATGGCCTATGGGAGAGAAGATCCTGCGCTTCAAGTCCGCAGAGTAAGGCCCCCCCCGCAGCCAGTCCGGGTCGTGATTGGCTTCCAGCACCACGGCGTCCGCACCTTTCATCCACCCGGCAACTTCCGGCGTAACCTCCCCCAGGTCCGTGGCTAGCGCCACGACCCGGTTTCCTCCCGAGAGGCGCAGGCCGAAGGTCGGCGTATCGTGCGGGACCTGGAAGAAAGTAGCCTCCAGCCCGCAAACCTCGAACGGCTCACCGGCCCGGACCGCGCCGGTACTGTTAGCCACCCAAACGCCGGGCGTTGCAAAGACCTCTACCGGACGTTTCCGCAGCAAAGACTTGAGTCCCGAGGTGTGGTCCCCATGGCCGTGCGTCAGGAGCACCGCGCTTACGTCGGCCAGGCTGCGGCCCTTGCGGGCGAGCATCGCCTCCAGCCGGCGGCAGGAGATGCCGGCGTCTACCAGCAGGCCACGAGAGTCGGTCTCGACGTAGGTGGCGTTACCCGAGCTACCACTCGAAAGGACACTCAATCTAAAGGGGCTAGAGTCCTCCATAAACCCGGTGATGTTAGCACGCCCGGATCAGGCGCTCTTCTCGACCAACTCTCCCTGAACCAGAACCCGCTCCTTATAGTCGGGCAGGGTACAGGTTTGGAGGGTGATCGTCGACTGCCCCGGCACGGGCTCCATCACCTCGACGTTTTCGGGACCGACGACCTTCTCCTCGGTAACCGTATAGTAATATTCGCCACCGTCGGAATCCAGCACGGAGATCTCATCCCCTATCTCCAGTTGGTCGAGCTCGTAGAAGACCTGGAAGGAACCCGTCCCTTCATAGCCGATGCGGTGCCCCGCGATGTAGGTGTTCGCACCTTCTTGCCAGGGAAAACCGGTGGCGGGAACGTGGATGACAGACTCTTTGAGCTTCTCCTCCGTGATGGAATCGAAGACCGGGATACCATCGATCCCGAGCTTCGGAACGGTCAGATAGAGGGTCTTGTCCTCAGGCCCGCCGGGGTCCCGGCCGAAGTTGTAGGGCTTGACCGCGGGTATGGCTCCCACCGAAGAGTCCGAAGGGTTCGCGGCCTTCTGAACGTCTTCCCCTTCGTCCTCCCACTCACTAAACTCCGGCACCCCGGTAAGCTCTTTCTCCGGGAGCACGTCCTCCGGGCGCAACGCCTCCACAGTGGCTTCACCAGACGGTTCCTTCTCTTTCGCTACCCGGGTCGAACCAGCCTTCGTGGCAGCCTGGTTCTCAGCGCCTTCTGAGGGCTCGGACGGCTGCGCCCCCCCGCCCGACGATCCGGACCCGCAGCCCGGCAGCGCAAGAAAGACGAAGATGAGGAGCAGGGCGAGGGCCCTGCTCCTATAGAGATACGTTTTGGACAACGTCAGCGGGCTATCCGGCCCTGGAGTTGCCGCCGGGGACCGGGCCTCCGGTATCGGGCATGGTGCCACCCATAAAGGGCGCGATAGCCTCGAGCACAGCCTCCTGGCTTAATGCCTCTGGGAAAGCCATGTTAGCCGGTGGTACGACGCCGAGCAGGTTGTTGACGGCGACCACGTGCTCGCCCTCGACACCGGCGATGCTCCCGGCGGCGGCCAGTACCGAGGGGCCGGAGATCAGCGGGCCCGCGCCCAGGTAGGCGCCAACCCCCGTGATCTCCAGGGTAGCCGCCGTGTTCAGGATCGAGGACTCGCTAGCGAAAGCATCCCCGAAGTCGAACTCCGGCTTCTCTACCGGCGTTCCGCCGGCGTCCGTTATCAGGCCGATTAGAGCCTCCACGTGCTGGTTCTCGTGGTCGCCCGCAGCCTGGAGGTAGGTAAAGGCCTTCCCGCTAAGCAGCCCCGTATCGAGTGCTATGGCGTAGTATTCCGCCTCCAGATACTCCAGGGTAAGGGCGAAGTTGGCAATCTCGAGGTCCTGGGCCGCTCCCTCATACTGGGCGTGGGCCTTGCCGGGAAGCAGGGCTGCTGCAGCCGTGGCCCCGGCTCCGACTACGGCCAGGGACTTCAGGAAGTCTTTCCGGCTTTGGGGCTGGGCGAGTGCCTCGGCCCCCGGTACGTTAATCATCTGCTTATCCATAGTTTATGGTTCTCCTACTCAACCTAGACCGAACGGTGCAGCCGCAGCCTGCACGTCCTCAAGCGGCAGTGCTTCTTCGAAGGCCACGTTGTTGGGCGGATCCACACCCTGAAGGATCTTGATCGCATTCCAGTGCATGCATTCGGCGTTGTGAATCGAAAGCGCCGGGCCGAGATATTCGTTCCCGATGAGCGCCGGTGCAGCGCCCTGGTAAGCCCCTATGCCAACGGGCTCTAGGGTGGCTCCCAGCTCCAGGAAAGCGCCCGGGTCGCTGAAGACGCCATCGGGGAACGTGAAGTTCGGCGTCGCCGGTACAGCGGCGCCCAACTCTCCCAATATCCCCGCCAGCGCGTCCGCGTGGGCCATCTCGTGGTCTCGGATGGCTGCGATTTGCGTGACCGCGAAGTCGTCGAGGATGCCCGCGTCAACGCCTTCCGCGTAGAACGTACCCTCCAGCAACTCGAGCTGGTAAGCCAACGAGAAGACCGCCACAGGACCGGCCGCCGCGTAACCTTCGTGCACCGCGTGCGCCTTGCGGACCGCCACACCGAACCCACCAATACCCGCCGCGGAGATGGCAGCCCCGACCCACGCAGCGGTCTTTAGGAAGCTACGCCGCGAATATTCCCGGTCTATCGCGACCGAGCCAATGCGGCTCTCTACTTCACTCATGTAGTGTATCCTCGCTTTCTGGACTCCGTATAAGTCCTCTGGACAGCGCAACTACGGCCTATTACGATGTCGGCCGGGTTCCAGATCACTTTTCCCAACATACTTTGTCCGGTTTGGTGGACTACGGTCCGCTGCTCGGAGCGACCAGGAGACAGCGGGTAGCTGATCCGCGACCCTCGCCATGCCGTACAATAGGCGTGTGCCGCAAAAGGGAAAACAATACCTGTTACTGGCGGACGAGGAGTTGATCTCCCTGGTAGAGAACAAAGACCCACAGGCTTTTGCCGTGCTCTACGATCGCCACAGCTGGCCGGCCTACTCGCTGGCCTACCGGATGCTCGGTGAGCGGCAGGCGGCCGAAGATCTGATACAGGAGGTCTTCTTGAAGTTGTGGCGGTCTACGGGAAACTACCTGGCAGAGCGCGGCAGCGTCAGGACCTGGATCCTCTCCATCGTCCATCATCGGGGGGTGGACCAACTCCGGTCTACGGCCAGTCGTCGCCGGACCCAGGGGAAAGTCGAGGTTTCGGCACAGACCTCCCAGCCGAGCGAAGCCTTCTCCAAAGCCTGGCGGAACTCCCAGCGGGATGAGGTTCGGAAAGCCCTGGATACGCTTCCGCCCGACCAGCTCAAGGTTCTGGAGCTAGCCTACTTTTCCGGCTACACGCACGTGGAGATCGCCGATGTGCTAGATATTCCGCTCGGAACCGTGAAGGGCCGTATTCGGTTGGGACTCCAAAAGATAGAGAGCTATTTCGACTCCCGAGGGACGGCGATTCCTGGATGAGCGAGATGCCCAGAGAGCGTTTCGAGGAACTCAAAGAGGCCTTTGCCGTCGGGGCCCTGACGGAAGATGAGCGCCGGGAGGTAGAGGACTACCTGAACCTCCACCCCGAACTGCGCCAGGAAGTGGAACACCTCAGCTCCCTGGCCCACGTCCTGGCCCTCTCGCCCACCGAGCATAAGCCTTCGCCCGAACTCCGCGAAAACATCCTGGAAATCGTCGAGTCCGAAGCTTCGGAAGCGCACGGTGGAACCCCCCGGGAGTCCTCATGGACCAATTTACGCGAATACGTCAGCCTCCAAAGGATCGCGCTCGGGGCTGCCGCCGTTCTCGTAGTCGTCTTGTTCGCGTGGAACATACTATTGCAAGGCGAGATACAAGGTTTGCAAGGAGAGGTTCAGGCCCTGCAAAGCGAGCTACAGCAGCGCGAGACGTTCGCCATGCAAGGCTCAGCCGAGGCCGGCAACGCCCGGGCTGAGGTAGTCGAGGTAGAAGGTTTGCAGTCGGTGATCGTGGCGCAGGACCTGCCCCGAATACCGGAGGACAAGGTCTTGCAGATCTGGGTGATCGAGGACGGCACCCCACAATCGGCCGGCACGTTCAGCTCCGGCGACGAGACCATCGCCGCCCCCATAAGAGATTCGCTGAACAATGCCGAAGCCGTGGCGATCACCATCGAACCGTCCGGTGGCTCCGACCAGCCCACCACCGAGCCGTTGCTGCAAACCAGCATCCCCACCTGAGCCCCTAGCTTTCCTCCGGCCCGCAAGACACCCAACAAGGTTTAGCTTTTCTCTTGCCGGGTACTAAAGTGTCAAGGGAAGCGAACGGAAGGAGAAGTTATGTCTGTCGCACGCGTTACGGAGATCAGCGCCACCTCCGACCAGAGTTTCGACGACGCTGTCAAGCGGGGCGTGGAGCGCGCGACCAGCACCCTGCGGGGCGTCGAAGGTGCCTGGGTCAAGGACATGAACATCATCATCGAAGATGGCAACATCACGGGCTACAAGGTGAACATGGCCGTGACTTTCCTCCTGGAAGACAAGTAGCGGCGTAGCGGTCTGATCTTCTAGCACCTTGCCCCGGCCTCCGGGCCGGGGTTTTCTACTCGCGCACCCATAAAACGCCTCAACGATGTGCCTCGTATAACCTAGAACACATCCGTTTCAACCTGCGTGATGTACACCCGAGGCATGATACGTTTCGGATATCCTACGCAAAACCTGACGATACCGGCCAGCACCAACCGAACTTTGCGGCTCGCGAACCTGCAAGACTTGGAGAAGCTGCAAGCTCTGATCCGGGAGAACATCCGGGGACTGCGCGAGATCCTGCGTTGGAACTCGGATCGCGGGATCGGCCTGTTTCGGATGGGACAGAGCCTGATCCCCTTCGCCTCGCATCCGGCTTTCCCGTACGACTGGCAATCGGAGCACGGCGATGACCTCCGCGAAGCCGGAGAGCTGGCTCGCACCGCCGGCGTCCGGCTCTCCATGCACCCCGGACAGTACATTCAGCCCGCCAGCCTGAAACCGGATGTAGTACAACGCAGCATCGAGGAGCTCCGGGCCTCAGCCCGCATCCTCACGCTACTCGGCAGCCCGGATGGTGTTCTCGTGCTCCATCTCGGGGGTAAGAACGAGGATAAATCGGCGACCTCCCGGCGCTTTGTGGAAGCCTTGCGAGACGAAAGAGAGGTACTCCGCTACCTGGCGCTGGAGAACGACGAGCGGGTCTGGGCGGTCCCGGAAGTGGTCGAAACTGCCCGCGACCTGGATATACCGGCCATCGTGGACACCCTCCACCATGACCTCAACCCGGCGGGCCTGACCCTCCGGGAAGCCCTGGACCTCTCGCTCCCAACCTGGGAAACTCGCGACGCCCGGCCGAAGGTCCACATCTCCAGCCAGAACCCCGAAAAACAGCCCGGGGCCCACGCGTATGCCATAGACGCAGCAGACTGGAACAGCCTTACGGAAGCCCTGGGCAGCCGGGAAGCGGACGTGATGGTCGAAGCGAAAGGCAAGGAGCAAGCGCTCATTCCTCTGGGCGTCCGCGTGGAATAGAGAGCCGGCGTTTATACTCCCCCTCAAAGCGGAAGCTCGCAGGCTGCGCAAAGGAGAAGAACGTGCATCAGAACCCCGACCCAGATACGATACGAGATACGCTCCAGGGGGCGCGCACCGTGGCTGTCGTCGGCCTCTCGGACAAACCCTACCGGACGAGCCACGCTATCGCCCGCACCCTACAGAAGTTGGGGTACAGGATCTTCCCGGTCAACCCGAACCTGAAAGGTCCCGTACTCGGCGAAAACCCATACTCCTCGGTAAGGGAGGTAGAGGAACCAATAGACATCGTAAACGTGTTTCGGCGCAGCGCGTTCGTTCCGCCGGTCGCCGAGGATGCCGTCGCGGCCGGGGCCGGCGCGCTCTGGATGCAGCTCGGGGTAATAAACGACGAAGCCGCCACCTACGCCTCACAGCACGGCCTCACCGTCGTAATGGACCGTTGCATAAAAGTGGACCACGCTTCTCTGATCGGCCGGTGAAGGAATGATCCGGGCTCCGAAAGGGGGCGCCTTCGTTCTCTTCGTCTACGGCACGCTCAAGTGCGGCTTCGGGAACCACGAACGGTTTTGCCGGGGAGTTTCGAACATCGAAAAAGCGCTGGTACCCGGGGAGCTTTACGAGCTCCCCTTTGGCTTTCCGGCCCTCGTGGTCGCCCGGGATTTGATCCGGGCGACCGGGCCCCGAGATCCCTCCGCGGATGCCGCCACCCAACGCCGCCTGGACGAGCCACTACCGTCCCTGGCTACCGACGACTCCAGGGTATTCGGTGAGCTCCTGACGTTCGACGACCCGGAGGATCGGCTCCCCGGCCTCGACCAACTCGAAGGCTTCGAACCGGGAGGCAATAGCCTCTACCGGCGCGTGCTGGTCCCGGTGCAGACGGCCAACAGCAACCTCTGGGCCTGGGCTTACGCCATCGACTCCCCTGCGGGAGCCCGGGTGTCCAGCGGGTTCTGGTCGCCGGAGTAACCGGTGTACGGGGTCCTTGTTTAGTGTTGGCGAGCAGTCTTCAAATTCCGGGATGGATACCGAACGGTGTATCCACGAAGAACTGGAAAGAAATCAAGATCAGGCTCCCAGACCTCAGCCCTTTTCCTCGGTCTCCCCAGAACAACAGCGAGCCGTGAGACGCTAGCAACAGCGCCCCACGGCTCGAAGAAGGCTTTTCTAGTTACCGCTCGTCGAGCGGAGTATAGTCAGCGTCGCGGGCTCCGGTATATATCTGTCGCGGACGGGCGATGCGGAGTTCTTCGTCGCGGTGCATCTCCAGCCACTGGGCGATCCAGCCGGAAACCCGCGGTATGGCGAACATAACCGTAAACGCCTCGGTCGGGAGGTCGAGGGCCTCGTAGATGAGACCGGAGTAGAAGTCCACGTTCGGATAGAGTTTGCGGTCCGTGAAATACGCGTCGTCCAGCGCCCGCTTCTCCAGCTCGATGGCTATATCTAGCCAGGGGCTCTCTTTGTTGGTAGCCTCCAGCACCTCATCGACGTGGGTGCGGATTATTCGCGCCCGGGGATCGTAGTTCTTGTAGACCCGGTGTCCGAAGCCCATGAGCCGCTCGTCACCGTTTTTTACTCCCTGGAGGAAATCCTGGATGTTCTCCTTGGCGCCGATACGCTGGAGCATCTTGAGGACGGCGACGTTTGCCCCGCCGTGCAACGGCCCGTAGAGACCGGCAACCCCGGCAGCAATGGCGGAGTAGGGATCCACCAGCGACGAACCCACGACCCTCACGGCGGCGGCGGAGCAGTTTTGCTCGTGGTCGGCGTGGAGTATGAACAGCACGTCGAGCGCCCGTTCCAGCCGGGGATCCGGCTCGTAACGCGGCTCGGCCATTTTGAAGAGCATGGAGAGAAAGTTGCCCGAATAGGAGAGGTCGTTGTCGGGATACACGAAGGGAAGCCCCAAGCTACTCCTGTAGGCGAAGGCTGCCAGGGTGGGGATCTTGGCGATGAGCCGTATGGCGGCCATGTATCGCTCCCGCTCGTCGCTTACGTCCTGAGCCTCCGGGTAAAAGGTAGAGAGCGCCCCCACCGACGACAACAACATCCCCATCGGAGGCGCGTCGTAGCGAAAGTTCTGCATGAAGTTCTTCATGTTCTCGTGGACGTAGGTATGATGCGTGATCTCGTACGTCCACTCGTTTAGCTGATCTTCCGTCGGCAGTTCTCCGAAGATGAGGAGGTACGCCACCTCCAGGTACGTCGAGTGGTCGCACAGCTGCTCTATCGGTATACCCCGGTGCTGCAAGATACCGTTCTCGCCGTCAATGTAGGTAATGGCGCTCCGGCAACTCGCCGTGTTCGAGAAACCCGGGTCGTAGGTTTTCAGCCCGAAGTCGTCCTCGTTCACCTTGACGTCGCGGAGGTCCATCGCCCGCACGGTGCCTTCCGAGATCCCGACATCATACGTTTCACCCGTACGATTGTCCGTTACGGTAAGACTTCCGTTGTCGTCGGCCGTGGAAGTCGTGCTGCTTTCCGCACCGGGTTGCCTTTCGGTCATCGTTTTGCCCCTTCCTGATCTTCTGACTGGGTGTCCGCGCCCGCTGTCGGGGCTGCCGGCCCATATTATCGCTTAACTGCGGGAAAACGAAAAGCGACCGGCTTACATTCGCCCGGAAGCGCGGCGTAACCTTGATAGCGTGCTACTCATTCAGAAGACTCTCCGGGATCCTCTCCGACCTCGTGAGGGGGCTTGTTTCTTGGTTTGCCGCAGTGCTGGCACAAATCCTCTTCATCGTGCATTCTACTGTATTCCTGAACAAAGCCGGAGGCGAGAATGCCCGACGGCAACACCACCAACCCGATCCCCAGCAGGGCTGTTACCGCGCCGAGCATCTTACCCAGCGGCGTAATGGGGCTGACATCTCCGTAACCAACGGTAGTGAGGGTAATGACTGCCCACCACAACGCAGCGGGTATGTTCGGAAAGGCTTCAGGCTGCGCCTGATGTTCGACGAAAAACATCAGGATCGAGGAGAAGATCAGCAAGAAGATGGTAAAGGAGAACGCCGCTACCAGTTCTTCCCTCCGGCTCTTCACGACGCCTGCAAACACCTTTACAGACCTTGAGTACCGGAACATCTTGAACAGCCGGAGTAGTCGGAGCATCAGCAAGGCCTCCGCAGAAGCCCCCAGGCCCGGGAAGATCAAGAGCAGGTACAGCGGCGAGATGGCTATTAGGTCTATGAGGGCCAGGGGCGTGAAGGCGAACCGTATCCTGCCCCAAACCGGACGGCTGTACCGCTCGTCTACGGTACACGCCCACAACCGAACAAGGTACTCTTCGGTGAATACGAGCAGGGACAACAACTCGAAGACGAAAAGGTAGGTACCGTACCGCGAATCTGCGACACTGTCCACAGACAGCAGGATCGCCGTCACCACGTTGGCTAGAATCAGGCCAATGATTATGAAGTCGAACGCCCTGCTTTGCGGATCCCCGGCGCCCCCAGGCTGTAAGATCTCGAACGTACGTTTTTTGTTTAGCCCACCAGACCTGTCTTTACCCATGGAATCCATAACAGCACCCCCTGTTGCCCCCATTCTAATTCATAACAATCCTCCAGAGATGCACCCCACCGCGCGCGAGCAACGGGCGAATACGGGCGAAGCTCCGCGCGAGCCAGATCTCCCACCGCTTACGCAACGGCCAAGACATATCTGTTGAAACATATTTCGAAATGGTCTACAGTGATGATTTGGTATACAAAAAGGCAGCAAGGAAAAGGGGAGTCACATGCAAGATTATCTGAGGCGGCATACGAACCCACCGGTTTTCATAATATCCCTGGTGGTAATCGTGAGCGTCGTTATAGTCGGTGCGCTGTTCGCCGAGACCTTCGGCAATACCGCACAAAGTGTATTGAACTTCATCTACACGTTCTTCGGGTGGTTCTTGATCCTCGCCGTGAGCTTTTTCCTGATCTTTGTCGTGGCGCTCGCGTTTACCCGGTATGGCCGGGTCAAGCTAGGGCCTGACGACGCGCGACCGGAATTTAGCACCACGGCCTGGTTCGCCATGCTCTTTACCGCCGGGATGGGCATAGGTCTCGTGTACTTCGGCGTAGCCGAGCCGGTTTTCCACTTCACCAGCCCGCCAACGGGCGAGGGTGGCACCCCGGCGGCCGCCCAACAAGCGATGAACCTGACCTTCTTCCACTGGCTATTCCATCCGTGGGCCATCTACATCGTGTTCGCCCTCTCGCTGGCCTACTTCTCGTTCAGGCGGGGCTTACCGCTAAGGCCCGCTTCAGCTTTCTATCCCCTTATAGGGGACAGGATCTACGGTTGGTTGGGAAACGTAATCGACATCATCGCCGTGTTTGGCACCATGTTCGGGCTCGCAACCTCTCTAGGGTTCGGGGCCCAGCAAGTCAACGCCGGGCTCAGCACCCTCTTCGGCATTCCGAACACGGCGGGCGTGCAGATGCTCTTAATCGCGGCGATCACGCTGGTAGCCGCGGTTTCCGTGGTCTTGGGCATCGACAAGGGTGTTCGTAACCTGTCGCTGATCAACATGTGGCTGGCTTTCGGGTTGGCCTTGTTCGTGTTTATCGTGGGTCCGACGCTCTTTATCTTGAACTCGGTGGCGAACGACATCGGCTTCTATTTGCAGAACCTGGTCGGCACGAGCTTCAACATGTTCACCACCAACGATGCCGCCGCAGAGTGGCAGGCCGGTTGGACGTTGTTCTACTGGGCCTGGTGGACTTCCTGGGCTCCCTTCGTCGGAATGTTCATCGCCCGGGTTTCCTACGGGCGTACCCTGCGACAATTCGTCCTGGGCGTGCTGCTGGCACCGGCCGGCGTCTCTGCCGTGTGGTTCGTGATCTTTGGCGGGACCGCTATCAACTACATAATGAACGGTAACGGCGGGGGCCTCGCCAACGCAGACACCAGCACCGCCATGTTCATACTTCTCGACCAGCTACCGATAGCTCCGTTCCTGAGCGTGATCGCCTCCGTTCTCGCGATCGTTGTAGTGGTGCTGTTCTTCGCCACGTCTTCGGACTCGGGATCGCTGGTGATCGACATACTCACCAACGGCGGCGACCCGAACCCGGTTTGGTTCCAGAGATTGAGTTGGGCCATCTTGGAAGGGGCGGTGGCGGCGGTCCTGCTAGGGGCCGGAGCTGCCGGCGGCGGCGACGCGCTTACAGCGCTGCAATCGGCAGCGGTCGCTTCAGGCCTGCCGTTTGCCGTAGTACTGATCTTTATGTGCGTTGGTCTGGCAGTAGGGTTGCGGGACGAACGGTTGCCGGGTATACAGCCCGAGCCCTCGGTAGATCGGATTCCCCCCGACCCGGGTCGGGCTGCGAGCAAGCCGCGGGGCGCACCGGCCCCGCAGCAAGCCAGCGCGGAAGATGCCCCGGAACGCGGCCAGAACGTCACGTAGCCGACGCCCCAGGAATCTTTCGGACGCTTGGAAAACGTGTGCACAATTATGGGTGGGTGAGCAACAAGCTCGCCCGCTCCCCGCTTTGTAGACGGCGTAATATCTGTGGAGGTAAAAGAAATGGAGAAACAGATACCCCGGTCCTGGGTTGGAGAGGACATACTGCTGGCCCGAACGGGCGCTGCGGAAACTGAGTTGGTGAATATACAGGAGGTCAACGAAACCGGCCTGGCATACACCTATAAATCGGGCGAAATTAGTGAAGTGCCCATCTTCGTCCCGTGGAGTTCGGTAAGCTGGCTGCGCCCCTCAATACCTGAAGACCTCCCGCCATCCGAGGAAGAGTCTGAAGAAGCTGCGGAAAACACTGAGTAGCAGGTTTGCGTTTGGTGCCGGGTTGGCTACAGATGCGTTTATAGGAGGTAGATCAGGTGTCAAAAAAAGGACATAACCCGTTCCGGGGCTTCGTAGACACTATAAGCGAGGCGAACCGGATGCGCGAACACTGGATGACGGGCTACGACCCTAGCCCGGAAGAACGAACCCACGCGAACGCCTGGGTCCCGGTCACGGACATCTACGCCGTCGGTGAAGACCTCATAATCCGGTGCGAGCTTGCAGGAGTGATCCGGGAAGACCTGGAGATCACCCTTTCCAACGGCGTACTGACCATCTCGGGTGAGCGTAGAGACCGCCCCGAACACGTCGCCTACTACACCCACGAGCGCCACTACGGCCACTTCCGGCGCAGCATGACCCTCCCCGAGGGAGTGGGCGAGGACGCCCTGAACGCCACCTACCAGAACGGCATGCTCGAGGTAGTCGTCCGAGGCGGAGCCGCCCCCCAGAAACCCAGTCAGATAGAAATCGGAACCAGCGAAAACTAAAAGAGAGCCGGAGCGCTTGCGCTCCGGCTCCCCACTCCTTTCTGGTCCCGGC
The DNA here is from genome assembly GCA_050331175.1 of Rubrobacteraceae bacterium. GTDB lineage: Bacteria > Actinomycetota > Rubrobacteria > Rubrobacterales > Rubrobacteraceae > SIRX01. Next base: position 47,478 of record JBHJHC010000013.1, on the reverse strand, counting down.
GCAGTACCGGGGAACCTTTTCCGGGCTCAGCCTCTCTGCTCGATAATGTTCTGCATCTCTTGCGAGAGCGTCTGCACTACCTGCTGGGGGTTATCCTCACCCGTCAGAGACTCGTGGAAACCGCCGGCCAGCCTGCTGGATATCTCCGAGTAGTACGGCGTGACCGGGCGTGAGCGGGCGTCCTCACTCACGATGTCCCCCGCCAGGTCTATCACGGGTGCCTGGTTCAGGATCTCCTGGTCATCGTAGAGGCTCCGCAGGGTGGGCAGGAAGGATCCCTGGATAGCCCGGAACTTCTGCTGCTGGGGATTGGTCATCCACTTGATGAACTCCCACGCGGCGCTCTTGTTGTTAGACCCGGCGTTCATGTACATGTTCCACCCACCGAGACAGCTCCAGCTCTTCTGCCCTTCATCTTCGGTAGGAAGCGGGGCCACGCCCACCTGGTCCTGGCTTATCTGCGAATCACCGGCTCCGAAAGTAGCGTACGCAAACGGCCAGCTGCGGTAGAATACCGCGTCGCCCGAGTTAAAGGCGTCGTTGGAGTCCGTCTCCGTGAACTGGGCGACCTCGCTCGGCGCCACGTCATCGGTGATCATGCTCCGTTCCGTAGTAAGCCCCTGAATCGAAGCCTGGCTGTCGATCGAAACGAAGTTCGAAGATAGATCTACCGGCGTGCCGGGGGCCGACGTGCTGATGTTGCCTTCCAGGACGCTTCCGCCAGCGTTCCAGATATACTCCAGGCCGTTTACCACACCACCCTCGTAGTTCCCACCCTGGAAAACGAATCCGTACTGGGTGCCGGCTTCCTCTTTTACTTGATTGGCTATCTCCTTCAGGCCACTCCAGGTAGTCGGCGCGTCGCCCAAACCTGCCTCTTCGAGAAGGTCCTGCCGGTAATACAACACGCCCACGTCGGTAAACCACGGAACACCCCACAGGCTGTTCCGGTACGAGACCGAGCTGATCGGGGCGCTCAGGAAGGCGTCCGGTACCTGCTCCGGGTAGTCCGAGTACATGCGGCCGCTCAAGTCTTCTATCCACCCGTTCTGGGCAAACTGGGCGCTCCAGATCACGTCGCCCGCGATTACGTCCATCGAGGCGGAGCCGGCCCGGAAGTCAGAGACCAGGGACCGGAAGTACTCGTCCGTGACCTCGGACCTCCTCTCGAACTCGACCGTGATCCCCTGTTCGTTCTGCTCGTTGAAGCGCTCAACGAGCTGCCGGACGGTTCTCAGGTCTTCCTCGCCCGTGGGCCCGTAAGCAAAGGTTATGTTGCCCCCGTCTCCACCGCCCCCGCCGCAAGCAGCGGTTCCCAACAAGGTTGCTCCAGCGAGACCCGCTCCTCCCAACTTCAGGAAGTCCCGGCGGCTGTAGCTCCTCCGCCAACCGGAAGGCCCATTCGCCATCCTCCTACTATTTCCCATCAAACTCCTCCTTTGAAGTCGTCGAGCCGGCCCCTATCGGAAGATGTACACGATAACGAACGTGGACACTAGCATCACTATCGACAGGAAACGGTAGTTGAGCAGTATCGGGGTTCCCTGAAGCTCGCGGGTCTCTTCGCGCCAGTACGAGGTGTTCCAGGTAAGTCCCTCCGTCTTCTCCGGAGGCGGCGGGTCGCCCAGGAAGCTGACCCCCACCAGAACGACTATGCTGGCCACGAGCAACAGCCCGGCAAAGTACAGGAAGTGTATGTCCGCCAGAAATACTCCGGTCACCGGCCCCAGGACGAAACAGAATATCCCCAACGGGATCATACCGATCAGCGTAACGAAGGCGGCCGTAGCCGTAATCCGGGGCCACATTATGCCGATAATGAACGTCGCAACGATCGGGGGAACGGTGTAAGACAGTACCGACTGCAGGTACCCGTAGAGCGTCTGGAACTGGGCGATGGTCGGCGCCCAGATAATGGCCACGATAAGGGCTCCCACGGTCGCGATCCGGCCGATCGTAACCAAACCTCGCTGGGTGGTCTGGGGCCGGAAGGTCTTGACAAAGTCCATCGTCACCACCGTAGAAGCCGAGTTCAGTATGGAGTCGACGGTCGAAGTGATCGCCGCGATTATGGCCGCCAGCATCAAGCCTCTAACGCCAACCGGGAAAGTATCGAAGACTATCGTCGGGAAGATCAGGTCCGGGTTCTCGATGTTCGGATAGAGCAGGATGGCGAAGGTCCCCGGCAAGATAAAGAAGAACAGGAACGTGAGCTTTATGAACCCTGCCATTAAGGAGCCCCAACGCCCGTGGTCCAGGCTCTTGGCCCCCAGCGTCCGCTGGACCACAAGTTGGTTTGTGGTCCAGTAATACATCCCGATAACGACCACACCCGTGATTAGTCCCGGCCACGGTAAGGTCTCGTTTCCTATGGGCAGGATGAGGCTCATCTTCTCCTCTCCCGCCTGTCGAGACACCGCCTCCCACGACGGGATCCGGGCGAGCATGATGAAGAACACCACCGCGCCACCGATCAGGGTGAGGCTTGCCTGGATAGAGTCGCTGATCATAACGGCTCCCAGACCGCCGAAGATAGTGTAAACCGCCGCCAGTATCGCCAGGACGGCTATGTCGACCCACAGCGGGATGACCGGGAAGAGAACCCGGATCACGACCCCTCCGGCGTACAGCGCCGCGGCCATATCTATGAACATGTTGGCAAACAGGTTAAAGCCCGCGAAGGTAAGCCGGGAGCGGACGTCGAAGCGGTTGTTGAGAAACTCCGGAAGCGTAAAGACTTCCGACCGGAGGTAGAACGGCAGCAGGAAAAACATGAAGATGACCAGGATAACGCTCGTCATCCATTCGTAGGCGAAGACCGAGATACCACCCGCATATCCGGCGCCGGCCAGGCCGACGTAAGTGGCCCCGGACATGTTAGTCGCGACCAGTGACATGCCGACAAAGGGCCAGATAAAGTTGCGGCCGCCGAGGAAGTAATCCTCTGAAGCGTCCTCGTCATCGCCGCTGCCTTTCGGAGCGAGCACGAGCGGGATGATCCTGCTGAGTACCAGATAGACTAGTAGAACGGTTATATCTATCGCGGTAATATCAAAACGCTCAGACATTCAGCAACCCCCTCTTACTATATCCCGGCTGTCTCCCGCGCCCGCGCGTAGTGTGGCCTTTGATACCCGGCGGCCGCTGCAACGTAGACCCTTTTGTCCCCAATAACACTGGAAGCTGCTCCTCTCCTATCTCGAAAGTAGCTTCATCTCTTCAGTACTTCATTCCCCATTTGACTTGACGCCATACTACTCCGGTCAAAAATTCCGCGCAAGGACATCCCGAACAAAATATTTCGTGAATGTTAATCCTCTCTCTTGTTGCCCGCTGTCCCGCGCCCGCGATCTTCCAACACCAACGCTAAGACCGAGGATGCCCAGACAACGCTGCGAGATAGTCGAGCACCTCTACTACCGAGACCACGTCCCCATACTTGGCGTCGATGTCGTAGAGGTTGGCTTCGTGGGCGTCCGGGTTGCGGTCTCCGACGGCCTCGCGGGGAACGACGGGCCGGTAACCGTACTGGAGGGCGTCGACCGCCGTCGCCCGAACGCAGCCGGACGTGGACGCGCCGGTTACGATGAGGGTGTCTACGCCGGCCGCTGCGAGGGCACTGGGCAGGCCGGTACCGTAGAAGGCGGAAGCGAAGAGCTTGTTGAGGACGGGCTCGGTTTCGAGCGGCGCTATGCGCGGGTCTATCTCGGCCCACCGGCTCCCAGCTTCGAGGGTGAGGAGCGCCGGGATCTTGTCTATGAACGCCGCGGCGGTCACCTTGTCGGACTCGCGGTAGGCCACGGTGGTAAAGACGATCGGCACCACCGCTTCTCGCGCGGCTTCGAGGAGCTTCCGAATATTTTCCACGGGCTCTTCGAGGTCGCACGCGAGCGGGGATTCGGGGTCGGTGAAACCGCGGGTCATGTCTACTACGACGAGGGCGGGGCGGTGGCCAAAGCCGCCCCGCCCACCAAAGCCCTCGATGTGTTGAGCCATTTTTAACCGGCTCCCGTAGCCCCCAACTCGTGCGAGAGCCACTCGTTGAACTGGCGCCGCGTGTCGGCGATCCTGCGCTGCTGGTCTTCGAGCGAAGGTAGGTCTCCGTGATCGAACTCCGGCGGCTCGCTCTCACGGGCGGCCCGCAGTTCTCCGCGCTTCGTATCGGTGGCGCCTTCGTCAACGGTCCCTTCATCGGTCAGGATCACGCCGTACTCGCCCTCGGCGGCCCCGGGGCTGACGAGGTTCCAGCGCACGTCCTTTGCGACGGCCTCGGGGTCGCGTTCCAGCGGGTCACCGACGCCACCGGCCCCCGCCGTTTCGAAGACGAGGCGGTCACCCTCGTGGACGGGTACGTCGCTTACCTTGGAAGGAAGCTCTATCTCCTCGCCGCCCTTGCGGATAAGCGTTTTGTTCGACGGGGACCCGGGCTTACCACCGCCGACGCCGTAGGGGAAGGTGTGGGCCCGGTCGTCCTGGTAGGTAATGGTGCCATCGGCCAGGAAGCGGTAGACCTTCCTAATGCCGCAGCCGCCGCGGGCCGCGCCGGCGCCGCAGGAGTCGGTCCGGGCGCTGTACTCCTCCACGATCATGGGGTAGTAGGTCTCCATGTACTCGGCCGGGACCGCCATGAACTCCGGCCACCAGCTGTGGCCGTCGATACCGTCCTTGCCGGGGATCGCCGGTATGCCGCCGTACAGGATCTCCATGGTCTGGAACGACTCGCCGTCTTCCTGGTCGCCCGAGTAGACGAAGTTTGGGCTCGTCCCGTAGGAGCCGGAAACCTGAAAGCCGATAGCCTTGGCGTAGACCGCCCCGAGCACGTCGAACTGCCGGGCCATGACGACGAGGCGGTTGCTGAGCGGCGCCGGGGCTTTCGGCCGCAGAACGGAGCCGTCGGGGATGTTCACGTGGATCACGTCGGCGTAGCCGTCGTTAAAGAGGATGGTCGGGTCTACGGCGGAGATCAGGAACACCCCCGCGAACATCTGGAACATCTCTTTGTTCAGCAGGAAGTTCACCGGTCCGGGAACCTGGGCGCTCGTGCCCTCCCAGTCAAGGTGCAGGCTGTCCCCCTCGCGCCACATGGCGAGCTTCAGCTTTATGGGGCCGTTGCCGAGTCCGTCGTCATCGGTGTAGTCCTCGAACTCGAAGCGCTGGTCTTCGGGGATCAGCTGGTGGATGAGCCCGATAATGCTCGTCCGGGTCCGGTCGAGCAGGGCGTCGCACGCCTCCAGGTAGGCGTCTTTACCGAAGCGGGCGCAGATGTCCTTTACCCGCTGGGCCCCGGCGGAGGTCCCGGCGGCTATCGCCATGATGTCCGCCCGCGTCTCCCGCGGGGTGCGGGAGTTGTGGCAGAAGAACCGCAGGACTTCTTCGTTGAGCGTGCCGGCATCGTAGAGCTTGACCGGCGGCATCCTCACGCCTTCCTCGGAGATGGAGCGGGCGTCTATCGGGATGGACCCCGCGGTCTTGCCCCCCACGTCCATCAGGTTGCCCCACTGGAGGGCGTAGCCTACGTGTTCGTCGTCGTAGAAGATCGGGCGTATAAGCAGGATGTCGGGCAGGTGCGACGTAGAGCCCTCCATCATGTACGGGTCGTTGAGGGCGATGACGTCGCCGTCTTTGAGGTCCTCGACGCTGTAGGGCGAGTTCTCCAGGACCGTATCGACCGGGCTACCGAACTGGCCCACGACCATCCGTCCCTGGCGGTCGGCGATCAGGGGGAACTCGTCGGCCTGCTCCCGGATAATGGGGCTGACGGCCGTGGTTACCAGCACCCGATCCATCTCGTCCCGGATGTTCTTGAGCGCGTTCTCGATAATGTCCAGGGTGACGTGGTCTATGTCGTGCTCCCGGACGAAATCCGGCGTGGATTGTTCGTGCGTTTCCATCTTTGTCTAGGCCTCCTCGATCAGGATGTTCCCGAAACGGTCTACCGCCCCTTTGTAGCCGGGCTCGATCACGGTGGTGGTGTCGTCTTGCTGGACGATAGCCGGTCCCTCCACGGCGTTGCCGGGCTCGAGCCCGTTCCGGTCGTAGATCGGCATTTCCATCCACCCGCCGTCGAAATACCCCTTGTCGGTCCGCATCACCGCTGCCGAAGCATCGGCCCCGGCTTCCTCCTCGCTCTCGTTCAGGCTCACGCCGGCGATGGTGCCGCGCCCGACGACCCGGAGCGTGGCGATCTCCAGCGGCGAGTCCGGAAGGTCGAAGTTGTACCGCTGGCGGTGGGCGTCCTCGAACCTGCCGCGCAGGAAGGCGCTGTCCTCTCCTTCCAGTTCGTCCAGCTCGAACCGGCACGGGATCTGGATGTTCTGCAAATAGTAGCGGCAGTCCGCATAAAGGTCGAACTGCTTGTTCTCCTCGTCCACCCCTTCGCCGTCCAGCCACCCGTCGGCCTGGCTTATGAGCTCCTCTACGGTCTCTTTCAGTTCTGCGGCCGGGGTCTCCTCGGCGATTTGCAAATACGTCTCGGGGAACTCGTTCTGGATGTCCGACGAGAGGAAGCCGAACGCGCTCATGACACCCGGCGTCGGCGGGATGACGACCGGCGCGGTCTGCATCAGCTTGCCGAGGGCGTTGGCGTGCATCGGTCCCGCGCCGCCGAACGCCACGAGCCCGAAGTCCCTCGGGTCGTGCCCGCGCTCGACGCTGACCACCCGCAGCGCCGCGTGCATGTTCTCGTTCACGATGTCCAGGATGGCCTCGGCCGCCTCCTCGACGCTCATGTCGAGCGGCTCGGCGACTTTCTGCACCGCGGTCCGGGCCGCGGCCTCGTCCAGCTCCATCGAGCCGCCGAGAGCGACGCCCGGCGGGATCCGGTGGAGCACCACGTTCGCGTCGGTGACGGTCGGGTCCTCGCCACCGCGCCCGTAACAGGCCGGCCCGGGGTCGGCGCCCGCGCTCGCGGGTCCTACCTGCAGGGCACCGCTGGTCGAGAGGAAAGCTATGGAGCCGCCGCCCGCGCCAACGCTGTGAACGTCCGCCGCCGGCACCTTGAACTGGAAGTATCCGAGCGACATCTCCCGCTGGACGAGGGCTTCACCGCCGAGGCAGAGCGAGACGTCGGTGGAGGTGCCGCCCATGTCGAACGTCAGGACGTCCGGCACCTCGATCTCGCGCGCCAAATAAGCGGCGCCCGTAACGCCGCCGGACGGCCCGGAGAGCGCGATCTGTATCGGGCGCTCCGCCACGGCCTCCGGACTCATCGCCCCCCCGTCGGATCGGACAATGGATAGCGTACCGGCGAACTTTCTCTCCTCCATCGAGTCCTCGAAGCTGTTCATGTACACGACGGTGCGGGGCCGGACCGCAGTATTCACGACCGTCGTGAGGGTCCGCTCGTACTCGCCGTACTCCTGGCCGATGTCCGATGAGATGGTGACCGGGAGCTCCGGGGCCACCTCCAGCGCGATGTCCCGGGCGCGACGCTCGTGCTCGGGTTTAACGTAAGAGTTCAGAAAGCCGATGGCCAGCGACTCTATACCCCGCTCGACCAGACGCTGCACGGCCTCGCGAACCTCATCGTCGTCCAGCTCCTGGATAACCTGCCCACCGGCACCCAGACGTTCAGAGATGCCAACGGTGTCGGTCGGGTCGGCCGGAGGGTCGGGTTTCATGAGGGACATCCAGCCGTAGAGCGGGCCCGGCGTCCAGGCGCGGGCGAGGTGCAGGATCTGCTCGTGTCCCCTGGTGGTCAGGAGCCCCACCCGCGAGCCGGTGTTCGTAAGGATCATGTTCGTCACCACGGTGGTGCCGTGGAAGAGCAGGTTCAGGTCTTCAAAGGAGATCCCGACCTTCTCGCAGGTCGCCTCGATACCGGTGACCACCCCCTGCGAGGGGTCGTCCGGTGTGGATAAAACCTTGCCCTCCGTGAGGTCACCGGTCGATTCGTCGAAGACCAGCACGTCGGTGAAGGTCCCTCCTACGTCGACCGCCACGTTGTACGCCAAAACGCTCTCCTTCCCTTTCTCTACGTCGTTATCCCGCGACCGGCCCGAAGCTCCCTGCCCGGTAGACCATCCCCGGAAGCTCCTTGCCTAACTGGTGTGCGAGCCACTCTGCCACCCCGATCAGTTCCTCCAGGTCTATACCCGACGCGTAGCCCATACCGTGCAGGGTGTAGACGAGGTCTTCGGTGGATATATTTCCCGTGGCCCGCGGCGCGAAGGGGCATCCGCCTGTGCCGCCGACCGAGGCGTCCAGCACCGTCGCGCCGCTTTCGAGCGCGGCCAGCGCGTTGGCTATGCCGGTATTCCGGGTATCGTGGAAGTGACAGCCGGTGGTGACACCGGTCTGCTTCACCTCGCTTACCAGCTCCCGCACCTGCCGGGGAACACCAACCCCGATGGTATCGGCCAGGATGATCTCGTCCGGCGCGGTCTTGGCGACCTGCTCGGCCACACCTAGCACGGTCGCGGGCCCGACACCGCCCTCGAAAGGACATCCGAAAGCCGCCGAGAGCGTGACGGAGACCCGTACCCCGTCGAGCCGCGCGCGCTCCGTGAGCCGGGACGCAAGCTCCGTGGCCTCACCCACGGTCGTATTCTGGTTCTTCCCGGCGAACGTGTCGGTCACCGGGAAGGCGTACCGGACCTCGTCCACCCCGGCCTCGACCGCCCGCTCGTAACCCCGCTCGTTGAGCACGAGCCCCGCGATGCTCGTGCCCGGACTTCGCCGGATATTCTCCATCACCTCTTCCGCCCCGGCCATCTGCGGAACGAGCTTGGGGTTGACGAAGCTGGCCGCCTCGACGCGCGAGAGGCCGGCGGCGGCCAGCCGGTCACAGAGTTCGGCGCGGGTCGCGGGTTCGAGGGTCGTGTCGTCGTTCTGGAGCCCGTCGCGCGGGCCGACGTCTACTATCTCGACGTCCATCAGATGATCCCCTGCTTCTCAAGGCGTCTCCGCTCGTCCTCGTCCAGCTCCAGCACGCCGCCGTAGACTTCTTCGTTGTGCTCGCCCAGCTTCGGCCCGGTCCAGCGTACTTCGCCGGGCGTTTCGGTGAGGCGCGGTACTACGTTCTGCATCGGAAACGGGCCGATGTCCGGATCCTCGACGCGGATGACATTCTCGCGGGCCGCGTAGTGTTCGTCCTCGAGCATGTCCTTGGCGGTAAAGACTTTACCGGCGGGCACCCCGGCTTCCGCCATGAGGTCCAATATCTCTTCGCCGGAGCGTTCCCGGGTCCAATCGGAGATCTTGGCGTCCAGTTCGTCCATGCGCTCGCCCCGGGCGTGGTGGGTGGCGTAGCGCTCGTCTTCGGGCCACTCAGGACGGCCCAGGGCTTCGGAGAGCCGCACGAAGACGTTGTCGGCGTTCGCGGCGATCAAGACGTAATCTCCATCGTTGGTAGGGTATATGTTCGACGGCGCCACGAACGGCAATACGGTCCCGGTCCTCCCCCGCACCGCCCCGGCGAGATCGTACTCCGGGATGGTGCTTTCCATGAGCGCCAGGACCGCCTCGTAGATGCCAACGTCCACGACCTGTCCCCGGCCCCGCTCGCCGCGCGCCTCCCGGTGGTGGAGCGCAGCCAGGGCGCCGAGTGCGCCGAAAGTCGCGGCCAGCGAGTCACCCAGGGATATGCCGGTGCGGGGCGGCGGCTGGTCCTCGAAGCCCGTAACGTGCCGGATGCCACCCATCGCTTCGCCGATGGAGCCGAAGCCAGCCCGTTCCCGGTACGGCCCCGACTGCCCGAAGCCGGAGACGCGGACCATGATCAGGCCCGGATTCCTCCCGGACAGGTCGTCGTAGCCCAACCCCCACTTCTCCATGGTGCCGGGCCGAAAGTTCTCGATGAGTATGTCGGCTTCCGCGATGAGCCGGCGGGCCAGGTCTTGGCCCTCCTCTTCACGCAAGTTCAGCGTCACGGCTTTTTTGTTGCGGGCGATGATCGGCCACCACAGCGTCCGCCCGCCTTTACGATGCCTCCCCCACTCCCGCATGGGGTCTCCCTTGCCGGGAGGCTCTACCTTGATCACCTCGGCCCCGAAGTCTCCCAGTAGTTGGCCGCAGAACGGCCCGGCCAGCAGGCTTCCCATCTCGACCACCCGGACTCCCTCCAAAGGTCGGGGTCCGTTACGCTCCTCACTCAATAGGCTTCCTCCTTTAGAGCTCTGATGACGAAATCCCGGCCCTCGTAGACGTGCTCGCGCATGACGATCTCGGCCCGGTCCGCGTCTCCTTGTTGCAAGGCGTTGAGTATCTGCCGGTGATAGTGGTTCGAGATGACCCGCTCGTGCGGGGTGTACCAGAAAAAGGCCTTGAACATCAACGGAATCTCGACCGTCCGGTGCATCAGGCGTTCCAGCCGCTTGTTCCGGCTGGCCACCAGTATGGCACCGTGGAACTCCTGGTTGCGGGCGACGAGCCACCGGATTTCCTCTTCGTGATCCGCGAACGGTTCGGATACCGCCCGCTCCATGTCGGTGGCGAGTTCCCGCATTCTTTCGAGCTCTCGTTTACCTATGCGGTCCGCGGCGCGCCGCGCCGCGTGGCCCTCCAGAACTGCCCGGAGGTCGTAGATGTCCCAGACGTCCTCGATACCGAACGAGCAGACCGTGGCGCCCCGGTTCGGAGAGATCTCGACCAGACCCTCAGCTTCCAGCATCGTGAGCGCCTGGCGTATGGGGGTTCGGCTTACACCCAGCCTCTCGGCCAACTGTTCCTCGACCAACCGCTCTTCCGGGCCATACTCACCCTCAAGGATCAAACGCCGCAGCCGCTCGAAAACACCCAACGACTCCGGCCTCTTCTCCTTGCCCGAAGCAGCATCCATGACTCCCGACCTTTCCTAAATGGCCAAAACCATTTGTATACAATCTTAAGGTCGTTGCGGCTTTTAGTCAAGATGGGCGACGGGCGCGACGGCTCTCGTACGTGTAGGGCATCAAGCTACGTTGCCGCCCGGCTTTTGCCACCCGGGCCGCTCGAATCCGATCTTTCTTCGCTTCTCACCTACGTCGTCGATCGTTCGAGGCTTTGTTAACCGCGCATGCCGGTCGATGGTCAACACTGCCGTTCAGCATTGCCGAATGGCCACTACGGTAAGTGGAGCGCTGGTCTTTCCCGTTTGGCCTACCGTGGCGGGCAGCGGTGGTCCAAACCTCCGAGGGTGCCCGACATCTCGAAAAGAACCTGTGGCAACGTCACTATGGTCCTCACGAGCAATATGGTAAAAATGTAGTATGCACGAGCCTTCGAAATCGAAACCATTCGAAACGGATAAGCAGGACATAGAGGGTTCTGCCGGCCGCGGGATGGGGATGCTGGCCAAGGGTTTAAGCCTACTGGTAGCGCTCGGCGCCCATCCCACCGGAGTGGGGGTCAGCGAACTAGCCCGAGAGGTAGGTTTGAACGTCAGCACGGCGTATCGGCTGCTCATATCGATGGTGCCGATGGGGTTCGTCAGGTACGACGAGAGAGAGCACAAGTATTCGTTGGGGCTGAAGGCGTTCGAGATGTGCCACCAGGCTCCAGGGGTGGGAGGCCTCTCGGCTGTGGCCTACCCCGCCATAAGGCGTGTCGCGGACCGCACCGGAGAATCGACCTCGATAGCCATACTCGAAGGTACGGAGATGTTGGTGCTGGGACAGGCCGAAGGCCGGCAACGCATCCAGATCCGGCTTACCGCCGGGCAGCGGGGGCCACTGTACGCCACATCTCTGGGCAAAGCGCTGCTGGCTTTCCAACCCGAAGTTGAACAGCGGAACATCGTCGAGCAATTGGAGCTGTTGCCCCGGGGCCCGAACACGATCGTAGATCCAGCAGCCCTGCGTGAGGAGCTGCAACGGGTGCGGGAGTTGGGATACGCTATAGCTGACGAGGAAAACGAACCCGGCATCCGCGCGGTGGCGGTGCCGGTCAAGAACCATCTGGGACGCTCGATAGGCGCCGTCAGTATTGCGGTCCCTACCCTGCGTAGCTCGGTCGAGGCGCTGAAGGAGGCCGTGCCGGTTTTACAGGAAGCTGTGGAGACGATAGAGATAGAACTCTTGAGAAACGAGGCTCTCCTGGTCGACGAAGAACACTGGATTCGCAGCTAGGTTCAGAGAATCGGCTGCTTCTGCCGGCGAACGAAGACCCTTCTAGCGAAGATCGGCCCGAAAAAGACGTCGGGTCCGCAGTTTGAATATTTCTATCGAGGGGGTAAGCTTTCATCCGATGCTTCGGCACGGCAACATAATGCATGAATACGACTTGGGCGCAGCCAGCGCGGAGTGGCCACCCTGGTCCCGGGGTGCGGGAGCAGCTGACCGGGATGAATTAGAGGATAGGCTCTACCGGGCGCATACCCTGGGTTGGAAACCCGTCGCTGCCAATCCGATAGACGAGGGCTCATCGCTGATCGTTCTCCACGGAGAGCCTACGGTCCGGGCAGGGTTTTCCTACGGGCTTCCTCGCTACACGCTGACCTTTCTGGAAATCGGCTACGAACTATTCGACAAGGAACGAGACGTTCTGGCTCTGGCGCGCAGGCTTCCGGCGCCGGTGCAAGCCGCCGGCTTGCTCTACGAGCATGGTGTAGCCACGAGCGAGGCCCTCCGTCTGGAAGTACCGCGCATGCTCTTCGTGCCGGAGGACGACGAGTCCGCATAACGTACCAGCCCAATAGCTGGATCCACTGGTCACCGCGGAACCTCTCCCGCTGTCGTTCCCGGCTCTACGAGAAGTATCCGATGTTTTCGGAAACCGAGTGGGATGCTTGAACTATGGCCGCCACGTACCGGTCCCTTCCCTGTTCGAAGCGATAGGCGGGCACCGAGAAGCTCATGGCTGCTACCACTTCGCCGGTGCGGTCCCGGATCGGCGCCGCTACGCAACACAAGCCCAACATCATCTCTTCCAGATCAAGAGCAAACCCTCTTTCTCTAACGACCGTCAGGTCCTCATGGAGTACGTCCAATGACGTAATTGTGTTCGGGGTAAGCGCCGGTATGTGTTCCCGGAAGTACAAAGTGACCTCCTCCCGGGGACAATGGGCGAGAAGCGCCTTGCCGATCGCGCTTCCATGCGCCGGTAGCGTGAGACCCCGACCCGTACTCGGCACCCGGGGCGCCCGCACGCCTCCAACCTTGTCTACGCAAACGACCTTGGCTTCCTGGAGAGCCCCGAGGTGCATGAGATCCCCGAATCGGTTCACCAAATACTCCATGGCCCGCTGCGCCTCGGGCCGAAAATCCGTCGTCCGCATTAGGACCTCGCTCAAGCTCAACATCCTCCAGCCTAGCCTGTAACGTCCTCTGCTAGTGCGGCGAAGCAACCCCTGCCCGGCGAGGGTAGACGCCAGAGCGTGCGCGCCGGATTTAGGCAATCCCAATGCTACAGCTATCTCGCTAACCCCCCACTCTGAATTCTCTTGGTCGAACAAACTAAGGACCCGTCCAACTTTTTCAATGGTCTGTAACGGCATCCTGCCTTTCCTTACCGTTTCCACTTTTTCATAGTGTAACAAAATATTTTACTCTATGCAAAGACGAACTCCCTATCTTATCCGGCGTCCGTGAGTTCCATTACGATCTTGCCGGGTGTTGCCGAGGATCAAGAGCGAGCCGGTGTCCCCCGGGCGTTCCACAATAAAGAACGGGACGCTTGGCAGTTGACCGGCGGCACCCTAGGATGAATTTATGAGGGTGTCCGGTAGGAGACGGCAAAGGAAAGAGGATGGGTGTCAAGACATCAGGGACCTATGAAGATCAGTCCGGCGCGTTGCTGGCCCGCACATGGGGGATGCTGGTCAATGGCGAGATAGTTCAGGCCAAAGGCGGAGAAACGTTCGACACCGCGAGTCCTGCCGACGGACGCTTTCTGGCCGGCCTACCGGCGGCGCAGAAGGTAGACGTGGATGAAGCCGTAGAAGCTGCCAAGGCGGCCTTTCCCGGCTGGCGCGAGACACCGGTGACGGAGCGGGGGGCGGTGCTGAATCGGGCCATCGGCGTTCTACGGGAAAACGCCGAAGACCTGGCGATCATGGATGCAGTGGATTCCGGCAATCCGGTTACGGCAATGATCGGGGATGTCCATCTGGCGTGCCGGGACCTCGAGTACATGAAGGGCGCCGCGATGGAGGTCAAGGGCCAGACCATCCCCTCTCAGACCGGCGACTGGCTCCTGACGCGCCGGGAACCTTACGGGGTGGTCGGGAGGATCACGGCCTTCAATCATTCGCTCATGTTCCCGGCCGCGAAACTAGGGGCGCCGCTGATGACCGGCAACACCCTTATCCTGAAGGTTCCGAAACAGGTGTCGCTCGCTCCGCTACTCATGGGAGAGCTTCTTAAAGACGTATTTCCGCCGGGCGTGGTGAACATCGTCACCGGGGATGGCCGGACGGCGGGTGAAGCGCTGGTGCGGCATCCCGACGTCAAACGGCTGGCCTTAATCGGCGGCACCGATACCGGACAGCGGATCCAGATCTCCGCGGCCGAGGCTGCCGTCAAGCACGTGAGTTTGGAGCTCGGCGGAAAGAACCCGTTCATCGTGTTCCCCGACGCCGACCTCGAAAAAGCCGCAGAGGCGGCGGTCCGCGGCATGAATTTCCAGAAGACCCAGGGACAGTCCTGCGGCTCGACCACGAGGCTCTTTCTGCACGAGTCGATCCACGACGAGATGCTAGAGAGAGTCGTCGAGCTTACGAGCAAGATCCGCGTCGGCAGCCCCCTGGATTCGGAGACCGAGATGGGCTGCATAGTATCCGAACGGCAGTACAACTCGATAACGGCGTACATAGAAGCCGGGAAAGAAGATGGGGCGAAGCTCGTCCACGGCGGGGGGAAACCGGAAGGCGCGGAGTTCGAAAAAGGATTCTTCCTCGAGCCAACCATCTTCGACGGGGTGACCATGGACATGCGCATCGCGCGGGAGGAGATCTTCGGGCCCGTGCTTTCGGTGCTCACCTGGAACGATAAGGAAGAGGTCATCCGGGAAGCCAACGCCCTCGAATACGGGCTCACGGGCGCCGTGTGGACCAGAGACCTGCAGACCGCCATAGAAGTCGCAGACCAGCTCGACACCGGCTACGTCTGGATCAACGGCAGCGCGACACACTTTCTTGGCGCCCCTTTCTCCGGCCACAAAAACAGCGGTACGGACTCCGAGGAGAGCATCGAAGAGCTCTACAGCTACACCCAGAGCAAGACCGTAAACATCGGCCTTGGTTAAACGGGCAACCGCGACGAACCTGGAGGTACAGCAGTGCAGAAAGATCAGTTCGACGGCATCATCATCGGCTCGGGCCAGCACGGCCTGATCCTCGGCTCCTACCTGGCCAAAGCCGGTCTGAAAATTCTTCTCGTAGAACGCAACCTCAACTACGGCGGCGGGTTCATGACCGAAGAGGTAACATTACCCGGCTTCTACCACAACCTCCATTCGATAAACCACTGGGATCTCCTCGGAACGCCGTGGTACCGGGACCTCGAACTCGGCGCAAAGGTCCCCTACGTCACGCCGGAGTACGAGTTCTCCCAGCCACACTCCGACGGCACCGCGCTGGTCTTCGCCCGCAACCTGGAAGAAACGGTGGCTTCTATCGCCCGCTTCTCAAAGAAGGATGCGGACGCATTCCGGGAGTGGAACAAGAAGGCCGAGAAAATCACCCGGAACATCTTCCTGGCCGAGCGCTTCTCCGAGCCACTTCCCAGAGAGGAACGGGAAGAGTTGCTGTCACGCACCCCGGAGGGCCGGGAGTTTCTCGACCTGGTAGGCAAGCAGCCGCTAGAGACCCTCAACGAGCTTTTCGAGGACGAGCGGATCAAGGTATTCCTGCTGTTCAAGCTCTCGCTATTCGGCACCGTTCTCTACGACATGGTCATGGACGAAAGCCCTACGGGCTCGATCCTGCGCGCTTTCGACATCGATATCGGCTATGACCTCTGCGTGGGAGGAAGCTGGAACCTCGCCCGCGGCTTGATGGAGACGTTCATCGCCGCCGGGGGGACTTTCGTCAACCAGGCTCACGTGGAGCGCATCGTGGTCGAGGGGAACCAGGCTACTGGAATCGAGCTCAAGGATGGCCGGTCGTTCAGCGCCGGTCGTTTCGTGGCGAGTACCGTAGACGTACACCAGACCTTCGAGGAGATGGTGGGCGAGGATCAGCTACCCGTTGAGTACCGGGAGAAGGTCGCGGCGCACCACTACACACCGTGGGCGCTCTTCGGTTTGCATCTGGCCCTCGAGGAGCCACCGATCTACTCCTCCACCGGCTACGACCCGAACGTGAACCTGGCCCTCAAGAACAACATCGGCTCCGAGACCCTGGAGCAGCTCCTGGGTGTTCACGACGCCGTCAAGGAGAACCGCATACCGACCGAGATCCAGTTCGGTAGCGGGGCGATGACCGTCATAGATCCCAAACAGGCTCCGCCCGGCAAACACACCGCGTACGCCTGGCACGTAATGCCCTACGATCCGGAGGGAAGGCCGGAGCTCGTAGAGGAGATCAAAGACGAGTTCAGCGAGCGCATCCTGGAGAAGTGGCGCGAGTACGCGCCAAACCTCACCGAGGACAACATCCTCGGGCAGTACGCCTACACGCCGTACGAATACGTCCAGCACTTTCCGAACATGCGGGGCGGAGACATCTTCATGGGGGCTTTCACCGCAGACCAGGTGATGTACAACCACTTCGGCTACCGAACGCCGATAGAAGGCCTTTACATGGCGGGCTCAGCGGCCCATCCGGGGGGCGCAATCTCCGGTGGCGCCGGCTATATTACAGCCCGAATCATCGCCGAAGACCTCGGCATCGAACCCTGGTGGAAACCTGTGGACGTGCGCGAGAAGCTAGAACAACTCGCCGTCGCGGGGAGCTAGACCATGACCCAGGCAGAGACGCACACCCCGCTACCCGCGAAACGTCTCCAGGACAAGGTCGCCATCATCACCGGTGGCGGGCAGGGCATCGGCCGCGCCTTCGCGCTCCGGTTCGCCCGCGAAGGCGCCCACGTAGCCGTGGCGGACCTGAACGAAGCTAGCGCCGAGAACGTAGCCCGCGAAGTCCGGGACCTCGGTACTACCGGGCTTACCGTGAAGACCGACGTGTCCAACGCGGAAAGCGTCGAGATGATGGTGGAGCAAACGGTAGAACAACTCGGTCGCGTAGACGTCCTGATCAACAACGCGGCCATCTTTTCCACGATAAAGATGAAACCGTTCGAGGAGATCTCCCGCGACGAGTGGGACCGTGTGATGGCCGTGAACCTTACGGGAGCGCTCTTGTGCTGCCAGGCCGTCGCGCCTCAAATGCGGAGCCAGAAAACGGGCAGGATAATCAACATCTCGTCGGCCACGGTTCTGATGGGCCGCCCCTACTACGCCCACTACGTAACTTCGAAGGCGGGGATCATCGGCATGACCCGGGCTCTGGCCAACGAGCTCGGCTCGGACTACATAACCGTAAACGCCATCATGCCCGGCGCCACGGAGACGGAGGTTCCGCGGGAGACCGTGAACCAGGATCAGGCGAAGGCGCTCATAGCCTCCCAGGCTATTCATCGCCGGGAGACACCCGAAGACCTGGTCGGCGCTGCCGTATTCCTCGCCTCCGACGACGGCGGCTTCATAACCGGGCAGTCGATCAACATCGACGGCGGACACAACTTTCAGTAAAACGCCAGGAGGTCTCTTCCATGAGCATCACGGTCGGCATCGTCGGTGTCGGAAACATGGGCTTGCCCATTGCGCGGAACCTCCTGGGGAAAGGCTTTACAACCCTCGGCTACCGCCGGGGTCCGATGGACAGCTTCCTCGCCGCCGGAGGAATACCGGTCAGCTCGCCGCAAGAACTCGCCGCCGGGTGCGACGCTGTCATCACAATCCTACCCTCGGTGGAAGCCCTGGAGGAAGTCGTTTCCGGCGAGAAAGGTCTCGTCGAGGGAGCCGGCCCGGGCCTGATCGCAATCGAGATGAGCGGTATGCCCGTAGAGGTCAAAGAGCGCCAGTTCGACGCGTTGCGACCACTGGGCGTCGAGATGCTCGACTGCCCGATCACCGGCATGCCGCCGATGGTCGCGGATCGTACGGCGGTAATACTCGGTAGCGGCGCCAAAGAAGCTTTCGAGGATTGCAATTCCATCTTCGACGCTATCACGGACACCACGCACTACTTGGGAGAGTTCGGAATGGGGTCGAAGATGAAGTTCGTTTCGCACACGCTGGTCGCGATCCACAACCTGGCGGCTGCCGAGGCAATGGCCCTCAGCGAAAAAGCGGGCTTCGATCTGGAACAAGTCGTAGAAGTCATCTCGAATAGCGCCGCCAGTTCAAACGCCTTTAAAACCCGGGCCCCGATGATGGCTGCAAGAGAGTTCCTCCCACCGCAGGCTCCCGTAAGCCTTCTGCAAGAGGCTGTTCAACAGACCTTAGGCTTCGCCGAGAAAACAGGTTCGCCTACCCCGCTGCTCTCGGTTGTCGGCGAGTGCTGCGAGAGGGCGGTCGAACAGGGACTGGGGGATCAAGACACGGCCGCACTCTTTTGGGTCCTAGCCGGCGACGGTGACCTGCCATCGGGTGAGCCTCGACCCTGATGATTCCCGGTGGTTGTAGAAAGATCCACACCCACATAACCTGGTAGAGGGGAGCACCCGAGCATGAAAGAGTCTCTAGAAGAAATCAGAGCGAAGGTGGCTCTCGCTTGCCGTATCCTGGCTTCCGAAGGGCTGGTCGAGGGGATCCTGGGTCATGTGAGCGCGCGTATCGGTGACGAGATGCTCATCCGCTGCCGGAGCCCCGAAGAATGCGGGGTGCTCTTTACAAGACAATCGGACATCCGCCGGGTGGACTTCGACGGCCAGGGGCCACACCTGGGAAACGGCTACGAAGTTCCTAAAGAATTGCCGATTCACGGCGAGATCTACAAGGCCCGTCCCGAGGTCAACTGTGTCGTTCACGCCCATCCGCCGGCGGCCCTGATCTGCGGCATCGCAGACCTAAAACTGCGACCCATTTTCGGGAGTTTCAACATTCCTGCCATGCGCCTGGCCCTCGAAGGCATCCCTATCTTTCCGCGCTCGATTCTGATCTCCCGGCCCGAGCTCGCCGCGCCCGTGATCGAGGTCATGGGCGACAAGCACGTCTGCCTGATGAAAGGTCACGGTGTCACGGTGACCGGCGCTACCGTGGAGGAAGCTACAGTCCGGGCACTGAACTTCAACGCTCTCGCCCGGATAACACTCCAGGCTTCTCTGACCGGCAGGCAGGTCCCGGACATCCCCCCGGAAGACGTGGCAGAGCTACCAGATCTAGGCTCCAGGTTTAACGACGAGTGGGTGTGGCGCTATCACGCCAGAATGGTCGAAAAAGGAACCCGCGCCCCCGACTACTGGAGATAAGCTCGCTGATCAGCGAGGGTGCGCAACACCTCATACCCCTCACACCGCGATTCTCTGACCATCGTCCGCTGCTACGGTCCAGATTCTGAAAGACCCGGTTAGCAGGGCCAATAGGTTCAATGGCGCTATTTGACAGAGCATTCGAGAAGGTCTAAACTGTATTTATTGAACGATCAATCAGTCAGGAGGTTTGGTGAGTGAGGTAGATCGGCGGACGCAGATTTTGGGTGCGGCGTTCGAGGAGTTCGCGGCGAAAGGGTTTAAGGAAGCGACGATCAAAAGCATCGCGCGGGCGGCCGGGCTCCAGTCTCCGGCTTTGATCTACCACTACTTCCCGGACAAAGAAACACTCCTTCAAGAGGTTCTGGAGGCACACGCGCCGATCGTGCGTACGATGGTGGATCCCGCGCCCCTGATGCAGCTTCCTCCCGAGGTGACCCTACGAAAGATCGGCCGGGCATATCTCGCCTTCGACCGCTCCAACACGAAAGAGTTGCGGGTGCTAATCGGGGAAGCACTCCGGCGTCCCGAGGTCGCCGAGCTCTTTGTCAAGCGGGGACCGAGTCGCGTGCTGGAGTTCCTCAAACAATACCTTGAGCGCCAGATCGAGACGGGAAGACTGCGGCCCCACGACGTACGCTCCGGCGCCCGGGCGTTCATAGGAATGCTACTTCCACAGGTCGTGAGCAAGACGCTCTTGCCGGTCCTCGGAGAGGACGGCCTGGCCGACGAGGAACACCTGGAAACCGCGATCGAGATCTTTCTGAGAGGACTGGAGCCTGAGACAAAGGAGACCTGATGCAGGCCGTAGAGGTAGCTGGACTCGTCAAGCGGTACGGTAAATTCGAGGCGCTGTCGGGCGTGGACCTCGAGGTGCCTACCGGGGCCGTCTTCGGGCTCATCGGGCCGAACGGCGCCGGCAAGACGACCCTGATCAAGGCGCTCGTAGGGGCGCTGCGCCCGTCAGAGGGTTCGGCGCGGGTCTTGGACATGAACCCCCTCAAGCAACGGGCGGAGGTGCGGCGCCGGATCGGCTACATGCCCCAATCCCCGGCGCTCTACGAAGACCTCTCCGCCCGGGACAACATCCGCTTTTTCGGTTCCGTCCACCGGCCGCCCGAACTCCGGAAGAAAGTCGAGGAGATCCTGGAGTTCACAGACCTCACAGGCCGGGCGGACGACCCCGTTCACACCTTCTCCGGCGGCATGAAGCGTCGGGTATCCCTCGCCTGCGCTCTAGTCCACGAGCCAGAGGTACTCTTCCTGGACGAGCCGACGGCGGCCGTAGACCCGAAGCTCAGGAGCCGCTTTTGGCACGAGTTCCGGGAGCTCGCGGGTGGCGGCTCGACGCTGTTTATCAGCACGCACCTCATGGAAGAGGCTATGCTCTGCGACCGCGTCGTCATACTCCGCAACGGCCGCGTAATCGTTTCCGACACGCCCCGCGGAATCCTCCAGCGAGGCAAGACCCGGCTCACCGTCCGACAAGCCGGCGAAGCAGAGGAAGCGGTAATCGGCGGCCGGCCGGAGGACGTGGCCGATGCGTTGCGTTCTTATGGACTGAACCCGAACGTCGAGGCCGTAGCCGTCGAGGACGACTCGTTGGAGGAGGTCGTGCTGTCGCTCATCGAAGAGGAGGCCGGATAATGCAGACCTTCGTCGTGGCCCGGCGGGTGACCAAGCAGCTGCTCCGCAACCCGCGGTTTCTGGCGCTCTCTATCGTGGCACCGCTCGTAATCATCTACTTTCTCAAACTCTTTTTCGATACCATGCCGCCGGGCTTCGACGTCGCCCGCTACGCGGTGCCCGTGGCGGCCTTTATGGTGCATTTCCTGGCGTTCGTTCTGTGCGCCATCGGGCTGGTTCAGGAGCGGACGGCGGAGACGCTCGGCCGGATGTTCATAAACGGCTTCGTGCGGCCCCAGATCATCGGCGGCTACGTACTCGGCTATCTGGGCCTCGCCACCTTCCAGGCCGTCGTCGCGCTGGCCGAGACGATCTGGCTCTTCGAGCTGGATTACGACACCGGGACCCTCGCCACGTTGTTCGGGGTGATATGGCTTTTGGCGATAGCCTCCGTCATGCTCGGCATCTTCATTTCGACCTTCGCCCGCCACGAAGGGCAGGTCTTCCCCTTCATACCCCTGATCATACTTCCCTCGGTATTTCTCTCGGGACTCCTCGTGGACTTCGACGAGCTTCCCACGTGGGCCGAATGGGTGGGGCGCGCCTTCCCGCTCCACTACGCAAACAACGTCATCCAGGAGATGATCGAAGCCGGAGGAACCCTGGGCGACGTGTGGGGCAACCTCGTCACGCTGGCGGCCTACAGCCTGGTGCTGCTGTTGCTCGCTTCCATCACGCTCCGGGACGTCGAATAAGAGGTGGCCTCTGATGCTCCCGCGATGCCGGCGGTACTCAGCGCGTCGCCGGAGCGGCTATCTCGCCCGACGCCGCGAGTTCCCGGATCTTGTCTATAGTTGCCCGGACGGAATCGAGGTCCGCCTCGATCTTCCGCCGAAACTCCTCCTCTTCGGCACTGCCGGCCTTCACGCCCTCGAGTTGCAACTCGTAGTTGAAGCGCAGATGCAGGCCACCATCCTCATCCTCTTCGATAACGTTTTCGAGCACCCCCATTACCGGCCCTGACAGCCGGTAGGTGCGGCCCTTGCTCTCGGGCTGGAGCGTCACCCGCTCTTGGAACGTCTCACCGCGGAGCACGATCTCGCGGACGATCTCGTTCTCCGTGCGCTCGAGCACCCGGCACGAGGTCATGTCTTTCACGAAGGGCGTGCCGTCCAGCCCCTTGAGAACCAGCCCCTCCCATACCTGGGTCCGGGTGAGTCGTTCCTCATCCGGGCAATTTATCGGCTCGGACCGGGTCAAGTTGATCATGGGCTCTCCTTTCCACGATACGTCCGCGCGGCATCCCCTACGAGAACGTAACCGTCAACGGTGGTTGGCCGTGTGCCTCTAGCACGAACACGTCGCCTTTTTGGGCCGGGACGGCCTTGCCGAGCGAGCCAGAGAGAACGATGTCCCCCGGCTCCAGCGTAACCCCGAAGGAAGCCAGCTTGTTGGAGAGCCAGGCTACCGCCCGGGCCGGATGTCCGAGAGCGGCCGCGCCGATCCCCTCGACGACCGGCACATCGTTCTGGTGGATCAACATCCCGATAGTACGCAGGTCTTCGTCCCGCAAGCTCTCGCTCCAGGGGCCGATCGTAAACCCCCCGAAGGATGCGTTGTCCGCGATCGTGTCTACCAGCTTTATCCGCCAGTCCTCGATCCTGCTGTCCACCACCTCGACAGCCACCGCCAGGGCATCGGTTGCCTCGAGCACATCTTCGGGCGTGGTGTCGGGACCCCGGAGGGGCCGGCCGATGCGGAAAGCTATCTCGCCTTCCAGGCGAGGCTGGAGGAACGTCTCAGCCGGCATCTTCACCCGGCCATCCTCGGCCGGAAAATAGCGGGAGGCCCAGAGGCTGCCGTAGTCAGGCTCGCCCACACCGAGTTGCTCCTGCATGGCGAAACTGGTCAGGCCGATCTTGCGGCCGATGATCTCCTCGTCCCGGCTTAGGCGGAGTTCGCTCCAGGCCGTCTGGACGGCGTACGCCGATTCAACCGAATCGAGGTTGGCACTCTCGCTGAGCGGAGCGATAGCTCTCCGGCTCTCCCAGGCCTCATCCAGCCGGCGGGCTAGAGCCTCCGGGGTAGTATCTACCTGCTGTTCGGACATCTGGCTTACCTTTCAGTCTGGCTTCCGCGGAGACTTCCGCTTTGCTAGAGCTTCTCTCCGAAGAAGTCGAGTAGCAGCCGGTTAAAGGCGTCTCTGTACTCGACCATGATCCAATGCCGGCACCTCCCGAAGACGTGTAGCTGGACCTTCGGCAGGCGTTCCAGAAGATATAGGCTGGTCTCCAGGGGAATAATCACGTCGTCCCGGCCGTGGACGAGCAACGTCCGGTGTTCGATCCTTTCGAGCGCATCATCCGGGAGGACCAGGGCGTCGACGTTGCGCTGGCGCGGGGCCGGGAACATGGAAGCGAAGCTCCGGCTCACCGATTCGTCCATGGCAGCCCCGTAGCGGGCCTCCGCGATGGCATCCAGATCTCCACCAACCACGGCAGGATCGTAGACGAACCAGCTTATCGCCTCGGCCATGTGCTCGGGCGAAGGATCATCATAGAAACCCCAGAGCGCATCGAGCTGGTGGGTGATCTCGAACGGCACGCCCATGGAGCCCATAAGCACGAGCCCCTCTATGCGGTCCGGGTGACGGTCCAGGAGATGTAGCGCGAGCGCGCCCCCCATCGAGTTGCCTACCAGATGGACTTTCGGAAGATCCAACCCATCGAGCAAACCTTCGAGCTGTTCCATCCACACGGCCAGCCAGCCCATCATGTCAGCGGGGGCTGCCGGGAGGTGCTCGCTCTTGCCGTAGCCGACCATATCCGGCGCCAGGCAATCGTACGCCTCTCCCAACACCGGCAAGGCGAACTGCCAGTTGGACCACGCGGTTGCACCCGGCCCGGAACCGTGCAGGAAAAGTATCGTCTCGTCGTGCTCTTCTCCGGTGCGGTTCAAGTAGGTCTCGTACGTACCGGTCTTGAGATTTATGCCGGTAACCTCGCTCATGCTCCTCCTCATCTATCCGGATTGGATCGGTCTAGCTTTGCCGCTCGACTCCGAGCGGCGTTTCCGAAGCGCCGTCTTCGATTGGGGCCCGACCATCCCGCGAGAGCTCCAGGGCGACGTCCAGGATCCAGTCCTCCTGTCCGGCAACGGCCTGGCGCCGGCCCAACTCCACCAGGATCTCGCGCGGGTCGATGCCGTAGCGCTCTCCGGCCCTCCGGGCGTGGAGCAAGAACGTAGAGTAAACCCCGGCGTATCCGATGGCGATGGCGTCCCGGTTGGTGATCGGCTCGTACGGCATCATCGGCGCTATCACGTACTCCGCAGCGTCCATGAGCTTGTAGAGGTCGAGGCCGAGATCCAGGCCCTGCTTGTCCAGCACGGCAGCCAGAAGCTCGGTCGGCGCGTTGCCCGCACCGGCCCCCAGGCCTCGCAGGCTCCCGTCTAGCTGGTCCGCCCCGGCCTCCATGGCAGCCAGGCTATTGCCGATAGCAACTCCGAGGTTGTTGTGGGCGTGGAAACCCACCTGGACGGAGAGGTTCTCTTTGAGGGCACTGACCCTCGCGTGGGCGTCCTCGGGTACCATGGCGCCGGCCGAGTCCACTATGTAGACGCAGTCCGCCCCGTAGGATTCCATCAGGGCCGCCTGTTCTACGAGGAACTCCGGTGGCCGCATGTGCGACATCATCAGAAAACCTACCGTCTCCAGGCCCAGCTCCTTGGCCATGCTGAAGTGTTCTTCGGAGACGTCGGCCTCGGTGCACTGGGTCGCGACCCGCAGAACCTGGATGCCCCGTTCCACGGCTTCCTTGAGCTCTTTGCGGGTGCCGATGCCGGGAAGGAGTAGCGCAGCAAGCCTGGACCGCTCGCAGACCTCGCGCGCCGCGGAGATCAGCTCCATCTCCGGGGTACGGGAAAAGCCGTACTGGATCGAGGAGCCCGCGAGACCGTCGCCGTGGGTCACCTCGATTACCGGGACCCCGGCCTCGTCCAGTGCCTGCGCCACGGCGCGAACCTGCTCGGGCGTGAACTGATGGCGCATCGGATGGGACCCGTCGCGCAGGGAAGTGTCGGTAATTCGCACCAGCGTCATGCTACTTCCTCCTCTATCCCCAGCAGATGTCGGGCGAAGACCTCGCCAACCCGCCGCGCCGAGGCGGTCATGATATCCAGGTTACCCGCGTATTTGGGTAGATAGTCTCCCGCTCCCGACACTTCCAGGAGCAAAACCATCATCTTCTTCTCTCCCCAGGGTGTCTGCTGCACATCAAAGACCGGTTCGCTCTTGAGCTGATAGCCCGGCACGGACTTCCGCACTTCGGCGACGACCTGCTCTACGGAGGTCGTCACTTCTTCTTCGTCGAAGTCGTTCTCCGGGACCACGTAAATGGTGTTGCGCATCATGATCGGCGGATCGGCCGGGTTCAAGACTATTATGGCTTTCCCCTGCTCGGCCCCACCGACATCCTCCAACCCTCGGGCGGTAGTGAAGGTGAACTCGTCTATGTTGTGCCGGGTGCCGGGACCGGCCGAGAGGCTGGAAACCGTGCTAACCATCTCGGCGTAGAGTACGGGAGTAACGCTCGAGACCGCGTAGGCCATCGGGATGGTCGCCTGGGCGCCGCAGGTCAGGAGGTTTACGTTGTCACGGTCGAGATGCTCCGTCAGGTTGGCCGTAGGCACCACGTATGGCCCCCGGGCCGCGGGTGTGAGGTCTACGGCGATCCTGCCGGCTTCGTGCAGGAGCCTGGCGTGCCGGACGTGGGCTTTGGCGCTGGTGGCATCGAAGACTACTCTGACCTCGGGATCTTCGAGAACGGCGTCCACCCCGTCGGCACTGGTGCTGACACCCTCATCGTTGGCGCGGGCCAGGCCGTCCGAGGCCGGATCTATACCGGCCAGGAGGCGAAGCTCCATGTGTCCCGGATTCTTGAGCAGCTTGTACATCAGGTCGCTGCCAATGTTGCCCGAACCCAGGATTGCAACCCCTACCTTTTCTTCACCCATGCGACCCGGCCTCCTTCTGTAGATAGGCTCTTTTTCAGATGGTAGGAAGCCACCGGCCGAACAACAATCGACGCGTTCGTATATGCGAAACACGATTATTGTAGGCGAACGAGCCTCAGCGGGCCGCAGCGGGCGGCAGCGGCGACTCGCATAAAGCATTTTCGCGCCGGCGCTACCTCCTAGCCACTGACAGGCCCGAAGTAGCCGATGCTTTCGGACACGTTCCGGGCCGCCTGGACTATGGCCGACACGTACCGCTCCCGGCCCGACTCGAACCGGTAAGCGGGCACCGAAAAGCTTATGGAAGCCACAACCTCTTCCGTACGGTCCTTTATCGGGGAAGCCACGCAACAGAGTTCCGGAATCGTCTCTTCCAGGTCGAAGGCATAACCCCGTTCGCGAACCACCTCCAGTTCATCCCGAAATTCGTCTAGCCCGGTGATGGTCTTGGGGGTGAGGGCCGCCATTCCCTGTTTCTCGACTATCTTCAGCACCTCTTCCCAGGGACGGTGGGCGAGGAGAGCCTTACCCACCCCGCTACCGTGGGCCGGTAGCCTCACGCCCGTGCCGGTCACCGCCACCCGCACCGCCCGCGTTCCCTGCCTTTTGTCTACGTAGATCACCTGCCCACTCTCCAGCGCGGCCAGATGGATGGTCTCGCCAAAGCGAGACACCAAATACTCCATCGTCCTCTGGGCCTCGGGCCGAAAATCCGTTGTCTCGAGCAGGATCTGGTTCATGGCCATTACCCGCCATCCCAACCTGTACCGCGCCTTGTCCGTACGGCGCAACATACCCTGATCCGCCAGTGAAATCAGGAGCGTGTGTGCCCCAGATTTCGGAATCCCTAACGACTTGGCAACCTCGCTGACCCCCCACTCAGGTTTCTCTAAAGAGAACAGGTCCAAAACGCGGCCGGCTTTGCTGAGCGTCTGCAGCATGATTCTTCTACCTTTTCCCTAGTCCGTCCTTACCCACAGCTAACGAGCTGCAAGTTAGAATAAACCGCTGTGTTTTGAATAGCAATCATATGTTCTACATATCTGAACGAAACCTGCCTTTTTTCACCCCTGCCGGGCTCCGGCATGCCGGGCCAAATCTTCCCCGCCCCTTCGCGCAATGGTAGAAACCACCTTACAGAAGCCCGGTCTGCGAAGAACAAACCGGGCTTCAATATTTCCCTTCCGGAATCTCGCCGCTGGTTACTCTGGCGGGGCTACTCTACCTGCTGGCGACGGGGCTTTCGCTACTTCGGTAGGAGAGCGGGGCATGGAGAAGATCAGGACCGCACCGAGTAGTCCGGGGATCGCGATGGCGTAGAAGTACCATTGCGTTTCGAGTTGTAAGCCTAGCAGCGCCCCCAGAACCAGCGGCGCGGCTATGGAGCCCAACCTGCCCATACCGAGCGACCAGCCGAGCGCGGTGGCGCCCATCCGGGGTGGGTAGTGTTTGGAGACGTAGGCGTTAATGAACGTCTGGGTAGCGAGCACCCCGATGCCGCCCAGCCCGGCCAGCAGATACACCCCCACCAGGGGAAACTCGATGCTCAACAAGGCTATAGAGATTGCGGCGAGAAGAAAAGTGAACACGGTCGTCGGCTTGGAGCCGACCCGGTCCGCGGCCACCCCTATCAGCAGGGTGCCGATTATGCCGCCGACGTTGAGTACCAGCAGAAAAGATAGCGCCGAGCCCAGCGAGTAGCCTGCCGTGCGCATTATCTCCGGCAGCCAGGTGTTCAGACCGTAGATCATGAACAGGCCCAGGAAGCTGGTGATCCAGAACAACAAGGTCGCCACCACGTAGTTGCCGGAGAACAGGCTCGAAAGCGAACTAAATCGGCCAGCGGAAGTACTCTCTTCGGCGGTTTCGGCGGTCCTCACTTGATCTGACTCCAGAGATATCCCGTACCGGCTGGCGATAGCCTCCGCCTCGGCGCGACGGCCGCTAGCCAGAAGAAAGGCGATGGACTCCGGCAAGCGCATAACCGCCAGCGGCACGATAAGAACCAGAGGCAACAGCCCGAGGAAAAACATGATCCTAAACCCGAATGCGGGTATGAGGAAGATGCCGAGAAACGCTGCCAGAATACCTCCGATAGGGAAGCCGGTAAACATGAACGCGTAGATAATGTTCCGGTAGCGGGGAGGAGAGTACTCGGTCGTCAAAGCGGTCGCTACGGGCAAGACCCCGCCAAGACCGAGGCCGGCGATAAAGCGGAACAAACCGAACAACTCCGGCGTAGGCGCTATCGCTACCAGTCCCATAGCTATAGAGAACCACGCGATACAGCCTATGAGCATCCGGCGGCGCCCGACAACGTCCGTAACCGTGCCGACCAGGATCGAGCCTATGAACATCCCTATGAGCGTGTAGGATTGCAGGATACCGACCCGGACCGGGGTCAGGCCCCATTCCTGATACTCGAGCAGGGCCGGCACCACCGCCCCGTAGACGACGACATCGTAACCATCGAAGATAACCGTGGCCCAACAAAGAAGCACGACGAACCAGGTTACAGGGCTCAACCCCCGCCCCCGAGGCCCGGTAGCTGCAGACATCTCTCGAATCCTCCTTCTGGATCTCCTTCTTGCGAACGTAAGTCCGATGATGTCTTGCGGCCACCAACCTCACAACGCCGACGTTCGCCTATAAAGAACAAAAGGCTCAAAAGAAAGCCGGCGCTACAGCTTTGCCACTATCTAGCAGCGGATAGTACCGGGACAGGTAAATAGAGGTGCTAGCGTCTACGAACCCACTGGTGACAGGCGTTTCTGTTGCGACTAATCGAACTCGTAGGTGCCGTCGGAGTAGTTGATCCTGACGGAGAAACTTCCTTCCATTATTTGCCAGGCGACGACTTCGTAGGTGCGTATGCCGGCCTTACAGAGAGGATCCCCCTGGGCCAGTGCCTCGGCTTCTTCTTCAGACTCCGCCCGCAAGACAGTCATGCCCCGGCCCGGTGCGCCCCCGGCTTCGTTTAGAAAAGGTCCGGAGGCAAACACCGCGCCGCGTTGCTCCAGCCCGATCATGTAATCCAGGTGGTCGGGCAGTCGAGAGACCATCTCTTCCACCGGCCGGATCAACTCGTAGAACACCACGTAGAGGCGCTTCTTCAGCATCGGCTCCTGGAGTTCTCGGATTCTGTCCGGTATGTCCGTCAAGATCTTCTCTCCTCAGGTCACTGCCTACAAGAAGCTCACCTAAAGAAGGCAGCGACAAACGCCCCGGGTATCCCGCCGCCTGGGAGAACCTGAGACGCTTGCCGGGATCCGGTTACGAAACGCCCGCCGAGTCCTCAGGCAGACGGAACCTCTTCTGCGAACACGGGGTTGATATCCATGTGAATGCGCACGTCTTTGGCCAGATCCCCGTCGCGCCGCAGAACCGTAACGCACGGGAGCACGACCTCTTTACCGTTCTTGAGCTGGTAGGTTATATCCGCCTCGACTATCGTCGTGTCGTCTTCCTCCCACACCTCGACAAAGTCGTGCCGCATGCCGTCGATCGTCTCCCAGAAGTGCTTGATCCCTTCTACGAGCTGCTCCTTACCTTCCGCCCGGGGAGCGTTGCCAAAGCGCAAACGCGCATCCTCGGTGTGGTAGGCGGCGAACTTCTCGACGTCCATCGAGTCCACCGCATCGTAGTAGTCCCTTGCCCAGTCCGACATAGGTTCTCCTTTCCCCGGCTTTGCGCCCTACTGGGCCGAAGCCTCTAGTCTGTTCTCGGCCTTCGATTGGCGGATCGCACCCAGGGTAGCCGCGACGGCGCCGAGGTAGGCATCCTTCATCTCGTCCGCGTGGGCCTGCTCCTCCTCACTGTCGGGCGGGATCCCTTCGACCTCCAGGGCGAAGCTGAAACGAAGTTGGAGCTCTCCGTTTTCATCCTCCTCGATCTCGTTCTGGATCGTCCCCATGGTGCTTCCGGTTAGCCGGTCGAACTGCACCTTCCTCTCGGGCTCGAACGTTACGTGCTCCTTTGCCCGCTCGCCCTTGAACTCGATCTCCCGCACGAGCTCGTTCTCGCCCCGTTCCAGTACTTCGCAGTAGGTCATGGCCGCAACAAAAGGCAAAGCGTTTTCCGCCTTCATCACCAGACCCTTCCACACGTCGCTCCGGGTGAGTTCCGGATCGTCCGTGCCCGCTTCGTTAACCGGCACGGCCCGGCTCAAGTGGAACATAAGTCTCCTTTCTCAAGCTCTCTTCACCTACCTGCTACGACTCTAAGCGACCACCCGCGGGAATCAAGACAATCGTCCTTCATAGCGGAACGACGAAAGCGCATCATGAGAGCCCTATCTGTTCGGGTCGTCCGGTCGCCAGAGATGGTACTCTCGGTCCTTCATGTACTCCTTACCCTGCGGAAAGCTCACGAGCTCCTGCATCAACCCCCAGGGGGTTAGGAAGTGGATAAAGTATGAGCCTTCTCCGGCTTCGGATCACCAGGCTGTCGTCCCCCCGTCGACCGCGAAGTCTGCTCCCGTTACCCACGTCGACTCATCCGACGCGAGGTAGACGGCCAGCGGGGCAACATCTTCAGGCTCGCCTACGCGTTTGATCATCAGGCGCCGCATCTGCGATTCGTACCAATCAGGATGACCCAGAAACACCTCTGTCTGGGCGGTCCGCACGAGGCCGGGTGAGATCGTGTTGGCCCGGATACCATGCACCCCGCCTTCCATCGCCAGTTGCCGGGTCATGGCGATAACACCGCCTTTGGCTGCTGAATGCGCCAGCCCGGGCAGTACCTCATAAACGCCTCTCCCCGACGCGGATGCCGTACTGATGATCGAGCCTCCCCCCCGGGCAACGAGATGCGGCCAGGCTTCCGTACAGGCGCGGAAGACTACGTCGAGCTCCTGCTCGATGGTCGCGTTCCATATCTCGTAGGTAATGTCTTCCATCCACGCGAAGTAGGCCATCGCCGCGTTGTTGTACAGTGCGTCCAGCCCACCGTAGGTGTCCACGGCGAGGTTGATCAGGGCTCTTACCTGCTCCGGATCGGTGAGGTCGCACGGTTGCATGGAGACCATCTCACCGCCGGTCTCCTTGACAATCCTCACGGTCTCTTCAGCCTCTTCTACCTTGATGTCGCAACCCACCACGCTGGCACCCTCGGCGGCAAACATCTTGGCCGCCGCCAGGCCTTGGCCGCCAGCCGTGCCAGTTATAACCGCGACTTTACCCTCTAGGCGTCCGCTCATTCTAGTCCCCCATTACCAGGTAAGGAATCCGCCGTCCACGGCCATGGCATGTCCGGTAACGAACGAGGCGCGGTCCGAGCAAAGCCAGACAACGGCCTCGGCGATCTCCTCCGGCTGCCCCAGGCGTCCGATAGGATGTAGTTGAATGTACATATCTTCTTCGAGGTGCGCTCCGCTCATCTGGCGATCCATCATCGGTGTCCGGGTAACCCCGGGCATCACGGCGTTCACCCGAATTCCCTGGGTCCCGTAGTCGAGCGCGGCAGACTGGGTAAGGCCTATCACCCCGTGTTTGCTGGCCGTGTAGGCCGCTATCTGTGGAAGACCGGTTATGCCGAGCGTCGAAGCCGTATTGACGATGGCGCCGCCACCCTGTTCGAGCATCTGGATAACCTCGTACTTGGTGCACAACCACGCGCCCTTAAGGTTGATCTCCATTACCCGATCCCAGTCTTCCTCGCTGACGTCGGCGGTTGCAACGGCCGGACCTTCAATGCCGGCGTTGTTGTGGGCGCAATCCAGCTGTCCGTAAGTATCCACCGCCGTCTGGATCATGGCTTCGACCTCGCCGGCTTTCGCTATATCCACCTGTACGAAGGTAGATTCCCCGCCACCGTCCTCGATCGCCCGCACCGTTTCCGTGCCGTCCTGATCGGCTATGTCGGCCACGACGACCTTCGCGCCTTCCCTGGCAAACGCCAAGGCGGTAGCCCGGCCGATCCCAGAGCCTGCGCCCGTCACCAGGGCTACCTTGCCCTCCAAAATGCCGGCCATAGAGAAGCACCTCCTGTACTCGTTTTCCCTTGCACAGGACTGTATAAGCGCCGAGCACCGCGTAGAAGAGCCTTGTCCCTCATATACGAACGATCAAGTGGATATTCCATCAAGTCGGGACTCTTCACTTCTCCGGGGGAAAGCCCTCCTCTACCCGGATTGTTGCGATCATGACCGACTTCATCCTCGACGGTCTGTTTTCAAGTAAGACCATATTCTTTCGAGTAGCTCATCGCCCACCGATTCCCAGTAAGAGAACTCCTCCGGGCTCAGCACTTGCGGATTTCCAACTGCCGCGGCTATCCGATTGAGTTCCGCCGAAACCTCGAGAACCCACATCCTGGCTACGGCCGCGCCGATGCTTTTCCCAACGGTTAGCGCACCGTTGCCCCGCAGGACTACAGCTTTCGCTCTCCCCAAACGCCGGGCCAGTACCTCGCCGGATTCCCGATTGCGGATAAGCCGGGCGTCATCGAAGATGGGCACTTCCTTTCCCAGGAACGCTCCCTGGCCGTGAAGTGGTCTTATCGGAACACCGGCGGAAGCCAGGGCCGTGGAGATCGTGGGCTGTGCCCGACAGATGGCCTCTACACCAGGATGGGTCTTGTAGAGGGCCCAGTGGATCCACGCTTCTCCAGGAACCCCTGCGGGAAGTTCGCTTTCATCGAGGGGAACCTCCAAAAGCGGTTCGTTCGGCTGGAGAGAGCCCAGAGGTTTGGGCGGTGTGATCAGGAACCCATCTTGTCCCCTGCGGGCGGAGGCGTGGCCGAAGGCGGTTACCAGGCCCTCGGCGGCCAGCACCTGGGCTGCCGCGATGATCTCCTCGCGCACCGTGGACTGTACCTCTCTAGCCGGCCGGGGCTGAGCTTTGCCGCTGGTAGCTGAAGTGGCTGTCCGTTCCGTAGGTGAGGTAGCTTTCCGGCATGCCGGAGCCCCACATCTCGTAGGCGAGCCCGGCTTTCTCGGGCGTCCAGCGAATAGGCTCCCAGTCCGGCGCGAAGATCAGGAAGCCTCCGGTCCACACCTCGATGCGGTTCCCGGAAGGGTCGAAGCAGTACAGGAAGATCGCCCCGCTGGTGCCGTGGCTACCGGGGCCCCATTCGATCTCGACGCCGTTATCGGCCAGGATGGTCGCCGCCCGGATCATCTGGTCGGGCGAGTCGACGTAGTAGCCGACGTGATGGAGGAACGTTCCGTTCTGATTCCGGTTGCGCATGATCGCCAGCTCGTGCGAGATGTTCGTGCGGCTCAGCCAGGAGCCGAGCCGATTACCTCCGGAGCCCTCCGCGTAGTAGCGGTGGTGGATACTGAGCTCTTGGGTGATCCATGCCTGGGCGCCGGCCGCATCATCGGTCATGAAATTCACGTGGTCGAAGCGCCGGGGAGCGATGCCCCGGGAGCCGTACTTCTGCGGGTGGCTGGGCAGAACGGACTCGAGTTCCGGGTCGGGCGTATACGGCTCGCGCTCCCAGTAGAGCTCGAAAGGCATGCCGCTCGGGGTCAGGAACCGCAGCCCGTCCCCCTGGCCCGGCTCTTCGCCGCCCTCGATCCAATGGTAGTCCAGCCCGAGTTCCTTGAACTGCTTCTCGTACGCTCCCATATCCTCCGGCTTCTCGACCCGCCAGCCGACGTGCTCAATGCCGGCGTGATCGGACTTCTTGAGGATCAGGGTGTGATGGTCCCAGTCCTGCCAGGCCCTGAGAAAGATCTGCTCTTGATCCTCCTCGGTAACGTAGAGACCAATGATCTCGGTAAAGAACCACCGCGACTGTTCGAGATCCGTAACCCGGATCTCCGCGTGTCCCAAATGAGCAACCGCCATGAGAATTACCTCCTGAACTGCTTTTACGAACCCTACTCGTTAAGAACTCCGGCAATGCTCCTAAGAGACGAGTACGACCTTACCGAAGATCGCCCGGTCCAGGAGCCGCTCCTCAGCCTTGGCGGCCTCTTCCAGCGGATAGCGGCTGTCGATCACGGGCCGGAACTTGTCCTCACCCACGAGCTTCACGAGCTGTTCCAGGTCCGCATAAGACCCTTGCATGTGGAAGTACATCTGGACCATGTTGCGGTACAGGTTTATCAGGTTGATCTGGATGTTGGGATCTCCCGTAGATCCCGAACAGACCATCCTTCCGCCGCGATCCAGCAGCTCCAGGCTGTGCGGCCAGGTAGGTTGTCCCACGTTATCGAATGCCAGGGTTACACCCTGGCCGCCGGTAAGCTCCCGCACCTGGTCCGGCCAGTTTTCATCGGAGTAGTTGGCGACCTCGTCAGCCCCGAGCTCTTTCGCGCTCTCGAGCTTCCAGTCGCTGCCCGCCGTGGCGATGACGCGCGCCCCGAAGTGCTTTGCGATCTGGGTGGCCGCAACCCCTACCCCGCTACCCGCCGCCATGACGAGTACGGTGTCGTCGGAGTTCACACCGGCAAGGGTCACGAGCCCGTGCCAGGCTGGGTTGTAGGAGACGGGCAGGCATGCGGCCCGTTCGAACGTTACCGAGTCGGGAAGTCTTATGGTGAGCCGGGCCGGAACTCTCACGTATTCGGCGTGTCCGCCCCAGATGTTCACGCCCACGACCTTGAAGTTGCGGCAGTAGTTCTCCCCCGCACCACTCCTGCAGAAGTCACACGTCTGGTCGTTGATAATAGCGGAAACAACGACGCGGTCGCCCTCGCTAACGTCCGTTACCTCTGTACCTACGGCGACGACCTCGCCGGCCGAGTCCGAGCCGCCCACGTGAGGCAGGGAAAACCCGGGGAACCCGAAACCGTGCTCCCGCACCCGGCTGTCCAGGCCCCGGTTTACGGTGCTGGCGTGGACGCGGATGAGCACCTCGTCGGCACCCGGCTCCGGCGTTTCCACGTCCTCGTACCGGAGCACGTCGAGTCCACCGTTTTCGTGGAAGATTACAGCTTTCATTGTCGTCTCCCTTTCGTCGGGACCAGTACGCTGCCTACCCCATGAACCCTTCCGGCGGAAGAATACCCCAATCGTTGGGCGCCACCGGGGTGGCCTGCCACACTTTGGGCTTCTGCGGGTTGTCTTCGTGCCAGGGGCGGGGGTCGAAGTGGCCGAGGTCTTCGTCGAGCACCAGGTCAAGCTCCGTAAAGAGCTCGACGATGTTGTCGTCCGGGTCGCGGTGGTAGGTGAAGATGTTGTGTCCCGGTCCGTGGCGCCCCGGGCCCCAGACCAGTCTGAAGTCGTGCTTCGCCAGGTGATCCAGGGCCGTTTTCACGTGCGCCCAGTCGTTGAGCTCGAATGCTACGTGGTGCATCCGCCCCCCCTGGGGAGACTGGAGGAAGTTCATGCTGTGATGGTCTGCATTGCACCTCAGGAACACGAAAAAATCCTCCAGCCAATCGGACCAGCGGAAGCCCAGGACATCCTGGTAGAAGCTTGCGATTCGCTGTGGGTCGTTGACGAGCGTGGCGACGTGTCCCAGCTTTCGAGGAGAGACTCCAGGCTCTGCTGAAACTCCACCCCCCGGTGCTATTGAACCGTAGAGCTCGATCTCGTTACCTTCGGGATCTTGTATCCGGAGCATCTCTTCTATGCCGGGTTCGGAGCCCGTCTCCTCCTCCACCGCTACGTTCTCGCCGCGCAATTCGTCGGCCGCTTCTTGCAGCGTGGTGCCGCTGTCGAGCTGAAAGGCTACGTGTTCTAGCTTGTTCTCCGTTCCCGGATGAAGGGAAACGTCGTGGTGATCGATACCGGTGGTGAGGTAGGCGGTCCCATCTTCGCCGCGTTCCGTCAGATCCAAACCCAGCACTTCCGTGTAGTACGATAGCATGCCCTCCAGGTTTGTAGTTTGAAAAGCTGTGTGTCCGAGCTTCGCGATCTTCACCATGTGCCGGCCCTTTCTCTTCTCGGGTTGAACAACGAACTACCCTACGGGGTTTTCCAAACGACCGAGGCTCTCGATCTCAGCCACCATTACGTCCCCGCTCTTGAGAAACTGGGGTGGCTTCATCCCAAACCCGACTCCAGCGGGCGAACCCGTGGCGATAACGTCGCCCGGTTCCAGCGTCATGAAATCTGAAAGGTGCTCCACCAACGCCTGAACCGAAAAGATCATCCTGGAAGTATGTGAGTCTTGCTTGGTCTCACCGCTTACGGAAAGGGAGACACCTAGTGACTGGGGATCCGGGACGAACCTGGCGGGCGTGATCATCGGCCCCATCGGGCCTGAAGTATCGAAGGCTTTGAGCATGATCCAGTCGAACCCCATGAACGTCCGGTCCTCGACCCAATCGCGGGCCGACACGTCGTTGAAGAGCGTGTACCCGGCGATGCTCGCCATCGCCTCCTCTCCCCGGACGTTCTTCGCCGTCCGGCCCATTATAACGGCCAGCTCGACCTCCCAGTCGATCATCTCGGCCCGCTCGGGCAGTCGAACGGTCTCTCTATGGCCTATGAGGGTATTCGTTGCCGGCTTCAAGAAGCTGTAGGGAAACTCCTGCTCGGGCACGAACCCCATCTCTTCTACGTGGTCCGTGTAGTTCGACCCGATACAGATTAGCTTGGAAGGATACATCAGCGGAGGTAGCCACCGGATATCGGCTTCGTCCACCTCGTACTGAACGGCTGTGCTCTCCCCACGATCTGCAACGTACTCCACGATGTCGGAAAGCTTCTCCTCCCAGAAATCCCACCGCCGGATCATCTGTAGCAGAGAACCCGGAGCATCCTCTATCGAAAGCTCCTCCTGCAAATCATCCTCACCGAGCAAGCCCGACAGGTCTACGAACCCCCCCTGAGTATGAAGAATGATTCGCTCCGTGCCGCGAACATTTCCGCTTCCGATCTGATACTTAGACAAGAACGCCCCTTTCGCCTCTGCTTTCAGATCTTTATCCATCAGGAATCCAGGTGCAACAGGCTAGTTCGGATATGTGGAACGCCGGACTGCAGCCAACATTAGGGACAGAGTTCCTGCAACTAATCTGGAGTACGGCTCTATAGAGCGTTGCCAGAGCTTTCTCTGGCTTGCGCTTCTGTTGCAAACAGAGAGGAGAAAGGAGCCTCGCCCCAGTCGCGTTCGAGCGTCCACCGATCAAGCTCGGCGACCGTCATAAAGGAGACTAATAGGAGACTGCTGGTTAGGTGGACCCGGTGGGTTTCTGCTCGAGAATCGCGCTTGAAGAGGTAGGACACGACGTCGGTGTCTACGACCACTGCCGGGGCCGAGACCTGGGGTATCTACAGAAGCTCTCCAGGCGTCCAGGCTCTCGCGGCGCCACCCACGGGGCGCAGCGACGAACTCGTCCGGCTCTACATCCCCGGGCCAGAAGTCGCCGAATAGAGCATCAAAGATCACCTATTGTGAGTCTCCGTAGGGCTTCCGGGCAGTCTGCAAACCACTTTGGGTTCTCTGAACCCTCCGATCCCACGCGGGATATTGGATCACCGCGAACTGAATTTCCTGAAGATTCGCCATCGTAGGGTACAGCGCTCAGGTCGTTTCCGCAGGAGCCAGGAATCCGGTGATCGAATCGGCGACGGCGTCGGGCCGGTCGAGGTAGGGCAGGTGACCCGAGCTTGAGACGACCTCGACGTGGGCGTCGGGCATCCTGGCCACCATTTCCTGACCGCTCGAGGGCGGGGCGAACGCGTCGGCGGCTCCCCACACAAACAGTGTGGGTACGGGGAGCCGGGCCATGTCTTCGCGCATCATCAGCCGGGGTCGCCACCCGCGCAAGTTGGTCACGGTTCGGAGGATGCTGTACGAGGTGAGCCCGGTGCCGGGGATCGAGGCCATCCCTGCCAGCGAGATCTCCAGCACGTCCCGTGGAACTTTCTCCGGATGGGCAACCAGGAGCGTGGAGAACACCCTTTTGCGAAGGGCTTCCGTATTCGGTGGAACGGTAATTCCGAGGCGGGTCATCAACGGCCCGGTGATCGGGTTTCCCCACAAACGAAGGAAGAGGGGGATGTGCTGATCGAGACCCGCGGGCGCGCCGGTCAGGACCAGGCGCCGCACCCGATCCGGGTAGGCGAGGGCGAAAGCCATCGAGAAGAACCCACCCATGGAGTTGCCGACGAGATCTACCTGTTCGGCACCAATGCCGTCCACGAGATCAAGCAGCCAGGAGGCTGCGGCCGTCCGGTAGTCTACATCCCGGTAGTCGATGGGATAGCTCAACCCACACCCCGGTCGATCCGGAACGATCACGGGCCCTGGAAGCCGTCCCGCTAACAACGCCCACTCACCAGCCTGAGACAGACCGCCATGAACCAGCACCGTCGGACAGGAACCTTCGCCACGGCCGATCATGTACGTTCTTCGCCCTTTTCTATCGGCGACCCAACGACTCTCTCCCTCGAAACCGTAGCGGGCGA
The DNA here is from genome assembly GCA_050331175.1 of Rubrobacteraceae bacterium. Classification (GTDB taxonomy): domain Bacteria; phylum Actinomycetota; class Rubrobacteria; order Rubrobacterales; family Rubrobacteraceae; genus SIRX01. The sequence goes on along the minus strand of JBHJHC010000013.1, from coordinate 9,197 downwards.
ACAGTGCGAGACGCTGCCGCTCGAACGCAGCCAGATCCCCGATTAGAGCCCGTTTGGGGGCATTATTATCAGCGGTAACCTGGGTGTTCCCCACAAAGTAGAGCTCCTGACCCATACGTTTCTCCCTTCCTGGTACGGTCGAATAGTCCTGTCTGCCTTCCACCCGATATCCTCCTTTCACCCTGAGGGCGAGATGTTCTGGTTCATCTGAAACAGGTTGTCGGGGTCGTACTCCTTCTTCACCTTTACGAGACGGTCGTAGTTCTGGCGGTAGTTGGCCCGGACCCGGCCCTGGTCGTCACCAGACATAAAGTTGACATATCCGCCTTCCTCGGCGTACGGTGCAACCGCCTCCGAGTATTGGCGGCCCCACTCGACGTTCTTCTCGGTGTCTGCGGGGTCGAGCCAGCTCGGACCGAGCACCGCGGCGAAGTCCGCGTCCCGGTAGGCGAAGGCCGTTTCCTCCGGCGCCACGCGGTGGCAGGCCCCGTCAACGGGGAACAGCAACGTCGCGGATTCAACGCTCGGTATCCGGGCTCCGTAGTCGAGGTGCACTCCGATAGCTTCGTCGGGCAGGCCCCGGACGAAGTGGCCTTTCCAGTAGTGATGTAGTCCAGCAGGCAAGAGATTGTCGAAGAGAGTGTTGATCACCGGGTACGGCATCCGCCCGACCGCGCTACCGAGTACCGGACACCAGGTCTCCAACGTCTTGAGTAGCTCCTCTCCCTCTTCGGCCGGACCCGTCCAGCAGGCCAGAACTACGCAGACCGGCTCCCCGTGCCACTCCTCCGGAATAAAAGGTACCGGGGGCGCCAGCGTGAGGCCGAGTATCGCTCCCAACTCCTCCGGGGCCCCAGCCATCAGGTCCCGGTAGTTGCGTAGCACGGCGCCGTCTAGCGGGAAGAACGTAGGGCCGCCGAGGATGTCGTCCACGGGATGTAGCCGGTACTCGAAGGAGGTGACGACGCCGAAGTTGCCTCCTCCTCCCCGTAGCGCCCAAAAGAGATCCGGGTTCTGATCCTCGCTACAGGTTACGAAGGTTCCTTCCGCCGTCACCACATCGGCCGAGATGAGATTGTCGCAGGACAGACCACAACTACGCGCCAGGTATCCGATTCCACCACCCAGGGTGAGACCGGCGACACCCGTGCTGGAGACGATGCCTCCCGTGGTTGCCAGCCCGAAGGCGTGGGTGGCGTGGTTCAGGTCAGCCCAGGTGCACCCGGCCTCGGCCCGGACGGTGCGACGCCGGGGGTCTACCCGGATACCCTTCATCCGTCCCAGATCCAGGACGAGGCCTCCGTCGCAGGTTCCGAAACCCGGTACGCTGTGGCCGCCCCCGCGCACGGCGAGGAGGAGATCCTGCTCCCCCGCAAACCGCACCGCCGAGATCACGTCTGCCACCCCGGCGGCCCGGACGATGACTGCGGGATGCCGGTCGTGCATGGCGTTGTAGACTTTGCGGGCCTCCTCATAGCTCCCGTCACCGGGCTGAATCAGCTCTCCTCGCAGGACGGGTTTCAGACTCTCGATGCTCTGTTCCACCGACGCTACTATCCCGGTGTCCGTCACAGTCAATCACTCCTTTTCCGAAAGCTGCGCTCGCTTCTACACGCTGTTTCAGGAACCAGGATATGATTTGGCGACGCCTGTTACTTCGCCAGATACGGCTATCTTTAGAGAGTCACGGTGTAGCCAATTCTGGCTACCCGGCCGTCCGCCCGGTTAGAGCAGACCGTGGCGGAAAGCGTAAGCCGCCGCGGCTGTGCGGGAAGGAAGGTCCAGCTTGCGCAGGATGCTGGTTACGTGGCGGTGGACGGTGTGCTCGCTGACCACGAGCCGCCCGGCGATCTGTTTGTTGGTAAGTCCCTCGACCAGCAGGCCCAACACCTCCCGTTCGCGCGGGGTGATCTCGGGCACCAGCGAGAGCCCATCTTCGGGAGCGCCCGTATCCAGGATCCGGCGCGCCCGCCCGATCGCCGCTTCCGCACCGAGCTCCTGCAGGCACTCCAGGGCCGCGGCCGCTTCACGCTCCGCCTGATCCGCGCGTCCCAGGGCGGCCAGGCTGGTGGCAAGCTCTATCCGGGCCAGGGATGCCTCGAACGGCGCGCCGCTCGCCTCGAAGCAGTCGACGGCGTCCTCCATCAGCGGGCGGGCCAGATCATGGTTGCCGCGTGCGGCCTCCAGCATGCCTTCGGCCAGGTCGGCGGCAGCTCGCAACGGCGGCGTACCGACCAGTCGCTCGATCTCCCGCAGTGCTGCGAGGGTCGAGGCCGCCTCCTCGAGCTCACCGCACGCGATCCGGGCGCTGACCAGCAGCTCGAGGGCGGAAACGCGGGCCAGCACGATGTCCGCGGGCACTTTCCGCAGCAGCCGTTCGAGCAACTCGACGGCCCCGAGCGCGTCGCCCTCGTCGAGCGCCAGGCGGGCGCGACAGAGCAGCGCCTTGGAGGAGGGGCCTGCCCGGTCGAGTAGCTCTTCCGCCTCCGCCCGTCGGCCCTGCCGCCGCCTCAGTTCCGCGAGGCCTACCAGCGGACCGCCCACCATCGCCGGTCGCGAGCGCGAGAAGTCTTCCGCAGAGGCCTTCAAGAGCGTCTCGGCCTCCGTCCAATGGCCACGCCAGAGATGCACCGCGCCGTACTCATCCCGGCAGAAGCCGAGCATGTAACGACTCCCATACCGCTCCGCAAACTCGGCGATCCGATCGCACCACTCGCAGGTTCGCTCGTAGTCACGGGCCGAGATGCATGCCGTGACCAGAAAACAGCAGGCCCAGGCGCCCGAGATCGGGATCTCCGCCCGTCCTTCGAGGGCCAGCACCGTCGCCTCATCGAGGCAACGCATGCCGGGCTCCATCCGAGCCTGGGCCACGAGCGTGGTGCCCTCCAGGGCGAGACCGAGCATTTCAGGGTCGGCAACCTCGAAGCGCCGCCCGAGCCGGGCGGCGTAGACGCCAAGCCCTTCGGCCCGGTCTATCTTGCCGCGCTGGAGGGCGACGTAACCCTCCGTAAAAGCAAGCCAGGCATGTTCGGGACCCGGCTCCAGCGGGTCCAGCAGCCGGTGTGCCCGCTGCAGCCAACCACTCGCCACCGCCAGGGCCCCGTGGAAATCCAGGTGATCAACGGCCAGCCAGATCGCCATGCTCGCCGCGCCGGTCGCATTCTCCCGTTTGCGGTAGAGCTGATACGCGCGCTCGCGGGCGTCGAAGACCGATTCGGCGGCGTCGAGCCACCAGGCAGACCAACTCAACCCCTCGAGGGCTTCGGGGGTTTCTTCCTCTCTCAGAGCAGCCTCGAAACAGGCCCGCGCCTCCTCCCACGCCGCTTGACCCAGGTATTGGCGACCGGCTTCGGTCGCCGCGGCAGACCGGGGCTCCGCCGCCCGACGGATATACACGACCTGATCTTCGTCGTCCCCGGGTCCTCGTGAGGATGTTCTCTGTCCCATGGAGATGGAAGCACCTCTGTGCCAACGCTAGCCTACGCTAACGTTACCCTTTCGTTCGGATAGAAGCAAGTTCCACCGCCGGGCAAGTGGGGCCGAGAGCCGGTCTCGCCGTCCGGGTAGCAGTCGCGTAGGATCGACGCCCACGAATCGCCACCACCGGCAAGGGCGTCGACGCCCGCAACCCGCGGCAGCGGCCGTCCACCGGGCTCAGCCCACCGCAGACCAGGAGGATCCTGACTACTCGTCCGGCTCCCGTATACCGATGCAGCGTAGAATGCCAACCAATGGCTACCCCGAGATATGATGTGGTCTTCGTCGGTGGCGGCTTGGCTGCCGTACTGCTATTGAGAGAGCTGCGTTCGGCACTGTCCGGTCGAGTAGCGATTGTCGATCCGTCGCCGCCGCTTGAGCAACCCCCCGTCCACTGGAGCTACTGGAGTGACGGGCATACCCTCTACGAGCGCTTCGCCATCGGCACTTGGCGGCAGGCCAGGGTCGCAGACCTGGCGCCGGAGCCTATCGCCCCATTTGTACTACGGTTGGTCCGTTCCACCGATGTGTTTGAAGCTGAGCTGTTGCGTTCTGGGCCTGCCGAATGGCTGAAGACCACGGCACGCTCCGTTACGCGTTGGGCGGACGACCTGTACGAGATCTCGACCGACACCGGCACCATATACGCCCACTGGGTCTTCGACAGCGCCTGTGAGATCGACCCTGTCTTTCCATCTAAAGAACAGCCACAGGCGGTATTGAGTGGTACCGGCATCCGCGTCCGGGCGGATCGTCCGGTGTTCGACGCGAAGACCGCCACCCTGCTCGACCCGCTAGACGAATGTTCGTTCGCCTACCTGCTGCCCCTGAGTTCCGAAGAGGCGCTACTGGAGTCGGCCACGTTCGATTCGGTTGCCAGAGACACAGATCGGACACCGTTGTTGGGGTACCTTCGAGCCCTTCACCCGGAGGCCAGCTTCGATGTTTCGCACGAAGAGAGCGGCACCATACCGCTGGGATTTCCGCCCTCGCAAACCTCCGGCCCGCAGCATATCCTGATCGGTACGAAGCGCGGCCTGGTCAAGCCCAGCGCCGGCTACGGTATAGTCCGCATAGCTGAAGAAAGCCAGTACCTGGCCCGCTTGTGGCGAGAAGGTAGGCCGCTGCCGCCGAGCCGCCGAGCATCCTGGCAGTGGCGGTTGCTGGATAGAGGCTTTCTTCGACTCGCCGCCCAGAACTCCCGACTGCCGCTGGCTCTGGTGCACCGGGTTATGCGCTCCGTGCCCCTCGCCGGGTCGCTGCGCTTTATAGACGAAGAAATTTCGCCCCGGCACCTGATGGCGGTTGTCCGCTCGGCCCTACCGATCGTCCTCGGCAAACGGTAGTTGTCATGGCGAAACTTCGTCCGCCAGTCTTCCCGGCGTCGGCCTGACGCTCGAACCATACCCCATACGGAAAAGCAGTTGCGGGAACCTGTCTTCTCCAAAGAGTTCGCGCAGCCGCAGCTCCGGCATTCTTTTGGGCTGTGTAGCTTCTCCTCGGCACCCTCCAAACGAGGACTCCGAACGAGGAAAGTCGTTCTCGGAGACCTTCCGGGAGTCCTCGACCATTTTGCTCTGCCTCCTCCCCGCTACACGAGAGACCATAGCGGGTGTCTAATGCTCGTTCATGCTTCTCAGGTACCAGACCAGCATACCCAGGATAACTGCCGCAACTACGCCGAAGATCGACGCCTCTGCAATCGCCACGCCCTGCCCATAGAGGCTCATGGACACGACCATTGCCATAACGGCCACTACGATGAGCGTGCCGAAGGTGAGCACGGCGCCTGCAAGAACGTAGCCCAGGGCTCGTCTTCGCCACAGCAAGACCGCCGCGATTAGGATTGCGGGGAGGATCCAGGCCATGTCCAACACGTGTACGCCGTTGGTCGGCGTACCACTGTCTATGGCGCTCTGTGGAACCTCTCCGGTGAGCAGAGCCGGAACGGTCTCCCCCAGCCACGTGAAGTAGAACAGCGCGGCCAGCACGACCAGGAAGATGCTCGCGGCCTTCACGGGGGTTCCCCGAGAGAAACGAGCTTTGATCGACTCGAAGTTCGTGGTGGCCAGGCCACCGATCAGGGCGTACAGCGACAACCCGAGCACCGCAACGTAGACTAGGAACAGCGGGTTGAACCGAACGTGGAAAGCGTAGATCACATACGTGTAGAGCACGTATGCCAGAGAGCCCAACCAGACTATCCGCGCGCGCCCGGAGCCGCGGCCCGCCAGGATCGCGCTGACCACCAGGACGGGCAGCGCCACAACCAGGGTAACGTAGTCCTGGCCTATCGCCTGGGCCACGAAGTTGAGCTCGTCGCCGCGAAAGATACCCTCGACGAACAGTTCAACCAACGCTGCAGTCGCCACGAGGATGGCGATGGGCGCGGTTAGCCACAGCCAGGTCTGCGCGTGCTTAGGCCCTCCTTCTATGCCGCTTTTCGCAGGTTTGGATCTCACCTGTGCCATCGCCATCCTCCTTCAACCTCGCGTACGACCGGACCTGGTTCTCTTCCCACTTCTTTAAAGCCCCGCAGATAAGGTACGAGCAGGAGCAAGGCCCCGGCAGCCTTGGTCAGCAATAGCCCACCCAGAACGTGGCCCCAGGCTCTCCGCTGCCACACTCCCCCGAAGAATAGCAGTGGCAGCATTACCGGGAGGTCTATGATGACCACCGAGTGAGGTACCTCGTCCGGTGCCGTCCCTGTTGCTCCGCTGGCGAGGACCATGCCGCTCCACATAAAGGCGAAAAGCAGCGATAGGAAGACCATAAAGAAACTGCTGAGGCGCTGGATCGGGATCCCGACGCCAGACCGCGCTTTGACGGCTGCGGGGTCTGTGCCGAAGAGCAAGGACAACAACCCGAAGATGCTCGTGGACACTATAGCAACGTCAAGCAGAAACATCGGGTTGAAGCCTCCTGTAAAGAACAGTCGTTCGACGCGAGCCAGCGCAGCCGCACTCAGGCAGGCACCTCGGCCCGTACGGTGTCGGCAACGTCTACTGCCCACTTCCCTACCGACTGCCAATTCCGGAAGTCGCCCTCTGGGGCCCGCAGGGCCAGCATGACGGCCTTCTCGGCAAACCCGAGCCTAGCCCGGTCGAGCCTACCGGCGAAGACTCGGTGCTCGCGTGCCTTGGTGGCCTCAAGGATCTCGGCTACGTCTACCGGGTCTTCTTCCGGTTTGGGCGGATCGCCTACCGGCCCGCTAGAAAACAACCAGACCGGTTTCTCGGACAAAGCGCGTGCGTGGCGCTCCGCCAATTCCCGAGCCGGTTTGAGCCAATGTCCCGCGTACACCGCGCTGCCGAGTACGACCGCGTCGTAGCCATCCACCGAGTCAACTTCTTCGGCCGGACGCACGTCCACGACTTCATCACCGTTACCAATTCCGCGTTCGCGCAGCGCGGCGTCCAGCGCTCTGCCGAGTTCTTCGGCGATCTCTGCCGTCGCTCCGTGCTTGCTCGCCACGCTAACCAGCAACTTCAAGCTCTTTACCTCCGTTTCCTTTACCGCTGCCCGTTACCGCTTACGTCCGAACAGGAAGTAGGAGATCGGGCCGACGAAATTCACGAACGACGCCAGCGTCCAGAGTGCTTTGTTGCCCCAGATCTCCTCTTTGGGCCGCCGGTAGATGTCCAACAGCGCTGCGGCCAGCAGTACGAACTGCACCGTTCCCGAGAGCACGATGGCCCGCTTCTGGCCAATGTTCAGGTCCTTCCACTCCTTATTTACCATAGCGTTACTCCCTCCTCTGTTCCCACCAGATCTCGGCTTCCCTCTCCATGCGGGCCAGACGCTCGTAGTAGTCGGGGAATTCCTTCATGTGGGCCAGCGCGATCTTGCCGGTCAGGACAGGGTCATCTCCTGTTACGTCGGTCTGGGGGTCGTGGACACCGTGCTCGTACTCGACGTCCATCCCGGCTCGAAACTGGTCCAGATCGAAGCGGTCCCAGTCCACCCCGATCTCGTCGCCCACGCGCCGCGCTTCCTCCAGGGTGGTGCGCTTCTCTTCGGTCATTTTCGCCAGGCTCCTTTCCGTTACTCCAGTTGTTCTCAAGCGATCGCAGTGTCCGCCGCACGCTTGACCTTCAGGTATTTCTCGGCCCCGTAAAAGTCTAGCTGCCTCTGCGTCCGGGGCGGCAGGTACGGAGCTGCTTCTTCCCGGCCCACAACTTCCGGCTCGGCGGCCGGATAACAGGCACCCTTGTTCTCGATCTCACACTCGCCCGCGGCAAGTACGTTCTTGAGCCAATCCACCCGCTCTCCGTAGGGGAGCGGGATCACGAACCCATCGGGTGTGGGCTCGGCCAGTACGGGCGTCTCGTACTCCTTGCCCGATCCCCGGCCCTCGTGGTGGATAACCCCCGCGTACCAGCTCCTCTGACCGGCAACCTTCATCATCGCGGGGTTCAGAATCCGTTTGTTAAAGGCGCGTACGCCGTTGATGATGGGCGGGAACTTGGAGCGAAAGGCCACCACAATGACTGCCTGCAACACCAGGTAGGAAACGACTACCCATTTGATAAAGCGAAAGAGCCAGCGTACGAAGAGGCTTTTCTTTTGCGTGAACATCGTTCGACCTCCTCTATGAGAGAAGCCCTTGGTTATCTCTAACAACGATCGTATCGGAGGCCGGTGTCTCTCTCATGAGTAGTCTGGATCATTTTTGTGATCAAAGTTTGCTAATGTTTTTCGTGGTAACCTCACCGCACACGGTCTTCGATCACACCGGGTTCTCTGCGGCGGGTCGAGTTTCCAGCTGGCCGCCGTAGTTCTCCAGAAAATGGAACAAGGTGGACGATAGCGTGCTCCGCCCAGTGTTGTTAGCCCTCTTCCCACCAATATAGAGGCAACGAACAACGAGGCTGATGTTTGGAGGAGCGCCAGTCCGACACCAAAGCCCAGTTGGAGATCAGGAACAGCGCTCCCACGATTCTTGCAGTCTGCCTGTTGGCTTTCATCTGGTGGTCAAATGATGTCATTAGTTGGCTAGACCTCCGGGCTCACAGCTGTACTGCAGCATTGGAAGAAGACTAGCGACGCTCGGCATCAAGGTGGATGTCAACGACCGGGGCTCCTTCCTGTTTGCCGAGCACGATGACCGAGACCCCTTCGGCCGGCCAGATGGTGAGGGTTATGGATTGGTTGATGAAGTTGCTGTTGTCCGCGATCTTTGGCTCAACGTAGTCCGGGAGCGTGTCTACCGCCATCTCTTTACCGCCGACCGAACCCGCAACAGTGAGGTTGCTCTCCGTAAAAGGTACTCTTGCAGACAGGCCTATGCCGAGGTTTGTACCGAAGATCGCCAGCAGTATCCCGACCACCACCACGACCGAGGGAAAAGCGCAGCCACAGCCGCCCCCGCGCCGCGCCCGGCGTTCATTAGACCGTGATTCTGAACTTCCCCTACGCTGTTCGTCTGTCACCCGCCCGTGGTCTCACTTTCGTGTTCTATTTCTTTGTTCTTCCGGTTTTCCTCCTCCAGCCACGCCGGCGCCAACAAAACGACGTTGCCGGAGATCTGTCCGCTCTCCAGCAGTTCGTAGGCTTCTACGGCGTCCAGGATGGGGAACTCCTTAAACGTTTGGTGTGAATTATCTGTACGAGATTTGAGCGGAAGGTGTCCACGCTCTAAAGTCGGCTTGCTGACCGATCCCGAAGGGAAAGGAACCGACTCCTCATGCTCGACGTGGACACCTTCCTCACCGCACTTT
>JBHJHC010000012.1:0-32642 GCA_050331175.1 Rubrobacteraceae bacterium | reverse complement strand
TCGCTCGTGCAGCTCTCCCAACATCTGCGACCATCCAGCGACTACCGCCGATCCCGAAACCCTATCTTGCACAACCATACTGCTCCCTTCCTCACCATACTGGAAGGATAGCTCAGGAGCAGCCTAACTGATGCTGTAGGGCGAGCTAACACCAGAGCGCGAAAATGCTAACCTCTTTACAGGCGAGCCGGAGGATTATCCGATGAACACGAGCGAACGCGTAGAAAACCTCAAAGAAGAGCTCCAAAAAGAGCTAGAAGAGTTCTTGAGCATGCCCTCCATCTCCGCCCAGTCTAAGAATGTAGACGACTTCCGAAAATGCGCCGGGTGGGTATGCGATCGCCTGCGGGAAGCCAGGGCCGAAGCCCGCCTTATAGAGACTGAAGGACACCCCGTGATCTACGCGGAGATCGGGGACGGCGAGAAAACTCTCCTCTCCTACGGCCACTACGATGTGCAACCCCCGGAGCCGCTAGACCTCTGGGAGAGCGAACCGTTCGAGCCGACGGTGCGCGACGGCTCGATCTACGCCCGGGGCGTCGCCGACGACAAGGGCGACGTGTTGGCCCGCATCCAGGCGCTCCGCCTGTACGTGGAGGAGCACGGCCCGCCGCCGTTCAAATTGAAGTTCCTGATCGAGGGCGAAGAGGAAGTCGGGAGCCCGAGCCTGGCCCCGTTCGTCCACGAGAACGCGGACCTGCTCGCCGCCGACGCCTGCCTGTGGGAGGGCTCGATGAAGGACGATGCCGGGCGGCCCATGATCTTCTGCGGCACCAAAGGCATGGCCTACGTCGAACTCCGCGCCCGCGGCGCCTCCCACGACCTGCACAGCATGTACGGCGGCCTCGCCCCAAACCCCGCCTGGCGGCTGGTTCAGGCGCTGCGAACCATCAAGGACGAGAACGGTGAGATCACGCTGGACGGCCTGGACGACCTCGCCGACGAACCCTCCGTTAAAGACCTGGAAGCCATAAGCAGGATCCCCTTCGACGAAGCCGCCCTCAAGGCATCCTGGGAAGTCGAAGCCTTCGACCGGAACCTCGCCGGCGAAGACGCCCTGAAGGAGATGTTGCTAAAACCGACGGCGAACATCGCCGGCATCGAGTCCGGCTACACGGGTCCCGGGGCAAAGACCATCGTCCCCTCCGAGGCGTTCGTCAAGATGGATTTCCGGCTCGTCTCCGGCCAGAGCCCCGGCCCGGTCGTCGAGCTGCTCCGCTCCCACCTCCGGCGGCACGGCTTCGAGGATATCGAGGTGGTCGAGATGCACGGCGTCGAGGTGGCGAAGACCCCGGTAGACGCACCCATCGTCCGGACGGCGGTAGAAACCTGGGAGGACCTGGGGCACGCCGACGCCGTCGTATACCCGACCGTTGGCGGTAGCGGGCCGACCTCGCTCATCGCCCACGACCTCGGCATCCCGACCGTCATTACCGGCGGCATCGTCAACCCGGACAGCCGCATCCACTCGCCAAACGAGTCGGCCCGGCTGGAAGACTACTTCGAGACCATCCGGTACTTCGTCCGCTTTTTCGAGAGGTTCGGCGATGGAAGCTAGGCGTGAGGGGCTGGACCTCCCGGAGCGCGTCCGGCAGAGCATCGCCACCGCCGTCGTGGAACACGGCGTGCAGGCGCGCATGATCTCCACGCAGAGCCGCGACTCTATGCGCCCGCCCCTGGGCCACGTGGTGGTCGCCGCCCCGCCGGACGAAATAGCCGCCACCCGCGGTCCCGCCCGCATCGTGCGCCAGCTGGAGTTCTACAAGACCCCCTACGGCCCCGTAGTCCGGCTCGCCCTCGGCGTCTACCCGATGGACGACGAACCCCTCTTCGCCGCCACGCTCCTCAACATAAGCCAGGTCTCCGGCGACGCAGCCCTCTCCGGCCTGGGCCGGCAGAAGAGCCTGTACACCCACTTCTACGAGGCGTACGACGGGGACCTGACCTACGCCTACTCCAAAGAGCTGAACAACGGCCCCGACCAGCGCCGCGAAGCAAAAAAGGTCCTCAAAATGGCCCGCGACGCCTACTCCGAAACCCCGGAAGAGCGCCGGAGCTTCCGTTGGGCCGTAGGAATCGCGGAAAACCAGTTCGAGCTTCCTGTACTTGAACCTGACGATGAGGTCTAGTCTTCCGGCAAAAGCCCGCGTATACTGCGGAACATGTTAGCGGGGAGGACCACCGACGACTTCGTCGCCCGGTTGGGCCAGGCGCTGGAGCAGGCCGGGCGGAGGGGTATCTATGTGACGGCCGGGAACGGGGCCTGTGACCTGGAAGCCCAGCAGTTCGCCCGCGACGCTTCGGACGAGGAGGAGCAGTATCCGCCCGGGCGGCCGCAGCACCTGGAGACGCCGCCGGGACCGCGGGATCCGGGGGCCCCCGACGGCACCTCGAAGCTCTGTTATTTCCTCGACGGGGTGCAGAGTTCGCGAGAGATCGGGCGGATCGGCATGGCCCCCGTGGTCGTCGCCACCGTGGCCGCCGCGATCGTCAACCGCTGCGACCGCCGGTTCTCGCGCCTGCCGCTGGAAGAGCCGCCAACCGTGGTGCAGGCCGTCATCCTGCCGCGCAGCGCCGGGGATGCCGGGATCGAAGCCCTCTGGGAGTTGCTCCTGGAAGCCGGGTTCTCCGGGCTGGGGCCGGAGGAGGTTCCATCCTCTCCGTACCTGGTACTGGATTCGGCCGAGTACGTCGGCGAAGAAGTCGACCCCTCGGATTACGTCGGGATGCGGGAGCGGGCCCGGGGACGGGTCCGGAGCCTGCGGGAGCGGCTAGAGGCCGCGTTGCTGGGGAAATGGGAGGGGGAGGATCAGGTTCTCGATTCGGACCACTGGATCGCCGTTGACGGCCAGCTAAAGGAGATTCGGGAGTCGAACCGCCGGGCCGTCGGCCTCATAAAGAGCGTGGCCCGTCCGGTCTTCGTCGGCAGGGACGTCGGGATGCTGCTGGACCTGGAACCCGGGATGCGAACCACGAGCTTCGTCCCGGACTGGCAACTCCGCCGGGACCCCGGGGAGCGGCGAACCTCGTGGTACCTGCGGGTGTGGCCGCAGCAACCGGGAGCCGACGCGCTCGGGTCGCTGATGCGGGTCGAGGCCCCGCGGGATACGCCGCCGGAGACGGTGGATGAGGTTACGCGCTGGATCCTGGCCGAGCGGGCGCCGCTCGCGAAGCCGGATCCGCGGTGGCCGGCCATGATCTACCCGATCCACTACGTCGAGAAGCTGCTGAAACCCCTCGTGCAGGGTTCCGAGCGGGACTACGCGAGGCTGGAACGCTACATCTCCGCCAACGGGAGGGACTAAAGATGCTGCACGAAGAGTTCATGGATACCGTCGCGGGCCCCATCGGCCGGGTCGTAACCAGCGAGGAGTACCCGGCGACCGCCCACGAGTTCTACTTCTGGACCGCCGAGACCGGCGCCGCCCAGAACCTGGACATCGGCCACATCGTCGCCGCCGAAGCGGAGGACGCGACCGCCGTGGCCGTTCTCGACGACCCGCGCCGCTACTCCGACCTCCAGAGCTTCCTGGACGACTTCTACGCCTTCGACGGCGACCCGGAGTTGGAGGCTTTGAGCGAGCGGGTGGAGATCCTGGTCTTCCGGGCCCAGGTCCTAGCCACCAAACACCGCGACGAGCGGAAAAAGAGCAAGCGCCCGGTGCGGACCGGCCCCGTCTACTACGCGACGCGCGCCGCCATCGAGTTCGCCCTCGGCCTGGAGGAGTACGCCGGCACGCCCATCCCGATGCTGCTGCACGAGAACGGCAACGATGGCGAAGCCGGCGGCCAGCCCCAGCGCACCCCGGTCTACGTGGACGAGGACTACCTGCTCGGTCCCGAGGCCGGGCACCTGAACATCACCGGCATGAGCGGGCTCTCCACGAAGACCAGCCACGCCCTGTTCACCATCTCGAGCGTCTTCCAGACCGCGAAGAACAAGAAAGTCGCCGCCCTGATGTTCAACGTCAAGGGCGCGGACCTCCTGTTCCTGGACAAGCCGGTCGAGGTAAGCCCGGACGAAGACCCGGACCTGGCCGAACGCTACGCCCGCGAGGGCCACGCCGGCCTGCCGGAAGAGCACCGGAGCATGTACGAGGCGCTGGGGCTGGAGACCAGGCCCTTCGAGAACCTGCGCATCTTCGCGCCGCTGCGGTACGGCATGGACTCCGGGGAGCGGGTGTTGGACCTGGCCGGCATCCCGGCCCGCAAGCTGAACACGCTGCGCAACGCCCGGGGCGAGGACGGGTGCGTGTACCCCATCGCCTGGGAGCTGGGCGACGTAATGCCGTACGCCGGGGCGGTCTTCGAGCCGTCGGACATGGACGACAAGTTCCGGGGTTTCATCGAGGAGTTGCGGGCGCAGGGGGTCCGGACGCAGGCCGAGTTCCAGGGGATGATGGATGAGATCTTCGACTACCTGGACGAAGAGGACAAGCAGAGTTGGAACGGCCACCACCGGGCCACCATCTCCAAAGTCCGCAACCGGTTCAAGATCCTGCCGAGCAAATGCGCCGGCCTGCTCGCCCACGGAAAGGTCGAGCACAACAGCCTGCCCCAGGTGGACGGCCCGTTCGAGACCAACGAGGTGCGGGTCGTGGACATCTCGCAGCTCTCCGGCATCCCGCAGGACCTCATAGTCACGAGCGTCATAGAGAAGATCTGGGAGCTCGCCGAGACCGGACAGCTCGGGGTCGACAAGCTCATCATCTTCGTCGACGAGCTGAACAAGTACGCCCCGACCGGCTCCAGGACCTCCGCCCTCAAGGGAACCCTGGTAGACATCTCCGCCCGCGGCCGCCACCTCAACCTCACCCTCTTCGGGGCGCAGCAGTTCCGCAGCAAGGTAGACGAGGAGGTAGTCGGCAACGCCGCCACGAGCCTCTACGGCCGCATCGGGGACGAGGAGATCACCAACTCCAGCTACCGCTCCTTCTCCGGCACCACCCGCGAGGAGCTACTGCAACTAGAGAAAGGCCGCCTCCTCTGCCGCCACGCCCACTACTCCTTCCCCGTCTTCGGCACCTTCCCCCTCCCCCCGGTTCTACCCGGCGCCGTCGGCAGCCGCATCTTCCGCCAGGACAGGATAGACGCCGCCTCCTCCGTTCTCTCCGTCATGCGCGGCCTCATGAGCAAGCCGCCGAGCATAGCAGCCATCCGGGAGGAAATAGAAGGCGTCCCCGAAGACCGCATCTTCGAGGCCCTCGACGCCGTCCAGTCCGCCGCCCGCGCCGGCAGCGCCCCCGCCGACCCCTACAAGAACTTCGCCTGGAACCTCAAGCGCGGCCACCGTCGCTCCACGGTCCGCCGCGACAACTCCGAGATACTGGCGGGGTTGGATCGGATGAGGGATTGACATGGACGAAGCATCGAACAACGAACCTTTATCAAGATACGGTAGACTGAGGATCTACACCAACAGAGCAGGAGACGTTCAAGAGGTTGCTCGGCTATTGACGTCCATCGAAGCTGCCTACAGCAACCTTTACGCGCTAAATTTTGTCACGAGGTACGATGGACGTCGTCGTTATCGCTATTTCCCAGAGTATCCATACTACGAGTTTTTCAATCAAGTCGGACCTCTTTTAGATGTGGAAGGTTTTCTTCTCCCCGAACATCGGCTACGTCTGAGCTCCGTTGTAATTCAGTCTCCTGGCTTCTGGGAGTTTCTTGGCTCATTAAATCCGCTGAGCCAACTTCGAGAATATCTAAACGATAGACATGAAAGGCGCAAAGACAGAGATTACAGGGAACAGCACGAGGATGAGCGGCTGCGGTTAGAGAACGAACGCCGAGAGTTGGAGAATGAGAAGCTCAAGACAGCTAATATCGCGGAGCAGGCTGGTCTCCTTAGAGAACTCGGCTACGAGCCGACGGAGGTAAGAAGACTGCTGATCAGACATGGTGTTGCCCCGCTCGAGCGCTTAGACCATTTTGTTGACGAAGGCATGCTGGGTGAAGCCTCAATAGAACCTGCAGAGGACTCAGAAGCAAGCGAAGATTAGACATTAACTCATCTGTACACTTAGAATAAGATGACCCAGCAAGAGCCCTTACCGATGTTCGATTTCTCCAACGCCGTGAGCAGCTACGCTCAGGGTGAGACCGGGGCGCGGGGCGCGATCTTCACCCGGCGCGAAGTGGTCGAGTTCATCCTGGACCTGGCGGGGTACACGGTGGACCGTCCCCTGCACCATCTCCGGCTCCTGGAGCCATCGTTTGGGGATGGAGACTTTCTACTGCCCGTCGTGGAGAGGCTTCTGGCGGCATATGAGTCTCACGTCCCGGAAAGCTCCGATCAGTTCGGAGACCTCTCCGAAGCGATCCGAGCCGTCGAGGTGCACGGCGACAGCATCGAAGGTACCCACGCCCGGCTCCTGCATCTACTCAGAGAGCACGGAATCGGCGAAAAAACCGCGAACGAGATCCTCGGAGCCTGGATCGTGAAGGGAGACTTCCTGCTCGTGGGGCTGCCGTGGTCGTTCACCCACGCCGTCGGGAACCCGCCCTACGTGCGCCAGGAGCTTATACCGGATGACCTCATGGCCGAGTACCGGGCTCGATACAGCACCATCTACGACCGGGCGGACCTGTACGTCCCGTTCTTCGAGCGGTGCCTGGCCTATCTGGAGCCGGGCGGCACCCTGGGCTTTATCTGCGCGGACCGCTGGATGAAGAACCGGTACGGTGGACCGCTGCGGGCTATGGTGGCGAACCACTATCACCTGGCGGCTTACGTGGACATGGTGGATACGCCCGCCTTTCGTTCCGAGGTCATCGCGTATCCGGCCATCACCGTGATCCGGCGCGAGAAGCCCGGACCTACCAGGGTCGCCCGCCAACCCCGGATAGAGAGCGATTCCCTCGCAGAACTCGCACGGGCCATGCGCGGGGATAGCGTTCCCGAAGATAGAGGCGTGCTGGAGATCTCGGGTGTTGTTCAGGGTCGCGAGCCCTGGATACTGGGGTCTTTCGACCAGTTGAAGATCGCGCGCCGGCTGGAGGCGGAGTTCCCCACGCTGGAAGAGGCGGGGTGCAGGGTCGGGATCGGGGTCGCCACGGGAGCGGACCAGGTGTACATCGGGCCTTACGACAGCCTGGAAGTCGAGCCGGACCGCAAGCTGCCGTTGGCGACGACCCGGGACATCGAGAGCGGGAGCGTGGAGTGGCGGGGGCTCGGCGTGATCAACCCGTTCCGCGACGATGGCTCGCTCGTGGATCTCACGAACTACCCGAAGCTCGCGCGGTATCTGGAGCGGCACGAGGAGAAGATCCGGGCCCGCAACTGCGCGAAGAAAAACCCGAAGGGCTGGTACCGGACCATAGACCGCATCCACCCGGGCCTCGCGACCCGGCCCAAGCTCCTGATCCCGGACATCAAAGGCGAGCCCCATATCGTCTTCGAGGACGGCCACCTCTACCCGCACCACAACCTGTACTACATCATCTCCTCGGAATGGGACCTGAAAGCCCTGCGAGCGGTGCTCCGGTCGGGCATCGCGAAGCTGTTCGTCTCCATCTACTCCACCCAGATGCGAGGCGGCTACCTCCGCTTCCAGGCCCAGTACCTGCGCCGCATCCGGCTTCCCCGTTGGTCCGACGTCCCCCAAAACGTCCGCGAAACTCTCACCGTCGCCAGCTCCGAGGACACCGAGGCGTGCAACGATGCTGTAGCCGCCCTGTACCGGCTCACCCCGGAAGAAGCAGCCGCAATGAGCCTCAACGGCGAACAGGAGCCCCGGTGAGCATAAGCCTGGCGGACTACGAGAACAAAGCCCGTGGAGCCGTAAAGGCGTTCTGGGGCAACCGCGAAGCCGCCCGACAGAAGCAGGCCGAGAGCGGAAAAGCGGACCAGGGCGAACGCGCTAGCGTAACCGCCGGTAAAAATATGGACGGTTTCCTCGCCCTGGCGAAAGACGTCGTGAGGCTCAACGGTCTAGACAAAGCCGAAATATGCCTGCAACGCCGGGTGCTCACGCTGCCCGGATACTTCCGCCCCACAAAGCTTTGGGACATGCTGGTCATCAACGAGGGTAGGCTCGTCGCGGCCCTGGAATTCAAGAGCCAGGTGGGGCCGTCCTTCGGCAACAACTTCAACAACCGCACGGAAGAAGCTATCGGGACTGCGGTTGACCTGTGGACGGCTTATCGTGAGGGAGCTTTCGGACAGACAACGCGTCCGTTGGTGGGGTGGCTAATACTGGTCGAAGACTGCGAAGAATCCCGCTCTCCCGTCCAGACCAATTCTCCCCACTTTCCGGTATTCGAGGAGTACCGCGGAGCATCCTACGCCGATCGGTACAACCTCCTTTGTCAGAAACTCGTCCAGGAGCAACTATACACGTCGGCTACTGTGCTTCTGTCTCCGCGCACTTCCGTAGAAGACGGGAGCTACTCAGAGCTATCCGAGATGACCGGCTTGAAGGCCTTCGTCACGGGCCTCGCCGGACACGCTGCGGCAGAAGCAGCGAGATCTAGAAATGAATAACTTCCAACGTGTCGACTCGATTTCCAATGCACATGTAGGCAGTGACTTCGAGAGTACAGCCCGAGAAATCTTTGCAAGTCAAGGTTTGAAACTGGAGAAGAATTTCAAGCTGCCGATAGGAGTTGGCGAAGAAAAGAAAAATCGTCGCTTCGATCTGGGATCGGAGTGTTTACGGGTAATTGTAGAGTGCAAATCTCACAGGTGGACGAAAAGCAACTATGTACCGAGTGCAAAAATGACCGTCTGGAACGAAGCTATGTATTACTTTCAGTTGGCGCCCAGAGACTTCCAGAAAATTCTTTTCGTACTGCGACACTACAATCCCAAAAAGAAAGAAACCCTTGTCGAATATTATAGTCGCACCTATGCACATCTAATTCCGAACGGCGTTCAGATTTGGGAATACGATGAAGAGAAAAAAGAAGTAGACGTCTGGAAAATGCAGATACCGCAAAGAAGGAGTCGAACAATGCACCGGAGCAGGCTGGGAGCAATCATTATCGACTGCCGGACGGACGATCTGGACAGGGCTGCGGAGTTCTGGGGCCGGGCACTCGGATACTCTACCCGGGAGACGGACGACGATCTCTACGTAGAGCTCGAAACCGGGCCGAACGAGTTGCAGGTCGAGGTTCAGAGGGTGGATCACCCGAGCCGGGTCCACCTCGACATCGAGACCGACGATATCGAGGCGGAGGTGCGCCGGCTGGAGAAGCTGGGCGCGAGGCGGCTGGAGCGGGTGAAGAGCTGGTGGGTCATGGAGGCGCCCACCGGACAGCGGTTCTGCGTGATCGAACCCCAGAGATCGGAGTTCTCCAACGAAGCGACCGTGTGGGAGGAATGAATCTCATTCCGCAGGCTGCGTGTGTTCCCGGAACCAATCGGCGACTTCGGGCTCCGGGTTGCGGCCCTCGGCGAGGCCGATGACGGTGTCGTAGGCGGCTTCCTCTGGTGCCGTTAGTCGCCGGCCGTTGAGGAGCAGGAAAGTCACGGCGGCGGCGAAGCCCACACGTTTGTTGCCGTCCGCGTAGCCGTGGTTCTTGACGAAGCCGAAGAGGTAAGCGGCCGCGAGGTCTGCGAGGTCACATTCCGGGTCGTAGGCGAACCTGTTTCGGGGCCGGGCGAGGGCCGATTCGATGAGGTCTTCGCCACCTTCGCGCACGCCCGGAAGGCCACCGTGTTCCTGCAATAGCTCCGCGTGGATCACGTCCACCACCAAACGGTTCAGCCAGCGCGGCTCTCGCACGCCTATCTAGCGGGCCAGCCGGCGCAGGGTGTTGCGGTATTGCCGGCGCACTTCCCCGAACGCCTGCATGGCGTCTTCGAAATCCGGGTCGTAGGGAGTCAGCAGAACCCCACGCTCGGTCTCGATGGCATACATCTTGTCACCGGGACCGACGTGTAACCGGTCGATCATGTCCTTCGGCAGGGTGGCCGTCACGGAGCCTCCCGCCTGCCGCAAAGTTATCTCCTTGATCATCGAATCTCTCCCGTTCAGCGTACCCGCCAATTGTAGTACAAATATGCTACTTGGATGGGTTGGAAGGCGGACTATTTTTCATCCGTGAACTGGCGCGAGATCCAGCTAGAATAACGTTGGTCAAAGATCCAGGGGAGGCGCCGACGACATAGTTCGTATAGCCCACATCTCGGATACGCATCTGGGTTACTCCCGGTACTCGAGGCTGCACCCGACGTCGAACCGCAACCAGCGGGAGGTGGACGTTCAGCAAGCTTACGAACGGGCGGTGGACGCCATCCTGGAGAAGGAGGTGGATCTCGTCATCCACTCCGGCGACGCGTTCGACTCCGTGCGGCCCGCGACGCACGTGATCATCGGTTTCCTGAAACAGACTTTCCGCATCACCCGGCAGGGCATCCCCTACCTGGTAGCCGCCGGGAACCACGAGACGCCGCGCCTGCGGACGACGACCGCCGCCCTGGAATACGCGAACCTGGTGAACGCCCGGTCGGCACACAGCTTCGAGCTGGAATACGAGTCGGTCGAGGTAAATGGGGTGTCCGTCGGGGTTACGCTCGTGCCGCACGGGGCCATCGACGGGGCCGGGGCGGTGACGCCCGAGCGCGGGGCGGACATCAACGTGATGGTGACGCACGGGATGGTGCCGGGCCTGGAGGCCAGGTCGCACGAGATGGGCGAGGCGAACCTGCATTCCGGGATGCTGGAAGGCGCCTTCGACTACATCGCCCTGGGCCACTACCACGAGCATCACCAGCACAAGACAAACGCCTACTACGCCGGGGCTACGGAGCGGTTCGGGTTCGGGGAGGTGGACTCGGAGCCGGGGTTCGCCGTCGTGGAGATCGGGGACGGTAGCCTGTCGGTAGAGCACGTGGAGATCGAAGCCCGGAAGATGGTGGACCTGCCCAAGATCTCCGCCCGGGGCCTGGATGCCGCGGAACTTACGGAGGCCATCCGGGAGCGTACCTCAGACGAAGACCTGGACGAGGCGGTCGCCCGCCTCCGGGTCTACGACGTGCGGCGCGGGGTGGCGAGCGGCGTGGATCGGGAGCTACTGCGGGACCTGCAGCGGCGGTGTTTGAACTTCAGTCTGGAGGTCCACGCCGAAGAGCGTCCCGACGACGTAAACGGCCCCGACGGGCCGGCGACGGCGGTATTCGGGCCGCTGGGCGAAGAGTTCGCCGCGTTCGTCAAGGCCCGCCGGGAGCGCGGGGAGCTGGAGGAGAAGTTCGCGGAAGAGTTCCTGGAGAAGGGGCGCGGGTATCTGACGCGGGCGTCGTCCGGGGAGTCGGCCCGGTGATCCTGGAGCGCCTCTACATAGAGAACTACAAGCAGCTCCGGGACCCGGTGGAGCTCCACCCGCCGGAGGGGGCCATCGGGGTCGTCGGGAGCAACGGGACCGGCAAGTCCACGCTGTTCGAGAGTATTTTGTGGGCCTTTTTCGGAAGCCGGGGCGGCGGGCCGCGCTTCTCCAACGAGTTGATCCCCTGGAGCGGCGGCTCGACGAAAGACCCGACCGTCGTGGAAGTGACCCTGGCTCTCGGGGGCGCGTCCTACACCGTCCGGCGGCAACTAAAGAGCGGCTCGACGGGCGCCGAAGCCCGGGACGGCACGGGCAAGACCATAGTAGAGGGGGCTTCAGACGTTACCCGCTGGGTCGAGGAAAACCTGCTCGGGATGGACCGAACGGCGTTCGAGGCGACGTTCTTCGCCAAGCAGAAGGAGCTAAAGTTCTTCGCCCACGACGACGGCATAAGCCGGGTGCGGCGCATCTCCCGGATGCTCGGCATCAACAGCGTCGAGGACGCCCAGAAGCTACTGCGCGAAGACCGGAACGACCTCCGCTCCGAGGCGCGCCTGATCGAGGGCCGGCTCGCCGAGGCCGACCTTGAATCGCTCCAGACCCGTCTCGGGGAGCACCGCCAGGAGTTGCAGCGGATCGAGGGCGAGCTGGAGAAAGTCTCAGAGCAGCACGAGGCCGCCGCGGCGGAGCTCGAAGCCGCCCGGGAGGGCCGCAAGGTCCTGGACGCCGCCTACCGGGAGCACACGCGGCTCTCCGGCGAGCTAAAGGAGGCCGAGGGCGAGCAGCGGCGGGCCGCGGACCGGGCCGCGGAGGCGGAGAAAGACCTCGCCGAGCTGGCGGACGCCGAGGAGGAGCTGAAGCGCCTCAAGCCGGAGACCGAGCGGCTGCCGGAGCTCGAGCGGGAGCTAGAGCGGCTGGAGGAGGACCGGCGGAAGGTAGAGCGCCGGGATCAGTACCGCAGAGAGCGACTGGAGAGCCAGCGCCGGATCGCCGGGATCGAGTCCGAGGTCTGGGACTTCCTCGAAGATCAAGACGAAGAAGACCCCGAACCGCTTTCCGGCTGGAACGACCTCTTCGAGCTGGACGGACCGGAACTGCCGGAAGAAGCCGTCACCGTCTTGAAACAAGCCGGTGGTGAGCTGGGTGAAGCCGAAGGGGAGCTCAGCAGACTAAAGGAACTGGCGGCCGAGCACGAAGGTTTGCGGCAGGCCATAGAAGAGACCCGGGAAGCCCGGGCCCTACACCAGGAGGCGAAAGAAAAGGCAGAAAAACTCACCGCCGAGCTGGAAGATATCTCCGGCGGCGAGGATCTCGAAGCGCGAGAACGCGCCCTGCGGGATGAAGAGGAGAAACTCCGGGAGCTCGCTTCCAACCACCGGGGCCGGGCCACCGCCGCCGAAGGAGAAGCCAGGAACATCGACAAGGCCCGGGAAGCCATCGAGAGCGGCGCCGAAGAGCATTGTCCCACCTGCCACCGGGGATTCGACGCCGGGGAGCAGGAGGAGATCACGGACACCCTCCGCCGCCAGGCAGCCGCCCTCCGCCGCCGGGCCGCCCGCGAGACCGGGGAAGCTGAGAAGTTCATCGTCGCGGCCGACGAGGCCGCCGAGAAGCTCCAAAAAGTCTACGAAAAGCTCGCCGCGTGGCGCGGGCTCCGGGAGTCGCTCGCAACGGCCCGAAACCGGGCCGCCGACAGGCTCGAAGCCCTGGAGAAGACCCGTGACCGCCAAAGCGAGCTAGAAACCCGCCTGGAAGGAAAGCCCGAGCCTTCGGAAAAGGATGTGGAAGCCGTCAGCGTCCGGTGCGAGCACCTGCGACGCCTGCGCGACACGCTACCGAAAGTGGAGAGCCTCTCGACCGAGCACGGGAAGCTAACGAGCCGGTCCCGGGAGCTGGCGGAGGAGCTGGAGAACCTCGAAGCCGTTACCTACGACGCGGAAGACCACCGGGAAAAGCAGGAGGAGAAAGCCCGCCTGGACCGCTCCCGGGGCCGGCTCGAGGAGCTGGAGCGCCGGCTGGCGCGCCGTCCCGAGGTGGAGCGGGGGCTGGCGGCAGCCCGGGAACTCGGGGAAAACGCCGCAAAGAAAGCCGGTGAGGTGGGATCCAACCTCACCACCCTGAACTTTGACGAAAAAGAGTACGAAGCCGCCGCCGAAAAGGTCGCGGCCGCCGAGAAGCGCGCTTCCGGGTTGCGGGACGCCCGGGAGCACCTCGGGGGCGGCTGGAAGGACGCCGACTACGAGGTGCAGCGCGCCGCCGCCGAGCTGGCGCGGCTCGAAGACGACCGGAAACTCGCCAACCGGAAAGCCTCCGGCGCGGCCCGGATGGACGAGATGGACGGCCTCTTCACCGAGTTCTTCCGGAGCCTCACGGCCCGGGTAAGGCCGATGCTCGAAACCGAAGCCTCAAACCTCGTCCGGGACCTCACCGACGGCCGCTACGAAAGCATGGAGTTCGACGACAACTACAGGGTTAAGCTACTCGACCGCTTCGACGATTCATACGCCATAGAGCGGTTTTCCGGCGGCGAGGCCGACGTGGCGAGCCTCTCCGCCCGGGTGGCGCTCTCCAAGATCATCGCGGCCCGCGGTAGCGAAACCCTGGGTTTTCTCGTCCTGGACGAGGTTTTCGGCAGCCTGGACGCCGAGCGGCGCACCAACGTTCTGCTGGCGCTGGAGCGTCTCAAACGGTCTTTCGGCCAGATCTTCATTATCTCCCACGTCGGCGAGGTGCAGGAGTCCGCCCTGGTGGACGAAGTCTGGATGCTAGAGGAGGACGAAGAGGGCAAGAGCACCGTCCGGGTCGCCGAGCAGGGCGCGGTCGAGCCCTCGGACCTGGCCTATGTCGGGGAATGAGGCGGAACCTCTCCCAAAACAACCGGTGGAGCTTCGGATTTCCGCTGGCCGGTCCGGGAGGAGAGCGGATCGACCTGTGGCGCACCTTCCGGTCGCACGGCGTCGCCTCGCTGCCCCCGATGTTCTACGACGAGGGGTCACGGGCTTTCGAGATCACGCTTCCCGTAGCCGGCTCCGGGCCGCGAACGGTCCGGATAGAGGCCGGCCCCCCAGGAACCGGTCTCGCAACCGTTGCCGGGCCGCCGGGACGGAGCAACGAGGCCGAGAACCTGTCGGCCGCGGTACGCCACGTACTCCGGTTGGAGGAAGACCTCTCGGGGTTCTACGCGCTGGCTTCCGGAGACCCCGAGCTGTCCTGGGCGGCCCGCGGCGCCGGACGCCTGGTCCGGAGCCCCACGGTGTTCGAAGAGGTAGTAAAGACCATTTGCACCACCAACTGCTCCTGGTCCGCCACGGAGCGCATGGTCGGGGCGTTGGTGGAGCACCTGGGAGAGCCTGCACCGGGCGCTCCCGCGTCGGGGCCGCGGGGCCGCGCCTTCCCCACCCCGCAGGCGATGGCTGGAGCGGGGGAAGAATTTTACCGGGATACGGTACGGGCCGGCTACCGGGCACGCTATCTGGTGTCGCTATCGCGGTCCGTCGCCGGTGGTGCGCTGGACCTCGAAGTCCTCGGAAGGGCGAGCCCGGAGGAGCTGCCCGACGGAGAGTTGGAGAGAAGGCTGTTAGAGCTGCCGGGGGTCGGCCCGTACGCCGCGGCCCACGTCATGATGATGCTGGGACGCTACTCGCGGCTCATCCTCGACTCCTGGACCCGGCCGAAGTACGCCCGCCTCGCCGGCAAAGAGGCTGTCCCGGACGCGGAGATCATCGGCCGCTTCCTGGGCTACGGGCCTTATGCGGGGCTCGCGTTCTGGCTCTACGTTACGCGGGACTGGGCGCCGGAGCCTGCTCTAGCGCCGGGGACCTAGCTGCCGGAGGAGGCCGAAGGCTGAGGTTGCTTCCAGGTCGACGACGTTGATCTCGGTCCCTCCCCCGCTGGACGCCACCCGCACCCGGAACGTCGCCAGCCGCACCCGACGTTGGAACGGGCTCCGGATCACGCTCCGCGACTGGAGCCGCCGCCGGGGGGCGATAGAGGTGGTGCGGCCCAGGGTCCGGACCCGCGCCACCAGGCGATCCTCGACCACCTCCCACCCGGCGTCCCGGTAACGGAGCCAGCCGTACAGCGCTGCCGGTAGGATCAGGGGCAGAAACGCGAAGCCCGCGAGGAAAGAGTCCAGGACGAACGCGAGCTGCACCCCCGCCACTATCGCCAGCAGCAGGACGAGGACCGTAGACCGAAACACGTACCGTCTCAGGGAGCGCCGCGGCAGCGGACGCAACGCCGGCTCCACGGCGAACTCCGGGGCTGCTTCTTCCAGGAACTTCACGGCTTCCTTGCGGGGCAGTAAAGGGAAGATGGTGGTGGAGACGGCGACGTCCTCCGTGCCCGCCCCGTAGCCGGCACTCTCGACCCGGATCAGGGCGAGGCCGAAAGGTTGGCGGAGTACGCCTTCTATGACGCGGACGGCCTGGATGCGGGCCAGCGGAATCGTCGCCTCGCGTTTCTCGAGCAGGCCGCGCTTGATGTAGAGGAAGTCTCCGTCGCGAGAGAGCGTGAAACCCGCGTAGGCCAGGACCGTTCCGGCGATAGCCAAAAACCAGGCAAACAGCCCGACGGCGAGGGCTATGAGTGCCAGGGCCAGGACCGAACCCGGCGCCACGACCTCGTAGACCCGCTCGAAAATCCGCCCGGAGACGAAGTTGTCCAAGAACTGGGAGCCGATGGCGACGATCGAGAGGGCGACCCCGATCTGGCCGCTGGTCGCCCCCGCGATCAGCAGGTCTTTCGTACTCAGCTGCCGGAGTACGGTAGGACCAACCTCTTCCTCGGCTTCAGAAACCTCCGGCCGGGCGCCTTCGAGTTCTCCCCGCAGCCGGTCGGCGGCAGCCCGGTCCAGGGCGGAGAGCGAGGCGTCGGATTCGCTCGTTCCGCCACCGGCGGTCTCTATCCGGACCTCGACTACCTGGAAGATGCGCTGGATTATCCCCTGCACCGTGTCCACGGATTGGACGTGTTCCAGCGGTATCGTCCGCTCGTTTTTCTGGAGCACGCCCTGCCGAAGGTGGAACGCCCGATCGGAGGTCCAGTACCGGGTCGCCCGCCAGGAGAGAAAGCCCCACACAGCCGACCCGACGACCACGACTATGATGCCGAGGACGAGGTAGACCGACAGCCGCATACCGCCGCCGAAGACGGCCGCGGCGCCTCCGGCGGCCAGAAAGCCGATCCAACGCCGCACGGTTTTCACCGCGCCGATCAGCATCGCCGCCGGGTGGAGCCGGCGCATCTCAGAGTTCATCTTGCTCCCTGGTAAGCTCGGAGATCCGGTCCCGCACCTCGGCGGCTACGGGGGCGGCGAGCTCCGGGATGTGATTGGAGCCGGCGGCCGTGTAGAAGATCACCGTGGAAAGCCCGAACCAGCGCTGCAACGGCCCGTGCTGGGTGTCCACGTGCTGGATGCGGGCGAGCGGCACGAGGGTCCGGCTTACCCAAACGATGCCCCGCTGGAGATCCACCTCTTCTTCCCGGATCTCGTACCGCCAGCGCCGCCACCGGAGCGGCGGCAACACGCCGACGCTCAGCCCGAAGATCGCCAACACCACCAGCAGCGGCACCACGCCGATAAAGACCGCGAGATCGAGCCTCCACACCACAAACCAACCCACGGCCCCGGCCACCAGAAACAGCGGTAGGTTCCAGAGGGCGCTCGATACCCGCCACAGGGTCTTGGCCCGCGGGTCTAGCCTCTCTGAAGGTTCGCCTTTCACCAGCTTCTAGGAGAGTTGGATCACGGGTCGCCCGCGTAGGTCTTTGGCGGCGAGCTGGCCGCAGGCGGCGTCTATGTCCTGACCCCGGCTGGGACGGAGCGTCGCGGAGAGGCCGAGGTCTTTCGCGTAACCGAGAAACTCCCTGGCCCGCTTTTTCGAGGTCGCCGCGTATCCGGTGTCCGTCCAGTTGAAGCGGAGGAGGTTCAGGTGGTAGAGCGGGTCGTCCAGGACTTCCGCCAGGGCTTCGACGTGCTCGTCGGTGTCGTTGACCCCGGCGAGCAGGGTGTACTCGAAAAACAGCTTCCGGCGGGTCTTCTCGACGTAGTAGCGGGCGGCGGACATCAGCTCCGGGATCCCGTGCCGGGAGGCTACCGGCATGATCTCTTTGCGCTGCTCCTCGAAAGGCGTGTGGAGCGATATCGCCAGGTGAAACTGCTCCGCTTCGTCGGCGTAGCGCCGGATCTTGTCCACCAGCCCGCTCGTGGAGGCCGCGATGTGCCTCGCGGCGAGCCCGAACCCGTCCGGATCGTTCAGGACTTTGAGCGCCAGGATCGTGGCGTTGTAGTTGAGGAACGGCTCTCCCATCCCCATGACCACGACGTTGGAGACGCGTTCCGGCGCCACGTCCCGGGCGGCGACGAAGACCTGCTCCGCTATCTCGCGGGCCTTGAGGTTGCGCTTGATACCCAACAGTCCGGTTGCGCAAAATGTGCAGGCCATCGGGCAGCCGATCTGGGTCGAGATGCAGACGGTTCTCCGCCCGCCCTCGGGGATCATGACGGTCTCTATGGCGTGGCCGTCGTGGGTGTAGAACAGGTACTTGCGGGTCCCGTCGGTGGCCTCGAACGTGCGCTCCAGGGTCAGCGTCGCCGCCGGGACCTCCGCCGCTAGTTCGGCCCGCAGGCCCTTCGGCAGGGAGGTGGCCTCTTCCCAGTCCCGGACGAGCGAAACCGTAAGCGCGTGGTAAGCCTGCCCCAGACGATAGGACGGTTCGCGCCGCTCTTCCAGAAAACTCTGTACCTCGGGTAAGAACTCTCGGGCTTTCATCTTTCGAGATTATACCGACGATAAGCCGTGTGGCAGCGGATAGCAGGTAAAAAGCCTGTTGCGGGGGTAGAATCAGGCGAGTGAGCGTTCTGGATATTTTTATCGTGCTCTTCGTGGTGCTCGTGGTGGCCCGCGGCGCCCGGACGGGCTTCCTCGCCGGGGTTTTCTCGCTCGCCGGAGTGGTCGTGGGAGTTTCCGTGGGCTCCCGGCTGGCACCGCTGCTGGTCCCGGAAAACGAGAGCCTGGTATTCCGGGCGGGGGTAACGCTGGTAAGCATCCTGGCCTTCGCGGTCCTGGGCGACGTCCTGGCCCGGGCCGTCGGCCGCTCCATAAGATCTCGGCTGCGAGGCTCGGCCTCTACTACATTAGACAGCCTGGGCGGCGCGGCTCTGGGCCTGGCGCTCTCCCTGACGCTGGTGTGGGTGGTCGGGCTATTCGTGCTCCAGACTCCGACGTTTGTCGGGCTTCACCCATCCATGGACAGATCCCAGATACTACGAACGTTAAACGAGAGGATGCCTTCCCAGTTCTTTACGGAGGCCGTGTCCAGGCTGGATCCCCTGCCGCAGATTCGGGCCCCCCGGGCGAACGTCGAGGATCCGGACGAGGATATAGTCCAGGATCCCGAGGTGGTAGCGGCGGGCTCGAAGACCGTGCGGGTTACCGGCATAGCCTGCGGCTACGGCGTCGAGGGCTCCGGCTGGGTAGCCGCGCCGGACCTGATCGTCACCAACGCCCACGTCGTCGCGGGCGAAACCGCGACCCGCGTCCAGCCGGGCGGAACGGGTCTCGCAAAGCCTGCGGAGGTGTTCTTTTTCGACCCGAAGAACGATATCGCCATACTCCGGGTTGAAGGGTTGGGCGTATCCCCGCTGGCGCCCGCCACCCCGGAACCTGGTGAACCGGTCGCCGTCCTCGGCTTTCCGGAAAACGGCCCGCTCAACGTCCGGGCGGGCCGCACGGGCGAAACGCGGCGCGTGATCTCCACCGACGCGTATAACAACGGCCCGGTGGAACGGACCGTGACCAGCTTCCGGGTCTACGTCAGGCCCGGCAACTCCGGCGGCCCCGCGATCAACGGCGACGGTCGGGTAGTTTCCACCATCTTCGCCAGCCGGTCCGATTCCAGCAACTCCGGCTACGGCGTTCCCGCCCAGCTCACCCAGCAAAGTCTGGAACTCGCCGCCCAGCGAACCAATCCGGTTGGCACCGGCAAGTGCATCAACTAGAGTCTCAACTTCCGGGGAGCAGCGGGTGGACCTGAAGGTGATCGGGGCCGGCTTCGGACGCACCGGCACGATGTCGCTCAAGGTAGCCCTCGAAGAGCTCGGCTTCGGCCCGTGCTACCACATGTTCGAGGTCGACGAGAACCCCAAACACGCCGAGGTCTGGGACGCGGCAGCCCGCGGAGAGCCGGTGGACCTGAAGGGACTGCTGGAGGACTACGGGTCTATCGTGGACTGGCCCGGGTGCACTTTCTACAAGGAGCTGATGGAAGCGTACCCCGGAGCGAAAGTGGTGCTCAGCGTCCGGGATCCCGACCGCTGGTACGAGAGCGCCCGGGACACCATCTACCTGATGCCCCGGCTGATCTCCGCCTCCCGGATCGTGGCCGCCAACTTCTTCCTGGTCGGTTTACTCATCCGCCCCTTCGGGCGTATCACCCGCATGGCGGACAACGTCATATGGAACGGCACCTTCGACGGCCGCTTCGAGGACCGCCAACACGCAGTTTCGGTCTTCAACCTCCACAACGAAGCGGTAAAGCGGAGCGTTCCGGAAGACAGGTTGCTGGTCTACGAGGTGGGCGAAGGCTGGGAACCCCTTTGCGAGTTCTTGAACGTGGAGGCGCCGGAGAACAAACCTTTTCCCCGGCTCAACGACGCAAAGACTTTCAAGAACATGGTTCGAAATCGCCTCTTGCTGGCCGGGTCGGTACCACCCGCGGCGTTCTTGATCGCCTCGACGCTACTGTACCTGTTGGCCCGCAAGCGCCGGTGGTTCGGGGGTCCCTAACCGCTTTCTTCCTGGATAATCTTCTCCAGCGCCAGCCGGCTGCGGATTAGCTCGGCCTCGACCGTTGAAAGCCGGGCCAGAGAAGTTTCGCCCATGCGGTCACGCTCTACCTCCTGGGCTACGGCGGCCGCGGCTTCGTTTATGGCGGTTGCGGCGCTTTCGAGCGTTAGCAAACCCTGTTGGTCCATAGTTAGAGATAGTACTACGCCGGCGGGCGGTGGCGGGCGTTCGTGCGCTCGGCAACCCGGTAGGCGTCATATACCGCGTAGATCAGCACGATGGGGTAGGTTATGAAGCCGATCAGGACGTTCATCAACGCCACGTTGATAACCTGGAGCACCACCAGGAACAGCCCCTTGAGAATCTGGCCGTTGTATATCTGGCCTAGACCCTGGATCAAGAAGCTCAAAACTGCCGCTATGCCGGGACTCTTCATAGTGTTCTCTCCTCTCTGCGGGGAATCTTCTGCCTACTTGGTACGCGCGAGCACCCTAAGGGTTGCGCCGCCGATGCTCTTCCTTGAGCCGCAGGTATTCTTCGTCTTCCGCCGCGGCCCGCCACTTTTGGTAGAAGATCTCCGCCGAGCGGGCTTTTTCGGGGTCCTCCCTCTCCAGCGGCTGGCTCTTTTTACCGGCTTTGTATTTGGCGTAGCGCCGCGAGCGGGTATAGCCCATCTGGAGGTATTTCCGCGCCACGTCCATCCCGACGAAGTCCTCCGCGAGACGATACTCCTCGAACTTTTTCCAGATCTCCGCCGAAGATTTTCGCGCCACCGACTCGTTCTTGAAACCCCAAAGGGGTAAGAGCTCGCTCTTGTATGGTTCAGCGTGAAATACACCCTGCTCCCCGCGCCCGATCCGGTACGCCTCGGGGTGCTGCCGGAGATCTATGCCGTCGTAAGGATATGCCAAGCCCTTATTCTAACCTCGTACCTCACTTCGGGTTCCGGTTGCCGCTGCGGCGTCGGGTGGTGCGGGGTCAGGCTTTGGCGGGTATTTCGCGGTCTCCGGCCTGCTCGTTTTCCAGCAGCTTCGACCTTTGGGCGGCTTCCAGGATCCAGGCCCGCTCCACCTCGTACAGTCTTCGGTCGTGTTCGATGAAAAAGGCGTCTTCTTCACGACGGGGGCTTTCCGGGTCGAGGGTTTCCAGATACGCATCCATGGCCCCCAGATGCGCGTCTATCGCTTCGACGGCCCTGTTTGCCAGACGTTCGATCTCCGCCGCCGACCGGCGGGTGTTGAACTTCAACGCGATCTTGAACCCGTAGAAATGGGGGAATACGCCCAGGAACGCTTCTTCTTGCAGCCGGTCGAAACGCTCCCGGCCCTCGGCGGTGATCTCGAAGAGCGTCTTTGTCGGGTAGCGTCCTTCCCGGGTTTGCTCCACCGGCTCGATGGCGTTTTCTTTCTCCAACTGCCTCAGGGCGTGGTAGATGGAGCCCGGCTTCAGGTCCAACCACTTGTGGACCATCTTCCGGTCGAGCTCCTGCACGATGTCGTATCCTCCGGCGCGCCCGAGCTGTTCGAGCGCCCCCAGGACGACCAGTTGGGCAACGTTCACGCCATCACTCCTGACCCGGCGTCCAACGGTTCACTGCACCGACGGCCGGCGGCGGGTCGAGCCGCCCGCCCTACCGAAGGCGATGCTTGATGCTAACAGCCCGAAGGCCAACACGTTGAAAAAGGTCCGGACGTCGTTCCAGAGAGTCCAGTCTTCCATGTAGTCCGTCATGGCCGACGCGTTCTCCGGGACGGTCGAATCCAGCGCCGCCAGCGAAGTGTTGAGCGGGACGTTGAACCCGACCGTGACGCCGAACACCCCGATTATGAAGATGACGGCCCCGGCCAGTGCGGCCCAGGAGGAAAAGCCGCCGGGCCTGACGAGCGACACGAGGATCACGGCCACACACAACACCATCGCCCCGAAGAACCCGATACCGAACAGAGGGTTGCGAACCGCCTCGTTGATACCCTGCATCGCGCTCATGGCTTCGAGCGGCCGGGTAGCGTCCAGGCCCGGCATTACCACCGCGGTGAAGGCGAAAAAGAACCCGGCCATCACCCCGACCCAGATCGTGCAGAGAAAGCGTATTGCGAAATCCAACATATGTTCACGTTCCTTTCTTGTAGCGAGAGTATAGCCAAAGCCTCGAGTATTCGGAGATCCGCGTCCAGCGAACGCGGCAACGGGTCGAGCCGTTTCGCCGGCTACTCCAGCGTTACGTGACCGGCGGCATTCAGAGGGTCGGAGATCAGGCGTCGCAGCGAAACCCCGAGACCGTAGGTGAGCAACCGCGCGGGCAGGGGAATGAGCAGGAAGCACCCATCGGCGAGCTCGAGTTCGCCGTGGCCGGTGATCGACTTGAGGCGTCCGGCCTCCAGGAGCGCGAGCAACGCGGGGTCCTCCGGCGCGAGGATCGTTGCGGTCGACTGGAAATGCACCGACGCCGGCGGGCCGGCCGGTAACCGGCGCACCGGCACGCATACCCCGACGTGCGGGTCGGCGGCGATGTTGCGCGCCTTCCGGCTGGTCCGCCGGGTGCTGACGAACAGCTCCCGATCTACCAGCTCGTAGATCACACCGGCGATGTGCGGCCGGCCGGCCGGCGAGACGGTTGCCAGCGTGCAGAAGGACCGGCGACCTAGGTCGCGCAGCACCGCAGCGGGCGTCGGTCTGGCGTGGGTCCTGCTCTTTGGGCTCTGTGTATTCACAGCGTCACCATACCTTCCATACGAGATCTTCCTGGCTGGCCCCTACCCGGTGTGTCACCGCGCTGCCCGTCCGGTCCGCCCTTCGAGCGCCCAGGCCAGCACGAGCGCCGAAACGGGAATGGCCACGACCGCCGCGTAAACGGCCTTGAACACGTACACCGCGGTAGCCGGCCAGGTAACACCCGGGTCACCGGGGAGCAGGACCCCGTGTACGCCGTAGCTCAGTACCGCGGTTGCGAGCGCGAGGAGCGGTACCGCGATCCAAACGGCCGGCCGGACCGTCGTGGGGCGGGCGAGCCGTCGCCGGGCCGCGATTCCCAGCGGCCCGGCGATGGCCATGAGCACGACGAAGAAGGTCTGCGGCAAGGCGTCGAACTCCAGCGTGCCGGGCCCACCGCGCAGCGCCACGCGCGCCTCGCCGCCAAAGGTCAGGATGGCCACGGCCACGCTCACCGCGACCGTGACGGCGGTGCCGATGGTGGTCTCGCGCAGGATGTAGTGGGTAGTCGTCATCAGGTGTTCCCTTCGGTCCTTTGGTTAGCGTCCGGTGTGGAACTCGACCGCCGTAACCTGTCCCCTCCAGAACGGGTAGATCCGGCCGTCGGCGGCGCGGGCGATGGAGAAGCGGTGCGGGATCATGACTCCATCCACGGGCCGGTAGTCCTCGCGCAACACGTGCTCGCCAGACCCGTGATACGGGGTGCTGAGGTCACCGTCTTCCTCGGCATCGAACCGCTCGAGGCTGCCGTCGGGACGAAACGTGGCGACCAGGGATGTTTCGAGGCCGTCCGAGGAGACCACGGCCCGCGCGCGATCCTCGTCCACCGGCTCCCAGCGAACGTGCCCCCCGGGCAGCAGGGCCGTCGGGTAGAGTGGGGCTTCCAGCAACCAGCGCCGCAGTGAGGTCCGGTTGAGCTCGGGCGTCTCCTGCTCGTCAACGACGGTGATCGCCGACGCGATTTTGGCCTTCATGTCCATCTCGCCAGCCCCGTACGCGTCGTATGCGCGGGCCCAGATGCCCAGACCTACCGGCGTCGTGGCCGAGAAGACGAACGCGGGCGTCGTGGCCGCGGAGACCTGCTGGGCAGTCGTTTCTCCGAACGTCTCGGTCTGCGGGCGGCGGAACTCGCCCTCCATCGACACCCGCATCCAGGTTATCTCCGGCGGCGGTTCGGGGAAGGTGAACTCCACCCACCGCTGTACGGGCTCGGGCAGCTCCGCGACCGCACCGGCGTCGTAGGTGACGGGCGCAGCATCGAACGCCAACTCCACGACCCGGTCCCGCTCGGCCCGGATCTGGGCCTCCGTGGCGCGCGCCGAAACCGCAACGAAAATGGCTACCGCCGCCAGGACAGCGGCTACGATAACCACGAGGGCCACGAATACGCCCCGGACCCGCCGCCTCGGGCGCGGGGATCCTCCAGTCCTCCGGGTCCGCTCTGCCTGCAGGGTCATGAATGCCTCCTTAGATCCTTCTTCCTGCCAACCTTTCCTGCCAAGCCATTCGGCAAGCCGTTCGGCAAGCCGTACAGCGCAAACCGCAGGCCCATCCGCCAACAGGCTTCGGGCACCAGGTGCGCGGGTGCTCGGGACATCTCCACCTCCGTCCGTAGGATGCGGCCCAGCCGCATCAACTTCTCTCGTCGCCAATAACCTAACACGATTATTTTAACTAGTCAAATTTAAATAGTAATTTGGTTCACGGGGGCTGGGAGGAGAGGTAGGACAAGGTTGGGTCGTACCGGAAGCGTCTTGGGATTAAAGATGAACCTCGAAAGCATGTGTGCTTTACTACCAGAACCTTGATAACAGCCCAGTGTGGCCGCCGGGCGGCCCGCGCAACTTAATCGGGAATGGAGCATTTTCATGAGCGATTTAAGGTCGGTCGAGGAGGAGCAGCCTGAGCAGCACATGGAGGCTCGCACCCGGATCAACCCGGTAGTTTTCTACGGTTCGTCGGTTGCGATCCTGGCGATCGCGTTGTGGGCCATAATCAGTCCGGAGGGGGCTGCGAGCGTCCTCGGGGTGTTGGTCGGCTGGATCGCGGAGTGGTTCGGCTGGTTCTACATCCTGATCGCAACGGTCTTCCTGGTCTTCATTTTGTTTCTCGCGCTTTCCCGGTACGGGAAGATTAAGCTGGGACCGGAGCATTCCGAGCCGGAGTTCAGCACTTTCTCGTGGGCCGCGATGCTCTTCGCCGCCGGCATCGGCACCGACGTGATGTTCTTCGCGGTCGCCGAGCCCGTAACGCAATACCTCGCCCCGCCCACCGGCCAGGGCGAGACGTTGAATGCTGCCCGGGAGGCGACCGTCTGGACGCTCTTTCACTACGGCATCACCGGCTGGGCGATGTACGCGATCATGGGGATCTCTCTGGCGTACTTCGCGTACCGGATGAACCTCCCGCTCAGTATCCGGTCGGCGCTCTACCCCATCTTCGGCAACCGCATCTACGGCCCCCTGGGCCACGGGGTAGACCTCGCCGCCGTGCTGGGCACGATCTTCGGTATCGCAACCTCGCTCGGGATCGGGGTGGTGTTCCTGAACTTCGGGCTGAGGCTCCTCTTCGGCATCCCCGAGGGTTTGACCGCCCAGATCGGGCTCATCGTGTTCGCCGTCGTTATCGCGACGATCTCGGCGGTCACCGGCGTCGAGAAGGGCATCCGGCGGCTATCGGAGCTCAACGTGTGGCTTACGGTCGGGCTGGCCGGTTTCATCCTGGTTACCGGCCCGACCATCTTCCTGCTCAACGCCTTCGTGCTCAACATCGGGGACTACGTGAGCAGCTTCGCCAGCCTCACGATGCAGACCTTCGCCTTCGACCGGCCGACGGAGTGGCTCAGCTTCTGGACGCTCTTTTTCTGGGCCTGGTGGATAGCCTGGGCCTCCTTCGTGGGGTTGTTCCTGGCCCGGATCTCGCGCGGGCGCACCATCCGGCAGTTCGTGGCCGGGACGATGACGATCCCGTTCTTGTACGTCGCGATGTGGGTTTCGATCTTCGGCAACAGCGCGCTCCGGGAAGTCCGGAACGGAAACGAGGCGTTCGGCCAGGCCGCCATGAACCAACCCGAACAGGGTTTCTACACCCTGCTCCAGCAGTTTCCCCTGTTCCCGGTCGTGGCGTTCGTAGCCACCTTCTGCGGGCTGCTGTTCTACATAACCTCCGCCGACTCCGGCGCCCTGGTGATGGGCAACCTCACCTCGTACCGCAAGACGCCCCGCGACGACGCCTCCAACCCGGTCCGCATATTCTGGGCCGTCACCACCGGCCTGCTGACCGTGGCGATGCTCCTGGTCGGCGGGATAGTGGCGCTCCAGAACGCCACCGTCATCATGGGCCTGCCGTTCGGGTTCGTGATGATCCTGATCATGCTGGGACTCTACAAAGCCCTGCGCGTAGAGGCGTACCGGGAGGACAGCCGGCGCTACAGCCTGCCAGCGCGGCTCTCCGGGCGCAGCACCGGCCCGAACGGCGACCGGACCGTCGAGCTAACCTGGCGGCAACGCCTGGGCCGCAGCATGAGCTTCCCAAACTACGAAAAAACCGCCAATTTCCTCTCCGAGACCGCGCTGCCGGCCCTCACCGAGGTGGCCGAGGAGATGCGCGAGCACGGCGTGGAGGTCGAGGTGCGGGACGGCACCAACGAGGCGGATCACTACTACGTCGAGCTCGTGGCGGACCTGGACGACGAATCACCGTTCGTATACCGGATCGAGCCCCGGGAGGCCCGGATGCCCGTGTACGGGGACACCTCCCTGCGCGAGGGCGACTACTACTACCGGCTCGACGTTCACCTGCTGGAAGGCGGCCAGGGCTACGACGTAATGGGCTACACCTACAGCCAGCTAATAGACGACGTTCTCGACCAGTACGAGCAACACGTGGAGTTCGTGCGGCTCAACACGGGAGCCACCCTATAGGTTGGACTATTTACCCCGCTCGATGCGGTCGATCTCTTCTTCTTTCGCCGCCGTTGAGTCGGGTACCGGCAGGTCGATGCCGGGTGGCAGCTCGAGCTGTATGTCGGCCTCCAGGTCGACGTGTAGCTCGCCGCGCGTCAGCTGGAGTTCCAGCGTGTGCCCGCCGACGCTCCTGTCGGTGTCGATGAAATGGAAGTGGTAGCCCGGGACGTTCAAGCCCTGGACGCGGCGTGGAAAGTAGAAACCTACCAGGCTCCCCGAAACGTCGTGCAGTTCGAAGGTAGGTTGGTTTTCGACAACCTCCGCGAGCGGTGGATAGGGCTTGTGCTGGCGGGGGACGCTGCGCGTCTTGACGTACTCGAAATGGCCGTCCACGCGGACGGCGCAGCACGCCTCCGTTTCACCTACGAGTTGCCCGACGGAGCCACAGACGCTGGCGAAATCCGCCGGCAGGTCGAACGTCCCGGACAGCGTTGGCTCGAACTCGGTTACGACGGCGAACGGCGTCGTCGTCTCCATACCGATCCGGTACGCCAGCCCGTCCGACTTGACCTGGTAGAACTCTCCGTCCAGGGCGATCATCTCCCCGTCCAGGGCGTTCACGGTGCCCAGCCCGAAGTCCCCCCTCTCCGCGAGCTCCGCGAAGGTGACGTCACCGTCGTATTTGCCTTCCAACAGGGCATCGATGGTAGAAGTCTGGAACAGCGTGTGGTGCAGGTGTTCTGCCTGTCCGAGATCCCGCTTCCCGAGGTACTCGAGGTGCAGCGCACCAATAAATGCCGTGTCGATAGCCATAAAACTCCTCCTGATTTACCGCGTGGACAAAGATGCTACCCTCAAGCGAGGCCCGCCGCAACACCCTCCAACCACCGTTCGTTGGCCGGCAAAGACGCGGCCCGACTACCCTCCCGACCCTCAGCCACAGCTTCTTACCTGGGTTCCCGCGCCGCCACGTTTAGGGCGTGCGGTTAAAAAGCCATCGCGAAACACGGTTTCTTGTGAACGATTTTATTTGCTCCGGCTAGCCATAAAGGGTAAATTACCCGTACGCGGGGGAGAAGTCATACCCGTGCGCACAGACAGCGGAAATCTTGGCGTCCTACGAGCTAGGAGAGTTGGCACATGTACAAAGAGATCTACGTCCCGGTAGACAACTCGGATTATTCCAACCAGGCGTGCGTGATCGGGGTGGACGTCGCGCGCCAGTTCGGCGGCCGGGTCGCCGGCTGCCACGCCTACGCCGCCAAGATGCACGACGTTCGCTTCCGGCAGATGGAGAGCGGGCTGCCCGAGGAGTTCCGCGACGAGGACGAGATGAAGCGGCAGCGCAAGATCCACGACCAGCTCATAACCAAGGGCCTGGAAATTATCACGGACTCCTACATAGACGTCCTGGAACCGCTGTGCGAGAAGTACAACGTGGAACTGGTCCGCCGCTCCCTGGAGGGCAAGAACTTCAAGGTCATCGTCGAGGACGTGAACGACGGCGACTACGACCTGGTGGTTATCGGGGCGATGGGCATGGCCGCCGTCCGGGACACGGTGCTCGGCACGGTAACGGAGCGCGTCGTGCGGCGGCTCGAAAAGGCTGACACCCTGATCGTCAAGGACCTGGACCGCAACCCGTTCGAGCATATCGTAGTCGCCGTGGACGGCTCGGCCAAGTCGCTCGGCGGCCTCAAGCGGGCGATAGAGCTCGCCCGCGAGTTCGGCGGGACGGTAGAGGCCATCTCCGTCTTCGACCCGTACTTCCACTACGCCATGTTCCACTCCATCGCCGGCGTGCTGTCGAGCAAGGCCCAGAAAGTCTTCCGGTTCAAGGAGCAGGAGAAGCTCCACGAGGAGATCATCGACAGCGGGCTCGCCAAGATCTACACGGCCCACCTGGAGGTCGCCAAGAAGATCGCCGAGGACGAGGGCGTGGACCTCAAGACGACGCTGCTGGCCGGCAAGCCGTTCGAACAGACGATGAAGTACGTAAACGAGGTCGAGCCGACGCTCGTGGTGATGGGCCGCATCGGCTACCACTCCGACGACGAGATGGACATCGGCGGCAACACCGAGAACATGATGCGCTACCTGAACACGAACATCCTGGTCGGCAACTACGAGTACCAGGCCCCGGACCTCTACACCGCCGAAGAGCACATGACCTGGACCGACGAGGCGCTCGAAAGGCTCGACCGCATACCGGGCTTCGTGGTCGGGATGGCGACCGGCGCGATCATCCGCTACGCCATAGAGCGCGGCTACACGGTAATAACCTCCGGCGTCATCGACGAGGTGGTAAGGAGCATCCTCCCGCCCGGCGCGATGGAGTCCATGCGGGCCATCGGCGACCAGATGCGCGAGGCCGAAGCCATGGGAGAGGACAAGCCCATAGACTCCCTCTTCAAAGACTTCGACGAGCGCACCGCCGACAAGGAAAAAGCCAACGGCCACGAAAACGGCTCCGCCAACGGAAACGGTAGCGACGCGGCGGCCAAAGAGGAGATCTTCGAGTCCGGCCGCGGCGGGTTCGGGCAATCCGAGGATGAAGGCGACATCGAAGGCGTCTCCGCCGAGGTGCAGGACGAGATCCACCGGGCCGCCCAGGGCCAGGACCGCTTCGAGTGCGACGTGTGCCGCTACGTGGCGAAGGGCAAGCCCGCCCGCTGCCCGGTCTGCGCCGCCGGCCCCACCCACTTCCACGCGGTGGACGCCGAGATCGCCACTACCGAAGGCGACGAGAACCTGAACGTCTCCGAAGTCTACGACGGCCGCGAGCTGCACTGGACCGACGACGCCCAGGCCCTCCTGGACTCCCTCGAAGAGTGGCAGGAAAAGCGCCGCGTCAAAGCCCGCGTCGAGAAGAGCGCCCTCAAGAAGGGCTACACCACCGTCACCCGCGAGTACGTCGAACAGCAGTACCGGGAGGAGACCGGCCGCGAAGCTCCCGAGGTCAAATCCGGCGGCTGCCCCGTCAGCCACGCCAAGGAGAAAGTCCAGGAGGCGTCCGGCGCGACGTGCCCCATAGACCACAGCGCCTTCCAGCAGGCGGGCGAGCAGGTAAAGGTCCCCGAGGGCGGTAGCAAGGAGTTCAACTGGACCGACGACGCCATCACGCGGCTGGAGCGCGCGCCAAAGGGCTTCATGCGGAACATCTCGCGCAACATGACCGAGAAGCTGGCCCGCGAGCGCGGCGTAAGGGAGATAGACCTCCCGCTCGTCGAGGACTCCCTGAGCGGCGCCCGCAACACGATGGAGGACGTGATAACCGGAAAGATCTCCATCGCCGACCTGGCCAAAGACACCGGCGAGTCCATAGAAGCCGAAGAGGGCGAAGTCCCCCACCCCCCGATGACCGTCACGATGGTCTGCACCGTGTGCAGCGAGGAGATGGAGGGCATCCAGCCCCCCGAAGAGTGCCCAACCTGCGGCGCCCCCGGCGAAGACTTCAAAGCCAAAGACCTGTAAAAGAGCAGACCCGGACACAAGCCCCGGTTCCCGCGCGTCGGGGCCGGGGCTTCTGCGTGGACCGCGAAACACTCCGGCACCCCGTGCGTATGTAGAGTTGTGGAAGCTAGCGCAGGATCTATCGAGGTGAAGCCGATGGAGCGCCGGGAAAACGAGGCTCGCAGAAAGACCGGCGGCAACGACCCGCAACAGAACCGCCAACCTCTCGACGGCACCCTGGCCTACGGAATATCTGTGGTCCGGCCACAGGATCCGCCCGCAAAGCGGAGCGGTGCTTCGTGGCTCAACTGGCAGGCTGCGCTTTATGTCTTCGTACTGGGCTGGATGTGCGTGTTTCTGGTTCCCCTAACGAGCTTCTGGTGGATCGTACCGGTCCTCGGCGCAGCGGTGCCGATCTCGCTGGCACTGCTCGACAGGGCCGGTCCCCGGCGCCCGGGATCCGGCGCCGAGAAGCTCAAAGAGCGGGAACTCTTGCGGACCCTAAACGGTCGGAGCGGGATCACACCGGCCACCGCCGCCCTGCACACCCCGCTCACTATAGACGAGGCGTCCAAGATGCTCGACGAACTAGCCCGCAAAGGGCATATCCGGCTACGGGCCGTCGGCGGCACCACGGTCTATGCACCACACGAACGAGACCAACACGAACCGCCGGCCGGGGGTTTTCCGCCTCCGGAGCCGGAACCCGCAAGCGACGGAGTAGCACCCCGCCGCGGAGTATCCCAACGGCTCGAAGACCCGTTGAGCGAGCGGGAGTTGGAGGTGCTCGCCTTGCTCGCCTCAGGCCGGACCAACTCCGAGGTCGCCAGGGACCTCTTCGTCTCCGTGGGCACCGTCAAGTCCCATACGGGCAACATCTACCGCAAGCTCCAAGCAAGAAACCGCGCCGAGGCCGTAGCAAGGGCCCGCGATTTCCAGCTGCTGGCGTAAGGCACTCTCTTCTTTACCCCAGCGCGGTGACCTTTTGCTCCTGTCTGCCTTTTACCTTCCGCAAACGGCGAATGAACCACAATGAACCACCCGGATCCACCTTTCGGCCGATGACGCCCCGGCTGGTTCAGTCGTAACCTCCCCTCGCAAGCCGCCGGTAAGGAAGCCAAGGAGGTCTACGGCAATGAATCGTTCTAGAGCGGACCGCAAGCTCGGGTTGTCCGCGCCCGCCATCGTCCTGCTCGCGGCGCTCGCGGCGATCCGCGTCCCGCTCCACGACCTGGGCCTCGTTCGGGAGGGCAGTGCTGTCACCTGGTTGCTGGTCTTCGTGCCGCTGGCGATCTGGGTGGCCGTCGTGCTGTGGCAGCGGGTTGCCAATCCTATTCTCACCCTCACGGTCGTCGGCGTCGTTTACGGCGTGATGCTGGCGATCATCCATCAGGTGTTTTGGGGAGCGGTGTTCGGTAGCAACCTTCCGGCGCTCAGCGGCAATCTGGAGGGCGTGCTGAAGCCGGGCCTGGAGTCGGTCTTCTTCCGGATCTCCGCCTTTCTCAGCAGCATCTTCACCGGCACCCTCCTGGGCACCATTGTCGGGGTCGTGGCCTGGGCGATCGAGCGCGTGTGGCGGGCGTAGCGGGCTGCAAGTGCGGAAACCGTCATCTTGGGCTTGCTCGGCCTGATCGTCGGGTTCGTCGCGGGCGAGGCAGTAACCGGGCTTATCAGCTGCCCCGTCGCCTTCTTCACCGAAAACGCTCCTCCAATATGCTAGAAACAAACCGAGGTGTACAACCACAAGCAGGAGGCATCTTGGCCCAAACCCACAAAGTAACCTTCCGGAAGAGCGGCGTAACCATTGAGTGCGCCGAAGACGATTACATCCTCGAAGCCGGCGAGGAAGCCGGCCTCGACCTCCCCTACGACTGCCGCAGCGGCACCTGCACCACCTGCATGCAGCTCTGCACCGAGGGCGAGATGGACCAGGACCTCGCCTTCGCCCTCGACGACGAAGACGAAGAGAAAGGCTACCGCCTAATCTGCATCGGGAGTCCGCTATCCGATTTAGTGCTGGACGCTTGAGTAAACTAGTAGATGGTGAAATGAAGAATGTGCACAATACTTCCACTCGGGATAGCGTTTGAAAAGAAATCAAGTACGAGAAGCGTTGTTAATCCATCATCTCCAAAGAGAAGTGAAACGTCAGTGCGATTTTGCCCTTAAAGCTTTTCAGGAGTTGGAAGAAGCTGTGAGCGCCTATAGAGGAGTTCTTGGACGTTTACCTCACGAAACTATTCACGACAAAGGAGTCATTGAGGGATCAGAAGAGTACAACTTGAAGCTACTTCAGCATTTTGAAGAAGAACAAGAAGCAGAACACATCATAGGGCAACGTTCAACTGACGTCTGGTTCTATATACAGAGCTTAGAACCCATCTCATAAACACTTTCTGAGCAGAATAATGATGCACCCGAGTTGCGCCATGCCCAGAAAGTTCTCGTCCTTGTACTCGTAACGAACCACCAGCCTTCTGAAGTTCTGCAACCAAGCAAAGAGCCGCTCTAT
>JBHJHC010000011.1:0-10441 GCA_050331175.1 Rubrobacteraceae bacterium | reverse complement strand
GTGGCCGCAGCCGATGTCGGCCACCTTCGCCCCGCTCTGGAGCTTCTCCTGGACACCATCGAGGGCCGGGATCCAGGCCGTCGTCAGGTTGGCGATGTAGTTGGAGCGGAAAAAGCGCTCGGTGCCCTCGAATAGCTCGTGATCGTGCTCGTGCCAGCCTACGCCTTCACCCGTGCGGAACGCCTCGACCATAAGCTCCGCATCCTTCATCGCCGCGGCCGGAGCTTGAAACCCTCCCGGCACGAAGACCGGGTTATACTCGTTGGCCAGGGCAAACGCCTGCTCGGGCGTAAGGTGGAAGCGTCCAGTAGCGGGGTCGTACTCGGCGTAACCGCTGGCCGCCTGGGCTGCGAGCCACTCCTTTACGTAGCGCTCGTCGGTGCCCGTGCGGCTGGCCAGCTCTTCGGGGGTTACCGGCTCGCCGTCGGCCATAGCCTTGTAGAGGCCGAGCTTGTCGCCGATCAGGACGGTTGAGGCGTGCATCGCGGCGCCCACGTCGGCGACGAACCTGCCTACGAACTCGTTCAGCTTGTTCTCGTCGACCATTGGTTGTGCGGGTTGTGCAGTCATTGATGGTTCTCCTTGTCATTGTGCGTTGTTCGTCAAAACCTGGATACTTCCGGATCCGGGAACTCAGGCGGCTACCCCGGCCAGCCCGCGCGTGATGCGCGTCGGTTCTTCCATAACGCCGAAGTCCTTGACCGAGAGGTTCTCGAAGTGCGGGTTTGCCTCGACCCCCTTGTAGATGTCGGTTTGCTTGTAGTTTTCCATCGCCTCGCGGTCACGCCAGATGTAGACACCGCCGTAGGTGTTGGTCTCGGGGTTCGCGAGCCAGGTCTTTGAGATCAATCCGGGCAGTTCGGCGAAAGCCGGCGCTATCTGCTCGGAGATCTCGCGGCTTTCTCCGTCGCCCATGTCCTTCAGGTTGAAGTTGACTATCAGGATGTGCATGTGGTTTCCTTCCCGTTGGATCTACTCGTTCGCTTTCCTGGTGACGGCGTCTAAACGCTTCTCATCAGCCTCCTCCCACGCCGCTGCTCTCTGCCCCATACTTCGCGGCGCTACTAGAGTGACTTTCCGAAGTCGGGAGCGAGGACGCCGGTCTTGACGAAGGGGGTATATTCGGGGCTTTCGTTGTACCCGGCCGGGGCGGAGGTTGTCGCAAGCGCCAGCAAGGTCACCGTCACCACCAGGCAGAGGACCATCGTCCTTACTGCCTTCGTTGTATTTGCGAGTGATGCTTTCATCGTTTCATCTCCTTCTCGTGCTCTACTTCCGGTTGTTGCTACTAAACGATCCCAGCTACATCTAGTCTCTGTACATGCCCTGTGGGCCCCCTTTCTCCGGGTGTTTGCAGCTCGTGTTGTGCCTGTAAGTGTGGCCGCGCAGGTGCGCAGGAACATCGTCTAAAGGAACGATTGTTGAATGGGACTTTGATCCGAGCGATAATCTACGCCTAAAGGCGGAGAGAATAGCGTTGCCGATAGAGATCCTTATAACCGACGATCACGGCGTGGTCCGCCAGGGCCTGCGGATGTTCCTGGATCTCGATCCGGAGCTGGCGGTAGTGGGCGAGGCCGAAAACGGCAAAGAGGCTCTGGAGATGTGCCGCGAGTTGAAACCTGACGTAGTCCTGATGGACCTGGTGATGCCGGTAATGGACGGTATCACGGCCATCGGGAAACTCCGGGCGGAGATGCCGGAGGTAGAGGTCGTGGCGCTTACGAGCGTTCTGGAGGATGTCTCGGTTAGCGGGGCGGTAAAGGCCGGGGCGATAGGCTACCTGCTAAAGAACACCGACGCCGCGGAGCTACGGCGAGCGATCAAGGCCGCCGCCGCCGGCCAGGTACAGCTCGCCCCCGAGGCTGCAGCCCGCCTGATGCGCGAGGTCCGCGCCCCGGATAGCCCCGAGCCTCTCACCGAACGCGAAACGGAGGTGCTGAGGCTCCTGGCCCGGGGCCGGGCGAACAAGCAAATCGCGGGCGAGCTCTTCGTGGAAGAGAAGACCGTGAAGACCCACGTGTCGAGCATACTGCGGAAGCTCGGCGTCCAGAGCCGGACCCAGGCCGCCCTGTTCGCCGTTCGCAGCGGCCTGGTTAGCATGGACGAGCTTAGCGAGGAATCCTGGTAGAAGCAGCGAACGGTAGAGGCACCGGCGCGCCGTTGCGGGTGCTGGTGGTCGAAGACTCGGAGGACGACGCGCGGCTCATCCTCCACGAGCTGCGGCGCGGGGGCTACGAGCCCGACTACGAGCGGGTAGAAACCTCCGAGCAGATGCGGGCGGCGCTGGAGGCCGGGGAGTGGGATGTGATCTTCTCGGACTACCGGATGCCGCGCTTCCAGGCTTCGGAGGCGCTGGCGATGGCCAGCGAGGCCGGCTCCGAAGCACCGTTTATCATCGTCTCCGGCAAGGTCGGGGAGGACGCGGCGGTGGACGCGATCCGGAACGGCGCCTACGACTACGTCATGAAGGATAACCTCTCGCGCCTGCGCACCACGGTAGACCGGGGCCTCGCGGAGATCGAGGACCGTCGGCGAGCGGAAAAGGAGCTCCGGGAGAGCGAATATCGCTTCCGGTCGCTGGTCCAGAACTCCTCAGACCTGATCACGGTCTTCGCCCCCGACGGCACCCGGAGCTATGTCAGCCCGTCGGTCGAGCGTCTCCTGGGCCATAAACAGGAGAACCTCATCGACGGCGGTATGGCAGACCTCGCCCACCCCGACGACCTTTCGGTGGTGCGGGAGGCAGTCGCCACTAGCCTGCGAAAACCAGATAGCGAGCACGTGTTAGAGGCCCGGCTGCGGCACGCCGACGGGTCTTGGCGCACCTTCGAGGGTATCGTAACCAATCTGGTATCAGACCCGGCCGTTGGCGGCGTCGTGATCAACGCCCGCGACGTAACGGAACGCAAGAGGTTCGAAGAG
Source organism: Rubrobacteraceae bacterium (assembly GCA_050331175.1). GTDB lineage: Bacteria > Actinomycetota > Rubrobacteria > Rubrobacterales > Rubrobacteraceae > SIRX01. The sequence continues at coordinate 7,516 of JBHJHC010000011.1, read as the reverse complement.
GATCTTCAACGGAGAGACGCCATCCTCGAAGCCGTCAGGTTCGCCGCCGAACGCTTCCTTACCGAGGCCAGTTGGGAAGAGAGCATCCAGGACGTTCTGGAGCGCCTCGGAATCGCCACCGAGGTAAGCCGGGTCTACATCTTCGAGAACCATATCGGGGAGGACGGCGAGCTTTGGGGCTCCCAACGCCACGAGTGGGTCGCAGCCGGCATCACCGCCCAGATGGACAACCCCCTGATGGAGGCCATCCCCTACCGGGCCGCTGGCTACGGGCGCTGGGTGGACCTCCTGGGCCGGGGAGAGCTGGTCTACGGCCACACGCAGGACTTTCCGGAGGTAGAGCAGCCGGAGCTCCGGGAGCAGGACATCCTGTCCATAATGATCGTGCCGGTCTCCGTAGAGGGGAAGTGGTGGGGCCAGATCGGCTTCGACGCCTGCGAGACCGAGCGGGAGTGGACCCCGGCCGAGATGGACGCCCTGCGGGCGGCGGCCAACACTTTAGGCTCCGCCGTCCAGCGTCGCAGGATCGAGAAAGACCTGCGCGACAGCGAAGCCCGCTACCGGGCCGTGATCGAGCAGGCGACCGACGGGATCTACCTGCTCGACGCCAACAGCAAGCGGGTTTTGGAGAGCAATCCCGCATTCCAGGCGCTGCTCGGCTACACCACCGACGAACTGCTGGGCATGGAAGTCTACGACTTCGTCGCCCACACCCGGGAAAACATAGATTCCACCATATGGACTACCCTGGAACAGAGAAACCGGGTTCTCGGCGTACGCAAATACCGCCGCAGCGACGGAGCGGTGGTCGACGTCGAGAGCGGCGTCGGCGTAATCAGCTACGGCGGCCGGGAGGTGATCTGCACCATCGTCCGCGACGTTACGGAACGCCAGCGCGCCGAGAGAGAACTCAAGGAGAGCGAGGAACGTTTTAAAGGACTGGCGGAGGCAACCTTCGAGGGGATCGCCATCACCCGGGCCGGGAAGATCATCGAGACGAACGCGGCTTTCGCGGAGATGTTCGGGTACGAGCCTCCGGAACTCATCGGCATGTCTCCCCTGGACGTAACGGCCCCCAAATCGCACGAGACGGTGCTGGAAGCCCGGTCTTCCGGGTTCGAAGAACCCTACGAGGCCGTTTCTATGAAGAAAGACGGCACCACCTTCGATTCGGAGATCCGGGGCAAGATGACGACCTACAAGGGGCAGAACGTCCGCGTAACCGCGATCCGGGACATTACCGAGCGCAAGAGAAACCTGGAGGAGCTGCAGGAATCCAAGAACCGCATAACAGATATTTTCGAGAGCATGACCGACGCCTTCTTCGCCGTCGACCGGGAGTGGCGGTTCACCTTCCTGAACCAACAGGCGCAAAAGGTACTGGACGTAACGCAGGAAGAGCTTCTGGGCACGGTAATTTGGGATTCCTTTTCCGAAGCGACGGAGCTGAAGTTCTACAGCGAGTATCACAGAGCCCTGGAGACCCAAAAACCCACGCACTTCGAGGAGTTTTACCCGCCCCTGGACACCTGGTTCGAGGTCCACGCCTACCCCTCGGAAGATGGATTGGGAGTCTACTTCCGGGACGTAACCGAACGGAAGAAGAACGAGGAGACGCTGCGCGAGAGCGAGGAGCGCTTCAGGAGCGCGTTCGAGTCGGCGGCTATCGGGATGGCGCTGGTGGGACTCGACGGGCGCTGGCTCCGGGTCAACGAGCCTCTGTGCTACATAGTTGGTTATTCGGAACGCGAACTGCTAGAGCTGACCTTCCAGGAGATCACGCACCCCGACGACCTTGACGCGGATCTCGAACTGGTGGAGAAAATGCTCGCTGGCGAAGAGATCCAGAGGTACAACCTGGAGAAACGCTACATCCATAAAGAGGGGCATCCGGTCTGGATCCTGCTGAGCGTCTCCCTGGTGCGGGACGATAGAGACGAGCCCCTCTACTTCATCGCCCAGGTCCAGGACATTACCGGCCGAAAAAAGGCCGAAGAGGCCCTCACGCAGAGCGAAAATCGGTTGCGACAAATTATCGACACGGAGCCGGAATGCGTTAAGGTGCTCGGCCTGGACGGCTCTCTGTTGGAGATGAACCCTGCCGGGCTGGCAATGCTGGAGGCGGACTCGCTGGAGCAGGTGCGCGGGAGGTCGGTGTACCGGTACATTACCCCCGAACATCGGGCAAACTTCGTGGCGCTTACGGAGAAGGTGCTGATCGGCGGGTCCGGGACGCTGGAGTTCGAGCTCGTTGGTAGAAAGGGAACCCGCCGCTGGCTCGATACCCACGCCGTCCCCCTCCGGGACGCCGGGGGCGAGACCTCGGGACTCCTCGCGATAACGCGCGACATAACCGAGCGCAAGCGGGCGGAGAGCGACCTGCGCGAGAGCGAGCGTCTCTACCGCACCGTGATCGAGGAGGCCGCGGAGAACATCTTCCTGGTCGACGCCGAATCCGCCCGCATAGTCGAGTCTAACCCTGCTTCCCGCGAGGCGCTCGGCTACACGGAGGAAGAGTTCCGGCGCATGACGCTCTACGATATCGTCGCCCACGACGACGAGAGCATCCGGCGAAACATCCAGCTCACAAGGGAGAAAAAGCGTCACGCCCTGGGCCAGCGCAAGTACCGTCGTAGAGACGGCTCCCATATAGACGTAGAGGTCAGCGCGAGCACCATTCTCTACGCCGGCCGTGAGGCCCTCTGTGTCGTCGCCCACGACGTCTCCGAGCGGGTACGGGCCCAGCGGATGCTCGAACAAAGGGTGGGAGCCCTCTCGCGCATAGCGTCGAGCCTGACGCTGGATCAGCCGATGGACAGCACGCTGAACACCCTGGCAGAGAGCATGGTCGAGGCCAGCGCGGCGGTCGCCTGCGCCGTGATTCTGGTCGACGAAAGTGCCGGCACCCTACGATTGGTCGGTTCCCACGGACTGTCCGAAGATTACAAAGCTGGTATGCACCTCGTCTATGGTATCCAGGAAGACAGCCCGAATAGAAAAGCTATCCGCACCCGGCAGCCAATGCTGATCGGTGACATCCGGCAAACCATTCTAGAGGATCCTCGCCTGGCTCCCCTCCACCAATCCGTCCGCGAAGCCCGGTGGGACAACGCCTATGTTGTGCCGCTTATCTCTCGCGGCCGGGTACTGGGGGCTATTGATTTCCTTTACCTGTCCCAGCAGGAACCGGGCGATGACGAGAGGATATTCCTGGAGGCCATAACCGATCAGGCGGCCGTGGCCGTCGAGAACACCCGCCTCTACGCCGAAGCCCGGGGCAAGGCGACGCTCGAAGAGCGCCAGCGCCTCGCCCGCGAGCTGCACGACTCCGTCTCCCAGGCGCTCTACGGCATCGCGCTGGGAACCGAAACCGCCCGAACCTTGCTAGAGCACAACCCGGATCGGATAGCCGAGCCGCTGGATTACGTTATGTCGCTGGCCGAAGCGGGCCTGGCCGAGATGCGGGCGCTCATCTTCGAGCTCCGGCCCGAGTCGCTCGAAACGGAAGGGCTAGTGGCCGCGCTGGAGAAACAGACGGATGCCCTGCGGGCCCGGCACCAGATAGAGGTCGAATCCAGGCTCTGCGAAGAGCCCGACGTCTCCCTGGAGATCAAGGAAGCCGTCTACCGCATAGTCCAGGAAGCCTTCCACAACACGACGAAGCACTCCCGCGCAAACAACTTGCGCTTGGAGATGCGTTGCGCGGACGAGGCTATCATGTTCGAGGTTTCCGACGATGGCGCAGGCTTCGACGTCACGGAAGACTTTCCGGGTCACCTGGGCCTGCACTCGATGCGCGAGCGGGCGTCGAACCTGGGTGGAAAGGTCGAGATCCGGAGCGCGCCCGGAGCGGGCACCAGCATCCACGCGGTGATCCCCTTCAACGGCTGAACCCGCCCGCCGACGCTGGTAAGCTGCGACCAGTTTGTGGTGCGTGGCGCCGCGTCCGGGCAGCTTGAGGAGGAGACCAGAGAGTTGGGCGAAGACCGGATACTGCTGGAGGGCATGGTCTTTTTCGGCCGGCACGGGGTGCTGACGTTCGAGCGCGAGCTGGGCCAGCGGTTTGTCGTGGATCTGGAGATGAGGCTGGACCTCCGTCCCGCCGGGGTCTCTGACGACCTCGCCTCGACCGTGGATTACGGAGAGATCCACCGCCGGGTCCGGAAGATCGTCGAAGGAGAACCTTACGACCTGATCGAGGCGGTCGCAGAGCGGATAGCCGCCGCAGTCCTTGAGAGCCGCCCCGAGATAGAAGCGGTCCGGGTGAAGATAACGAAGCCGGACGTCCGGCTGGAAGGCACCATCCTCGGCGGTTCCGCCGTGGAGATCCTGCGCCGGAAGTCCTTCTAGGCCACCCACCGCCAGGTCGTAAACAGTGCTGTTAGCGCCACGCCTCCCCCGACGCTGAGAACCAGCCAAACTACCAGCGCCGGACGACTCCGCGCGAGCAGGTAGCCGAGCACGAGAAACAGCGGGAAAGCCCCCAACATAAACCGGGGCAGGCTCATGAGCGGGAAGAGCGGGCTGGGCGTGAGTAGCGGGAGGAGCATGATCGCAAAGGTGTAGAGAAACAGCCCGGGTGGCAACACCACGAACCCAACACACATAAGGACCAACAGCACCGCGAAAAAAACCAGGTTCAGGGTGTTGGAGGCTTCCAGCGACGGCCCGGACGATGAACCCAAAAAGAGGACCGCCGGCTGCAACCAGTACCCCGCGCCCTCTACCGCGGAGCTCCAGGCGCCCTGGAGCGTGGCGACGGGGCTGACGAACGTACGCCCCCAGTACTCCTCCTGCTGCCGCGCCGAGACGAGCGGGTCGCCGAACCGGCCGGCCAGAAAGATGCCGTAAGCCAGGAGACCCGTAGGAACCAGCAGGACGCCGGCCAACCCGCCCGAACCGAACTCGCGCCGGTTGCGGTACCACTCTATAAACAACGGTATGAGGAGTAGCAGGCCCAGGTTGCGGGTGGCGGCGGCCAGAGCACCCAGCAGCCCCGCCAGCAGCAGGTCCCGGCGCGTGTACATCGCCCACGCGCAACCGGTGGTGAACGCCAGAAACAAAGCCTCCGTATAGACGGCGTTCAAGAAAAAGGCCGTCGGGAAAAAGGCCAAAGTCAGCGTGGCCGCGCGGGCGACGGGGACGTCGTAGAGGTGTTCCGCTATGCCGTAGAGAAAGTAGAGGGTAAAGAGGGTTGCGGCCAGCGAGATCAGGACTCCCCAGAACGCCGGTCCGCCGTCGAGGGCCGTCCCGAGCCGCACGAGCATCGGGTACAACGGGAAAAACGCCGTCGAAGCCGGGGCCCCGGCCCCGTATCCCTCCGTGGCGATCTGGGCGTACCAGGCTCCGTCCCAATGCGCCCAGTAGTTCAGAAAACCCGGCGGTTCCAACGGCGAGCCTGCGGGCTCGGCGCCGGGCAGGAAAACCTGCGCCAGGGCGCCCACCCCGAGAAACAGCAGCCGCGAGGCGACGAAGACCGCGAAGACGAACGGCCAGGCGGAGGCGGGTTTAGTAGCGGAGGTTCGGGCCACGAGCTATCGACCACCAGGCTCCGCTGAAGGCCAGGACGGCGAGTAGGAAGACGACGGCTATCGCCGGATAGGGGTTTAGATCCGAGGTCTGCAGCGTCGCGTAGCGGGCGGCGTCTACCGTGTGGAATATGGGGTTGAACAACGTCGCCGTTCGTACCACCGGCGGCAGCATGTCCACCGAGTAGAATACACCTCCCAGAAACGCCAGCGGCTGTATCACCACGTTGGTCAACAGCGAGATGTGGTCTATGCGGGTAGCAAGGGCGCCCACGGCGGTTCCGATGGAGGAGAAGATAAACGCCGTGAGAACACCGATCAGGAGCAAGAGCAACGGGTGCGCGATACTAACCCCCACAAAGGGGGCTCCCACGAGGAACACCCCGGCCCCGATCAAGACACCCCGCAACGTCCCGCCCAGCGCGTAAGCGAAGGCTATCTGGAGGTCGCTCATCGGGCTGATCAAGACCTCGTCTATGTAGCGCTCCCTTTTCGCGTCGAAGACGGACCAGGAGGAATTCATGTGGGCCCCGGTGACCAGGTTCATGAACGCGATGCCGGGCAGTATGAACTCCAGATACGGTACGCCGTCCACTTCCTTTATGCGGGAGCCGAGCGCGAGGCCGAAGACTACCAGGTACAAGAGCGAGGTCAGAAGCGTCGGGACTATGGTCTGCATCCAGACCCTCGCGAAGCGCAGGATCTCGCGCGAAAGCAGCGTCCTGAACGGCCTGCTAGCCAACACCGCGACCCACCACCTTCAGATACACGTCCTCGATATTGGAAACTCCGTACCGGGCTTTCAAGCCCGTGCTGGTGTCCTGGGCGGCGACCCGGCCGTCGTTGATCAGGGCGATTTCGTCGCACAGCTCTTCGGCTTCCTCGAGGTAGTGCGTGGTGAGCAAGATGGTCAACCCGCCGCGGTTGAGCTCCCGGATGTATTCCCAGAGCCTGTAGCGCAGTTCCACGTCTACCCCGGCCGTCGGCTCGTCGAGGAATAGTACCCTGGGATCGTGCATGAGGGCCCGGGCGAAGAGCACGCGCCGTTTCATGCCGCCGGAGAGCGTGTTCACCCGCTGCTTGCGCTTCGCGATGAGGTCGAAACGCTCTAGAAGCTCTTCGGAGCGTTCGCGGGCTTTCCTCTTGGGAACACCGTAGTAGCCGGCGTGGTAGAGCATCGTTTCCTGGACGGTCAGGAACTTATCCAGGTTGATCTCTTGGGGCGACACCCCGATCATGGCCCGCGCTTCCTTGAATTCCTTGTAAGCATCCCGCCCGAAAACCTCGACGGCACCCGAGTCGGGCCGGACCAGGCTCACTACGCTGTTTATGAGCGTCGTCTTTCCCGCCCCGTTGGGGCCGAGCAACCCGAAAAACCGGCCGGCGCCTATCTCCAGCGAGACCCCGTCCAGCGCCACGAGGCCGTTCGAGTAGGTCTTGCGGAGGCCTTCGATCTTGAGCGCGGGCACCCGGCCGTTGCGGCCCGCGCTCAAGATTTAAGCACCTCCAACGCGGCTTTCTCGCCCGAGAGCATAGAGCCGTTTATCGAGGAGTCCTCCGTATACTCGCCGGCGAGCACCAGCCCCCGCTTCGTCGTCCGGTTTGCCGGCAACCGCCCGTGGATCCCCGGCGGCTGGGCAAACTGGGCGAAAGGAATCCGGTATATGGCCAGCGGGCGGAGGTCGGCCGTCGGGTACCACGCGCTGATCTCTTCTACCCCCCTGCGATACAGCTCTCCATCGGGCTGCTCCATACTGCCGAGCGCGACAGCGCATACGAGCTCCTGACTGTCCGGGGCGTAGGATCGGGAAACGTTGCTTATCTGTACGGCGTTGTTCAAAAAACCCCCCAGAGTGTTGTAGAACGAACGCTGCGGAGTTCCAAAACACTCGCCGCGATGCTGCCGGAAGTGGCGAGGTCCGCCGTTAGCAGTGGCCGGCAGGCGCAAAGCTGCCACCTGGGCGGGCTTCTTGGGCCGGCGGTGTCCG
>JBHJHC010000010.1:0-8251 GCA_050331175.1 Rubrobacteraceae bacterium | reverse complement strand
CTAGAACCCATCTCATAAACACTTTCTGAGCAGAATAATGATGCACCCGAGTTGCGCCATGCCCAGAAAGTTCTCGTCCTTGTACTCGTAACGAACCACCAGCCTTCTGAAGTTCTGCAACCAAGCAAAGAGCCGCTCTATGTTCCACCTCCTCTTGTAGCGACGCAGCTTGCGTCCGTCTTGAGTCTTTTTCTTCTTGCGGTTTTTCCGGTGCGGGGCGATCAGCTCAATGCCCTGCTCTCTTAGCGTCTCATCGAGTGGATCGGAGTCATAGGCCTTGTCTCCGATTAGACGCTCTGGCTTTTCCTTTAGAAAGGCACTCTGAATAGTCGCTTCGACAAGGGTGACCTCGTGCGGGCTAGCACTCTCTGTGTGGAGGGCGAGAGGAACAGAAGAGCCGTCTGAAAACGCCAGGATCTTCGTACCCTTGCCCCGCTTGGTCTTTCCAACTTTTGCCCCCCTTTTTTGGCTACCACAAACGTTCCGTCTATGTAGCACTCCGAGAGATCTATCTGCCCACGTTCCTCCAGGTCTTGGGCCAACTCTTCGAGCACGACCCCGAGGACTCCTTCCTCGATCCATTTCTGAAAGCGACGATGACAGGTCTGGTAGGGTGGGTAGCGCTTGGGTAAATCCTTCCAGGGAGCTCCGGTGCGAAGTATCCAGAGGATGCCGTTTAGCACGTCGCGGGGATCTCGCCAGGGTCTGCCTCGACCGTCTTCTCTGCGGGGAGGATCTGGGATAAGAGGTTCCAACACTTCCCATTGCTCGTTGGTGAGATCCATACTCTTCTACTCCTGCCAATACTGGGATGCACCAAAGAGCCACTATATCCTCACTCCCACATTTATGAGATAGCCTCTAGCCATCCTACACGGATTTCTGGTTAGCTTGCTCGTTGCCCTCGTCTTCGGCCTGGTTTTCTTCTGGCCGTTTGACTTGATGACGCTAGCGTTGTTCGTGCTTACGGCTGCTGCTGGTCCGTTGGGCGGGCTGATCGGGTGTAGATCCGGTAGACCGAGATGACGGCGCGGACCTCTGCAGACTATATGGGATTAGCCACTGCCCGGCGTGGATCATTCGCGAGAAAGCGGCGGCAACGCGTCCAGGACTATCTTATCGGGTCGGTCTCGGGGGCATCGAGTTGCAAGACCTCCGACGCCCGGATCAAGGTGCCCCGGAATCTCTCGGTGGTCTTTACGATCTCGCCCCGCCGCGCCATTCCTACGGAGCTGTAGGGCTCCGCCTCTACCGCGCCCGAGAAGAACGGCTCGACGGTAGCCATCGCCGCCTCGTAAGCCTCCGTAGCACTCGCGGCCGCTTCGGGGCTGCGGTTCTCAACCTCACCCAGGAAAGGCTCGAACTGGCTGTAGATACCCACCAGGTTGTAGCGGAAGATAACCAGGCTCTGGTCCGAGTAGGTTTCTTCTTCGCTGGAGATCTTCTTGGCCGGGATCTCGGTGGCCAGCCCGATCATGCCCTCGAAGTGCGTCACCGCGTCGAAGTTTTCCCGCGCCCGCAGGTCCCGTTGCAGGGTCTTGACGCTCTGGACCAATTCTTCGGCGTACGGTAGCGCAGCTTCGATATCTTCGTCCCGGAAGAGCAGGCCTTCGATCCGGTGAAAGCCCTTGAATTCTTCGCTGGCCTCCCCACTGTCGAAAGCATAGGGCCTGGCATCGATGTCCGAGTCGGTCTGCTCGAAGTTCACCGCCAGAACCTCGATCTCCTCGTACGGTGGCCGGGCTTCCACGTAGATCTTCCTGGCTTCCTGCATGTTCCCGGCCCTAATGGCGGCCAATAGCGACTCGACCAGCGGTAGCTGATCTTCGGCCCGCTGCTGGAAATACTCGAGCCCCCGGTCTACCTGGGCGACGAACGGGTCTTGCGTGCCGCCGGTGGTACCATCGTGCGTCGTTCCCCCTCCTGGGGTTTGTTCTCCGGTATCTCCGGAGCCGCCCTCCCGCGTTGTTCCCGCCTGGGTGGCCCGCTCGCCGCAGCCGACGAGGGCCCCGCCGGCCAGGACAAGAAGTCCTCCGCCGACGCCACCACGTTTGAGGAACTGTCCCCGGCTCAACTTTCCTTCGAGTGGCTCTTCGCGGCTCATCCATCTACTCCTTTTCGTTCCGGCCACCTTTATCGGTGAGGGCTTTTGCACTTACCAGGTGTACGGCCGGCGCACTGTAGCCGATACCGAGCTCGTACCAACAGCCCCGACGCCGGGCTGTATTTGATCCAGATCAATTGCCCCGCCTCTCACTTACCTGTATGCTGCTAATCATGTTGTTGCTATTGATTCTCATTAGCATGAAGAGGGTAGCTGATTTGTGTTGGTGGATCAAGAAATACGTGATCGAGGTCAGTGATCTGGATCAAACCTGGAGGGACTGGATAGGTTGCGGTTTCTGAGGACGCGGTACGCGCTCTCTTTAGGTTTGTTTGCCGGGGGCGCCGTTTTGTTCTTCTGTCTGCTGCTCAGCGTGAGGTTCGGGGCGGCTCAGATAGGGACTGCGGACGTGATCTCCGCGTTCACTGATTATGACGGCTCGGAGGAGGACCTGGTCATCCGTACCCTGCGGGTGCCGCGCGCCCTGATCGCCGCGCTGGTGGGCGGCGCTTTGGGAGTTGCCGGGGCCATTATGCAGGGGCTCACCCGCAACCCGCTGGCCGAGCCGGGGATTCTCGGGGTGAACGCCGGGGCCGCGCTCGCGGTTGTCGGGGCCGTGTTCTTTCTCGGTATATCTTCGCTCTCCACCTACGCCCTGTTCGCCTTCGGAGGCGCCGGACTGGCGGCTGCGGTGGTCTACGGCCTGGGTTCGATGGGACGAGCTGGAATGACGCCGATGAAAGTCACGGTTGCCGGGGCGGCGATGGCCGCGCTGCTCGGCTCGCTGACAACGGCGATGCTCATACTGAGCCAGCAGACGCTCGATGAGATCCGGTTCTGGCTCGCCGGCTCCGTGGCCGGGAGGGATCTGGACCTGCTCTTACACGTCTTGCCGTACATCGGGGTGGGTCTCCTGCTCGCGTTCTCTCTGGGGCGCCAGATCACGACGCTGGGGCTCGGCGACGACGTAGCGGTGGGTCTCGGCCAGCGGACGGCTTGGATCAAGGGCCTCGCGGCGGTTGCGGTGGTTCTGCTGGCGGGAAGCGCGGTGGCGGTGGCCGGTCCTATCGGGTTCGTGGGGCTGGTGGTGCCGCACGGGGTGCGGTTCTTCGTCGGGGTGGATTACCGCTGGATCCTGCCCTACTCCGCCATCTTCGGGGCGATACTGCTCGTCAGCGCCGACGTTGCGGCCCGGCTCGTCATCCGGCCGCAGGAGCTACCCGTCGGCGTCATGACCGCGCTCCTGGGCGCCCCGTTCTTCATCTACCTGGCCCGCTGGAGGGTGAAGCGATGATCCGGCTGCTCAAAATAGCCCGGGGCAAGAAGATGCAGGTCCCGGTACGGCTCCAGAGACCGTCCGTCTCGTTCCCCGTGGACTTGAGGGCGATAGCCGTCATTATCCTCTTGGGACTCGTCACGCTCGCCGCCATGGTCCTGAACGTCGGCACCGGTGAGTACCCGATCTCCCCGCTGAACGTCGTCCGCACCGTGCTCGGCCTGGAGGTCCCGGACGGCAACTACGAGTTCGTCGTGAACACCCTGCGCCTGCCCAGAGTTATCGTCGCCCTCCTGGTAGGCGTAGGTCTCGGTATCTCCGGCGCCATCCTGCAGGGCCTCACCCAAAACGACCTGGCCGCCCCCGACGTCGTCGGTGTCAATGCCGGTGCGAGCCTGGCCGCCGTCACTCTCATCGTCGCCATGCCCTCTGTGCCGGTGGCTTTCCTGCCGCCCGCCGCCTTCGGAGGTGCGCTCTTGGTGGCGGTGGCGCTTTATTTGCTGGCCTGGAAGGGGCGCAGCTCTCCCTTGAGGCTCATCCTCATCGGTATCGGGCTCGGGGCCATAGCCACGGCGCTCACCACCGTCATGATCGTCTTCGGCGACATCCGGCAGGTGAGCCAGGCCCTGATCTGGCTGACCGGCAGCGTCTACGGCCGCGGCTGGGAGCACATCTGGCCCCTGTTGCCCTGGCTCTTGATCTTCGTTCCGCTTGCCTTCCTGTACGCCCGGCACCTGAACGCCCTCAACCTCGGCGACGAGCCGGCGGTGGGACTGGGCGTCAAGGTAGAACGGGAGCGTGCCCTGCTGCTGCTCGCCAGCGTAGCTCTAGCCGGGGCGGCCGTCGCCACCGCCGGGACCATCGGGTTCGTCGGCCTCATCGCGCCGCACGTAGGCCGGATGCTCGTCGGGCCATCCCACGGCGGCCTGTTGCCCGCCGCTGCAATGACCGGCGGAATGCTCGTCGTCGTAGCAGACCTCGCGGGCCGGTCGGCGTTCGGGGTGGTGGAGATACCCTGCGGCATTATCACCTCCGCTATCGGTGCCCCGTTTTTCCTCTACCTGCTTTACCGCAACCGCAACAAGTGAGGGAGCGAGAAAGGAGAGCCCGCCGAAACCTGAGCCGCCTACCCCACAAAACCACATCGAAAAGCGACCCGGAAAGGAAGTACAGATGACCACAAACCAGAGAACACCGGCCAGACTGCTGCTGCGTCACCCGGTGCCGCGCGTTACGGGAACGTCACCCTACCGCCCGACCCGCCGGGAGTTTCTGGCCGTCGCGGGCAGCCTCCTGATACTCGCCCCTTACGGCTGCGGAAGCCGGACCGGCGCGGGTGGCGGAAACGGCTCCGACGAGACCCGTACGGCAGAGGGTCACTACGGCGAGATCGAGTTGCCCGCCGACCCCCAGCGGCTCGTGCCCGGATATACCACCGAGATGGACTATGCGCTGGTGCTCGGCATCCCGATGGCCGCCGGTACCGGGGCTACCGGCTCCAGGAGCGGCGCCGACCAGCCGTTCGCCGAATACCAGCAGGAAGCCTACCCCGGCAGGCTCGAAGGTCTGGAAAGGGTGCAGACCTACCCCGAGGCCAACTACGAGCAGATCGCCGTCCTGAACCCAGACTGCATCCTGGATCAGGTCGCCGCCGACGACGAGGGCCGCTACGAGAGGTTCTCCGAGATAGCACCCACTTTCGTGTTCCAGGACTACGAGGCCGTAGCGGGTCTGGAGTTCGGAAAGCCCGACTGGCGGGGCTCGTTACGCAAAGTTGGCCGGGCCTTCGGAGCCCCGGAGAGGGCGGATGAATACATCGCCGACTACGAATCCCGCGTCGAAGTGTTGCGCGGCAGACTCGCCGAACGCTGGTCCGACTCCACTTTCGCCGCCGTCTGGCCGTGGACGGAGTTCTTCGGCGTATTCGGGCGCGACGCTGCCCAGGTACACCAGATCCTCTTCGACGACCTCGGCCTTACGCCAGCGTCGGTGCTCGAACCCGATACGAGAGAGCTTTCCCTGGAGACCCTGCCGCAGATAGACGCCGACGTCCTCTTCTTCGCGTTGCCGCTAAAGGAAGACTCGCTGGAAAGAGACCGCCAGATGGCGGCTCCTTACCTGAATTCGCCGCTGTGGCAGGAGATACCCGCCGTCCAAAAGGACCAGGTCTACGAATTCGACCAGGAACTCATCTACACGGGGCCACTAACCGCCGCGGCGTTCCTGAATAAGGTGGAGAGCAGCCTGCTCGGCTAGAACACCTGACGACCCAGAAAGGAGAAAGACCATGACGCAGACAATGCGGATTTCGACTTCCGAGAGGGGCCCGGCCGGGCGGTTGCCCGAGCGGTTGCCGCGCCCTTCGGTTCCGGCACAGCGTTGGCACCTCATTGGGTCCCAGCCGATGCCCCAGACCGGGAGCCCGAGCCCGTATCGGCCGACCCGCCGGGAGTTCCTGATCGGCGTGACCGGGCTGCTGGTGCTCGCTCCCTACGGCTGCGGAACCAGAGGGGGCGGCGAGGGAGAATCGGGCGGGACGCGCACCGTGCAACACGCGATGGGCGAATCGGAGGTTCCGGCGGAGCCCGGCCGGATAGTAGCCCTCTCCGGGCAGATGGACCTGGACGCGCTGCTCGCCCTCGGCCTCCAGCCCGTCGCCGCCGGGGCAAACTTCGAGAACGACACGGCGGTAAACCCCTGGTCCCAGGACCGGCTGGAGGAGGACGTGGAGGTCTTCAAGTTCCGGCCCGAGCCGGACGTAGAGCAGATCGCCACCTTCGAGCCAGACCTGGTCATCGGCCACAAAGGCTGGCTGGAGCCGGTCTACGATGAGCTCTCCCAGCTCGCTCCCACGGTCGTCACGGAGTACGACGGTGGCGTAGATGGCGAGGGCGCAATGTGGCGCGGACCCTTCCGTACGGTGGCGCGGGCCGTCGGCCGGGAAGAGCGAGGAGAAGAAATTCTCACCGAAGTAGCCGCGGAAATGGAGCGCGCCCGCGGGCGGCTCTCCGAGCTCGGGGGCCTGAACGTCTCCGTGTTCTCGGCCCTCGAAGGCTGGCAGGCGTACTTCACGCCCGAGAGCTACCCGGGCTACGTGCTGGATCAGCTCGGGCTCTCCCGGCCCGGGCCGCAGACGGAGATCCCCTCCGGCGCCGCCGACCCGCAGCAGATCGAGTTCAGCAACGAACGCCTGGACATCCTGGACGGCGACGTGGCGTTCTGCCTGAACTTTGGCGAGGACGAGTTCCTGGATGACTGGGAATCCCGGCCCCTGTTCCAATCCTTGGCCGTTGTCGAGTCGGGCAACTACGTCCGCCTGAGCGAGCGGGAGTCCAACTACTGGTACTACCCGACGGTGTCGACCCCGCCGCTGATGCTGGAGAGCCTGATCGGCCACCTGGAGCGGCTAGGGTTTGTGGGTTGAGGACAAGCTTCAGGAAGAATTTTCCATGGCTTTGACTAATGCACGACGTTACCCACCGGGAGTTCCTGATCTGGACCGGGAGCCTGCTGACCCTTGCTTCCTTCGGCCGCATCGTCGAGGGCGGGACGTACCGGGACCTTGTCTCCGGCTCCGGCCTTTACCGCAAGCTCTACGGGCGCCAGTTCACCGGAGCCGGCGCTTGATCTGGAAGCAAACCACAGCGAAAGGTGGGAAGAAACCATGACCCTAGAGAAAGAAACCCGCCACGAGAACCGTCTCTGCTCCGTCGTATCGAAAGCCGCGGGCGACGACCCTGGCGGCACGGCCGCAAGCTTCGACGCCTACCTCGCTGTCGAGCTCAAACCGCCCTGGAGGAGAAACGTCGTAGAATCGAAACACGTACCGCGTGGTTTTCTTCCCGCGTTGCAGAACCTCTTGGAAGCTGGAAAGCTGGGTGGCGCCACCGCCCTGCTACCCGACCCCGAGTATTCCCGCACCGGCCACACCCGGCTCCTCTTTTTCGAGAGGCCCGCAGGCCCGTTCGCCGCCTACGATAAGAGAGAGCACCTGCTGCCAGATTCAGAGCTCCTCCCTTTCTTGGAAGCACTCGCCGGGCCCGGCGACCTTCCGCGCTTCGAGCGCTACCGGCAGGACACCTCGCGCGTGCGGGACATCCTGGTCTGTACCCACGGCGCCAGAGACGCGTGCTGTGGCAAGTTCGGGTATCCCATCTACGAGACGTTACGCGGCGAGTATGCGGTGCCGGATAAGCTACATGTCTGGCGCACCAGTCACATCGGCGGCCACCGCTTCGCCCCGACGCTCATAGACTTTCCCGAAGGCCGCTACTGGGGCCACCTGGAGCCGCAAGTTCTGGAGAACCTGGTCCGCCGCACCGGACCCACCGCGGAGCTCTACCGGCTCTGCCGGGGTTGGACGGGTGTCTTTGCGCCCTTCGAGCAGGTGGCCGAGCGCGAAGCCTTCGCCCGTGAGGGCTGGGGATGGACCGGCTACCTCAAGGAAGGTCAAACGCACGCCACGGCCGAAGATGGCCGGTTCGCCGAAGTCCGTATCGAGTACTCCTCACCGGATGGTGCAATCTCCGGCGCTTACGAGGCGACCGTTGAAGTTAGTGGCGGCGTCATGACGCTCGCCAGCTCGGGCACAGACCCTCTGGAAGAAGTGCCCCAGTACCGGGTCAGCAGAATGGTAAAGGACGCTACCGGAAACTATGGAGAGACGAAAGGCAAGACACGTTTCGCCAACGGACCTGGAGGTCCAGGATGAGCAAATTACAGACGGAGAACCTCAAACGCTTGGTGTGAGTTGTGGAGATTACCATCCCAGCAAGTCGGCGAAGGAAAGTCGAGGACGACCGAGTTGTCCGTTGAGCCAGATACAGAAGTTGTGCAACGCTACCCTCGCTGCCAAACGCGCCCTCACACCG
>JBHJHC010000009.1:0-9236 GCA_050331175.1 Rubrobacteraceae bacterium | reverse complement strand
CAAGCGCCTGCCGGGGTGGGGAGTAGACATCAGGGGGGCACGGATGCGGGGGGATCTGCCGGAGGCGGCGAGGAACTTTGTGGAGTTTGTAGAGGCGGAGGTAGGGGTTCCGTTGTGCATGATCAGCGTGGGACCCGAGCGAGAGCAGGCTATAGTAGAGAGAATCGGGGTCTAGCGCCGTGCGGGTAATGGTCGTCGGGAGCGGGGGACGCGAGCATGCTCTGGTCGAGGCCCTGGCCGCGAGCCCGCTGGAACCCGAGATGTACGCCGCCCCCGGTAACCCCGGTATATCCCGTCTGGCGCAGACGGCAGACATCCCGGCCAACGACCTGGTAGGCCTCAGGAACTACGCCAGAGCAAACAGCATAGACCTTACCGTGGTCGGGCCGGAAGCGCCCCTGATCGGGGGTATAGCCGAGTGCTTCTGGGAAGAGAACCTGAAGGTCTTTGGCCCCTCGCGGGCGGCGGCCCGCATCGAAGGTTCGAAGGTCTTCTCCAAGAAGGTCATGAAGAACGCCGGCGTTCCGACCGCCGAATTCGAAGCTTTCGACCGGCAGTCCGACGCGCTCGCTTACCTGCGGCGTAACAGTAAATATCCGATCGTCGTCAAGGCTGATGGCGCGGCCGCGGGAAAGGGTGTAATCGTCGCGGAGACCAGGGAAGAGGCCGAAAACGCCGTGCGGGCGTCCTTTAGCGGCCGGTTTGGTTCCGCCGGAGAACGGGTCGTTGTAGAGGAGTATCTGGAAGGACGGGAAGCCTCCATCTTCGTTATGACGGACGGTCAGGAGATGCTGCCCTTTCTACCGGCGCAGGATTACAAGCGCATCTACGACGGGAACGAAGGACCGAACACCGGCGGGGTAGGGGCCTACTCTCCGGTTTTGTGGATGGAGCCCGCCACCTACGCGGCCGTGCTGGAAGAGATCATACGCCCTACCATCCAGCAGCTAGCCCTGATCGGGGCTGCCTACACCGGCCTCCTGTACGCCGGGGTCATAGTCACCGAAGACGGGCCGAAAGCCCTGGAATTCAACTGTCGCTTCGGAGACCCCGAGACCCAGGTGCTGCTGCCGAGGATCGAGACCGACCTGCTGGAGTTGATGGTCGCCACGAACGAAGAGAAACTGCTGGGACGGGAGATCTCCTGGTCTGCCGACAAGGCTGTCTGCGTGGTACTGACCTCCGAAGGGTACCCGGAGACTTCATCCAGCGGCGACAGGATACAGGGCCTCGACGAAGTGCCACCCGGGGTCTACGTCTACCACGCGGCTACCGAGGAGCGCGGTGGAGACTTCTACACCGCCGGGGGACGCGTCCTCAACGTTGTCGGGACGGGGCCGAGCATCATCGAAGCCCGGGCCCGCGCCTACGCCGCGGCCGAACAGATACACTTCCCCGGCATGCAATACCGCACCGACATAGCCCAGGAAGCGATGGAGCTCGAAGACCTGTGAGTCTGAATCCGCAAGACAACAATGCCAACCCAGAGGACATGATCTTTAAATACACCATCAGGATCATAACTCCGTTGCTATACGCAGTCAGTTGTGCACCAGTTTTCCTCGGGATCCTCCTGTCGGTGGCTCTTTTGGAGAACAATCTCTGGCTGAGCGAGCTGACCGGACTTTACTACGTCGGAGACTTGGTTGCTGTGGTGGCGATGTTTATGATCGGTGGCTTGGTTTTCGGGCTTTTGGCAGCAGGCATCTTTCGGGTAGAGAGATTGCAGGAGCCTAATTTTTTGGACCATCTCAGGCACTGTGCGCTACTTTACGCGGGTCTCCTCTTCTCGGTATTTGTTCTTTTCATCAGTTACGAGTCACAGGCGGGAGGCCTGGGATATGCTTACGGTGTCGCTATATTCGTCATAGGAGCTTACGCTGCGTCTATAGATGCTTTAATGCTGCTATTGAAACGGCGGCGCTCGGACCGCGCTGTACATGGCGGTGTCCGTTGATCGAGCGCTACACCCTCCCGGAAGTCGGTGCTATCTGGACCGAGGAGGCGAAGTATCGCGCCTGGCTGAAGGTGGAGCTGGCCGTGTGCCGCGCCCGGGCCGAACTCGGAGAGATCCCCTACGAAGAAGTCGAGGAGCTTGCAGACAAAGCGGACTTTACCGTGGAGCGTATCCAGGAGATCGAAGCCGAGACGAACCACGACGTCATAGCTTTTGTCTCCACCGTGGCCGAGTACGCCGGGGACGTATCCCGCCACTTCCACTTCGGCCTTACCTCGTCGGACGTACTGGATACCGCCGGCGCCCTGCAACTCCGGGACGCCCTGGACCTGATAGTCGAGGGGGCGAAAGACCTGGCGGTACTGCTGGCGGACCTGGCACTGGAGCATCGCGAGACGGTGATGGGCGGCCGAACGCACGGGGGCCACGCGGAGCCGACGACGCTCGGCCACAAGCTGGCGGTCTGGGCGTTCGAGATGGAGCGGAACCTGGAGCGGCTCTCGCGCGCCCGGAAAGGTGCCGCCGTCGGCAAGATCTCCGGTGCCGTCGGCACCTACGCGAACGTGGATCCGAAGGTCGAGGCGCTCGCCTGTGAAGCGTTGGGGCTCGCATCTTCGCCCGCCTCCACCCAGGTCGTACAGCGCGACCGGCACGCGGAGGTACTTTCGACGCTCGCCATTCTCGGCTCTACGATAGAGAAGATCGCGCTGGAGATCCGGGGCGCCCAGCGGACGGAGGTCCGGGAGCTGGCCGAGCCGTTCGGCCGGGGACAGAAGGGCTCCTCCGCCATGCCCCACAAGCGGAACCCGATCCTGACCGAACGCCTCTGCGGGATGGCCCGCATCCTGCGGGCCAACGCGGCCGTCGGTCTCGAGAACAACGCCCTCTGGCAAGAGCGAGACATAAGCCACTCCTCCGCCGAGCGGGTCGTGCTCCCGGATTCGACCATCCTGGCCTATTACATGCTCCGCACCGCCGACCGCATTCTGCGCGGCCTGAGCGTGGACAAAACCCGGATGCGCAAGAACCTGAACCTCGGCGGCGGTATCGTCTTCTCCGGGCGCGTCTTGCTCTCCCTCGTGGAATCGGGCGTGTCCCGCGACGACGCTTACGCCATCGTTCAGGGGGCGGCGATGCAGGCCTGGGAGGGCGAGGGTAGCTTCCGCGAGCTGTTGGAAGAGAAAGAAGAGGTTCGGGAACGACTGGGGGATGACCTGGGAGGACTGTTCGACCCGTCGTACGCGATTCGTAACCAGGATGTCGTGTTGGATCGGGTCAAAGAACTTAGAGAAAGGCTCGGAGATGGCTGAGGAACTCCTCTACGAAGGCAAGGCCAAGAAAGTCTACGTGGCCGAGGAAGACGGGGTGCTCCTGCATCGCTACAAAGACGACGCCACGGCGTTCAACGCCCAGAAGAAAGGCTCCTGGAAGGGAAAGGGGCACGCCAACGCCGCCATTAGCGCGGCGCTCTTTGCCTACCTGGAGAAGAACGGTATCCCGACGCACTTTCTCGGCCAGATGGACGCCGTCACCCTAAAGACGAAGCGACTCGAAATGCTGCCGGTGGAAGTGATCGTGCGCAACGTCGCGGCCGGCTCCCTGGCCCGGCTCATCGGCTACGAAGAAGGTACGGAGTTGAAGGCCCCGATAATCGAGCTGTGCTACAAGGACGACGACCTCGGGGATCCCATGCTCAACTGGCATCACTTCCGGGAGCTGGGCGTCGCCGACGAAGAACTGGAGTTCTGCGAGGAGCTGGGCCTGAAGGTGAACGAGGCCCTCTGGCCATTCTTCGACGAACGCGGGATATTGCTCGTAGACTTCAAGATAGAAGTTGGCCGGGACGCGGCGAACACGCTATTGCTGGCGGATGAGATCAGCCCCGACACCTGCCGCTTCTGGGATAAGTCCACGGGCGAGAGGCTGGACAAAGACCGCTTCCGACGCGACCTGGGCGGCGTGCAAGAGGCGTACGCGGAAATGCTGAGGAGGGTGACTCAATAGTGAAAGTCCGGGTGCTCGTTCGTCCGAAATCCGGAATCCTGGACCCGCAGGGCGAGACGGTGAAGAACGCGCTCCCGGCCCTGGGCTTCGAGGGCGTACAGGCCGTTCACGTCGGGCGGCTGGTCGAGATGGAGCTGGAAAACGCCGACGAGGTGGACGCCATGTGCCAGCGTCTCCTGGCCAACCCAACCGTCGAGGAATACGAGTGGGAGGTGGTTGGGTGAGAGTTGGTGTCACCGTCCTGCCCGGCTCCAACTGCGACCGGGACACCCTCTACGCCATAGAACTAATCGGCGCCGATCCCGTCGAGCTGTGGCACGCCGACCCGGACCTCAAGGGCGTGGACGCGATCGTAGTGCCCGGCGGATTCTCCTACGGCGACTATCTGCGTCCCGGGGCCATCGGCCGCTTCGCGAAGGTGATGGCCCCCGTGGAAGAGTTCGCCCGGGCCGGCGGCCCCGTCATCGGTATCTGCAACGGCTTCCAGGTTCTAACCGAAGCCCACCTGCTACCCGGAGCATTGTTGCAGAACATAAACATGCGCTTCGTGTGCGACCGGGTCCGGGTTCGGATCGAGACCACCGGGACGCCGTGGACGGCCGGCTGCGAGGCCGGCGAAGAGCTGACGCTGCCGGTGGCGCACAACGAGGGCAACTACTTCGTTGACGGGCGGACGTTGGCGGAGCTGGAAGAGGAGGGTCGGGTGGTGCTCCGTTATCTGGAGAACCCGAACGGGTCCATAGCCGACATCGCCGGTGTCTGCAACGCGGGGCGGAACGTCGTGGGGATCATGCCGCACCCCGAGCGGGTCTCGGACCCCGCGCTCGGTTCGGAGGCGGGGCTCAAGATACTCGGCTCCGTCCTTATGGGAGCGGGAGTTTGAACGTCCAGGAGATCTACCCGGCCCTTGGTCTCTCGGATTTCGAGTACGAACGCATTCTGGAGCTTCTGGGGCGGGAGCCGAACTACCTGGAGCTTTCGTTGCTCTCCGTAATGTGGAGCGAACACTGCGGCTACAAGAACTCGCGGCCGCTGCTCCGGCGCTTTCCGAACGAGGGGGAGCGGGTCTTGCAGGGGCCGGGTGAGAACGCCGGCGTCGTCGAGGTTGGGGATGGCTGGGCGGTGGCGTTCAAGATGGAGAGCCACAACCATCCCTCGGCCGTCGAGCCCTACGAGGGGGCGGCGACGGGGGTTGGGGGCATTATCCGGGATATCCTGGCGATGGGGGCGCGGCCGGTAGCCTCGATGAACTCGCTGCGCTTCGGGCCGCTGGACGAGGAGCGCAACCGCTACCTGTTTCGGGAGGTCGTAAGCGGCATCGGGGGCTACGGAAACGCCGTCGGGGTGCCGACCGTGGGAGGAGAGGTCGAGTTCGCCCGGGCCTACTCGGGGAACCCGCTGGTAAACGCGATGTGTGTGGGGCTCATCCGGGTCGAGGACCTGGTGCGGGCGCGGGCGACGGGCCAGGGTAACCTGGTGGTCCTGCTGGGCTCCAAAACCGGGCGGGACGGTATCCACGGGGCGACGTTCGCCTCCGACGAGCTTTCGGATGAATCAGAGTCAAAGCGGTCTAACGTCCAGGTCGGAGACCCGTTCTGCGAGAAAATGGTCATAGAGTGTTGCCTGGAGCTTCTGGAGCGGGGCCTGCTGGTGGCGCTGCAGGATCTGGGGGCGGCGGGCATCACGTCGTCGGCCTCGGAGATGGCGGCCAAGGGCGGCGTCGGGATCGAGATAGATACCGGGCGGGTTCCCTTGCGGGAAACGGGCATGGAGCCTTGGGAGGTCATGATCTCCGAATCCCAGGAGCGGATGCTCGCCGTCGTCGAGCCGGAGAAAGCCGGAGAGGTCCTCGAACTCGCCGAGCGCTACGAGCTGGTCGGGGCCGTCGTGGGCCGGGTGGCGGATCACGGCGACCTGCGGGTGTTCCACGGCGGCGAGGCCGTTGGGACCGTTCCGGCCGAAGTAC
This sequence comes from Rubrobacteraceae bacterium, assembly GCA_050331175.1. Taxonomy (GTDB): domain Bacteria; phylum Actinomycetota; class Rubrobacteria; order Rubrobacterales; family Rubrobacteraceae; genus SIRX01. The sequence continues at coordinate 3,309 of JBHJHC010000009.1, read as the reverse complement.
TCGCCGACGCTCCTACCTACGAGCGTGAGGTAGTTCGTCCGGCGTATCTGGAAGAGGTCGGGGGCCCGGATCCGGACGAACTGCCCCTGCCGGAGGACTACAACGAAACCCTGCTCACGATGCTCTCCCACCCGAACCTCTGCTCGCGGCGTTCGGTCTGGAGCCAGTACGACCATCAGGTAGGTACGAACACCGTAGTCTTGCCCGGTGCCGACGCAGCCGTGATGCGGATAAAAGGAACCAAGCTCGGGTTCGCCATTACCACCGACGGCCGGGGACGCCACTGCTACCTCGACCCGCGCGGCGGCGGAGCGGCTACCGTGGCCGAGGCTTACCGCAACCTCTCGTGTGTCGGGGCCGAGCCTGTGGCGCTCACCGACTGCCTCAACTTTGGCAGCCCAGAGAAGAGCGATGGCTACTACCAGCTCGCGGAATGTATCGAAGGTATGTCCGAAGCCTGTGAGGTGCTCGGGACGCCGGTGGTAAGCGGCAACGTCAGCCTCTACAACGAAACGGAGCGTGGCGCCATCTACCCGACCCCGACCGTCGGGATGGTAGGCGTCCTCCAGGACGTAGGGCGTCACGCCACCCCGGCTTTCAAGCGTGAGGGAGATATGGTGGTAGTCGTCGGTGCAAGTATGAGCGAGGGTGAGCAAGCTAAGCTGTCCCTTGCTGGTTCGGAGTATCTCAATGTGGTTCATGGTGAAGTGGCTGGCCGGCCTACGAAGCCCGCCCTCTCAGAGGAGATGGCGGTTTCGGACTTGATCCGCAGCATGGTCGAGCGTGGCCTTGTAGACACGGCTCATGACATTTCGGGTGGAGGCGAAATCTTTGCCCTGGCTCAGATGGCGATATCGGGCCGTATAGGGTTTGAGTACGACGAAAACGAGCTCGATAATTTCCTGGGAGATTGCAGGACAGATCTGGCGTTCTTCGGAGAAACCGGCGCGAGTTTTCTCATCGCCTTCCCTGAAGAGCGATTGGACGAAGTTCAGGATGCTCTGGCTGTGCCTGACTCAGATGGCTTGTTGTGGGTGGCTTATGACGAGGTAGGTCTTACCGGCGGCGATAGGTTCAAAGTGGGAGAGCTCGTAGATCTTTCCCTGGGAGAGCTGAGAGAGGCTTATGAGCGGGACCTATTTGCCTAGTGCAGACAGGTGCGCCCGGAATGGCACCGACATGGTGGTAGAGTTGAAAGGTGGCTAGGACCCGGAGGATGAGTTTCTTGCACGAAAATCACTGCGACACCGACGGCAAGCCGAGAGAGGCGTGCGGGGTTTTCGGGATCTACTCCCGCGCGCTGGAGGGCGAACTGGCCCAGCGCACGTACTTCGGCCTCTACGCCCTGCAACATCGGGGCCAGGAATCTGCGGGCATCGCGATATCCGACGGGGTGCGGACCACCGCGATGCGCGACATGGGGCTCGTCTCGCAGGTCTTCGACGGTCCGAAGCTGGCGACGCTGGAACCGGGGCACATCGCGCTCGGCCACGTCCGGTACTCGACGACGGGCTCCGCTTCCTGGGAGAACGCCCAGCCGGAGTTCCAGGGCCGGGGCGAGATAAACGTGGCCGTCGCCCACAACGGAAACCTGGTGAACGCCGAGAGGCTCCGGGAGGAGCTGGCCGGGGACGGCTTCGCGTTCAACTCTACTTCGGACACGACCTTTATCGCGGCGTCGGTGGTCCGGGAGCTGGAGCGCGGACTCTCTATCGGCGATGCGGTCGGGACGGCGATGCGCCGGATGGACGGGGCTTACTCGGTGGCAATGATCTGCCGGGACGCCCTCGTGGCTTTTCGAGACCCTTATGGCTTCCGGCCGCTGTGTATCGGAGAGTTGGAGGGTGGCTACGTAGTCTCCAGCGAGACTTGTGGCCTGGACATTATCGGGGCGAAGTTCGTGCGGACCGTAAAGCCGGGCGAGGTCGTCGTCATCGACGACGAGGGCCTCCACAGCTACCAGGGCGAGAGCCCGCGCCACGCCCTCTGCGTCTTCGAATACGTGTACTTCGCCCGCCCGGACTCCCGATTTGACGGCTACGAGGTTGCCGGCTCCCGGCACCGGATGGGAGAACTGCTGGCCGAAGAAGCGCCCGCCGAGGCTGACGTGGTCATCCCGGTGCCGGACTCCGGCATTATGGCCGCCGTGGGATATTCGGAGGCGAGCGGTATACCCTACGCCGAAGGACTCATAAAGAACCGCTACGTCGGCCGGACGTTCATAGAGCCGACGGACGGTATCCGCCAGCTCGGCATCCGCCTAAAACTGAATCCGCTGCCGTCGGTGATCGAGGGCCGGCGCGTCGTGGTAATCGATGACTCCATCGTGCGGGGCAATACGAGCCGCAAGCTGGTCGAGCTGCTCTTCGAGGCGGGCGCGGAGGAAGTCCATTTCCGGGTATCCTCGCCGCCGGTTACGGGTCCTTGTTACTACGGGATAGACATGGACAGTCCGGACCAGCTCGTTGGCTCCAACTACGATGTGGAGGAGATACGCGACCAGATCGGGGCTACCTCCCTTTCTTACCTCTCGACCCAGAGCATGGTCGACGCGACGGGCCAGCCGAAACACAATCTCTGCCGCGCCTGCTTCGACGGCGACTACCCGACGGTTGGCGTCTCCAAGAAGGACGCCCTGGAGAACCAGACCCACTACGCCCTACCGATAAACAAGTAAGCTTGAGAGACGAGGGCCTCGAAATATCGGGAAGTCCCGGGCCGGGGAGCCGGGCTACGAAACGATCTACCCGGGCCCGAACGGCCGGCAGCAGGCCACCCGGGGGTTGGGGTTGTAGCTATTGGGAGAGGAGCTTCCTTGCCTGAGGACGCCCGCAGCTACGAGGCCGCCGGCGTCTCCATCGAACGGGGGGAGAGCGCGGTGGCGCTGATGAAGTCGGCCGTCGAGGCGACCCACGGGCCTGAGACCCTGGCTTCCTCCGGCAGTTTCGCCGGGCTTTACGCCCTGTCGGGTTATACGGAACCCGTGCTCGCCTCCACGATAGATGGCGTCGGCACGAAGGTGATGGTGGCGCGGGAAGTAGGCAGCTACGATTCTCTCGGGGCGGATATTGTCAATCACTGCGCCAACGACGTGCTCGCCACCGGTGCCCGGCCGCTCGTCTTTCTGGACTACGTGGCGAGCGGACGCCTGGACCCCGAAGCTGTCGCGGGCGTCGTGCGCGGGGCGGCGGAGGCGTGCGGAAAGCTCGGGATAACGCTCATCGGCGGCGAGACGGCGGAGATGCCGGGCCTCTACGCTGAAGGGGATCTGGACATAGTCGGCGCCTGTATCGGCGCCGCCGAACGCGC
>JBHJHC010000008.1:0-50162 GCA_050331175.1 Rubrobacteraceae bacterium | reverse complement strand
ACCCTGGTAGGGCTGGCCACCAGGATCGCGGCTAAGATCTGCGCCTACACATACGCCTTGTTGGTTAACCGGCATCTGGACCGTCCTCAAGGAAGGATCAAAGAACTGTGGGCCTGACATCCACGCAACACTCATCTAGTGTCGATCGAAGTACGAAGTACAGGGGAGCTGGCCTCGTGGACGAGGTCCTCAAAGGCCAGAAACATTTTACGGAGAGGGGTTAGTACGTGTCCTCATTAACGTTGCTCATTGTAATCGCGGCGGCCGTCGCGGCCATACTCTTTTTGGTCATGGTGGTCAAGCTGCACGCTTTCGTGACCCTGCTTATCGTAAGCTTCGTCACCGCGCTGGTGGTTGGCGTGCCGCTCAACGACATCATAGCCACGATCCAGGACGGCATGGGCAGTACCCTGGGCTACGTCGCGATCGTGGTGGGGTTGGGCGCGATGTTCGGTGAGATGCTCCGGGTAACGGGTGGTGCCGAGCAAGTGGCCCGGACGCTCGTAAGGGCTTTCGGCGAGGATCGGGTCCAGTGGGCGATGGCGCTCACGGGTTTTATAGTTGCCATTCCGGTGTTCTTTGACGTCGGCCTCATCATTCTGATTTATCTCGTGTACACCCTCTCCCAAGACCTGCAACGCTCGACGCTCTACTACGCGATACCGTTGCTGGCCGGCCTGGCGACGACGCACGCCTTTATCCCGCCGACGCCGGGGCCGGTAGCGGCGTCCAGCATCATTGGGGCCGACCTGGGATGGGTCATCCTCTGGGGTGTGCTGGCCGGCATCCCGGCGGTCATCGTGGGCGGTGTTCTCTTCGGCAAGTTCATCGGCGGCAGAATGCATATATCGGTCCCCGAGTACTTCACCGAAGCCGAAGAATCGGTTGAGGAAAGGGAGGATCAAGAAGGCAAAACGACACCGTCTTTCCTCCTGATCGTCGGGATCATCATGGTGCCGCTCGTGCTCATCCTGGTCAACACGCTCGCGGATCTGGGCTTGCCCGAAGACAGCACCCTGCGGTCCATCCTGACGCTCGTGGGCCACCCCTTCTCGGCGCTTACCATAGCGGTGCTCCTCGCCTTCTACCTGATAGGCGTCCGGCACGGATATTCGCTGGGAGAAGTTCAGGATATTGCTTCGGCCGCTCTCCAACCGGTGGGACTCATCGTGCTGGTCACCGGTGCGGGCGGGGTGTTCGGGGCGGTACTCTCGGAGACCGGGCTCGGAGACCGGCTGGAACAGCTCATGCAGGCGACGAACATGCCGGTCATCGTGTTGGCATTCCTATCGGCGGTTCTCGTGCGGGTTGCCCTGGGGTCCGCGACCGTCTCTATCGTCACGGCGGCGGCTGTTGTGGCGCCCGTGGTAGAAGCCGGCGACTACTCGGCGCCCCTGATCGGGGCCATCGTCATCGCCACCGCCGCGGGGGCCACGGTGCTCTCCCACGTCAACGACTCCGGTTTCTGGCTCGTTAGCCGCTATCTGGGGATGGACGAGAAGCAGACCCTCCAGTCCTGGACGACGATGGTAACCATAGTCGGCCTCGTAGCGTTCTCGGTGGTCTTGCTGATCAGCCTGCTGTTCCTGTAGCCTACCCGAGGCTTAGGATAGGGCTGCGTACCCTGGGCTGTGCCGGAGGTGGGACTCGAACCCGCGCTCCCCAAAGAGAGCCGGATCTTGAGTCCCCTCCGCTCTATACTGCTACGTCCTGACCGGTGGCAGCCTGCGGCCCAGATAAAGCAAGAATTCGGTCCCGATAGTAGGCCGGGTTCCTTTGATCTTGAGACGAACCTGGGGGCATTTCCGCGCGGCATGAGCCGCGACGATGGCGCTCTAGGCTGCACGCGATCGACGCCAGCGCCGACGCAGGGCGACCAGCGGGAGTCCCAGCAGCAGGGCGGTAGTGACCACGTACAGACCTACGGCAACCCGAGGCGCCACGATTGCCGTGGCGAGCGCAAAAACGTTCAGCCCAATGGCGATCCAGCGCCGGCGATACAGCCGTCTCACTGTTTCGTCGGCGATGTCGTCCACTAGCAGTGCCCTATTCCTTGCGACGTAGGACATGAGAAAGCTGAGCGTGAGCGAAGCGAAGAGAAAATTGAGACCGTACACGAGTACAGCAACCCGGAGGTCCGGCCTGTCCAGGTCTGCGACCATGACCTGCGTCGAAAAGGGCAGTCCGGTGACGAACAGCAATGCCAGCAAGTTCAACCCCAATGCGACCGAGTCCCCGCGCTTCATCGTGCTGCTGAGAGCAGAGTGGGTGAGCCAGATGCTGCCGATGAAGGCGAAGCTTATAAGGTAACCTATAAACTCGGGCCATGACTCGAGCAGCCCCACCAACGTGGGGACGTTCTCGGGTGGAACCGGGAGATCCAGGACGAGAAGTGTGATAGCGATGGCGAAGACGCCGTCGGAAAACGCGCTGAAGCGGTCGAGCGAGTAAAAGAAGCGCGCCTCTCCCGATGGACTCTCTTCGCTCGGGGGAAGCTGATCCGGCTCGTCACCCATGATCGTGAAGATACAGTATTTCTGAGATCTTTGTCAGTTTCACCCCACCGGCTACAGGCCTACGTGACCTCTCCTCGAATAGGCGTTGGCATTGCCCCAAGCTAAAGCGCCCGCAGCCACGACCTCCTGAATATCGAGATTCCCCGGGGCTCAAGGACATCGCAACGACGCCGAGGACCTACGCCAACATCCTACCCGGAATGCAGAAAGTCGCCCGCGAGATGATGGAGCGAGTGATTTTCAAGGCCGAATGAAGCCCATTCCAGGCCCGTATTCTGGCTGGTTGCCACCAAAGTGTCACCAAAACGCCGGAGTCCACTACAACCCGAAAGAGAAGTGAAGCGTGAAAAACCCTTAGGGTATGGGCCTTAAAGCCAGTGCCGGAGGTGGGACTCGAACCCACACTCCCCGAAGAGAACCGGATTTTGAGTCCGGCGCGTCTACCAATTCCGCCACTCCGGCGAGTGAAGCCTCGTGATTGTACCAGCGTCCAAACGCCTTTGAAGGGGCGGACGTACGAGGCTTGACAGGATCGCCACAACGTTGTCATACTCTCGTAGAGTAGTAGTTGCGGGTCGTAACAGGAGGAGCGGCCTCGGGATATTTCGGTAAATCTGTTGGAAGCCTCGGCAGCGGCATGCCGTTGAGGCCGGTGGTTTCATCCATCGGGCCCCGGACCCGGTGGGCCGGGTGCGCGGGTGCAAATGTGATCTACGCTCCTTCCCTCCGGGTCGCGAGGTTCGCCTGCGGCTGGTATGGGTTCGGTCATACGAACCACCGGAAGCCCGGGGGCACGCGGGGCACGGTTATTGGAAAGAAGGGGCGGTTCAGGTTGGAAAGGTCAGATAGGAGGTGATGCGAGGACAAAGAGAAGTTTAGAGAGGTGAAGCTTTATGGACCTCGACCGTTCAGCCGAGAAACTGATATCCGCTTGCCAGCGCCTGGCGCCCATTCATCCCGACTATGCAAACCTGCCGATACAAGAGGGTTTCAACTGGTCCTCGTGCCTGGATGACGTGCCGTTTACCCGGCTGTACCTGGTCGTTTTTCGTTCCGTGCGCCGGCCGGCGGCCGACCTGGAAACCCTCAGGGAGCACGACGACCGGGCTTACGAGGAAGCTCTCCGGGCCGGAGGGCTACTGTACTACTTCAAAGGACAGGTCAACGAGGCTCGGGAGTGTCTTTCCTTCTGCCTGTGGAGGAGCCGGGAGGAGGCCCGGGCGGCGGCTGGGGGCGGTTACCACCGGGCGGCGGCCGCGATCTCGATCGAAATGTACGAGGTGTACGGCCTGGAACGCTTCTTCATCATGAGAACCGAAGGCACCGGCCTAACCTTTTGGGCCCTGCCCACCGACCAGGCGAGTAACAGCCCCTCCCCGCAAAGGTCCGCCCGCCAAAACCAGGCGCTTGAAGGGCGCAGTTCTCCGGTATACTAGTTGCCGGATGCGTGTCTACCTCATCGACGGCTACTCCCTGCTCTACCGGGCGTTCTACGCGCTGCCGCAGAGCATAGCCACCAGTAGCGGTTTACCCACCAACGCCCTCTACGGGTTCACGAGCATGCTATTGAAGCTGCTCGACTCCGACGAGGAAGAAGTTGGACTCGGTGTCGTGTGGGACGGCGGGATGCCGAAGTTTCGGACCGACATCTACCCGGAGTACAAGGCCCAGAGATCCGCCATGCCCGACGAGCTCAAGGCCCAGGTTGGGCATGTGCAGCAGATCCTCGAAGCCATGAACATCCCGACGATCCGGGCCGAAGGCTTTGAGGCTGACGACGCGCTGGCCACGCTCTCCAAGCGGATACCGGAGGACGTGGAGCTCATGATCGTCACCGGCGACCAGGACGCCATGCAGCTCGTGGACGGCAACGTGAAGGTGCTCCGGACCACCCGCGGGGTCTCGGAGACGAAGAGCTACGGGCGCGACGAGGTCGTAGAAGAGTACGGCGTTACACCGGAGCAGATCCCGGACTACAAAGCCCTGACCGGAGATCCATCGGACAACATCCCCGGTGTAAAGGGAATCGGTCCGAAAAGCGCCTCCAGCCTGCTGCAACAGTTCGGTTCGGTAGAAGAAATCTACGAGAACCTGGATGCTGTCGCGGCCAGGGGTATCCGCAGCAAGCTCGAAGAAGGAAAAGAAAGCGCCTTCGTGTCACTGGAGCTGGCCCGGATGCGCTTCGACGCGCCGGTAGAGTTCGAACCGGAAGTCTTGCGCTTCGAGGGCGTAGCGCCGGAGAGCCGCGAGATCCTGCGCCGCTACGAGTTCCGGAGCCTGGAGCCCCGGTTTACCGCCCTCCCCGTGGCCGGTGGAGAGGAGCTTGCGCCGTCACCCACTTTGGTGGTGGGCCTCAGCCGCGCCCCGCTGGAGGAAGGACTCCTCCCGGTTGCGGCGGCCCCCGTGGGCGACGGTCGCTGGTGTGTGGTGGCGGGTGAAGACGAGGTGCGGCTTACCGATGGGCCACCGGACCGCCCGCTCCAGGTTCACGGTGCGAAAGGAATCGGCTTGCGGGACGCCGATTTCGATACCTACCTGGCCGCGTACCTCATAAAACCGGGGCTCGGGGGCTACGAGCTGGATTCCATTTCGGCAGACCGGGGCCTGCCGGAGATCGAGGTCGAAGACGGGGATCCGCTGGTGGTAACCGCCGCGCAGCGGGCCGCGCGGATCCACGCGCTCGTGCCGCTACTGGAAAAGGACCTGAGGGATATGGGCCTGGCGAGGCTCTACTACGACGTCGAGTTGCCGATCTCTGACGTGCTCGCCTCGCTGGAGCAGATCGGCATGCCGGTGGACGCCGCCACCTTGCGGGAGGTTGGACGAGAGATCCAGGAACAGGTCGAGGCGCTCGAAGAGAGTATCCACGCCGAGGTTGGGCATCCCTTCAATATCGGGTCCCCGAAGCAGCTCGGACAGGTGCTCTTCGAGGAGATGAGCCTCCCGCCGGTGAGAAAGACCAAGACCGGCTACTCGACCGACGCCCGGGTGCTCCAGCAACTAGCCGTCGAGCACCCGATAGCAGAGAAGATCATCCGCTACCGCGAGTTGACCAAGCTGCGCGGGACGTACATCGAGGGATTGCTCGGCCTGATCTCCCCCGGAGGCCGGATCCACACCACGCTGAACCAGACCGCCACTGCCACCGGACGAATCTCCAGCGAGTCGCCGAACCTGCAAAATATTCCGGTTCGCACGGAGCTTGGCTCCCGAATCCGGGATGCGTTCACAGCCTCACCGGGACGGCGGCTCGTGGTTGCCGACTACTCCCAGATAGAACTCCGCATCCTGGCCCACATGACCGGCGAGGAAGCCCTCGTGGAGGCGTTTACCGGGGGCCAGGACGTGCACACCCGCACGGCGGCCGAAGTCTTCGACGTGCGGCCCGAGTCCGTGACGCCGGAGCTGCGCCGGCGGGCGAAGATGGTCAACTTCGGCATCCTCTACGGCATCTCCGGTTTCGGGCTCGCCATGCGGCTGGGTAACGTCCACCCGGCGGAGGCCGAGCGATACATCAAGCGCTACCTGGAGCGCTATCCCAGGGTTACCGCGTTTATAGAAGACACGCTGGCGGAAGCGGAGGAAACCGGCTATGCGACCACGCTGTTCGGGCGTCGCCGGTACGTGCCGGAGTTGCGAAGCTCCAACAAGAACCAGCGTAAATGGGGAGAGAGAATAGCCTTTAATGCCCGGGTACAGGGGACGGCGGCCGACATTATCAAGGTGGCGATGGTGAAGATCTACCAGCGGCTCCGTTCGGTCCGGGCTGATATGATCATGCAAGTTCACGACGAGCTGGTCTTCGACGCCGACGAAGCCGCGGTGGACGCGGTGGCCGGGCTGGCGGAAAAAGAGATGATCTCGGCCTACGACCTGAGCCCGCCGTTGGAGGTCGAGGTCAAGGTCGGGGAGTATTGGGGGCGGGTACAACCTTGGTCGGGAGAGTGGTAAACTGGCGGACAGATTGTAAAATATACCGTTCATGGAATTTCTGTATAATCCCACCGGCAAGCAAGGAGAAGGAAGCAACCAGTAGATGACGGATACCACTGAAAACGCGACCCGAGAGCTAACGATGAAAGACTTCTTCCGAGAGGAGAACGGCGAAGTCGTTCCCATTGACGAAGGAGTCCTTATAGACTTCAAAGACGGCGACATCGTCGAGGGCGAGGTCGTTAGAATCTACAAGGACGAAGTCCTCGTTGACATCGGCTACAAGTCGGAGGGTTTGATCCCCGCGAACGAGTTGACCATCCGAAAAGGTGCCGATCCGAACGAGATCGTTGAACTCGGCCAGGAGATAGAGGCCCTGGTCCTCCAGAAAGAGGACGCTGATGGGCGTCTGATCCTCTCGGCCAAGCGGGCCGCGTTCGAGCGGGCCTGGAACCGGATCGAGGAGTCCTATAACGAGCAAGAGACGGTCCGGGGGCCGGTGATCGAGGTCGTCAAGGGCGGCCTGATCATCGACATCGGCCTGCGGGGCTTCCTCCCGGCGAGCCTGGTGGACATCCGGCGCGTCCGGAACCTGGAAGCCTTTACCGGCGACACGTTGGAAGCCAAGGTGATCGAGCTTAACCGCGCCCGCAACAACGTGGTCCTTTCCCGCCGGGCGGTGCTGGAGGAAGAGCGCAAAGAGGAGCGCGAGCGGATCCTGACGGACCTGGAGGAAGGTGAGATCGTCACCGGTACGGTCTCGAACCTGGTGGACTTCGGGGCGTTCGTTGACCTGGAGGGCATCGACGGCCTCATCCACATTTCCGAGCTTTCCTGGAATCACGTGGACCATCCGAGCGAGGTGGTCGAGGTCGGTGAAGAGGTCGAGGTCAAGGTTCTGGAAGTGGACCGGGACCGCGAGCGGATCTCGCTGGGGCTCAAGCAGACCCGCAAGGACCCGTGGCAGGAGATCGTCGAGCGGGTCAATATTGGCGAGACCATCCAGGGTCGCATCACCAAACTGGTCTCTTTCGGCGCCTTCGTCGAGGTCGCGGAAGGGGTCGAGGGCCTCATCCACATCTCCGAGCTTGCCGAGCATCACGTCGAGACGCCGGATGAGATCGTCCGCAGCGGCGACGAGGTCGAGGCGCGGATCATAGACGTAGACGCCAAGCGCCGCCGCCTCTCGCTCTCTCTCAAGCCCAAGAAGGAGGAGCGCGAAGAGCAACGCGAAGAGCGTCCCCGCCGCGAGCGGGAGGAGCGCCCGCGCCGCCGGGAAGAACGTCCCGCCGAGCGGCCGTCCAGCGGCTTGCGAACGGGTGCTTTCGACAGCCTGAGCGACCTGGACCTGGGCCGCGAGGAGTAACCCCAGTTTCACCCGTTGGAGAAAACGCTGGGCCGGTGACCGTGGCGGTCACCGGCCCTTTCGCTTGCGGCAAGAGTACGTTCGTGCGGTTGCTGGGTGAGCTCGGCGCGGAGACCGCCTCGGCGGACGGGATCGTGCACGACCTGCTCTCCGGAGATTCCGCCACGATAAACCAGGTCGTCGAACGCTTCGGAGACGAGGTTCGGGGAGAGAATGGCGTGGACCGTAAGGCGCTCGGCCGGAAGGTATTCGGGGATTCGGAGGCGCTGCAAGACCTCGAAGACATATTGCACCCCCTGGTGCGCCGGGAGACGGACCGGCGCGCGGCGGCAACCGAGGCGGAGATGTTCGTGGTCGAGATACCGCTGCTCTTCGAGGGTGGTGGTAGCGGCCCCTTCGATCTCACGGCGGCCGTTATCGCCCCCGAAGAGCGCCGCCGGCAATGGTCGGAGGAGCGCGGCGTCGGCGGCGACCAGCGCGAGGCGATCGAGCGGCGGCAACTATCCGGAGAAGAAAAGGCGCGGCGGGCAGATTTCGTGGTGGTAAACGACGCCGGGCTGGATAAACTCAGGGAGCAGGCCAGAGACCTCTGGAACGAAGCTACGACCGGGAGTGGCCACGGCACCATACGCGCGAAAGAAACGTAGATCCTTCCGGGCGCGGCGTCGGCGGGGCTTCTTGATCATCTTAGTCCTCGTCTTTGTCCTCGTCTTGACACCGTTCCTCCTGAGAATCCCCGAGGCTATCCGGGAGGTCATATACCCTTTGAGGTACGAGCCCCAGATACGGCAAGCGAGCCAGCAGACCGGCCTGGAACCCGCCTTCTTGGCAGCGGTGGTGTACACCGAGAGCCGCTTCCGGCCGGAAGCCGAGTCTTCCCAGGGGGCGTATGGGTTGATGCAGCTACTGCCGGAAACGGCGGGTTTCGTACAGGACCGGAGCGGCATAGAGGGCGACTATCGGGATCCCGGGGTCAACCTGAGCCTCGGGGCCTGGTATCTCGCGTATCTCGAAGAAAAGTACGAGGGGCACGAGAGGCTCATGCTGGCGGCGTATAACTCGGGAGAAGGAACCGTGGATGCTTGGATCTCCCAGGAGGGCTTCGACATTGAACGGGACATACCGTTCCAGGAGACCCGCGACTACGTAGACAACGTTCTGGAAGCCCGCGAAGTATACCGGGACCTCTACGGGAGGGATTTGAGTGGAGACTAGGTCAGGATTTCAGGTAAACAGCGAATACCGGCCGACCGGAGACCAGCCGAAGGCCATAGAAAGCCTCGCTTCCGGCCTCGAAGCCGGGATGCAGGCCCAGACCCTGCTCGGCGTCACCGGCTCCGGCAAGACCCACACTATGGCCCGCACCATAGAAAAAGCCGGGAAGCCCGCCTTGATCATCGCCCACAACAAGACGCTGGCGGCCCAGCTCGCCAGCGAGTTCGCGGATTACTTTCCCAACAACGCCGTCGAGTACTTCGTCTCCTACTACGATTACTACCAGCCGGAAGCCTACGTCCCGGCGAGCGACACCTTTATCGAGAAGGACGCCCAGATCAACGAAGACATCGACCGGCTCCGCCATTCGGCGACGAGCAGCCTGTTTACCCGCCGGGACGTGATCGTGGTGGCCAGCGTCTCCGCGATCTACGGTCTCGGTAGCCCGGAACAGTACCGCTCGAAGATGGTGCTCCTGGAGCAGGGTGGCTTCTACGACCTGGACGACGTGCTCCGCGTCCTGGTCCGCATCCAGTACAGCCGAAACGATTACCAGCTGGCCCGCGGTACTTTCCGCGTCCGGGGCGACGTACTGGAAGTCCACCCAGCTTACCAGGATACTCTGTACCGGATATCCTTTTTCGGCGACGAGGTCGAAAACATGGCCGAGGTAGACTCGCTCACCGGCGAAGTATTGCGGGAGCACGATGTCCTCGCCATCTATCCGGCATCCCATTTCGTAACCGATGAAGACCGGCTGACGGTGGCGGTGGAGAACATCGAGGCCGAGCTGGCGGAGCAGTACGCGGAGCTGGAGAGGGCGGGCAAGGTTCTCGAAGCCTACCGGTTGCGGCAACGTACCCTCTACGACCTGGAGATGATGCGGGAGCTGGGCTACTGCTCCGGCATCGAGAACTACTCCCGGCACCTGGACGGCCGGCCGGCGGGCTCGACCCCGTATACCCTGCTCGACTATTTCCCGGACGATTACGTGACCTTCGTTGACGAGTCGCACATCACGCTGCCCCAGGTGCGGGGCATGTACAACGGCGACCGCTCCCGGAAGACCACGCTCGTCGAGCACGGCTTCCGGCTGCCCTCGGCGCTAGACAACCGGCCGCTTATGTGGGACGAGTTTCTGCTCAAGACGAACCAGCTGGTCTTTGTGTCGGCGACGCCGGGACCGTACGAGCTTGAAAACTCCGGCCAGATCGTCGAGCAGATCATCCGCCCGACCGGCCTCGTTGATCCGGTGATCGACGTCCGCCCAACGAAGAACCAGATCGACGACCTGCTAAACGAAGTCGCGAAGCGCACGGAGCACCAGGAGCGGGTCCTCATTACCACGCTCACCATCAAGATGGCCGAGGACCTGACCGATTACCTGCTGGAGCGCGGCATCAAAGCGCGCTACATGCACTCCAACATCGAGACGCTGGAGCGCATCCAGATCATCCGCGGCCTCCGCACCGGCGAGTTCGACGTGCTGGTCGGCATAAACCTCCTGCGCGAGGGACTCGACCTCCCGGAAGTTACCCTGGTTGCCATCCTGGACGCCGACAAGGAAGGTTTTCTGCGGGGGGAGCGGGCCCTGATCCAGACGGTAGGCCGCGCCGCCCGCAACGTGGAAGGTCGCGTAATAATGTATGCCGACAAAGAGACGGACGCCATGAAGACGGCTATCGGTGAAACGAACCGCCGCCGCGAGATACAGACTTCCTACAACGAGCGCAACAACATCGAACCGCGCACCATTACGAAGGGAATCTCCGACATTCTGATCGCCGCCGAGGCGAAAGGCCTGTACAAGGCCGGCAAGAAAAAGGCCGCCCGCGAAGCGCCCGGCGATCCGGAAGAGCTACGGAACCTCATCGCCGATCTCGAAGCCGAGATGCTGGAGGCCGCCGAGGAACTCAAGTTCGAGTACGCCGCCAAGCTGCGGGATGAGATCAAGGACCTCGAACGGCAGCTGCAGGAGGCTATTTCCTGAGAATGCCCGCGATCTGAACCGCGCGCGAGCGTACCACCCTGGCCGGCTGGTGTGACGTGTGCTTTACAGTTGGTGAACCGTATGCGAAGATCGAAACGAATCATAGCGGGTGAATATCCAGGGGGAGTGTTTATGAACGGAAAGGTCGTAATTGTCAATACCCATCCCGACAATGACCGGATTTTTGTCGATGGCCTGGCGACTCGTTTGAGGGAGCTGGGAGTATATCCTCGGGTAATCGCAGGGTATGAAGGAGAAAATCCTCTAGAGGAGGACGCCGATCGCATCCTGTTGACCGGGGTTCCGCTGGACGTAAACGACTCGCTTTCCGAAGCTGAAACGCGCACACTGGTCGACCGACACTTCGGGTGGCTCAAGCAGTGCGAGAGCCCGGTGCTGGGGATATGCTATGGACATCACATTATGGCGCACATATTTGGCGGAGAGATCTCCACGATGCAGCAGATGGTCCAGGTGGAAAGATGCCCCCTGAAGATAAGACCTGCTGGAGCCGGGAGCATTTTTGGGAGAGCAAAGGAAATGGCGTTGTTTGTAGAGCACAGAGACTATGTGTCCCGGGTGCCAAAGAACTCCCTGGTGGTGTCGGAAAAGGACCAGGTGCCGTACGCTATCTGTTATCCGGAGAAGCAGATGTGTGGGGTTCAGTTCGTGCCCGAGTTCTCCGGGGAAGCGGGGCGAGAGATTCTCCGCCGGTTTGTCGGTCGTTGAGTTGAGAAAGTCCCTCTGAGGCTGTTTCGCGAGGATCCAGCCGCCCTCGCAAACCGCCTCGAGGTGAGCCGGATCCTCGCGACTTCCATTCTGCGGCCGGGAGGGCGGTAGGATAGTTTTTCTGATGCGCAACACCGTACAAGGCTGCCCCAGCCTTCGATTCTCCGAAACACGCTCTACGGTGTTTCTTTTGCCCTTACCCGCGCCGGTTCTCTAACCGACATTCCTCCGTCCTCTCTGACGCGCGGGTTGCGGAGCAGGAATAGTCCGTAGGCAATGAAGCCGAAGGTGGTGGCGAACAGCAGGTAGGGGAAGACGCTCGCCCGGACCACCGCGATATCTATCGAGAGGGCGAGGGCGAAGTGGATGGCTATTGCGGGCCACAGCGAAGTGGTGCGCCACCGGATCGCCGCGTAAGTGAAACCGCCGCAGGTGGCGGTTAGGGTCAAGTAGATCGCCTCGGGCCACGGGCCGGAAGAGAGGTTTGTGATGAGCGTGAGGCCGCCCGACAGCAGCGAGGTGACGATTACGGCGAGGAAGAGCCCGGTTGGGGCCAGGGCGCGCCACAAAACGCCGCGGAAGAGAGCTTCGGTGCCCAGGGATTCCAGCGCCACCGCGATGAGGATCGCGCCGAGGAAGAATGGTCCCGGGATCCTGGCCCCTCCCGAGAGGGTCAATGCGATGACCACTATCGGGAACCAGAGAAGGAGCAGGTTTCGCGAGGGAGCCGGCCGATTGAAGCCGACCTCCTGCCACCAGCCTAAAGCCGAGATCACGACTGCCGCCAGCACGATCACCAGGACCAGATACAGGGTCTCCGCGTTGTTTATCGAGGAGATAGCCCGCTCCAGCTCCGTGGGCTGCCGAACGTCCTCGGGTGAGAGGTCACCCGCGTCTCCGACGAACCTCTCCGGGAACGGAAGCCGGCTGACAAACGTCAGGCCGAGCAACACCAGCGCCAGGAGCATAGAGAAGATGAGGGGCCGGCGCAACGCAAACCTCTTCAAGTGGCACGTCCCCTGCCGCAAGCCTTCTCCAACACGAACCGCAGTCTACACACAAACCGTACCGCCTTCCTGACTGTCATATCAAATTTTTTTGATATGATGTATGAGGCTGGAACAAGCGGAGCGATTGGAGTCGACGTGATAGACAAGGACCCGCGGGCTGAGGTCAGGGAGCGGTATGCTGGGGCGGCCCGGAGTGTCCGGGATGGAGGGTCCTCTTGCTGTGGAGGTTCGTCTTGTTGCGGGCCGGAGGCAACCGAGACGGACTTCACCGGAGACAGTTACTCGGAAGAAGAGTTGGGCAGTTTGCCGGAGGATGCGGTCGGGGCTTCGCTGGGATGTGGAAATCCGGTGGCGCTCGCGGAGCTTTCGCCCGGGCAGGACGTTCTGGACCTCGGGAGTGGAGGTGGGATCGACGTGTTGCTCTCGGCCCGGCGGGTTTCGCCCGGAGGTAAAGCTTACGGCCTGGACATGACCGAAGAGATGCTCGAGTTGGCGCGCAAGAACCAGCGGGAGGCCGGAGTAGAAAACGTAGAGTTCCTCAAAGGCCATATCGAGGAGGTCCCGTTGCCGGGAGATCACGTGGACGTGATCATCAGCAACTGCGTCATAAACCTCTCCCCGGACAAGGAGCGGGTGTTGTCCGAAGCGTTCCGGGTGCTCAAGCCCGGTGGGCGGCTCGCCGTCTCCGACATGGTGTTCCTGGGTGACAAGTCCCTGTTGCCCGACGAACTGGTTCGCCGGGTCGAACTGTGGGCCGGGTGCATAACGGGCGCCCTCGGGAAAGAAGAGTACGAATCTCTGCTCGCCGGAGTGGGGTTCGAAGAGGTTTCCGTAGAGGTGACGCAGGTGCATTCACCCGAGCTTGCGACCGAGACCGACGTGGCAGAGGTGTTGGAGAACGTACCCGTTGCCAGCGCCTTCGTGCGGGCCCGGAAACCCGAAGCTTAGGGGTGTCGGGTGCAGGGCGTAGAGATCGGTACGAAAAGCGCCGGCGGGAAGTCCGTCGCGGAGATCACGGCCGTCGGTCGGGCGTTGTCAGACCCGATCCGGGTGCGGATGCTGGGTATGATGGCCGGTGGCAGGGAGTGTTGTGGCTTACGACCTTCCGGCGCCCCTACGGGTGCGGGCGAGGCGGTATATCCGGGTATCTGCGTCTGCGAGTTCGTGGACTACTTTGGGATGAGCCAATCCAAGATCTCCTACCACCTCGGCCGGATAAAGGAGGCCGGGTTGGTCGAGGAGTGGCGCCTGGGGAAATGGCGCTACTATAGCCTGCGGAAAGAAGCCGTTGACGGGGTACTAAAGGTTCTCGCGGCCCATATGGGACAGGATGAGGCGTAGACCTGCCAGGTGTTATATTCGTAACCAAAAGTTATGTTTGCCACGAGGCCGGGCGCGAACTAGAATTACTTCGTGCACGATTTCGGAACAGCAACTAGAAGCCCTCGTTCCGGGCGGTGGCTAAAATGGGTTGGCTACCTCACGGTGGCTTCGATCGTGGTGTTCGGGATGGGGGTAGCAGCCCTGGCCGCCGCGTCTTTCCCGGGGGGTGGTCAGGAGCTCGCCGGAGAGCCGGGCGGCCGCGCCCCGGGGGTCTTCGAGGTGCTCGCGAGCGTCTCAGACCGGCCACAGAACGTGCTGGTCGTCGGCATTGATCGCCGTCCGGAGGTTACCGGGAGCCGGGCCGACACGATCATGCTGGCCAGAGTCTACCCCGATACCGGAGAGGTGCGGCTCGTATCCATCCCGCGGGACTTGCTGGTCGAGGTCGAACCTGGTGTGGAGAGCAAGATCAACGCGGCTTACTCACACAACGGTATTTCGGGGACTATCGACGCGGTAGAGAACTTCTCGAACGTATACGTTGACCACTACGCGGTAGTAGATTTTAAGGGTTTCGAGGCGATAGTGAACGCTTTGGGTGGGCTCGAGATCGATATCGAAGAAGGCCAGGTCCCGTCTCACTGGGAGGTCAAGGACGAGGCCCAGGTCCTGCACGGCCACCGGGCGCTCGGCTACGCCCGCTACCGGGGCACCTCGGGTGGAGACCTCGACCGCATCAAACGCCAGCAGGAAGTATTGGCGGCCCTCCGCAGCAAGGTACTGCGGCTGCGCTCGGCGGAGAAGCTGCCCGAGATCACCCGCGCCGTAGTCGAAAACGTCGAGACCGACATGAGCCCGGCCCAGGCTGCCTCCCTCGGAAAGTCGATGGCCCAGCACGGCCCAAACGGGCTGATGACCTCCACCCAGCTCAAAGGCACGCCCGACACGCTGCCGGACGGTAGCCAGGTTCTCATACCGGACGAAGCGGCAAACGAACACATCCTGCGCGAGTTCCGCAATTAGCCGCGTTTCGAGTTACTTGAACTCAGGATCGCTGACGTTCGAGTAACCGAAATCCTTGCCGTTTCTACCCAAGCACCGGCTACTGTATCTAGACTTTCGGCCTGTGTGCCGCGCGGCAGGCTCACGAGCACTTGCTACATAACGTGGGCTAATCTATTCTACTTCTCATAGATAGTCCTTGTCAGGGTGGCCGGCGCGTCAGCACTCACCGGAGTGCCGGGCGGGCAAGGAGAGAAGGGGTAGGCGTGAGCGGGACCGAGTTGTGGCGAAAGGTCGGGGGAAGTATGCCGGGTTCTGGGGGGCGGCTTTGCGGCTGGTAGTGGTCGTGGTAATTGCCGTGATCCTGGCAGGCACTTTAGGAGCCGGAGATGCCGCTGCAGCATCCTTCACCGTAACCAATACCAACGACTCGGGGCCGGGCTCCCTGAGGAATGCCATAGACCAGGCCAACACCACCGTCGGGACCGACACCATAGAGTTTGCGGCCGGTCTTTCGGGGACCATCCCCCTTACCGGCGGCCAACTGTCCATTACCGACGACGTTGAGATAGAGGGTCCCGGCCCGGATCAGCTTTCTGTAAGCGGCACCAACTCTAGCAGGGTGTTCTTCTTAAACTCTGGCGTTACAGTAGGGATAAGTGGTCTTACCATCACCGGGGGCGACGGGGTGTCCTCGGGTGGCGGGATCGAGAACAGAGGCCCCCTGACGCTGACCGATAGCGTCGTCACCGGCAACAGCGCCGGTGATAATGGCGGAGGAATCAACAACGGCTTCGGCGGCATCCTGACGGTAGAGGAGTCCACCATCTCCGGCAACACTGCCGCGGATGGCGGCGGGATCGCGAACTCCAGGGGCACCCTGACGGTGGCCAGTTCCACCATCTCCGGTAACACTGTTGGCAGCTTTGGCGGCGGGATCCTCAACGGCGGTCTAACCGAGATCAGTGACTCCACCATCTCCGGCAACACTTCCGGCGTCTTCGGCGGCGGGATCGCCACCTTCGGCACCCTGAGGGTAGATAACTCCACCATCTCCGGCAACACTGCCGACGATGATGGCGGTGGGATCAACAACCGCAGCGGCCTCACCGAGATCAACTTCTCCACCATCACCGAAAACACCGCACCAGAGGGCCAGGGCTCCGGGGTGGCCAGCTTGGGGAACACTACCACCTCCACCGGGGTCTTCTCCTCGATCATCGCCGGTAACGAGGGCTCCGACGTGGACTTCGTTCGCGGCACTACGAACACCTTCGCCTCGGAGGGGTATAACCTAGTAGGAGACGGTAACGCAACCCCGGCTTTCAACAACACAGGAGACCAGGTCATAGGCAACGCTGGTCCCGGCCTCGGACCTCTGAAAGACAACGGAGGCCCCACCCGGACTCATGCGGTGCGTTCTGGCAGTCCGGCCCTTGATGCCGGGAGCCCCAACTGTCCGCCACCGGCAACCGACCAGCGGGGGGTAAGCCGCCCGCGGGATGGAGATGGTAACGGCACCAGCCGCTGCGACTCAGGCTCTTTCGAGAAGAAGCCTCCAGCATCTCCGGGAGCCAAAAAAGCGAACCTCTCGCTCACGAAGAAAGCCGGCAAGCGCCGCCCCACCATGGGAACCAGGCTCGCCTACACCCTGCGGGTAAAGAACAACGGACCAAACCGGGCAACAAGGGTAAAGATAGTGGATACCCTGCCCAAGGGAGTGAAGGTACTCTCCACCTCCAGAGGTTGCAAGAAGGTCTCTGGTAGGAAGGTCCGCTGCTACCTCGCGAAGCTGGCAGATGGCAGGAGTGCTACGAGGCAAATAGTGGTGAGGGTAAACAAGAACGGTCGGCTGGTAAACCGGGCGAAGGTAGGCTCATCCGTCAAGGATCCAAACGGCAAGAACAATAATGCGCGGGCAATTGCGAGGGCCAAGGCCGGGCCAAAGCCCAAGCCGGAACCCCGGAGCCGGCTGGTGAACTGCAATGTAAAGGACCCAACGGTGAAGCTGGCGCGGGGCGAGCAGGTGGTAGTGACCGATAGGAAGCCGGGCAAGAGCGTGGCGTGTGTGATCGGGGGCAACCAGCTAGCGTTGGCCCGGTCGTTGAAAAACCAGCAGCTAGGGCTGGTGAATCAGGGAGGCAAACAGGTAAAGGCTTCCAAGGGTAAGGTGGTGAAAGCGGGAGCCCGCAAGGTACTGGTAAGGGTGCCCGGGGGCTTCTAGCTTATAGCGGAAGTAGATGCCAATAACTGCTCTGGGATGCGATTCCGGTAGCCGGCTACCGCGAGTGGGATAGGCACTCTCCGGCGGGCCACGGTGGTGGCGGTCCTTTGCCACCGCATGGTGTATAAGTTGAGTAGTGGGAATTGCCGGTGACATCGCCCTGATCCTGGTTGCCGCTTTTATCGGCGGCGTTGTAGCCCAGCGGTTAGGGTTGCCCCTGATATTAGGTTACATCGTGGCCGGGGTGCTGGTCGGGCCGCATACGGCGGGTCCGACGGTTGGTGAGGTGCACGAGATCGAGCTGCTCGCGGAGATCGGGGTGGCGCTGCTGCTGTTTGCCATCGGCCTTCATTTCCCGCTCGGAGAACTGGCGCCGGTAAAGAGGATAGCTCTGATCGGGACCCCGATCCAGATGGGACTAACGGGGCTTTTCGGCTACGGTTTAGGTAGCGTGGTCCTAGGGCTCAACTGGACGGAGTCGGTCTGGCTCGGGGCGATACTTTCCCTTTCGAGTACGGCGGTAGTGCTCAAGACCTTGTCGGAGCAGGGTGTGATCAATACGCTGGCGAGCCGGGTTATCGTGGGGATGCTGATCGTCCAGGATCTGGCGGTCGTGCCCCTCATCATCCTGCTGCCGGAGCTCGGCAACATCGAGCGGGGGCTCTCGGACCTAGGGTTGGCCGTGGTTCAGGCGACGGTGTTTATCGGGGTGATGGCGCTCTTCGGCACGCGGGTCTTCCCGTGGCTCATGGCCCGGATCGCCGCCTTCAACTCGCGGGAGCTGTTCCTGATCTCGGTGGTAGCCATAGGACTCGGGATCGGCTACGGGACCTACCAGTTCGGGCTTTCGTTCGCCTTCGGCGCTTTCGTGGCGGGTATGGTGTTGAGCCAGTCGGACTACAGCCACCAGGCGCTCGCGGATATCGGACCCCTGCGGGACGTGTTCGCCATGCTCTTTTTCGTGTCGGTCGGGATGCTGATACGGCCCGGGTTCTTGTGGGAGAACGCGGGGACGGTGGCGCTCGTGGTGTTGCTGGTGTTCCTTGTAAAGGGGGCTATCTTTGCCGGTATCACGCGGGCTTTCGGGTACGGGAACATAGCGCCGTTCGCCGTTAGCCTGGGGCTGTTCCAGGTCGGGGAGTTCTCGTTCGTTATCGCGCGGGAGGGATTGGCCACGGATGCTATTTCCCAGGAGATGTACTCCATCGCGTTGACGACCGCCGTTGTCACCATGGCCCTGACGCCCTTTGCGACTCGCCTCGCCCAGCCGGTTTACACCCGGTGGCGGGAGCGTTTCCCGAAAGAGCAGCTCGACTCCTTCAACCTTCCGCGGACCGGGCTGCAGGATCACATCGTTATCGCCGGGCACGGGAAGATCGGAACTTTCGTGGCGCAGCTTTTGGACCAACTGGGGCAAAAGTTCGTCATCATAGAGGGCAATCCCTCCCGGGCGGACGAGATCCGGGAGAGCGGAATGCCCATAGTGTTCGGTGATGCGGCGGCCCAACCGGTGCTGGAGGCCGCAGACGTCAAAAAGGCCCGGCTGGTAATAGTCACTATGCCCGACCCCGCCGGGGTTCGATTGACGATAGACCGGATCAAGAGCATCAATCCTGAGGTACACATTGTCGCCCGGTCGGCGAGCGTAGACCAGCTCGAAGAGCTGGGTGAGCTCGGCGTACTCGAGGTGGTTCAGCCGGAGTTCGAGGCGGCTCTGGAGCTCGGGCGCCAGGCTCTGTCTCACCTGGGGGTAGGCGCAACCGAGATCCAGCGGTACTCCGACCGGGTGCGGCGGGACCTGTACGCCCCGATGGGCGCGGAGGCGATGGGGGATGGTTTGCTCTCGCAGCTCAACCGCACCGCCCGCATGATAGAGACCGAGTGGGTCAGGTTGCCGGAGGAGAGCCAGCTCGCCGGGAAAACAATCGGGGAGCTGGAGCTTCGCAGCGAGCTCGGCGTGTCGGTGGTCGCGGTGATCCGGGGCGACGACGTAATACCCAATCCGGGTCCCGACGACCACCTGGAGCCCGGCGACCTGGTGGGCACGATGGGCACCCCGGATGAGACCAAGGCATTCCGGGCGCTCGCCGGTGGCGGATAGCCCGCGCCGGCACCGGGGGTTGGCCGGTACGCCCTTAGCGTAAAGCCGATTCCCCGGGTCGGGAACGTTATGGCGGCTGTTATAATCGTAAGCGGTTTTTGCGGTGCGCGAGAGTGGTGGAATGGTAGACACGCTAGATTTAGGATCTAGTGCCGCAAGGCGTGCGGGTTCAAGTCCCGCCTCTCGCACTGCGGCGCGAAGCGGTAGCAGCGTGGCGGTTGGTTTGTAGTAGAGAAGAGTAGAGGTTTATGACGGCGAACGTAACAAAGCTCGAGGACAACAAGGTTCGGCTCGATGTCGAGGTTTCAGCGGAGGCTGTCCAGAAGGGCGTCGAGGCGAAGGTGCGCGAGCTAAAGAAGCAGTTGCGGGTTCCCGGATTCCGTCCCGGCAAGGCCCCGCGGCGAATGATCGAGAACCACGTCGGGCGGGACTACATCTACATGGAGACCCTTCAGGAACAGCTCCCGACCTGGTACTCCGAAGCCGTGGTGGAGACAGACCTTCGGCCCATAGATAGTCCCGAGATAGATTTCGACGAGGCCATAGACGAGCAAGAAGGGTTCAAGTTTACCGCCACGATCCCGGTCCGGCCC
Organism: Rubrobacteraceae bacterium; assembly: GCA_050331175.1. Taxonomy (GTDB): domain Bacteria; phylum Actinomycetota; class Rubrobacteria; order Rubrobacterales; family Rubrobacteraceae; genus SIRX01. The sequence continues at coordinate 30,160 of JBHJHC010000008.1, read as the reverse complement.
GAAGCCGAGCTCGGCCAGTACAAGGGCCTGGAAGTTCCCAAGCGGGAGGTCGAAGTCGAAGCCGAACAGGTCGAGGCCCAGATCGAGGAGCTTCGCGGCCAGTTCGCCACCCTGGCGGCCGTCGAGGACCGGCCGGCGCAGAAGGGCGACTACACGATTATCGACTTCAAGGGCGAGCGGATGACCGGCGGCCCCCTAGAGGGTGCCGAGGCCGAGGACTACATGTTGGAGGTCGGGGGTGGGGAGCTTCTGGAAGACTTCGAGGAGAACCTCGTCGGGATGAACGCCGGGGAGCGCAAGCAGTTCGGGGTCACGTTCCCGATGGACTATGAGGAGGAGTCGCTGCGGGGACAGTCGGTGCTCTTCAACGTGCACGTAAAAGAGATCAAGGAACGCGACCTGCCGGAACTGGACGACGAGTTCGCCATGGAAGCGAGCGAGTTCGATACCCTCGAAGAGCTGCGGGAGGCGGTTCAGGAGCAGATAGCGGCCGGCCTGCAACAGCAAGTCGACGGCGAGTTCCGCGGACGGGTACTCGACGCCGTCGCCAGCAATGCTGAGGTCGAGGTGCCGGACGTGATGGCCGAGGAGAAGGCCGAAGAGATGGTAGGTTCCTTCGAGCGGAGTATCCGGCAGCAGGGCATTGAGCCCGAGCAGTACTACCAGCTGGTCGGTGCAAACCCGCAGGAAATGAAGGAACGCGTCCTGCCCGACGCCGCCGATACGGTCAAGAAGGAACTGGTCCTGGACGCGATCGCCACGGCAGAAGAGCTGGAAGCCGAAGAGGACGCCGTAATGCACGAGGTGGAGCACCTCGCAGAGGACTCCGGGCGCGAGCCGCAGGAGATCGTGGAGACCATGCGGCAGAACGGGACCTACACGCTGCTCCAGGAGGAGATGGCCCGCCAGAAAGCCCTGGATTTCATAACGGAGAATGCCGTCGTCGTTCCGATGCCGGAAGAAGAGGAAGAATCTTCCGAAGTCTCAGAGGGTGGAGAGGACGTATCCGGGGCCGAAGAGCCGGAACCGGAGCCTGGCGAGGCGTCGGTAGAGACGAAGATCGAGGTTGGCGACGCAGTCGCCGACCCGGAGAGCGTTGAGACAGAAACCGTCGAAGGAGATAAGCAGTGAGCTATCAAGATCCACAGGGTGTAATCCCCTACGTCATAGAGCAGAGCCCGCGGGGCGAGCGGGCGATGGATATCTACTCCCGGCTGTTGAAGGACAGGATCATCTTCCTCGGCACCCCGGTGGACGACCAGGTGGCGAACGCCATCATGGCGCAGCTACTGCACCTGGACTCCGAGGATCCCGAGCAGGACATAAACCTGTACATCAACTCTCCGGGTGGCAGCGTGACCGCGGGTCTCGCCATCCACGACACGATGCAGTTCGTTTCGGCCGAGGTGGCGACCACGGCGTTGGGCATGGCGGCCTCGATGGGCGCTTTCCTGCTCGCGGCGGGGGCGAAGGGCAAGCGTAACGCGCTCCCGAACACGAGGATTCTGTTGCACCAGCCGAGCGTCGGCGGGCTCGCGGGCCAGGCTTCGGACGTCGAGATCCACGCCCGGGAACTCATCGCTACCAAGCAGCGGCTGAACGAGATCCTGGCGCAGAACACCGGCCAGCCCTACGAGCAGATCGAGCGCGACACCGACCGGGACTACATAATGGGACCGGAGGAGAGCATCGAGTACGGCGTCATAGACAACATCGTCCGAAACCACTAGAGCCGTTCGGGAGAACGAACATGAAGACGGCGGCAAGGCTCGGAAAGCTCTTGAGGGGTAGCAGGGAAGATAGGGCCCTGGCTACCTCCACGAGGTGCTCCTTCTGTCACAAGGCTATGTGGCGGGTGGAGAACCTGATCGCCGGGCCGGGGGTGTACATCTGCGACGAGTGTATCGAGCTCTGTAACGAGATCATCGAGGAAAAGCGAACTCAGGGGGAGGGCATAACTTCATGAGGGACCCGTCGGACCAGTTGCAGTGCTCTTTCTGCGGGAAGAGCCAGCGCCAGGTCAGGAAGCTGATCGCCGGGCCGGGGGTGTACATCTGCGACGAGTGTATCGAGCTCTGTAACGAGATCATCGACGAGGAATTCAGCGGTCCCGAGGTTCTCACGGACGACGACCTCCCAAAGCCCCGGGAGATCAACCGCATCCTCAACGAGTACGTGATCGGCCAGGAGGACGCGAAGAAAGTCCTCGCGGTCGCCGTCTACAACCACTACAAGCGCATCCAGATGGGTCCGGAGCCGGCCGACGGAACCGAGCTCCAGAAGTCGAACATACTCCTGATCGGGCCTACCGGCTCCGGCAAGACGCTCTTAGCCCAGACGCTCGCCAAGATTCTGAACGTGCCGTTTGCCATCGCGGACGCCACGGCGCTTACCGAAGCCGGCTACGTTGGTGAAGACGTCGAGAACATTTTGCTCAAGCTGATCCAGGCGGCGGACTTCGACGTAAAGAAGGCCGAGTCCGGCATCATCTACATCGACGAGATCGACAAGATCGCCCGCAAGTCGGACAACCCATCCATCACCCGCGACGTCTCCGGCGAGGGTGTCCAGCAGGCGCTCTTGAAGATTCTGGAGGGAACGGTCGCCAGCGTGCCGCCCCAGGGCGGGCGCAAGCACCCCCACCAGGACTTCCTGCAGATAGACACCAAGAATGTGCTCTTTATCTGCGGCGGAGCTTTCGGCGGGTTGGAAGAGGTCATCCGGCAACGGATCGGCAAGCGGAGCATCGGCTTCGGAGGGGACGCCGCCGAAAAGCAGGAGCAGGACCCCGGCATGGTCTTTATGCACACCCAGCCGGAAGACCTCTTGAAGTTTGGTCTCATCCCGGAGTTCGTGGGCCGGTTGCCGGTGATCTCGACGCTCAGGACGCTCGAGGAGCACGACCTGATCCGCATCCTGACCGAGCCGAAGAACGCCCTGGTTCGCCAGTACCGCCAGTTCTTCCGCTACGACAAGGTAGACCTGGCCTTTACCGAAGCCGCGCTCTCGGCGATCGCCGAACGGGCTTTGGAGCGGGGCACCGGGGCCCGCGGGCTGCGGAGTATTCTCGAGGCGTCGCTGCTGCCGACGATGTACGAGCTGCCGAGCCGTTCGGACGTGGCGAAGTGCATCGTGGACGCCGATACCGTCAAAGACGGCGTACAGCCGGCGCTGGTAACGGGCTCCGGCAACTCCAAATACTCTTACGACGAAGAAGAAACGGCCTAGCCCCGCAAACCTGCATTGAAGCCTTTCCGAGAGATACCCAAAACCTACGATCCCGCCGCCGTAGAAGGCCGCATCTACTACGAATGGGAGAGGGCCGGCGCGTTCGACGCCGATCCGGACCCCGAAAAAGAGCCGTATTGTATCGTTATCCCGCCGCCCAACGTTACGGGCGAGCTGCACATGGGGCACGCTTTGAACGGCGCGATCCAGGACACCCTCACCCGCCGGGCCCGGATGAAAGGCTTCGAAGCCCTCTGGCTGCCCGGCACGGATCACGCCTCCATAGCCCTGCAGAACGTCGTCGAGCGCAAGCTGCTGCGCGAGGAGGGCGCGTCCCGGTGGGATCTGGGTCGCGAGGCGTTCGTGGAGCGCTGCTGGGAATTCGCCCTGGATGCCCGGACCAAAATCCTCGGCCAACTCCGGCGGCTCGGGGCGTCGGTGGACTGGCGGCGGTTGAGCTTCACGATGGACGAGGGGTACGTGGATGGCGTGCGGACCGCGTTTGTGGAGCTTTTCGAGGCGGGTTTGATCTACCGGGGAAACCGCATTACGAACTGGTGTCCGCACGACCGCTCGGCCATCAGCGACCTCGAGGTCAACTACGAAGAGGTGAACGGCAAACTCTACGGCCTCCGCTACCCTTTCCTGGATGGCGAAGGCTACGCCGAGGTCTTCACTACCCGCCCGGAGACCATGCTCGGAGACGTGGCTCTGGTCGTGAACCCCGAGGACGGGCGGTACACGGACCTCGTCGGGCGAAAAGTTCTGGTGCCGTTCGTCGAGCGTGAGATCGAAATCTTCGCCGATGACTACGTGGACCCAAGCTTCGGGACCGGCGTTCTGAAAGTCACGCCCGCCCACGACCCCAACGACTTCGAGATCGGACAGAAGCTCGGCCTGGATCCGGTGAACGTCATGAACGAGAACGCCACGATCAACGAGAACGGGGGCCCCTTTGCCGGTATGACCCGGGAGGAGGCCCGCAGGGCGGTGGTAAGCCGCCTGGAAGCGGCGGCGCTACTCGCGCAGGTTAAAGACTACACCCACCGCATCGGGCACTGCGACCGCTGTGGGGCGGTCATCGAACCCTGGCTCTCGGAGCAGTGGTGGGTCTCGATGAAGGAGTTGGCCGAACCCGCCATAGCGGCGCTCGAGAACGGGGAGATCACCGTCTACCCGGATTCCTGGCGGCGGGAGACGATCCGGTGGCTGGAGAACATCCAGGACTGGAACGTGAGCCGGCAGCTCTGGTGGGGACACCGCGTACCGGTCTGGTACGGGCCCGACGGTGACATCAAAGCCTCCAAAGATTCTCCTGGTGAGGGCTACGAGCAAGACTCGGACGTGCTCGACACCTGGTTCTCATCCGCGCTGTGGCCGTTCGCCACGCTGGGCTGGCCCCAGGCCTCCGAGGACCTGGACTACTTCTATCCGACCAGCCTGCTTTCTACGGCCCGGGAGATCATGTACCTCTGGGTGGCGCGCATGATCATGACCGGGCTCCGTTTCCGGGGCGAGATCCCGTTCAAAAAGGTCAACGTCCACTCCATCGTACTCGCGGCCGACGGAACCAAGATGAGCAAGTCCAAGGGCAACACGATAAACCCGCTGGATCTCTTCGACGAGTATGGTACAGATGCGGTCCGATTCGGGCTTCTGTATCAATCGTCGACGCAGGACTTTGCCTACTCTCACGAGCGGGCGGCCATGGGCCGCGCCTTCGTCACGAAGCTCTGGAACGCCATGCGTTTTATTCTCAGCTACCCGGAGGCTGGTGGAGGAGGGGAGTTGTCCGGCCCGGATCGTTGGATTCTCTCGGAGTTCAACCGCACGGCCCGGGAGTACGACACGCTACTCGAAGAGTGCGAGTTTTCGGAGGCCATGCGGCTCGTTTACAACTTCACCTGGGGCGAGTTCGCCGACTGGTATATCGAGATAGCGAAGGCGGTGCCCTCACCGGCTACCCCGCGGGTGTTGCAGGAGGTGTTCTCGGGCATCCTGCGCTTGTTGCACCCGGTCATGCCGTTCGCGACCGAAGAGATGTCTAACATCCTCGGCCACGAGGGCCTGCTGGTTCACGAGGAGTTCCCGTCCCGGGAAGCGTGGTTCCAGGATGACGAAGCCGTCGAGCTGCTGGAGCGCACCAAGCGGGCAGTTTCGGCGGTGCGGAAGTTCCGGGCAGAGTCGAAAGTTGACGGCGAGCTAGAAGGCTCTGTTCCCGAGGGCGTAGAAGCTGCCGTGTTCACTTCCCTGGCCGGGCTCCGGCCCGTAGAAGTGGCGGGAGAAAAGAAAACGGTGCTCCCGGCAGGGGATCTGGCGGTGGAGGTCTCGTTGTCCGAAGAGCAGCGGCAGGGTGAGATCGGGCGTCTGAGAACGGAGATCGGGCGCGTCGGCGCCGAGGTCGAGCGGGCCGAGAAGAAGCTCGCGAACTCCAATTTCGTCGAACGCGCCCCCAAAGAGATAGTCTCCGCCGAGCGGGAGAAGCTCGCCGTGAACTCCCGGATGCTCGACACCCTCACCCGGCGTCTCGAAGAATACCTGTAGGATAGGCTGGAGATGGAACGCGTCCGGCCTATCGCCCGAGTCTGTGACGAGCTAGATCGCCGACGTCACGTTATCCTAGGCCTCGGGCGGATCGAGAGCCTGCTCGCCCGGCTGGGCAACCCCGAGAACGACCTTCGGGTGGTTCAGGTCGTCGGAACGAACGGCAAGGGAACAACCGCGGTCGCGCTCTCCGTGGCCCTCGAAGAGGCCGGGCTCTCCACGGGAGCCTATCTGTCGCCCCACGTGCTCTCCTACACCGAACGCATGATGATCCACGGCGAGTACGTCTCCGAAAAGGAGTTCGCCACCGTAATGGAACTCGTCTTGGAAACCGCCGACAGGCACGGCATTCAGGCTTCCCAATTCGAGTTGCTAACCGCGGGTGCCCTGGTTATGTTCCGACAGGCGGGTGTCACGTGGGCCGTCTTGGAGGCCGGGCTCGGCGCCCGCTACGACGCGACCACCGCCGCCGCTCCGGAAGCCGTGGTGCTGACGAACGTCGGCCTGGACCATACTGAGTACCTCGGAGAAACGCTCCGCGTTATCGCCCTGGAAAAGCTGGCGAGTCTACCTGAGGGTGGTCTGCTGGTACTCGGGGAGGAGAACCCGGAGATAGTCGAGTTAGCCGGGGAACGATGCGGGGACGCCGGCGCCCGATTGGTAGAGGTGGCACCTCCAGCTGATGGCCCGCGGGTCGAAAACCTGGCTCCTTACGCGCGGCGGAACGCGCACCTGGGCGTTCGGGCGGCCGAGGTGCTGTGCGGCCGGCAGCTCGAACGAGAGATCCTCGGTCGGGTACTCGGCCGGGTGGTAGGAGTACTGCCGGGGCGATTCGAGACGCACGAGTTGCGGGGCGTGCCGGTGGTCGTGGATGGGGGCCACAACCTGGAAGGACTCGTGACGGCGTTGGCGTCTGCGAGGGAGGTTTACGGCGGGCGGCGCCTCGGGGTGGTTTTCGGTGTCTTGCGGGAAAAGGATATTAAAAGTATGCTTACTGCCTTGGAGCAGCAGGCTTACTCACTGGTTTTGACGCGTCCGGACAATGAACGGGCCGCAGACCCCGGATGGATCGCGGAAAGCTACGGTCCCCGGGACCTGCGAGGAGAGCAAGCCCGGGTCGTTGCGGATCCGGACCAGGCGCTGGACAGGATAGTGGAGGAATTAGAGCCATTGAACGGGGTGGTATTGGTAACGGGCTCCTTGTACACCGGGGTGTCGATCTTGGGGCGGCTGCGTGCGGGGTAGCAGTGTCTTGAAGGTTGGCGCCATCGTCCTCGCCGTGGCCATCGTCTCGTTCGCGGCGGGCTACCTGGTAGTGCTGAGGTACCTCTCGTGAGATGGCACGCTATGGTCTTCGTGCTGCAACAGGACTCGGACCCGTTCCAGGTCATCTCGGATTTCTTGAGTAGTCCGTTTCTACGGATCGCCGCCCGGTTGCTGTTGCTGTTGGCGGTGATCCTGTGGCTCGCCCTGGTGTACTGGACTTATACCGATGCTCGGCGGCGAGGTTCCCTTGCGATACTGTGGGGAATAGTTGCTGTTATCTTCCCCTTCCTCGGTACGCTCGTGTACCTGATCGTACGCCCCCCGGAATACGAGCTGGACGCCCGCGAGCGGGAGCTAGAACTGGCCGTACTGGAGCGTGAGCTCCGCAGCCGGGTCTTGCTCTGTCCGAACTGCCGCGCGCTGGTAGAGAAGGACTACCTGCTCTGTCCGGAGTGCAACCTGGAGTTGAAGAAGCCCTGTATCGAATGTGAAAGACCGCTAGACTTGAACTGGCAAACGTGCCCCTACTGCGGTACGGACCAGCAGAGCGGCAAGAAAATGAGTTGGTAGAAGGAGAAACCTCTATGGAAGAAACCCTGGTCCTGGTCAAAGGCGACGGCGTCAAGCGGCGGCTTATCGGGGAGGTTGTCCGGCGCATCGAAGCGAAGAACCTCGACATAACAGCCCTGCAGCTGATGGACGTTAGCCGCGAGGTTGCCGAAGAGCACTACGCGGAACACCGCGACAAGCCATTTTTCGAGGAGCTGGTGGAGTTTATAACCACGACCCCGGTAGTCGCCATGCGGGTGAGCGGCGATAGTGCCGTCCCGGTAATGCGCAAACTGATGGGCGCCACCAATCCCGCCGAGGCCGAGCCCGGGACCATCCGGGGTGACCTCGCCTTGAGCGTCCCCGACAACATCGTCCACGGTTCGGATTCTCCCGAGAGCGCCGAAAGAGAGCTCGGCCTCTTTTTCGGATCATAGCCGGAAAGAGCCTTGCAGTTCATCCTGGCTTCAGAGTCGGCCCGGCGCGTCGAGCTTCTCCGGCGCGCGGGTTACGCTTTCGAGACCCGAAAGAGCGGCTTTCCGGAAGTTACCCTGGAGAGTCCTAAAGCTACCGCGGAGGCCAACGCCCGGGGCAAGGCGCTGGCTGTTGCGGGCGCGGAAGCCGTGGTCCTTGCCGCGGACACGGTCGTGTACGTTCCAGAGCTCCCGGCCGGACAACAGATTCTGGGGCAGGCTGGCGATGAAAGGGATGTCCGCCGCATGCTCGAAGCGCTTCGGGGCCGCAAGCAAGAGGTCCATTCGGGCGTGGCTATCGCCCGCGGCGACGAACTGGCGGTGCGTCACGCGGTAACCAGCGTAAAGTTCAGGCAGATCCGGGACGGCGAGATCCGGGCCTACGCGGAGTTCGGTGAGGGCGTGGGCAAAGCCGGTGGTTACGCCATACAGGGCCGGGCGGGCGCGTTCGTGGAGTGGCTCTCGGGCGACTACTCGAACGTTGTCGGCCTGCCGCTAGCGCTCGCGATCCGGATGTTGGAGCAATTCGGGGTGCGCTGGTACTAGAATGTCCGCTGTGGAGCGTCGCCGGTACACCATGAAGCAGCTTCCGCCGGAGCTGCGTCCCAGGGAGCGGCTACTGTCTGAGGGGCCGGCGGCCCTGTCGAGCGCGGAGTTGATGGGGATCCTCTTCGGAATCGGGACCCGGGAGAAAACGGCGGTAGAGCTCGCCAACGAGGTGATCTCCGAGCGCGGAGACCTATTCGGTCTGTACAACGTTACCACGTGAGTTTCCAGACACAAAAACACTCGCCCTAAACTTCCGCGCCTTGCTCTCCCAGGGCGGCGAAGCCGGGTTAGAATTGACGCGAATTTAGAGACAGAAAGGAGGGCGGCGCGGGCTGCTCCCACCAGAGTCCAAAGCCCGCGCCACAAACCTAAAATGAGTATACACAACGCGCCCGACGAGCGGGATCTCAGGTATCTACGTTTGATGTCGGCTCGTGCGCGAGGACTGGACGAAGAAAAGCTCGCCAGGGAGTGGGAATTCAACTCCGCACAGGACCTTTTCCAGCGAATCAAGGAGGACGGGCACCCTATATGCCCCGTGTGCGGGGCGACCTACGTAGATGAAACGCATTGCCGGTCTTCAGAAGACCTACCAGGGCCGCAAAAGGAGAAAACACGCCCGAAAGCGAAGACGTTCGGGGAGAAGACGCCCCTACCGCCGCCAGAGCAAGCGGTAGGACAGTTCGGGGCCACCCTGTCCTCGCTTGAAGAAGCCTCCAGCCTGCTGCGCGGGCGTAAAGACTATCTACAGAGCGGGCGGTTTATCGCGGAGCGGGAGGAAGGCAATGGCAAGAGGCGCGTGTGGGGTGCTCAAAAAGCGCCGCCCGAGCCCCTCACCACGCTGATAGCCATCGAGGCGCTGGCGGCGGGAAGCGCTAGCAATCCTCGCATGGAGCATCTGCTAGACGTCCTGCACCCGGAGGAGAAGGGCCTGGAGCAGAAGGGCCTGGAGCAGTTAGAGGAGTGGATCGAGAAACTGGAGCTAGCCGCGGCTAACGTGGCCCTTCTGGTTCGCGGGGGTACCCTCCGGAGCGGCCGCAAGTCCGAGCCGGTGTCGGCCACAGACCACTCCGCGGTGCGCGTGCTGCAACAGCTTATCCGGGACGGCCACACCGACGAGGAAATTGTGGAGAGGACAAATCGGCGGCTTTACAGGGGTCCTCTGCGTGAAGCCGCCGCATCCGGCGCCGAAGACTTCACCCTCGAAGATGTGGAGCGGCTGAAGGACATGGATTTTTAGCGACACTCAGGCTTAATCTAAGGTGATTATCCCCTCCGTACAAGTAGCCAGGTTTGCCAGCACTTTCGCAAACTTTGTTACTAAGGTTTGTTGCGAGTCGCGTTGGCAAACAAATATAAAGAGTGACAGAGAAAGTTTTGCTAATGAGGAAGAGATTTATGAATGCACGTAGAAGTTCGTAGATAGGGTAGCGCATTCAGGGTGCACAGGATACTATGTTGACAGAGTTGGCAGAGAAAAAAGTGAAAACTAGGCGGGAGATGAGTAAGCGAAGTGGCGTGCCCCGTGGGGGGGCGCTACAAGAGTCAGGAGGCACCCCACGTGATGACCGTAACCCGTGCCCGAGGATGAAGCGTCGGCGTACCCTAAGCTACCGCTTGAGTCGGTTGTAGTGAGGGCGGGGATTATGGACCTGGCAGACCTCGAAGACAATGCGCGTAACCACTACGATCGGGTTTCGGCATTTGAGGAGCGAGAAGAATGGGCATTGTCGGTAAACAGCATTCCCGATATGGACGCGACGGAAATTGCAAAGCGAACCAGGAAACTCAATAGGAAGATGTGCGTTTCCACCGTTGCGGCGATAGAGGCTCTGGATTGCGTGAAAGAAGTGAGGTCCGATTGGAGAGAAGATGGGCACTCGAATATCGTGTTTCACGCGGAGCCAAGTTGGGATGATCTTTCGGAGGTAAGAAGAGCTTTCTCCGATCCTGTACCTAACCCAGGACGCCCGGTATAGAAGGAGGTGTAGCATGAGGCTGTGGGCAGATTTTAATGAATTTGATGGAGAAACAATTTGGACCTCGCTTCGACGTGCTACTTTCGTTCCCGAGGGGGAGCCGGAAGTGGGTCAACAGGTTGAGTTATGGGACCATGAAGGCAACGCATGTCTAGGAATCGTTACGAAAGTGAGCGATCCTATTGTCTGGCTGCGGCTAGATTTGAACACCTGGGTAGATGCTGAAAGCGTTCACATCGCATCTCACTTTGGAGACCCTGAATACCATGAATCGCAAGGAAGAGAAGACCGAACCGGAGTTGAACATGTTGCTGTTGCTTAAGGTGGCTGTTGCTTGAAAGCCACCATGCTCCTTTGCGACTATGCAGAAGAACTTGGCGGAAAGTTGTACGTAATGGGCGGTGGTTGGTCTAGGAATTACACGCCCAACCAGCCGTCCAATATGTCTTTAGCTATCAAGATTGCTGTGCCCTGGAACGAGGCTAACCAACTCTACGGTCTAACTGTACGCTTGGTAGACGAAAATCACGAAACCGTTCGGAACCCAAGCGATGATAGGGAAATAGGATTGGAAGGCAAAGTTGAGGTAGGACGCCCTCCGGGACTCAAGCGGGGCAGTAACCTGGACTTAGCTCTAGCGGTAAGGTTCGATGGCTTGATCCTAGAACCAGGAACTTACATTTGGGAGTTATTAATAGGCAACAATGTGCTGGAAAGCACGGTTTTTGACGTAATAGACCGCGATGCATTACCTTCGACCTAGGGAGGAAAAAGTATGCGAGTAAGTAGAGCAAGCAGCACAACAAATCCCGCCGGGGGGCTAAAAATCATCGAAAGCAATCCACGAACGAACTACGAGCGGAAAGATTTCTTCCGCGACTTGAAGAAGGCTTCTAAGAAGCAGAATCAGCCTTCTCAACGCGATTCAGAAAAGCGTTGAACATCCCACCGGGTTCGTCCCGGTGGTTGTAGCGAAAGCTGTACTCATCCAAGTATCCTTGCAGGTGCTTGGATGATACGGAGTGGTAGACGCCGCCTATACCACGCTTTAAGAGGCTCCAAAAACCCTCAATCGTGTTCGTGTGAACATCACCCGCGACGTAGACCTCTTCGGCGTGGTGTACTCGGTCGTGCTGGTAGCCTTCTCTATTGAGAGAGTCGTAAATCCGGTACTCGTCCGTGTAGACCATAGACTCCGGTAGCACCTTCTTAAGGACGTGTGGCATCACCGTGGCAGTTACCTAATCTAATTCAATAATTAGCTTTCGCGCTACGCTTTCTTTGAGATGGAGAAAGCGCAAGACAACAAGCTCTCTGAGACTTTCGATAGACTAGCTTTGTTGCTCATCTCCAATCCCCGAGCGGGCTGGGAAGAAGAGTTTGACGAGATAGCGCGTCGAGAGATTGAGCGTTTGTCTGTCTCAGCACGCGAAGACATGAGCGACGATGACTGAAGATCGCATCAGCTACTTTCCGCAGCCCGGTGCCACAGGAGAGTGTGAGCTGAACGCGCTCAGTGCCGTATACCGCTTCATTCTCGATAGCCACGAAAAGAAAAAGAGCGGCCCGACAAGCCGCCCCGATGACGCGAAAGGATCTGTGAATGATCGCGCCAAACAAATCTTACCACGAGGGTAAGACAGAAACCTTAGTCAACAGCATAGCGATTACAGAGATTGACGCTAACCTCGAACAACCGCGGCAACACTTTGAGAGAATCGAGGAGTTAGCAGATTCCATACGTGCCGACGGGTTGCTTGAGCCGGTTATGGTTCGACCCCGGCAGGGGCGCTATCAACTTATTCATGGAGAACGTCGCTACCGGGCGGCGAAACTGGCCGGTCTATCTGAGCTACCCGCCATCTTGCGCGACGTGGATGACGAGACGATGTTCCGGCTCTCCTTAATAGAGAACGTGCAACGCTCAAATCTGACACCGATAGAAGAGGCGCGTTCGTACAAGAGGTTGGTGGACGACGGCCACACACAAGCGGAGATCGGACGCATCATCGGCAAGGGACAGAGCTATGTCAGCCACAAGCTGCGACTACTGAAGGCCCCGGCTCCTCTGGTCTATCCGCTGGAGGTTGGGAAGCTGACCGAGAACCATTTCCGGCAGGTGATGAGGTTCAAGAACGTTATCGGGGAAAACCTTCCCGGAGATCACGCCCCGAAGCCACCGGAGCCGAAAGACGATCTCGAATCCGCTGCATTCTTCATGGTGATGCGCCCGTGCGAGCACGTGTTCGGGGTCCAACCGTGCGAGTTTCTCACCGCCTCAGTTCAGGGGTGGGCGCAATATGTTTTGAAACATGATCCGCCGCTTTGGGAGCGCATCGCCTGGTGGTTCGGAACCTGGATAGCGGGGCTTGGGGCGAACGTTGCCGAGACTACTAAGTTCGCCGATTGGTTCGAGGATCTGCTCTTGTCAGGGGTGGTCACGTACCACAACAACATGACCGGCCGGGTGTACGAGGATGAGTCCGGCGTCGAGCATCGGATCGACGCGCCGCCGATGGAAACCTGGGACGCCTGGAAGTGGGCGACGTTCGCGGACATGAAGCACAGCTGCCTACTTGAGCCGCTAAGAGACCACGCGGATAGCGAACCCGTTCTGCGGCTGACGGCAAGGGCGCTCGAAAAGGTGTTGGAGAACAATTACATCGCCGCCCCTTCACAGTATCAGGGCGAGAGGAGCGCGGCATGAGCGAGCTGACAACCACCACCGACACGATGGATCTAACAACGTTGGCGAATGAGATCAACGCGGAGCATCGGGCTTGTGACGACGCCCTACGAACGGGGCTAAATCATGCCGTCCGCGCGGGTGAATTGTTGAACCGCGCCAAGAGCCGCATAAAGCATGGCTCCTGGGGCCAATGGTTAGAGGACAATTTTGAGGGCTCATCCCGGACCGCCCAGGCTTACATGAAGGTGGCGCGAGAGGTCCCGACGCTCGAAGGTGCAAAAGCGCAACGCGTTGCGGATTTAAGTTTCCGCGGTGCTCTCAAAGAGTTGTCGGAGTCAGCGGAGTCCAAGCCGCAAGCCGACGCCCATACCTTCGAGGATGGTGCGGAAGCTATGCAAGTTCTAGCGGAGATCAGGGATACAGAAGCCTGGAGGCCGGCCGGTTACGAGAGCTTCGAGGACTACATGCGCAAGCGGTGGAACATGGCGCCCAATGTCCTGGAGGCGTGGGAGGAGATGGCCGACGATCCGCCGCGCATACTACGCGGTGCATCTATGGAGCAGATACTCTCGTCCGTACGGCGAATCTCAGAGATAGAGATGTTGCCTAGCGAGAAGCCCAAACTTGCGGAAGTCGGACGGGCTCTGAAAGAGGTCGAAGGTGACGAACTGTATAAGCTCTTTGGCTACGGAACGTTCTCCGAATACTGTGCAAAGCGACTAAGACTGGATTACCGAGCGCGGGCGATGCTGGCGCTTTTTGCGGAGTTGGACGAGATCATCCCGTTTGACGAAACTGAAACGGGGCTTCCCTATATCCCGGAAGATTTACCCTGGGAGTCTTATGTAAAGGGCTGGGAGATTCTCACCGAAATCGAACGGTTGAGCGGCGCCGAAGAAGAGGAACAAGCATGAAGCCCGTCGAGAAGGTGTTGGCCCGGCTCAAAGGCGTGCGGGAGTCTAACGGCTCATGGAAAGCCCTATGTCCCGTACACGACGACCGGGAGCCGAGTCTATCCATATCTGAAAGCAATGACGGCAAGGTTCTTCTGAAGTGCTTTACCGGCTGCGAGACAGAGAAGATCGTGTCGGAGTTGGGCCTGGAGATGAGGGACCTATTCGAGCATCGAAACGGTTACGGGGGAGGGGGGTCTTATACCTCTTCTGAAACACGGTCAACCGATCAACCGGCCACACTTGAGAACTACGCCGCCTACGTTGGGCTTCCTGTTGAGTTCCTGGAAACCTTGAGCCTGGAGCAATACTACCGCCTGGGAAAACCGGCAGTTCGTATACCCTATCTGGACGAGGCTGGCGAAGAGATCTTGCTGGTTCGTTCGCGGGTATCGTTTACCGGCAAGCCCAAGATCCTCACCCGCAAGGGCGACAAACACCACTTGTACGGCCTATGGAAGCTCCAAGAGGCTAGAGAGGCCGGCTACGCTTGGGTAGTTGAAGGCGAGTCCGATTCTCACACCGCCTGGTACTACGGGGAGCCTGCAATCGGCATCCCCGGCGCCAACGGATGGAAGCAGGAATGGAGTTCGTATCTTCACGGTATCGCCAAACTCTACTTCGTGGTAGAGGACGAAGCCGGAGAAGCCTGTTACCGAAAGCTCGCGGCCACACCCGATATTCAGGAACGCCTCTACCGGGTTGAGTTGGACGGCGTGAAGGACATCTCCGAGCTACATAAGAACGACCCCGAGCATTTCCGAGAGAGGTTAGATAGGGCCCGGCGGGATGCACGCGCCGGGCTCGACATTGCAGAGACCGAGGCCCAGGAAGAAGCCCGCGAAGCGTGGGCACTCTGTGGCGAGCTGGCCGAAGCGCCAGACATACTCGAAGAGTTCTCGAAGGATCTTATCAAGGCTGGTGTAACTGGGGAGAAGGATAACGGCAAGCTCCTCTACCTCGCGCTCACTAGCCGGGTGCTGGAGAAGATCGTAAGCGCGGCAGTCAAGGGACCGTCTTCGGGGGGTAAGTCCTACCTCGTAAAGAGCGTGGTGAGCTTCTTTCCCGAGACTGCCGTCTATCAATTCACGTCGTTCTCAGAGAAGACCCTCTTCTACACTGAAGAGCCGCTCTCACACCGCATCCTTATTCTTGCCGAAGCTGCTGGAGGTGGCGACTACCAGGAGTACACGATACGGACGCTGCTCTCAGAGGGGCGCCTCGAATACGAGTTCGTGGAGAAGACCGCAGAGGGGCTCAGGGCGCGCCGCATTTGCAAAAAAGGCCCAACAGGTTTCATAACTACAACGACCCGGCAGGGGCTCCATGCGGAAAATGAAACTCGGTATGTCAGCCTCACCGTAACGGATACTAGGGCACAGACCCGCGAGATATTCAGGTCACTGGCATCAAGTCCCGAGCCGCCGGACATGGAGAGATGGCTTGCTTTACAGCGTTGGATAGAGGCCCAAGATAACCGGGTCGATATTCCCTATGCAAAAAGGCTCGCTGAGAGCATGGGAGACATGGCGGTTCGGCTCAGACGTGATTTTTCGGTAGTCCTGAGCCTTATCAAGACGCACGCGATCTTGCACCAAGCAACGCGGGAGCGCGACTCGGAAGGTCGGATTGTAGCGACCCTACAAGACTACAGCCGCATCCGTGAAGTTGTCTCCGGGCTGATAGCGGAGGGTGTAGAAGCAACCGTACCGAAGATCGTTCGGGAGACCGTCGAAGTGGTCTCGAAGCTAATTCAGGAAGGTGACGAAGACTGGGTCACAAACCGGACCGTCGCCTCAGAACTCGATATAGACAAGGCGGCGGCTTCCAGGCGAGTAAGAGCGGCGGTTGACCGCGGGTACATCACGAACCTCGAAGATAGGCGCGGACACCCCGCTCGTTTAGTAGTAGGTGATCCAATGCCAGAAGACGAAGAGATCCTACCGCCCTCCAAGCAGCTCGAAGATGAAGAGGACCGTTGCACGGTTGACCTTATTTCTCAGGGGATACAACACCCCCCTTCCCCCTCTAAGGATCACCCGGACAGCGACACCGGGGGGAGGGGGTCTCATACCCCTTACGAGAATGGCTCAACGGGTCAACAGCATAGAAAGGCCGTTCGGGAGAGGTTCACGATATGAAGGCCCAGGCACTACTATCAGAGCTTCGCGGCTTAGGTGTCGAACTCGGTGTTGAGGGGGACCGGCTCGCCGTAGACGCTCCGGCCGGGGCCATTACCGACGACCTGCGAACTGCATTAGTAGAGAACAAGGCCCGCCTCATAAAACTCCTGACTTGGGAGAGGGGAAAGCTCGAAGCGGCGGACAGGCGCGGGCTCATTATCACGCGCTCCAGGGAGCAAGGATATATCACCCTGCACGATCCGCTGACCGGTAAATGGCACGACGTTAAAGAATCAGAGTGTTTGCCCGGTGTTGTTGAAAGCGCGAAGCTGAAGGGAGGCGCGGCATGAGCGAGAAGCTACCGCCCGGAACACAGGATCTAGTGAGAGGAGGTTTGCATGACTAAAGTCACTGAAAACGAACGCGATAGCGAACGCGAAAACGGCGTCTACCGCAACGGCACACAGCCGGTAGTCGGGGTATCCCAGGACGGCTCCAGGCTACTACCCAGGCGGCCAAGTAGGGAATTGTTTCCAAGTTCGTGGCTAAGGCTCAAGTCCGCCATCACCTACACGGACGGCCGGGAGGTTCACGAGCTTAACTGCACGCCGATAGCGACGTGTGGTGTGGGCTTGATATGCGCTGCCAACGACGGCACGAAGACGCTTATCGGCTGGGACCGGCTCGTCCGGCTGGAGTTGTTGGAATCGTGAAGCGTACCTACCTACCGCAGAAGAAAGCCGCGGTCCGGGCACAGAAGCTATTGGAGGAAAGCACATGACCGCAGAACTAGAGCCTATCGTCGGCGGAGGACCTAACACGCAAGCGGGCAAAGAAGTAGCCCGTTGGAACTCTACTCGTCACGGCATCCGCTCTCCTGCTCCCGTGGTCCCCGGCGTGGAGAACAAAGAAGATTGGGACGAGCATCGGGAGGGAGTGCTAGAGAACCTTTCTCCAGACGGGCACCTGGAGTTCACGCTGGCGGAACGTGTAGCTTTGCTCTCCTGGAGGCTGCATCGTGTTACCCGCTACGAGACTGAGGCCATTGCGACCTCTCAGGAGAAGATAGAGGATGATGTGGCCCAGCACAGAAGGTTTTCCGCAAGCATCTCAGAGGGCATCCACCCAGAAGATGTACGTGACATGGCGAAACATACGGCTACCAAGCACAGGCTACTGAAGCGTTTCCCGAAACTCGGAGACGACAAGAAGCTCTCCGCCGATGACGCTGAGGGCATCCTATGGGATGCTCTGCAAAGAACCGATGTGGTGGCGGATGGCGAGGAGGAAGAGGAAGAGATTATCCAGCGCATCTCTATTGCCGGCGTGCCCGAAAGTGTCGAGTGGGAAGAGTTCGAGGGCTGGACCGCCGGAATGGTCAGGGCCGGGCTTGAGGCCATCGGCAAAGCAACGAACGAAGATCCACAGGAGCTCCTTGAGATAGTCACAGACAGCGCCAGAACGGAAGCCGGCATAGCGAAACACCGGGTGGAGCAGATGGAGCGGGAGATCGAGTTGATGGGCCGTAAGCGACTACTACCCGACGACAAGACTCTAGAGAAAATCTCTCGCTACGAAGCGCACCTCTCCCGCCAGCTCTATAAGGCTTTGCACGAGCTCGAAGCCCTCCAGGTAAGGAGAACGGGCGGGGCGGCCCCACTGGCAAGGCTTGACGTGGATGGTCTCCCCGCTATCTCGCAGGAGTAAAAACTGCCGAACGAACCTCGGGCAGCGGGCTACCCGGCCTTACTCTCCCGCCGGTCCAGCCACTCCTTCATCCCGAAGAGCTGGACCATCTCCGCCTCGTCGTGCTCGTTGCGGAGCCGCTGGTAAGTTTTCCAGTGCATCCCCTTGGGTTTGTCGGGAAACGGTAGCATCATGTTCGCACTTCCTCCGAGCTTCTCCCGTATGGCCTGAGCCTTACGGAGCGCCCGATAAAGCTCGTTCTCCCGCTGGCTCCCGTAGGAGAGATCGTAGCAGTGGCGGCACAGGAAGTATTTCCCCGGCCCGTACAGAACGGCTACCCTTCGGCCGCACCCCGCCCCCGGACAGAGAAACCAAGGTCTCTCTCCCCCGAAGTTGCAGGCCGTCCACTCTAGAGCAACTGGCTCCTTCACGTCCTCCCACTCCCCGCCCGGCGGACGATGGCGGTAGAGCAGGAGCACCTGCTCTGGCCGCTCGTCTCCCCCCACCACACCTCGGATAGAGCCGGTCTCCCTACCGGCCCGCGACCATCCTAAAGAGAAAGAGCTACCGCTCTTGAGAAGGTTCTGCCGGTGCAAATAGCGAACGTCTACCCTGTGGCACTCGTCGGTAGAGGTCTTCTTATCCCACCTGTACCAGTTGCCGCTGCCTACGCCGCCCACGACAGTTTTTCCTCCAGCTTTTTGCCGAAATCATAAGGTAAGTTTAACCGGATTATGTAGCTTTTGAAGCTGGCTACAGTCGTCGGCTGTTACGCGTCCGCAAGCAGCTTCTGGAAGGCGCTGGCTATAGCTGTTTGATCAGTTACGTTCGTTTGGCCAACCACCACGAGCTAACGGGCCGTCGCCTCTTCGACTATCTGTATCTCTTCGTCGGTAAGGCCGTACAGCTCGTAGACGAGGTTGTCTATCTGGCGGTCGGTGGCGGACATCTGGTGCCCGATCACCGTACGCTCCGTTTCGATCTTCGCCTCCTCCACCTTCTCGTGCAGCCCCAGCATCTGCTCCACTAGCTCAACCATCGTCTCGTGCCGCGCCGCGTCCTCCGCGTCGAAGAAGTCTATGGTGCGGATGGGGAGTTGTTCGATGTATTGGCGATTCAAAGCGAGGTACCCTCCACTGTAGGGCGTACTAACCATCTTCAAAAAGGTACTTAGCACCTTAGAATTGAGTAAACCTAGGAAATATAGATACTGCTCGTCTAAATCATCAGAGACAGTGATTCCGTAGCCGCCTCCACCTCCTCCACCACTACCGACAAAATAGTATTCACCCTTCAAGTCCGCGGCAAATGCACTGCCAGTTGCTATAGAGGGCACTAGCAGTTTCGGACTGTCAAAGCGAGTGTGGTTTTTCTTATAAACGTATCCATACCAACCTGCGCCCATGCGCCCCTTGTTCCTGGCAGCAAGACGTTCGTAATTCTTTTCGAGGTAAGCCCAAGTCAACGGGTATTGTTGCTCGTATTCGCCTGGCTCAATAAGCTCCGACTTCCCGTTTACCGTTTCGTAAGGAAATATCAATCGCTTGTTTACATCTGTAAGCTGGTAACGACGGATATTGAGAGAACCTTTTAGAAACGACTTGAGATGATCGTCTTCAAGCCAATGTTGGCGGCCTGTGTATTTAGACTGGCACAGAACGAACCCATCTTCTTTGTCAATCTCTTCCAGAATAAACACATCGTCTGCGTCAGTTTGCAAGCCAACAAATAAGTGCGCTATCTGCCCGAGATTTGACGGCATCTGCTGCATACGCTCGAACAGGCCCGCTCCAGGACCAACGACGAAATTCCACTCGTCAGGCGTAGCTCTCTCGACCGGCACATCGCCTTCCTCAGCCTCTCTCGTGGTACGCCATTCGGTCAAATCCTCGGCCTTCACGAAGCGGAAATGTTCGTTGCCGACTTTGTCGAGTAAGAGGAGCGCGGTGTAGGTGGTCGCGCCGGTGAATACCTGCTCGTCGCCGAAGTGGACGATCTCGGAGAGGTGTTTGCCGGAGGAGATCAGCTCGCGCACCGGCTGGCCGTACTTGGCGTTGAAGAACTTGTGCGGCAGGATGTAGCCGAGCCGCCCGCTCTCGTTCAGAAGCTCCAGGCCACGCTCGACGAAGACCACGTATATGTCGTAGTTGCCCTTGCCCGCCGAGCGGTACGCCGTCTTGTAGTGCTCGACCTCCACCGGCGCGAACTCCTTTAGCGCCTGGATACGGATGTATGGCGGATTGCCGATCACAGCGTCGAAGCCGGGATCTTTGCCTTTGAATATGTGAGGAAATCCGTCTTTGCCCTCCCAATCGAAAACGTTAATGCGGTAGTAGTCTTCCTCCTCAAAGAGCGCCATGTCTTGCTGGGCGTAGAAGTCCGACCCGATCAGGGAGTTGCCGCACTTGATGTTCTCGCGCAGGTCGGGCAGCGCCCGCTCTTGGAACATCTCTAGCTGTGTCTGGAGGCTCTGCTCGGACTCACCCTCCAGCACCTTGAGCAAGAGCGAGAGCTTCGTCACCTCCACGGCCTGCGGGTCTATGTCCACGCCGTAGATGTTGTTCAGCAGGATGCGCTTTTTCTCGTCTATCGTCAGGTGCCAGGTGTCGCCCGGTCCCTCGTAGAGTCGGTCGCGGTGTTTGTCCGGGCCGTCTTCGAGGTAGCGGTCGCGGTGCCAGTTCAGGAGGTGCTCGTAGGCCCCGATCAGGAACGACCCCGATCCGCACGCGGGGTCAACGATCCTGAGCCGGCTCGCCCCGCCGCGCGGCCCGGGCCTCTTGCCCTCCAGCAGCTTGCCGACGGTGTTCTCGACGATGTAGTCCACGATGTAGGTCGGCGTGTAGTAGACACCGCCCGCCTTGCGGACCTCCGGTTTCTGCTCGACGGTCGCCTTGTTGCCGTCTTCTAGCTGGATCACGCTTCCCAAAAACTGCTCGTAGACCTGCCCGAGCACGTCCACCGGCAACACGGAGAACTCGTAGGGGCTCTCCGGGTAGTAGAGCCCGCGCACGATGCCCGCCAGCACCCCGTCGTCTATCTTGAGGTCCGGAGTCAGGCCGTCCGGCTCTCCGCCGCGCCCCTGCTCGTACCGAAAGTGGAAGAGGCCGGAGTTGTATTTGTCGTCCGCCTCCCGGAAGAGGCCGACGAGACGGCCGTAAACACCACTGCTGCCTAGCAAGCTACCCAGCCTGCCGTATTCCTCGACGCCCCGGTCTTCGGCCATCCTCAAGAAGAGAATCCGGTCTATAGTCACCTGGACCGCGTAGTTGAGCTGGCGGGTGTTCAGGTTATTGCGGGCTGCGAGATCTTGGGCCAGGGCGGAGCGCCAGCTTTCGATCTCCTTCAAGAAGGCGTCGTCTACGGTCTGCGTACCACGCTTTTTGCGGGTCTTCTCAGCGTACTTCTCCAGCGACCCGTCAAGCACCGCCTCGCGGGAGAAGGTGTCAGCGATCTTCTCCCAGTACCCGGGGTCGGTGTAGTAGTCGTAGGAGATGTACTCCAGACGGGCCGTAGCGGGCTTGTCCTCCTTGACCGGCTCGAAGCGGCAGTCGTAGACGGCAAGCTCCTCGAAGTCCGTCAGTATGGAGAGCGGCAGCTTTGCCGACCAAGCGTAGCGCCTCAGTTGGACGGCGGGCGCGAGGTCCCCTGAGATGTCCACGGAGGGTTTCTTGGCTTCTAGAAAGAAGCGCCGTTCGCCGCCGGCGTAGAAGCCATAGTCCGGGGCTTTCGTGCCACCCCCGACCTTTACGCGGTCCTCGTAGACCACATCCCGGTAGGCTTCGGGCCGTCCCTGTTCGTTGTGGATATCCCAACCCAGGGCTTCCCTAAAGAGTGGGTCAATAAAGTCAACCCTAACCTGCGCCTCGTTGAACTGACCACTCTTGTAAGCGTCGAGGTTTGAGTGAAAGCGATCTACCAGCTTATGGACTACCTTAGGAACGGCCATATTCTCCCCAGGATAGGTAACCTGTTAGACGTCTTATTGTACCTCTGTCTTAACCCGCCAAGACCCCGATAACGACAAACACCGCTCCAAAGAGGAAGAGACCCGCCGCTATGAGGGCCTGCCAGAAGGCAACCTTCCTGTATTTCTGCTCTAGCTGCTCCTCAGAGCGGTAGCTGATGAGGAACCGACCCTCCCCCTCTGATACGGCAGGAGTTCCGATCTGACCGTCTTCTTGGACCGCTCCCAGCACGTACACCGGAGCGTCTACCTTCAGTATGCTCTCTTCGTAACGGTAGCCGATGGTCCGGTCCCCACCGCCCAGGTTAACAGTCAGCCCTCCCAAGGTTATGCTCGACCCTCCCCCGGTGTCACGCTCAAAGCGGTTCATCACCTCGATGGCATCCACCTCTGCACCCTCGCCCCTAACACCGACCGCGCCGGTCTCGTCCTCCACCGCAAAGGGAGCGAAGCGCTCGTTTGAGGCCACAACCTCCGAGCGGCGGCGGGTTTCCATATCTCCGTCAGAGTCTCGCTCTGTCTCCTGGTACTCTCGGACGACCCGCGAGAGGTAGTAGGCACAACTATGCTCGGACATCTCGCTGGTGAGCGGCTCCTCGCAGCGGATGGTTCCCTTGACCTCTACGAGAGTACCAGGAGCTACGCTTGAGATAGCGCCGGCTCCGGAGGTTTCTACCTGACGCATAAGTTCTGTTTTCTTAAGCTGGCGGCGCCTGTAGAAGAGCAGCACCCCGGCGGCCACCCAGAGTGCAACCCCGACCAGAACAAAGATGATGGTAAAGATCACCGCTCGTCACCTCCAATGCCGAGAGTACGTCTTCTCAATTATCCCGCTGGACGTAATCTTTTTGCCTCCCTCAAATGAGGGATTTTTGTTGCTACAAGACTAGACGTGGTGAAGACATGTTTGCTCCTTCTGTGCAGCTTTCCCTGCAAAAGATTATGCCACCACTGGAAACCCGCTTCAACAGCATCAGCATGAGGCTGGCCGGAGCTGTAGATACCCCGGCCAGTGCTTCAGCTATTTAGACAACGGTAAGTAGGCTTTCTAGGAACGAACCCTCGCCCGCGTCTCACGCCGGTACTCGTCCGCGTAGTAAGAGCGGGTGTAATCATCCCGCTCCGAGGGCAACATGCCGTAGCCCCGGGTCTCTTGCAGTTCCTCTTCCGCACCGCGCATAAACGCCAGATACACACGGTAATCGTCGGCGCTGGTTTCGCCAACTACAGATTCTGCTCCGGTATACTCTGCTCTGTCCACAGTGCACTCCTTTGTCTGTGGGCCGGGTCCCGGGAGATGGCAGTCTCCGCGGGGCCGTTTCTTTATCCGACACACTGATCTTACCGCATATTCTCGCGTTTGTCTACTGAATTTCTATCGTTTTTATGTTAGAATCCTAGTGATGAACCACTACGAACACGAGGAGGCTACAATGCCCGCTGTGGTTTACGTCGGAGACAGGCTGCGGGAGATCCGCACAAAGCGGCTTCTCACCCAAGAGGAGCTTGCAGAAAGAGCAGGTGTGAGTCCGAGCACGGTCGTGAACATCGAGCGCGACAACCGGGAGCCGCACTTCAGGACGATCCGCAAGCTCGCCAAAGCTCTCGACGTCGAACCTGCCGAGTTCCTGGAGGAGTGACCATGCCCCACAGGAACGGTAGCGCAGCCGGCTCTCTTCGGGCCATCCTCTACGCCCGCGTCTCTACCGACGAGCAGGCTAGGAGCGGTTTCTCTCTAGCCCAACAGCTTGACGCTCTGAGGGCATACGCGGCGCGTGAAGGCTTTGAGGTGCTGGAGGAGGTTCAAGACCCCGGACAGAGCGGCGCGTCGCTTGAGAGGCCCGGTATGGACCGCGTGCGGGACCTTGTAGCTGGCGGCGGCACTGCTGTGGTGCTCGCCCAGGACCGCGACAGGTTCGCCCGTGAGCCAGCATACCTGTACCTCTTGCGGGAGGAGTTCGCCGAGCACGGCACGAAGCTCCGGGCGCTAAACGACCGCGGCGACGAGTCTCCCGAGGGACAGCTTACCGACGGCATCCTCGACCAACTCGCCAAGTTCGAGCGGGCAAAGATCGCTGAGCGTAGTCGGCGTGGGAAACTCCAGAAAGCCCGCCAGGGCAAGATCGTTGCTGGGCCGCGACCGAACTACGGCTTTCAGTACAACGACACGCGGGATAACTACGTGGTGGACGAAGAAACGATGTGGATCATTCGCAGGATCTTCCGCATGATCGGAGTAGAGGGCCAGAGCATGAGAGCTGTCAGGATGGCTTTCGATCGTGAGGAGATCAAACCGCCCCGGGGTGGGCGGTGGTGGTCCCCCAAATACATCCGCGACGTGATCCGCGAGGATGCATACCGGCCACACAGTTTCGAGGAGATCGAGCAGTTCGTAACCCCGGAGGTAGCCGCCCGCCTGGACCCGCACAACGAATATGGGATCTGGTGGTTCAACCGACGCCGCCAGGAATTCAAACAGGTGTCGGAGATCGGGCCAAACGGCCGGAAGTACCGCCGCAGGGTCAAGATGACCGACAAGCCCCGCTCCGAATGGGTAGCGGTCCCGGTCCCCAACTCGGGCATCCCGCGTGAGTGGATAGACGCCGCCCGAGAGGCCATAAAGGACAACATGGCGCCATCAGCCAATGATGACCGGGTATGGGAACTCTCGGGCAGAATACTCCAGTGCCAGGAGTGCGGTAACTCGATGGTCACCCATACAACGGTAGGGCACTGGAACGGCAAAGAGTACCGTTATCACTACTACCGCTGCCCGAACCATCGCAACCGGGGTTTCGAGGCCTGCTCGCATAACAAGTGCTGGACGGCGGCCAAGTTGGAAGAGCGGGTATGGGAGTTCGTTGCCGGACTCTTGCAGGACCCCGAACGCCTGCGGGTCGGGCTGGAGGAACTCATAGACCAGGAGCGCGCCGGATCACGCGGTGACCCTGAGAAGGAAATCGCGCACTGGCTACAGAAGTCCGCCGAAGTGGATCGCAAGAGGAGCGGGTTTCAGGACATGGCCGCCGAGGGCCTTATAACCCTGGACGAACTGCGGGCCAAACTCGCGGGTCTGGAAGAGATTGCCAACACCGCAGAAGAGGAGATCGCGTGCCTACGCGGACGCCTCAACAGAGTAGAGGAATTGGAGCAGAACCGCGATACGCTTCTCGTCGAGTACGCCGGGCTAATTCCCGAAGCCCTGGGCGATCTCGACGCCGAGCAGCGCCAGCAGATCTACCGTATGATGCGCTTGCACATAGCCGTAGATCCGGCTGGTGATATGGAGATAACCGGAGCGATAGGTAGCGAAGCTGGGAAAAATCTTTGTCACTCGGGAACAACACAACCGTTCACGATCTCGTCGCGATTCGTGGTATCGGAGAAGCAAAAGCATGCATAATACTCGCGGCTGTAGAGTTTGGGAAGCGGCTCGGTCGGGTTCGCAACCCGGGACGCCCCGTGATATCATCGCCCGCGGATGTGGAAGGACTTTTGAGAGGTCGAATCGCCAACCTTGACCGGGAGAACTTCGTCGCGGTGTTGTTAAATACCAAGAATGAGGTTCTAGAAGTTCCGACGGTCTCGGTAGGAACGCTCTCTGCATCACTCGTCCATCCGAGGGAGGTGTTCAAGCCGGCGATCCGGGCCAGTGCGGCGGGTGTGATCCTGGCGCACAACCATCCGAGTGGCAGGGTAGAACCTAGCCGGGAGGACAGAGAAGTGACCCGGAGGCTGTGTGACGCCGCCGAGATCATAGGTATAGAAGTGCTCGACCACGTTATTCTGGGTGACGGGCATTTCAGCATGAAAGAACACGAGATGCTGTAGCCGCGGGGTTGCGGCCGGCATTATTTACGGGCAGAGGATGTGGAGTGTTTGAGAGGATATTCGGTAGGGACGTTGCGATAGATCTCGGGACGGCGAACACGCTGGTGTTCGTCAAGAACGAGGGCATCGTGCTCTCTGAACCATCGGTTGTTGCGATAGATAACAAGACCGACCGGGCTGTTGCGGTGGGTTCGGCGGCCAAGCGGATGCTGGGGCGGACGCCGGGCAACATCGTGGCGATCCGGCCGCTCAAGGATGGTGTGATCTCCGATTTCGAGGTTACCGAGAAGATGATCGCGTACTTCATCCGCAAGGCGCAAGCCAAGCGCGGTTGGTTTCGTTCGATAATCGGACCCCGGGTCGTGGTGTGCGTTCCCTCGGGGGTGACGAAGGTGGAACTGCGGGCGGTACGCGAGGCCACTGAATCGGCGGGGGCCCGGCAGGCGTTCACGATCGAGGAGCCGCTGGCGGCTGCCATAGGGGCTGATTTGCCGGTAAACGAGGCGCAGGGGTCCATGATCGTGGACATCGGTGGTGGCACGAGCGAGGTCGCGGTCATCTCGATGGGCGGCATCGTTACCAAGTCCTCTACCCGCACGGCGGGCGACGACATAGACGA
The DNA here is from genome assembly GCA_050331175.1 of Rubrobacteraceae bacterium. Classification (GTDB taxonomy): domain Bacteria; phylum Actinomycetota; class Rubrobacteria; order Rubrobacterales; family Rubrobacteraceae; genus SIRX01. The sequence continues at coordinate 3,707 of JBHJHC010000008.1, read as the reverse complement.
GGCGATCTCTACCTACGTTCAGAAAGAGTACAAGCTCGCCATCGGGGCCCAGACGGCCGAGCAGCTCAAGATCGAGCTCGGCAGCGCGTTCCCGCTGGACGAGGAGGAGTCGGCGGAGATCCGGGGCCGGGACCTCGTGAACGGCTTGCCGAAGACGATCATCATAACCAGCGAGGAGATTCGCGAGGCCATTAGCGCGCCGGTAAACGCTATCGTCGCGGCGGTCCGGGAGACGTTGGACCAGACCCCTCCCGAACTCGCCTCGGACATAATGGACCGGGGTATGATGCTCGCCGGAGGTGGTGCGCTCCTGCGCTTTCTGGACGAGAGGCTCCGAAGGGAGACGGGCATCCCGGTACACATAGCAGACGATCCGCTAATGTCCGTCGCCATCGGCAGCGGCCGTTCGCTGGAGGAGATGGATCTGTACCGCAATGCACTGACTTCGTAGGTACTGGACCATGGGTAGAAAGAAGTCCAACGCTGCCAGAAGCCTAATAGTTCTCGCGATCCTCGGCTTTTGCAGCCTCGTCTTGTTTACGCTCTACGTGCGCGAGGGTCCTACCGGGCCGCTACATACGGTGCAGCTCGGCGCGGCGGAGGTTCTCCAGCCGGTCCGCAACGTCTTTAGTACGGTGGCGAGACCTTTCGGGGATGCTGGTCGAAGCATCAACGATGCCTTCGCGCAGCAAGATGAGATCGAACGCCTCCGCGAAGAGGCCAGCAAGAACGAGGAACTCGCCGCCCAGGCGTCGCGGTTGCAACGCGAGAACGACCGGTTGAGCGAGTTGTTGGGAGGAGAGCGAGATTCCTACGAATACGCGCCCCTCGCCACGGTCATCGCGCCGGTAGGAGATCAATTTACCGAGCGCATGACCATCAATGTGGGTGCCAAGGATGGGGTTGCGCCGGAGCAACCGGTCGTTGTAGGCAACAACACGCTGATCGGGCGTACCACGAGCCGCGTTACGGACAACACCGCGGAAGTGATGCTCATAACGGATCAGAGCTTCGCCGCGGGCGTAAAGGTAGTTCCCCCGGCGAAGTTCGACCGTACTACAGGGGAGTTGCGTCCACCGGAGGAAGACGGTGAAGATGCTTCCTACGGCGAAGGGCTGCTCAAGACCGACTGGGAGGGAACGTTAGGGGTGGACTTCGTCGACCTCGGGGCGAAGGTCGAGAAAGGATACTTCGTCGTCACCAGCGGCCGGGCGGGCGACAGGGAGTTGCTGTTTCCGCCGGGTTTGTTCTTGGGAAGGGTGGAATCGGCCAGCGCGCGCGACATAGACCAGTACAAGAAAGTAGTCGTGGATCCGGCGGCCAACCTCGACGATCTCCAGGAGGTCCGGGTGATCGTAGGTTGGTAGAGCAGCCGTCGATCGTTCGCGCGGCGCTTACCGTAGCGGTTGCCGTGCTCGTTGGGGCGGTCGTGTCGCCTTACCTGGATTTCGGGTGGTTCTCGCCCGAGTTTGCGATCATCGCCATTGTATTCGCAGCTTCGGGTCTCAGGGATCTCCAGGGGCTACTGCTCGGCTTTTTCGGCGGTATACTGAGCGACGCGCTGGGCGGCGGAGTGTACCTTTTTGGTGTCGGGGCGATTGGCGGCCTGATCTCCGCGGCTCTGGCGGTTCGATACGGTATGGCTTGGAGTCGGGGGGCAGAACGGTTCTTGTTGGCCCAATTGGTGGCGGTCTCGGTGGCCGCATACAACGTGGTGCAGGTGGTAGCCTTAAGTATGACCGGCCTGGACCGGCCGCCGCTTCTGGGCTATACGTTGTCGAGTATCTTGCCTGACGCGCTGTTGAATGGCCTGCTGGCTTTCCTGGTCGGCGGTTGGCTACTCAAGATCCTTCGCAAGGAACGGGCCCAATGAGCGTTACCAGGAGTCACGCAAAACCGGCTCCGGGTATCTCGGGTAAGATCCGCGCGCTAGACCCGTTGCTGCTGTTGACGGCGTTGGCCCTCGCGGCGTTCGGCATCCTGGCCGTGTACGTAGCCGGCACCGATGCCCCGCAAGCTTACGCGATGAACCAGGCGATAGGGGTTGCGGCAGGGCTCGCAGGAGCAATACCGCTGGCCCTCGTAGACTACAGGATCTGGCTGCGGTATCTAAAGTACATCTACATCGCCGTGGTAGCAATGCTCCTCGCGGTTCCCTTGATGGGCACCGTTTCCGGCGGGGCCCAGCGCTGGATAGATCTCGGACCGATCCAGATACAGCCCTCGGAGTTCGCTAAATTGCTTGTGGTGGTCGTACTCGCAGGGTACATGGCCGAGAATCCTATTCACAAGACGAAGAACTTTTTGAAAGCTCTGGGCTTTCTGGCAGTGCCGGCGGTGCTGGTGTTTTTACAGCCGGATCTGGGCACCGCCCTGGTATTCGGCGCCCTTTTTGTGGCCATGGCGTACATTGGAGGCGCCCGGGTACTCCAGCTCGGGGCGTTGGCGGCGGCGGGGGGCGTTCTCTTTGCCCTCGCGGTGAGGCTCGGAGTTTTGGCCGATTATCAGGTCGCGCGCCTGACAGCGTTCCTGAATCCGGAGGGTGCCTCGGATCTCGGCTACCAGGTGGTGCAATCCAAGATGGCTATAGGTTCCGGGGGGCTTACCGGAAAGGGGTTCTCCGCCACGACGTTGGCGAACCTGGGGTTTCTTCCCGAAGATCATACGGACTTCATCTTTTCGAACCTTGCGGAAAGAATAGGGTTTGCCGGGTGTATTCTGCTGTTGGTCCTCTTCTTCGTCTTGATCTGGAGAATCCTGCACGTGGCCACGATTTCCCGGGATCGCTTCGGAGTACTCATTGCCGTGGGGGTGGCTACGATCTTCTTGTTCCACGTGTTCGTCAACGTGGGGATGGCTATGGGGATCATGCCGGTAACGGGTTTGCCGCTGCCGTTCATTAGCTACGGCCGGAGTAGCCTCGTGGTTAGTATCCTGTCTCTGGGGTTGTTGCAGAGCATCGCGATCCGGTCCCGCTCGGAGATTGCCAAGCACCCCAGTCCTTCCTGAGCGGCGGTTTGACTGGCCGGAACGGGTGGCGGCGGTTATACTATTTGGCTGTAGAGCATGGTTTGTGCGTGTATTGAGATCCAAGACCCCGAGCTTTAGGAGAGAAGTCGTGTTCGCAGTAGTAAAGAGCGGTGGAAGACAATATAAGGTATCCGAGGACCAGGAGCTGGTCGTTGACCGGCTTCCGGGAGAGGTCGGGGATCAGGTAGACCTCCCGGTCAGCCTCTTGGCTGGAGCTGGCGAATTCGACCTGTCGGAGCGGACGGCCAAAGCCGAGATCCTGGAGCATTTTCGGGGGGCGAAGATTCACGTGTACAAATACAAGCCCAAGAAGGATTCGCGCAAGAAGACCGGGCACCGGCAGGAATTGACCCGGCTGAAGATTTTGGAGGTTTAGCATGGCGCATAAGAAAGGTGGCGGCTCGTCCAGAAACGGCCGCGATTCGGAAGGTAAACGTCTCGGCGTCAAAGCTTTTGGCGGGCAACAGGTGAAGGCTGGCAGCATCATTATCCGCCAGCGGGGGACCAAGGTTCACCCGGGCACGAACGTGGGTAAGGGCTCCGACGATACGCTTTTCGCCAAAGCGAGCGGCAAAGTAGACTTCGGCCGGCATCGGGGCCGGAGGGTCGTGAGCGTAATCGAGGAGGCTACGGCCTGATAATGCCCGGACAGGGGATCTAACCCCTTTGCAGTTTAT
>JBHJHC010000007.1:0-72135 GCA_050331175.1 Rubrobacteraceae bacterium | reverse complement strand
GTAAAGTGCGGTGAGGAAGGTGTCCACGTCGAGCATGAGGAGTCGGTTCCTTTCCCTTCGGGATCGGTCAGCAAGCCGACTTTAGAGCGTGGACACCTTCCGCTCAAATCTCGTACAGATAATTCACACCAAACGTTCAAGATTACGGCGAACAGGATGGGATTGAGGACCGGTGCCGCCAGGCGCATCCCGACCAGCACGACCACCGTCGTGGCGAGGACGAGCATGATCCGTAGGAATGAAGGTTGTCGCAGGGCGGCTGTCAGGACCTCGCCGCTGTGTGCCGGGTCCCTCGGAGTGTTGTTATTCACTTTCTCATCTATCTGCTACTTTCCCCTTGGAGCGGCCGACTGATCGACCGCTCCAAGGCAATTTCGTTCCCACGCTTGCTCTACCTACTCGTGCGCGAAGGCCTCGCGCAGTTGCCGCTCCTGCTCCGCGGGCAGGTTGGTCGAGATGATCTCGAAATCGTAGTGCTTGAGCTCGTCGATCACCTTGTCTGGCGCCGTCGCATCGCTGGTCAGGGCGAACAGGGCCGAGGTGCCTTCCGTGACCTTCTCCCGCACCTGCTTGATGAACTCATCACTGATGCCCACGTCTGCCATCGAACCCGTGAGCGCGCCCATCCCCGCCCCGATCGCCGCGCCGAGGAAGGGTACGAAGAAGATCAAGCCGAACAAGAACCCCCAGAAAGCGCCCCCCAGAGCACCGGCGCCGGTAGCGTTGTGCAGCTGTTGGGTCCGGGGCTTCCTGTTGCCCTCGGGCCAGCTGACCACCGCGGCGTCATCTAGCTTGATCATCTGCCGCTCCTGCATGCCCTGCAGGGCCACCAGGACCCGGTCTGCCCCGTTAGGGTCGTTGAACTTCAGTACCGATAGCGTCGCCATTCGCGATGCTCCTTTCCGTTGGGTTGCACGAATACAATGTGTGGCTCGGGAAACGGCCAAGGTGGAGACCGTCCCCTCAGGTTGCCTCTGCAGAGCCTATTCCACCGGGAAACGGAGAGGCTCATCGCGGCCGTCCTCGGGTCACCCTTCGCCTCCATTGTGTCTGCCCACCTGGTTCTCGTTCTCTGTAGCGATCATGACAGCGGACTTCTACCGGGTGACCCCCAACGTAGCGCGCTGGCCGATCTTTGCTTCGGGAGTCGAAAGCTGCTCTTGCAGGTCGACCAGGGGCTGCTGGCTAACCCTCAGGAGTCCCTGCTGCGAGCGGTCCAGGTCGATCGCCAGGTAAACGACCGCAGAAAACACCAGCACCAGCAGGGTGAGTGCGATCAAGTTGCGCCGCTCGCCGTAGCTGCTTTGCAGGCCCACGAGCATCAGGGCCAGTATGATAACCACATACAAACCGAGCCATAGCGACACAGGAATGCGGGCAACTACACCGGCGACGACCCGCTTCGTATTGGCGTCGATCGTTTCGTTCAAAGAATCTACGTACAGGGCAACGATTTCCGAGTTGGGGTTGGCGGTAGCCACGGCGTCAGACCGGGTCCAGAGCTCCTGTTGAATCTCCTCTGAGCGGGCGATCGCCTCGGACAGTTGGCCCGGTTCGATGGCCAACAAGCGGGTGTCGACGTACTCGCGGAGAAGCTCCTTGCTCTCCCGGTCGTAAGGCTGGCCAAGAAAGTCGGTCCTCAGGTAGGTCGTCCCGATAGCATTAGCCTCTTCGAGCACGAACCCGCGGCGCGTATCGTAGCGGTCTACGGCGATCCCGATCAGGAACGCCAGCAAGAACGCCACCCCGGCCAGGGCAGCCCCGACCATAGCCCCTACGCCTTCTTCCTGCTCCTCCGGGAAGCGTCTCTGCCAGGCCTTGCCCATCCTGAAGCCGGCCTCGATCGCGAGAAACCCGATAATGACGGTGATCAGATAAACGACCAGGAGGGGGATAGCATCGAACGCCTCGGGGGTTATCATCTAAACTACCATACCTTTCTGTTAGCCACTCCGGCGACCAATCCCGTGCTCACTCATTGCTGGCACACCTGAAGCCCATGTTACCCGTTGAGCTGTCCGGGGTGTTGGAACTCCTCGCCGCAACCCGGTATCGGTTGCAGTAGGAGTCGTGGCACAGGTATGATCCTCCGCGGATCACCCGTCCCCGGCCAAAGGGTGGCCCGGGAGGATTGTCGCGGGGCCCGTGAACGTGGAAGCTGGGGTGGAACCAGTCAGAGCACCACTCCCAGATGTTGCCCGCGACGTTGTAGAGGCCGTATCCGTTCGGCTTGAACTCGTGCACCGGTGCCGGGCCGAAGTGGCCGTCTTCCACGGTGTTGTGCGCAGGAAACGTACCCTGCCAGATGTTGCAGCGCCACTCGCCGTGGGGCTTGAGTTCATCGCCCCACGCGTAGCGCTTCTGCTCGAGCCCGCCCCGGGCCGCGTACTCCCACTGGGCCTCGGTGGGAAGACGACCCCCGGCCCAGGAGCAATAGGCTGTCGCGTCGTTCCAGGAGACGTGCACTACCGGATGACCCATCCGGTCTTCAAGGGATGATTGCGGCCCCTCCGGATGACGCCAGCTCGCACCGAAGACCTGTCGCCACCACGGGGCCTGCGCAACGCCCCGGGTGTCGGGGAAATCGTCTGGCAGGAGCCCGCCAAACACGAACGAGTAGCCGTAGATCTCCGCGTCGGTGAGATAGCCGGTCTCCGCAACGAAAGCGGCGAACCTGGCGTTCGAGACCGCGCAGGCGTCGATCCGGAACGGCTCGAGCGTGACAGCTCTTACCGGTCCCTCTCCGTCGGCCGGGAACCCGACCGGATCGTCGGTGCCCATGAGGAACTCGCCGCCTTCGAGCCGCACCATCTCCGAAGCTTCTTTCTTCCTGCCGGTCGAGGCTACCTCCGAAGAACGCGGCTCTACCGCGGAACGGTCGAGACCCCGCGGCGAGCCAGCGCGAGAGACGGTACAGCATGGCGCGCGCTCCTCAGGTTCGTTGCCCGGCTTCATTTCTCCTCCCTTCACTCCCTTCTCTGCGTCTCTTGGGTGTACTTTGGCTCCTATCCGCGGAGGACCAGCACCACCCGTACAACGATAACCACCATAGCCCGAGGCGCGATGATCTCCCGGGATCCTCAGCTCCTACTGGCGCGACATCAGCATATGGAGGAGTTGATCCGGGTCGACCATGTGGTTGTGGTCGTCGAGGCCCAGGTCGATCTGGACCCAGCCGATCCGGCCGGTGAACCGGCTCGCCGCCACCGTGTACGCGCTGGCGACCGGCGTCCCGGTGTCCTTGCCGACGTCGGTGGTCTCGTCGGCGGAGAAGATCATCGCCTGGGTGAAGTCGACCCGGCCGTCACCGGCCTTCCCGCCGTCGACGAACAACGTGACGTCGCCGCCCTTGCCCAGGCCGCCGCCGTCGTAGGCGAACTCCATCCGCACCTGATGGGTTCCTGCGGGCACGGGATCGTCGGCGGTGGTCACGAACTCGTGGATGCCGAGCACGTTGTAGGCGAACGCCGCGCGGCCGGCGTGCAGGTACAGGCTCCAGCCGCCGAACTTGCCGCCCTGGGCGACGATCACGCCGTTCGCGCCCCCTTCGGGGACTGTGATCTCACCGGTCACCGAGAAGGACTTGTTCTTGATGCTGACGACGCTGTTCTCCGACAGCCGTCCCATGCCTGCGAACAACAACTGCGAGTTCCCGTGGATCAGCTGCGGGCGTCCGGCGATGTCCGGGTTTGCCCGTTCGGCCATGCGGTCGTCGAGCGGCAGCACGTTGTACTTCGTTGCTTCGATCAGCCACAGGCGCTGCAGCTCGTGGAGCTTGTCGGGCATCTCCGCCGCCAGATCGTGGGCCTGCGTCCAGTCGCTCGTACCGTCGTACAGCTCCCAGACGTCGTCGTCGAACGCCGGCAGGGTGCCGCCGACCATCTCCCACGGCGTCTGGTGCTTGGTCACCGCGCTCCACCCCTTGTGGTAGATGCCGCGGTTGCCGAACATCTCGAAGTACTGCAGCTCGTGGCGTTCGTCGGCTCCGGCGTCGGCGAAGGTGTAGAGCATGCTGGTGCCCTCCATCGGCGACTGCGTGACGCCGTTGACCGACACGGGCTCGGGCAGCCCCGCTGCCTCCAGGATCGTCGGCGCGACGTCGATGACGTGGCAGAACTGGTCGCGCGTGCCGCCGCGGTCGGCGATGCCGTTGGGCCAGGTGACTATGGTCCCGTTGCGGGTGCCGCCCCAGTGCGAGGCCACCTGCTTGGTCCACTGGTAAGGCGCGTTCATCGCCCAAGCCCAGCCGACGGCGTAGTGGTTGTAGGCGTCGGGGGTGCCGAACTCGTCGATCTTGGACTGCATGAACTCAGCAGTCTCCAGCGCACCCATGCCGTTGAAGTTGGCCATCTCGTTGAACGCGCCCTGCAGGGTGCCCTCGGCGGACGCGCCGTTGTCGCCGATGATGTAGTACACGATCGTGTCGTCGAGGATCTCCAGGTCCTCCAGCGCGTCGATGACCCGTCCGACCTGCGCGTCGGTGTGCTCGAGGAACCCCGCGTAGACTTCCATCTCCCGCTCGAGGACCGGGATCAGCTCGGGGTCCATGTCGTCCCACGCGGGGATCTCGTCGTGGCGGGCGGTCAGCTCCGCGTCGGCCGGGATGACGCCGAGCTCCTTCTGGCGCGCGAACGTCTCCTCCCGCAGCCGGTCCCAACCCTGCGCGAACTGGCCGCGGTAGCGGTCCGCCCACTCCTTTGGCACGTGATGTGGCGCGTGGGTGGCGCCGGGCGCGAAGTACATGAAGAACGGCTTGTCGGGCATCAACGCCTTCTGCTGGCGCACCCACCCGACGGCCTTGTCGGCCAGATCCTCGCTCAGATGATAACCCTCCTCTGGGGTGGCCGGTGGCTCGATGGGCGTCAACCCCTCGTACAGCGCCGGGTCGTACTGGTTGTTCTCGCCACCGATGAACCCGTAGAAGTACTCGAAGCCTCCCCCGGCGGCCGGCCAGGCGTCGAACGGCCCCATCGGGGACGACTGCCACACCGGCACCTCGTGGCACTTGCCGAACTGGGCGGTCGAGTACCCGTTGAGCTTGAGCGTCTCCGCGACCGGGGCCTTCGTGTTGGGCCGCAGCGAGTTGTTGCCGGGCGCCGAGGTCGCCGTCTCGGTGATGCTGCCCATTCCGACCGAGTGGTGGTTGCGGCCGGTCAGGAGCGCCGCCCGCGTCGGCGCGCACAGCGCGGTGGTGTGGAAGCGCGTGTACTTCACGCCTTCCGCCGCCAGCCGCTCGGCGACCGGTGTGTTCACCGGCCCGCCGAAGGCGCTCGCCGCACCGAACCCAACATCGTCGAGCAGCACGATCAGGACGTTGGGTGCGCCCGCGGGCGGGCGCAGCGGCTCGATCGGCGGATAGGACGTATCGGGATCCTTCGCGTCATAGGTGGTGATACCGGGCACCGGGCGGTCGGGTATCGGCAGAATCTCTCGCTGGGGCCCGTCTTTGCGGCTCGCCCTCTGGCTAGTGGGTTCGGTCATGCAATCCTCTCTTTCTGTTCTCGGCGACTCCCTTGCAAGTTGGTGCTACCGTTTCTGCTCGAAGCCCGGTTCCCGCAACCGGGCTGGTTCGGTCGTCTCTGCCGGTTGCGCCCGGCTGCCCAAAGCTTCGTTTATCCCCGGCTTGTCCTGCACGAACGAGCGGCGCTGCATGCGCGCCATCGTCCGGCAGGCTCCCCACAGGTGCCGCCCGGCAGCCGCCCCTCCGGCAATAAACCCCATTTCTTCTGCCTCCTTATTCGCCAGCTCCGGCTTCTCTCCCAACGAACGGGAGGTCCATGATCCTGCCCTCGATCCTGGGGTCCGGGCCAGAGCCTATCGCTGGTAGCTGAACCGGCCCGATCTTGTGCGTCATGCTTCGTCCTCCGTCCTTTGCCGCCTTCGTTCGCAAGTGTCTTTAGGTTCCTCTGTGTCTATGTACGCCCCATCCCGGGCACCTAGTTCCGTTGGGTGTAGCTGGTCCCCCAGTGGCCTATGTCGAGCAGCAGGGCGAGGATGACCCAGAAAAACCCCCAGCCGGTCAACCCGACGCCAGGGGTGTACACGATCACGTAGATCAGGGTGGTGAACGGGAGAAAGATGATGCCCAGTAGCGGAAGGATGAACGTATTGAATGCGGCGTCCACGAGGACCGGCCTGGCTATCCAGAGGATCAAGAGCGCGAGCCGGGGGAATAGCCCACCGAAGATCGCCAACAAACAACCCACTAATTCGTACCTCCTATCCCATCTCGCACCAGCCCCCGTCGGCAGTTTCCCGGGGCCTCATGGGCTGCTCCCTCACGAACTCGATCCTCTCGCGTTCCGCGGGGACGGTAGTGACCGGGCTTCATCTTTCCGCACTTCCTCTCTTCCCCGCGTCGCGGGGTATCTTCTCGACGCTCACGAGTTCGAGCCCCAACCCGCTTATCCTGGCGAGGATACCGTGGAGGCGAGCCTGATCAGCAACCTTCCCCCTGAGGACCGTCTGCCCGGCTCCGGTCTTCATCTCCATCCCTTCGAAGGCAACGGCGAACCGCTCGCCGAGCTCACCGCGCACTACAATCTCATAGACTGTTCCGGTACTCTCGCAGGGTGTCTGTTTGCCGCCGCTATCCAAGGTTCTCCCAGCGTACGGTACCGGGGCATGTTCTGTCCTCACCTACCCGCGCTTTTCCCCTAGGGGATATCCGGATCGTCGGGATTTTTGAGATTATGGGGAATCTAGATGATGCCCCGGGCGCGGGCTTCCTGCACGGCCTGCCCGCGCGAGGAGACCCCGAGCTTGCGGTAAATGGATTTGACGTGGGTTCGTACGGTACTCGGAGCGAGGTAGAGAAGCTCCCCCATCTGGCGGGTGGAAAGCTCGCCGGCGAGGAGACCTACGACATCCAGCTCGCGCCCCGTAAGCTCCTCGTTGAGCCCACCCGGCCTCGAGCTGCGGGTGCGGAGCTTTCGCTCCACATGCTCGAGGCGATCGTGGAACATCTTGGCGTCGGGGAAGTCTTCGAGGATGGATCTCGCGTCGGCAAGGGCCTCCCGGGCTGCGGACCGGTCACCGCGGGCGAACCGCACCTTGGCGAGCGTCAGCAGGCCGAGAAAGTCGGGCCAGGGGCTCAGGCCGGAAAACTTACCACGTTCGGTAAGACCGCTTTCTAGCTCCAGCCGGGCCTCGTCCAATCTCCCCTGCTCTGCGAGCGCCCGGCCGAGCGCGATGGGTGCCAGCGTAGCCTGGGGTATCTTCTGCAGACCGAACCTATCCACCAGCGCGCCCGCCTCCCGGGCGTGCGATTCGGCCTCCTCCGGGCGGCGTTCCTCTACGGCGACGCTCGACAGCAGGAATAGCACGCCATTCCGCAACACGGGTTCGTCGGTGCCCAACAATTCGAGGGCCTCTTCGGCGGGCTTTCGTGACTGCGAGATCTCTCCCGAACAGTACAGTCCGTTGCCCAGGGCGAGGCGCACCCACCCGGCCAGCGGCGAGGTTTGCTCGGGATCCAGGGCCGCCGCCCGCCGGCCCGCATCGGCGCCGTTCTGGACGCCCCCGAAGCTGTAGATGGCCTGCAACAGGGCCACACCCATCTCGACCGAGACTGGGCCGCTGGAGGGCGGCGCTTCGCCCGCCCTATCCTCGACGAGTTTCAGCCAGCGCTCGCACTCCTCTCGTCGGCCATGTAAGACCGAGATCCACGCCTTCGCCAGGGCAAGGGTTGCATGACGGGCGACCATCTCTTGCGGCAAGGCCGCGAGCCACCGCTCGATGGTCGAAGTCTGGCCGGCCGCTATGTACGCGAGCCAATGGCGGGAGATCAGGGCGGCTACACACTCGTAGTCCGCGCCGGCGAGCGCATGATGGATGGCCGAATCGAAGAATTCCCCGTTCTCTAGCCATTCTCGCGCCCGGTCGTGCAAAAGGGGCACCAACTCGGGCCGGCTGTTTCTCAGCTCGTAGAAGAGCATCTCGGAGAACAGATGATGGTAGCGATACCAGCCCTGCCGCCCGTCCAGGGAGACGACAAACAGGTTGGAACGAGCCAGCTCTCTCAGGAGCATCTCCGAGCCTTCCCTGCCCACCACCGCGTCGCAAAGCGGACCCGTCATCCTTCGCAGCACCGAGGTCTTAAGCAGAAACTCTCTCGTATCTTCGTCGAGGTCCGCAAAAACCTCCTGGGAGAGGAAGTCTACGATGTAGCCACTGCCACCCTCGAAAGACTCGACAAAGGCCCGCCTGTCTTCCCTGTTCTGCAGCGAGAGCGCGGCGAGGTAGAGTGCCGCGGGCCAGCCCTCGGTGCGGTTCCACAGGCGGCGGATATCGTCGGGTTCGAGGTCCAGGTCCATTCTCTCGTTAAGCAAGCGGTCGGCTTCCGTTTTCGAGAAGGCGAGCTGATCGGCCCGGACCTCGTTCATCTCGCCCCTGGCCCTCATTCGTCCCAGGGGCAGAGGCGGATCTGAACGGGTCGAAATGATGAGGTGGATGTTCTCGGGAAGATAGTCCACGAAGAAAGCCAGAAGCTCGTGACAGTCGTTCTCGGTCACGAACTGGTAATCATCGAGTACCAGCACCACGCGGTGGGACAACGTGGCGAGCTCGTTTATTAGTAGAGGAAGCTTCGCGGCTGCGAGCCCGTGTCCCATGGCACCTATTGCTGTAAGAACATCCTCGCCGAAGTTCTCAGTCAACACGACCCGGCGCAAGGCTTCCACGATGTGTCTCCACAGCCTGACCGGATCGTTGTCCTGTTCGTCTAGCGAGACCCAGGCAAACGGCACGCCAGCGTCTTCGGCCCGGCGCCACTGGACCAGGAGCGTCGTTTTGCCGTAGCCTGCCGGGGCGCTTATGAGGGTGAGCTTGCGCCGGGAAGCTTCCTCGATGAACTTGCCAACCCAGGGACGGGCCAACTGCTCGAAATGCAGCGCGGGCAACTGTAGCTTGGGTTCGAGGACTATCGCGGGAGAACTGGGGGCAGGGTCTCGGGAGAGCCGGCTCACGAAATCAGGCCGCTTCGCAATAGGTTAGATTCAGGCATATCCTCCAGCCGGGGGGACCGCGCCCTGCCGACAAGACGCGTGAGATCCGAAGTCCCGGCGCGGTCTGGAGAACCGTACTGGAAGGCCATTCCCGAATAGCTTACCAGGATGCACCGCATATAGGTCAGAGTGTTACTTTCGCTTCTTCTCCCGCCGTAAAATCCGTGAGGCTTGCGCAGCCTGAATTGTACAGCAGGCGAAAACGAAAGTATAGATTGGCGCGACACCAGGAAACATCGAAACGACATCTTCGTGGGGGAAAGATCAGCCAGCGGCACCAGTCCCTCGCCGCGTCTCCGAGACGGCTCGTCGTCAGGAAATCCCCTAGGGGAGACATTCTGTTGGGTGATGCACACCCTGGTCGTAACGGGGTAGATTGACGTACGTGAGAAGAGCGGCAACTGCGCGAAGCCTTCAAGCACGAGCAGGGAGCGCGCGGAATTGTCTTCGAGCCCGGATCGTGCTCCGGTCGCTCTGGAATCGTACGGGAGGCTGAACAGCATCAAATGAGCCAGCACGGGGATGAACAGGCCAGGCCTGCAGCGGACGCGCGAACGGAGCCTCGGACAGGAAACCAAGCTCAGCCACGGTCGGAGCCTGCGAAACCTGGGGACCATATCTCCGACGCGGGCACCGTGTGGTTGCGTCTCGCACCATCCCAGACGATACGCACCGTGGCCGTGGCGCTCTTGACCGTGGTGGTAGTGCTGGGTGCGCTCTTCCTGCTCTGGCAGGTGCGGACTTTCATCGGTTGGTTCGTTATCGCCCTGTTTTCGGCGGCGGTACTCAACCCGGCCGTCAACTGGCTCCAGCGACGCCACCGCCTGATCACGCGTCCACTAGCCATAATGCTCACCTATTTGGGGGTGTTGGTGGCGCTGGTCTTTGTGGCCGGGATCTTCGTGCCCGTCCTGGTGGACCAGGTCCAGGGCCTGATCAACTTCGTAGCCGCCGCGGCCCAGGCTCCTGAAGGACCGACGGAGTACCTTAGGAACGTCGCCCAGCAATCAGGGCTCGGTGGGCTGTTCGATAGGTTAAGCAATCAGCTCTCTGATCTCAGGAACCAGCTGGGAGACTTGCTCAGCAACCTTTTCTTGTCCACCGGACAGATAGCCGTCGGTGCTGCCGGCTTTATGGCGGCGCTATTCACGATCCTGACCCTCACGTTCTTCTTGCTGCTGGGCAGCGAGCGCTACGTGAACGCCGGGGTAGGGCTTTTTGCTGAAAGGCACCAGCCTCTTGTGCGAAGCCTCTTGAAGCAGTCGGCGGCGGCCATCAGCGGCTACGTTACAGGCAACCTTGCCATAAGCGTGGTCTGCGGCGTAACTACCTTCATAGTGTTGGAGCTACTTGGAATACCATATGCCGCCCCGCTGGCGCTGCTGGTAGCGTTGCTGGACCTCGTACCGTTGGTGGGGGCTACGATTGGCGGGGCGTTGCTCGTCGTCGTGGGCTTGCTCGTCCAGCCATGGACGGCCGTGGTCTTGCTCGTCTTCGTTGTGGTCTACCAGCAAGTGGAAAGCAATATCCTCCAGCCGCTGGTCTACAGCAAGGCCGTCCAGCTCAACGGACTGGTTATCCTGATCTCCCTGCTCGTGGGCGGACAGTTGTTGGGTATCCCCGGCGCGTTGCTGGCAATCCCGGTGGCCGAGATTATTCGCATCACCATCACCGACATCCTGGCCTACCGGCGCTCGGAGCGGGCCGAAACCGCGCCGGCTGAAACCGCTCCGGCCGTCCCACCTCCTGCGGAGTCTAATCCATGAATAACCCGCCTAATCGTACAGGGTCCCCTGCGGGGCACCCCCGCAAGAAACGCAAGCATCGGTTCGCGGAAGCCCGTTCGAGACCCGAAAGAAAAAGGCGCCCCGTTGGGGCGACGGGGCACGGTACCCGGATTTCTGTTATAGAAGAGTCTAATAAGAGAAAGGCCGTGACGCCGCATACGAGGGGCACGGGTGAGGAACTCAACGGGAATTTCTTGCAGTAGATCTTCTCCGCGCCCGCGGGGCTGCGAGTACGGAGTTTTCAGCGCGAATGAGATGATGGCCCGGCAATGAGGAATGTTCGTATTGGGCTAGACTTGTCTGGACGTCCAGAGCACGGAGGCCGATTACGGCACATCAAGGATGTGCACTGAAAGACTCGCCCGCGGCGGTAGCCGGGGAGACGAAGCTCGAGGAGGTGTCGAAAAGAAACCGAAAAGCTTGATCAGGCTGCCGCGGGGGCGTGATGTGATCCAGCGCAAGGGGCTCTTCGACCATCAAAACGTTTGAAAGGAGAAACGTAATGACGCTACACAAAAAGGCAAGGGCCGATGAACTCGGCAGAGAATCTCTAGCAGTCAATCCCCTCTACGTTCGCTCCGGCGAGAGCACAGAGATCGCCAAGAACAGCATTCCTGAAGGGCCAATGTTGCCCGAGACCGCCGAGCAGATCGTCCACGACGAGCTGATGCTCGACGGCAACGCCCGCTTGAACCTGGCCACGTTCGTTACCACCTGGATGGAGCCGCAGGCAGAGAAGCTGATGGCCGAGTGTTTCGACAAGAACATGATCGACAAGGACGAGTACCCGCAGACGGCCGAGTTAGAGATGCGCTGCGTCAACATGCTCAGCCGGCTGTGGAACTCCCCCGACGACGAAGTGGCGACCGGTTGTTCAACCACCGGCTCCAGCGAGGCGGCCATGCTAGGAGGACTAGCACTAAAGCGCCGCTGGCAGCACCGGAGGCGTTCGGAGGGCAAGAGCAGCGAAAAGCCGAACATGGTCATGGGTATAAACGTCCAGGTCTGTTGGGAGAAGTTCTGCAACTACTGGGATGTCGAGCCCCGCTACGTGCCGATGGAAGGGGATCGTTTCCACCTCAACGGCGAGGAAGCGGTGAAGGTCTGTGACGAGAACACTATCGGGGTCGTCGCGATCCTCGGCTCGACCTTCGACGGTTCATACGAGCCCATTCAGGAGATATCCGATGCCCTGGACGGTTTGCAGGAGCGGACCGGCCTGGACATCCCGATCCACGTCGATGGGGCATCGGGGGCCATGATCGCGCCGTTTCTGGACCCGGAGCTGGTGTGGGACTTTCGCTTGGCGCGGGTGGCCTCGATAAACACCTCGGGACACAAGTACGGCCTGGTCCATCCGGGGGTTGGCTGGGCGCTGTGGCGCGCCCCGGATGCTTTGCCGGAGGACCTGATCTTCCGGGTGAACTACCTGGGAGGAGACATGCCGACGTTCGCCCTCAACTTCTCCCGTCCGGGCGCCCAGATCGTGGCCCAGTACTACAAGTTCCTCCGGCTGGGATTTGAAGGCTACCGGCTGGTCCAGCAAGAGTGCCGGAACGTTGCCACATATCTATCGGGCAGAATTGCCGGGCTTGATCCCTTCGAGCTGGTCACCGACGGGAGCGAGCTGCCGGTGTTCGCGTTCAAGCTCAAGGATGACGTAACGAACTTCTCAGCGTTCGACGTTTCCCGGGCGCTCAGGGAAGATGGTTGGCTGGTTCCCGCCTACACGTTCCCCGAAAACCGGGAAGACCTCGTCGCGCTGCGCATAGTAGTCAGGAACGGCTTCAGCCGGGATCTGGCCGATCTGGTGCTCGACAATCTCGAGCGGGCGGTCTCCCGCCTCGAGAAGCAGCCGGCCCCGGTACACGGCGAGTCTTCCGCGGCCTTCAGCCACTAGGGCCCCGGCCTCGCGAGAAGGTAGAGCAATAGGGCACTATCGCCCACAACCCCCGAAAGCGGAACCGAGGCCAAAAACACAAAAGGAGGATCCACCTTGTCCGAAGATCAAGGTTCCTCGCGGGATACACCCACTATCCCGGAGTACGCGGCGTCGCGCGGAAGCCGCCTGGAGAAAGTCTTGAGCCGAACCAGCGACGCGCCGCTGCGCGAGGGCAACCGGCTCGTGCTGCTAAAGAACGGGCCCCACACCTACGACGACTGGCTTCAAGCCATCTCCGGGGCAAAGCGTTGGATCCACCTGGACAACTACATACTCGAAAACGACACCGTCGGCTATAGATTCGCCGAAGCTCTCGCCAAGAAGGCGTCCGAGGGCGTGCGGGTGCGGGTCCTCCACGACTGGTTCGGCTGCCTGGACGTACCCCGGGCGTTCTGGAAAGAACTCCGCGACGCGGGGGTGGAGGTCCGGGCGGTAAACCCACCAACCCTCGGGACGCCGCTCGGGATCGCCCGGCGCGACCACCGGAAGCTGGTTGCCGTGGATGGAGAGTATGCCTCCACGGGCGGGGTGTGTATAGCCGACGGATGGCTGGTCGTATCCCCCGAAACCGGCCTACCATACCGGGATACCGCCGTGAGCCTCCACGGACCCGCGGTGGCCGACGTGGAACGCGCCTTCGCCGGGGTGTGGGCTGAAACCGGCGAGCCCCTGCCCGCCGGAGAAGAGCAGCCCCTCGCAGAGCGGATACCGCCCGCCGGCGACAAATCGGTGCGGATCGTCGTTCAGGAGCCCCGCAAGATGCGAACCCTGCGAATGCTGGAGTTGCTCACCGCCGGGGTGGAGCAGCGGCTCTGGGTTACCGACCCTTACTTCCTGTCGCTGCCGATCCTCAGCCAGTCCCTCATGGCGGTGGCCCGAGACGGCGTGGATGTGCGGGTCATGGCGCCGGCCACCAACGACATAGCCTGGATCGGGGCGGCCTCGCGCACGGGTTACCGGCAGTTTCTGGAGGCGGGAGTACGGATCTTCGAGTACAGCGGACCCATGATCCACGCCAAGACCGTTACGGCTGACGGCTGGTGGTCGAAGGTGGGCTCGACCAACCTCAACTTCAGCAGCCTCTTTGCCAATTGGGAGATAGACCTGGTGGCCGAAGACCCCAGCTTTGCCCGTAGCATGGAGGAGTTGTTCGAAGAGGACCTCGCCAACGCCCGGGAGGTTCGCCTGGTAAAGACGGGGCGGCGGCACAAGGTGCGCCCCGACCGCCCGATGGAAACCGGTAACCGCGGGGCGCGCCGGGGAGTGGTAGGCAGTGGTTCGGGATCAGCGGGCACCCTCTCCCGGGTAGGCTTCGCCACCCTGCAGAAGGGTGGAGCCCCGCTCGAAACCCACGAGCACGCACTCGCCGCGGCGATCAGCGGTACCCTGCTCGGGGGGGCGTTGCTCGGCGCGCGGTTCCCGCGGCTCGTAGCCTGGCCGCTAACAGCTGTCGCCGGCTTCTTCGGCGGGCTCGGGGTCTTGCGGGCGGCTCGCTCGGCGCTCTCCGACCGAGCAAAGCCTGATAACCCCCAAGACGGCTCCTGAGTTGCCCGGAGGACGCGGTATTTGGATCCGGCCCGGCAGAACCGGAGGAGCTCATCGCAAGGAGTGCGCGATTCCCCAGGTCCACGACGACGCGAAGAAAGGAACGTAGTGAACAGCAGGCAAGGCTCGGATGCGGGCACGAAAACGCCTCTCGTACCGTCCGCCCTCCGAGAGGCGGCACAGAAACGGCTCACCCACGATCAGCGGCGGGAGTTTGGACGTGTCGCGCGCAAGGCAGTCCCTCGCAGCAGCCACGAGTCCTGGTCACCGGCACCGGGGCGCCCGGACCCCATAGATCTCCTGCAGGAGCAGGCGAAGAATCTGTTGCCCGAGCTCGCACCGCTGCGGTACGCGCGCATGATGCCCTCCCCGTTCGCGTTTCTACGGGGTGCCGCCGTTGTTATGGCCCATGATCTCGCGGGAACACCGGACACCGGCATCCGGACGCAACTCTGCGGAGACTGCCACCTCTCGAACTTTGGACTGTACGCTTCTCCGGAACGCACGCTGTTGTTCGACGTCAACGACTTCGATGAGACCTTGCCGGGTCCCTGGGAGTGGGATCTAAAGCGCCTGGCCACGAGCCTCGTCGTAGCCGGCCGCGACAACGGTTTCGACGATGCCGGCTGCCGGAAAGCGGCGCGCGCCGCCGCGACCTCGTACCGGAAGAGGATGGCGGAGTTCTCGAAGATGCGAGAGCTCGACGTATGGTACTCGCAGGTGAACGTCGACGACGTCCTGGATCTGATCGGCGACTCGAAGACCAGGAAGCGGGCTAAGAAGGCCAGGAGAAAAGCCCGGGGCCGCGACAACCTGCAAGCCCTTTCCAGGCTAACCAAAACCCTCGATGGCCGCCGGGTGATCGACGACGATCCGCCACTGCTCGCCCGCGTCACGGAAGAGCATCTCCGGGAACAGGTCCACGAGATTCTGGAGAGCTACAGAAGTACCCTGCAAGACGATCGCCGCCATCTCCTCGACCGGTACCATTTTGTGGATGCGGCGACGAAGGTCGTGGGGGTTGGCAGCGTTGGCACCCGCTGCTACGTCGTCTTGCTGGAAGGCCTCAACCAGGAAGATCCGCTATTTCTCCAGGTCAAAGAGGCGGAGGCTTCGGTGCTGGAAGCCCATCTCCCGCAGAGCGTTTACGAAAACCAGGGGCAGCGGGTCGTAGCCGGCCAGCGGCTGATGCAAGCCGCGAGCGACATCTTTCTCGGCTGGGTCCGGGGGCCCGCCGGCCGCGACTTCTACTGGCGCCAACTGCGGGACATGAAGGGCTCGGCAAAGATAGAGCAGTTGTCGTCCGGGCAGCTTGCTCTCTACGCGGACATCTGCGGTTTGGCGTTGGCGCGCGCCCACGCCCGCTCCGGGGATCGAGTACAGATCGCAGGGTATCTGGGCAAGAGCGGGCGTTTCGACGAGGCGATCGCCGACTTCGCAGAGGCTTATGCCGATCAAACCGAACGGGACCACGCCACGCTCTGTGCCGCCGTCAAGGAGGGAAAGGTCGCAGCTGATGTAGAAGCCTGAAGCAGTCTTCGCGCCGAGCCACTGGAGGGACCGAATACTGAGGAGGAGAACAGGCTCGTACCGTTTCGTGTTGGTGTCTTCGGCGCTGGAGAAAACGCCTGGAAGGCTTCTCGTGGGCGAAAGTGCCATTTGTTCCGCGGGAGTGCCTCGCGCCTTATACTTTGGTTCCCATGGATAAATACTCCGCGCTGATCGAACACTACGGGTACCTCGTCGTCTTTTTCGGCGTAATGTTGGGGAACGCGGGCATTCCTTTTCCGAGTGCGGCCCTCCTGCTAGCCGCTGGCGTCATGGTTCAACAAGGCCACCTGGAGTTCAGGGACGCTATTTTTTTCGGGGTCCTTGGAACCATCGTCGGGAGCCAGCTCGGTTACTGGGCCGGGTACAAAGGGGGCCGGCTGATGGTCTTGAAGTGGGGACGATACGTGAGGCTTACCGCCGACCGTCTGGAGCGGGTCGAACGGTTCTTTATCCGCCACGGTGGCCTGGCAATATTCGCCGCCCGTTTCGTCTCCGTTTTCCGCGTGCTAGGGGGGTTGGTTGCTGGTATAAGCCGCATGCGCTGGGACACGTTCCTTTTCTACAGCGCCCTCGGCGGGGTGGTTTGGGCTACAGCGGTCGTGTTGTTGGGCTACCTCGTAGGCCTGGGAGTGTTTTCGGAGTAGGAGTGGCGAAAAATGCTCCCGGAGAAATCCCGAACCTGCGGCGGAAGCGGTAGTTTGTAACGCCTGCGCCCCGCTGGTAAACTATCGCGGCAATTTCATAGGCCCCTGCTTCCAAAGGCGTTGTCCAGGCCGAGGAAGCTGCTAGAGACCAGAGGAGGCACACCATCGACACTTACGAAGCCATGCTCATAGTCATCCCGGAACTCGACGAGGATCAGGTCGAGAGCACGCTCGCCCGCTTTCACACCGTGATCGAGCGCACCGGCGGCGAGATTACGGAGACGAACCACTGGGGCCGCCGCAAGCTGGCCTACGAGATAGACAACCGGACGGACGGCTTCTACTCCATCATACATTTCACCGCCGGCGAACGAACCCTCGTGGAGTTGAGGCGGATCCTGCGCGTCTCCGACGACGTGCTGCGGCACATGATCGTGAAGCTCCCGCCAGAGTACTTCGAACAGCCGGACGCCGAAGAACAGGCCGTATCAGGATAGAAAACCCTCACGAAGATTCCTTAGGAGGTTCCGTATGGGGCGCAAGAGAGGACCGGCGGGCAAGGCCGGCAAGGAGCGTTTGGGCAAACCCAAGCCCAGGGTAACGCTCGGCTACATAGACTACAAAGACGTAAACACCCTGCGACGGTTCGTCTCGGATCGGGGTAAGATCCGGGCGCGGAGGGTCACGGGTCTCTCGCCGCAGCAACAGCGCGAGGTCGCCATTGCCGTAAAGCGCGCCCGCGAGATGGCACTACTGCCTTACGTGGCGGGACAGTAGGGGGAGATACATCATGCAGGTAATACTCACCCAGGATGTAGACAAGATCGGCCAGCGGGGAGACATCGTGGACGTGAGCCGCGGCTTCGTTCGCAATTTCCTCGTCCCGCGCAACCTGGCCGAGGTGGCTACCCCCTCCAAGATGGAGGAAGCCCGCCGTCAAATGGAGGAGGCCCAGGAACGCGAGCGCCGGCTGGCCGAGCGGGCCGAGGAAATCGCCGAGACCCTCAACAAGAGCGTCATTACCATCGAAGCCCGTACCGGCGAAGACGAGCGCCTGTTCGGCTCCGTCACCGCCGCCAACGTGGCCGACGCCATCCAACAAGCCCGCGACGTCCGCGTCGACCGGCGCCGCATCATGCTCGAAGAGCCGATCAAATCCCTCGGCACGCACCAGATCCCCGTCCAGGTCCACGGCGACGTCCAGGCCAACGTAAAAGTTATCGTAGTACCGAAACTGTAGTTAAACTTCAGGTATAACTAATACCTCAACCAAAGGCTTAGAAATTAGGGCCCCGATACTATTGTATTGGGGCCTTTTTTGCTGCATATTGTGGAAATGGAACGACGGGGGAGGATCCGGGAAGTAGCCGGCGGCGCTGACGCCGCCCGTGTGCCGCCGCATGATCTGGATGCCGAGCGGGCGGTGGTGGGGGCGATGCTCGTTTCCGAGGCGGCGGTGGCTTCGGTGGCGGAGTCGCTCTCCGCCGAAGACTTCTATTCCGAGACGCACCGGGTTCTCTACCGGTCCATGATGCGGCTCTACGCAAAGGGTGAGCCCATAGACCAGCTCACGCTCCTGGACGAGCTGCGGAGCGTGGATGAGGCGGACCGGGTGGGGGGTCGGGCATACATCTTCCAGCTCGTAGAAAGCGTGCCCACGGCGGCCAACGCCGCCCGGTACGCGGAGATCGTGCGGGGGAAGGCCTTATTGCGGGCTATCATAGACGCCGGCAGCCGCATCGCCGACGATGCGTTCCGGGAACCGGAGGACGTAAACGAAGCCCTCGACGCTGCCGAACAGCTCGTCTACAACGTCTCGAACCGGACGCTGCGCGAAAGGCTGGCCCCGGTCTCCGAGTTGGCTCCCGGCGCCCTGGAGCTGATACAGCGCCTCTACGAATCCGAAGGCGAGGTAACCGGGGTCGAGACCGGCTTCGAGGACCTCGACCGGCTCACCACCGGTTTCCACAAGAGCGACCTCGTGGTGTTGGCCGCGCGGCCGGCGATGGGAAAGTGTCTGAGCGCGGAGGCCGAGATCGCGCAGGAAGACGGCAGCATTAGTACCATCCAGCAGGTAGTAGAGCAGCGGAACTCCCGGCTGTTGACGCTAGGAAACGACCTCAAATTCTCCTGGACCCGCCCGAGCGATTTCGTAGACGATGGGATCAAGCCGGTATTCGAGGTCACTACCCGCCTGGGCCGGAAGATCAAAACCACCATAACCCACCCTTTTCTTACGGTGGGGGGCTGGCGAAAGCTGGGCGAGTTATCGGTTGGGGACCACGTAGCAGTTCCGCGCCGGATGCCGGTATTCGGGAACGAGCCTCTCGGGGCGCAGCGCATCAAGCTGCTCGCCTACATGATCGGTGATGGGGGTCTTATCAACCCGTCGCCCCGGTTTACGAACACGAATCGTGCCATCCGCGAAGACTTTGCCCGGGCCGTGGAAGCTTTCGGAGGCTTGGGCGTTCGCGAGGAAACCTCTGGCGGCACCCGCGCTCCTTCGCTCTGCGTGTCGGCTGATAGGGCGGTGGTACGCCGCCACAGGACAGAGTTTGCGCGCGTGTTGGACGGGGCCCTGCGCCGTACGCCGCAGCCCGCAGCGAAAATAGCGCGCCGGGTCGAGGTGAGTCCCGCCTCGCCGACCCATTGGCGGCGGGGCAAGACGGTTCCCGACCCTAACACGTCCGGCCGCTTGCGAGAGGTGTTGGCCGAGGACGGCGTAGCGCTGGAAGTATCCAACCTCGAGGACGCCCGCAAGAACGTTCCGAACGGCCTGATGCGGTGGATGGAGCGTCTTGGTCTCCGGGGCTGTCTGGCGAAAGACAAGTTCGTGCCGGAGGTTGTTTTCCGGGCGCCGCGCGAGGAACTGGCGGCTTTCTTGAACCGGCTGTTTGCGACCGATGGGTGGGCGACCGTTCTGGCTACCGGACAGGCTCAACTAGGATACTCCACGGCTAGCGAGAAGCTGGCGCGACAGGTCCAGCATCTGCTACTGCGGTTCGGTGTCGTGGCCGCGCTTCGCGGGCGTTCCGTCAAGTATGGGGATTCGCGGCGGCGAGCGTACCAGTTGAACATTACCGAGGCCGAATCCATCCGCAACTTCGTCGATGATATCGGGATCTTCGGAAAAGAAGCAGCCGTTCAGGGCGTCATCCGGGCGCTCGAAAGGAAGCGGCCGCACGCGAACCGGGACCTCATCCCGCACGAGGCGTGGCGGTTGGTAGATGAGGCACTATCTCGTAGTCGAACCGCGAGTTTCGCCGAGGCGCTGGGAGACCGTCGTCTGCAGAGCATGGCGGAGAGCGACGTATACTGGGACGAAATCGTTAGCATCGAATCGCTCGGCAACCAGCAAGTCTACGACCTGACCATCCCCGAGACCCACAACTTCGTCGCCAACGACATCTGTGTCCACAACACAGCCTTCGCGCTCAACTCCATCTGGCACGCGGCCGGCGTGGATGGGTCGCCGGTGGCGATCTTCAGTTTGGAGATGAGCAAGGAGCAGCTTGTACAGCGGCTCATCTCCCAGACGACCAGGATTCCTACGCAAGACCTGAGGAGCGGCAACGTCCGGGCCGAAGACTGGCCCAAACTGGTACGAGGGGTGGCGGAGGTCAGCCGCGCGCCGATCTGGATAGACGATACCGCCGGGATCACGTTGATGGAAATGCGGGCGAAAGTCCGGCGCCTGGCCAGCCGGCTCAACGCCCAGGAGGAGAAACCGCTGTCCCTGGTCGTCGTGGATTACCTGCAGCTCATGATCGGGCAGGGAAACTACCGGGAGAACCGCCAGCAGGAGATAGCGGAGATCAGCCGGGGCCTCAAGGTCCTCGCCCGCGATCTCGACGTGCCGGTTCTCGCCATAGCCCAGCTATCCCGCGCCGTCGAACAGCGCCACGACAAACGCCCGCTGCTCTCGGACCTGCGCGATTGTTTACCGGGTAGCGCGCTCGTTACCGACGCGGATTCCGGACTGAGGTTACGGGTGGACCATATCGCGAGTCGAAACGCCAGGCCCAACGTATGGAGCGTGGGGCACGATATGAAGCTTCACAAACGGCCGGTCAAAGATATCTGGGAGACGGGTGAGAAGGTCATCTACGAAGTTCGTACCCGGCAGGGGCGTGTCTTGCGGGCCAGTGGAGGCCACAGGGTCATGCTCGACACCGGCTGGACCAAAGTGGAGGATATGAAACCCGGCGATCACGTAGCATCGCCGCGTCAGCTACCCGAGCCGACAAAGGCGACCCGGATGGAGGCAGACCGGGCACTACTTCTCGGGTGGTTGCTAGGAGATGGTTGGCTCGGAGGCACTCCCACGCTTACCGTAGCGACCCGCGACGAAGCCGAGGTTGCGGCGGCGCTCGGCCGCGACTCTTTCGGTTTGAGGCCTGCTATCAAGCCCGAACGAGCGGGGAATGCGGAGGCGCTAAAGGTCGTATTCACCACGGGCCGGTTGTGTGGCGCCGGCAAGAACCAGATGACGTCCTGGCTGCGCGATATCGGGGCCTGGGGCCATACCGGATCCGGCAAGCACATTCCCGCAGGCGTTTTTGGTTGGAGCAACGAAGCTATCATTGCTTTGCTGCGGGGCTTGTTCCACGCCGACGGCTCTTTCTCCCAGCGAATTTCGCGTTCGAGTGTCCGTCTGGCGACCGTTAGCGAGCGTCTGGCCCGCGACGTGCAAGAGTTGTTGATCCGGCTCCGCATCCGTTCGTCCATACAAAAGCTCGACCATGCAGCTTCGGGTTACGAAACCAAGAACAGCCGCAGCTACGTCGTATATCTCGGGGAACGTTCCGAAGTAAGTGCTTTCCTGGAACGAGTGGGCTTTCTCGGGGCCAAACACGAGAAAGCGATCTCTTCATTCGCAAGTGAGAAACGGAACGACGCAGGTAGCATCGACCGCTTGCCGCTATCCGTGAACGCCCGAGGCGGCGAATTGCGAGCGCAAAGAGGACTATCCCACAGCGACGGAGGTTGGCGCGAGCAGGGGGAAAAGATGTCGCGTTCGACGGCTGCCGTCGTGGCCGAGCGGCTGGATCTTGGTTGGCTTGGGGAGCTTGCCGACAGCGACCTGACCTGGGACGAGGTTACAGAGGTAACACCCTGCGGCAAAGAGAAAACCTACGACCTTACCGTGGGCGATCTGCACAACTTCTACGTCGACGGCCTGATAACCCACAACTCAGGCGCCATCGAACAGGATGCGGATATGGTGATGTTCCTCTACCGGGACGAGTACTACAACCCGGACTCCGACGACAAAGGCATCGCTGAAGTTATCGTCGGCAAGCACCGTAACGGCCCGACCGGAAAGACGCAGCTCGCCTGGCTGGAGCAGTACACCAAGTTCGCCTCGTTGGCCCGGAGAACCTGACCGGCCGGAAAAAGGAGGCCGCTGCTCCCGAGGCTAAGATTCCGCGACACGCGGCGACCGGCTAGCTCTGGCATCCGGGCCAGGGATTGATGGCTTTACCGGATCGGGGCTCCTATAGCATGGTAGCCGCCGTCGACGTGGATCAACTCGCCGGTCGTGGCCGGCCACCAGTCGGAGAGCAGGCTGACCACGGAACGTCCCACGGGTTCGGGGGCGGTGGTGGACCAGCCCAGCGGGGCCTGGCGCTCCCACTCGCCCTCGATGCTCTCGAAGCCGCTAATGCCTTTGGCGGCCAGCGTCTTTATGGGTCCGGCAGAGACGAGGTTTACCCGGATACCCTTCTCGCCGAGGTCGCGGGCCAGGTAGCGGGACGTGGACTCCAGCGCGGCCTTCGCGACGCCCATCCAGTCGTAGGCGGGCCAGGCGATGCGGGCGTCGAAGTCGAGGCCGACGATGGAGGAACCGGGCTTCATGAGGTCGGCAAGACCGACGGCGAGTGCCTTGAGCGAGTAGGCCGAGGTCTGGAGCGCCGTGGCGACGGAGGGCCATTCGGCGGTCAGGAAGTTGCCCCCGAGGGCGTCGTCGGGGGCGAAAGCGATGGCGTGAACGATGCCGTCCAGCCCGCCCCAACGTTCTTCGAGGTCTTGTGCGACGCCCCGGATATCTCCGGGTTGGTTTACGTCGAGCTCCAGCACGGGCGGCTCGGGGTCGAGCCTCTTGGCGGTGCGCCGGGTAAGGGAGGCGGCGCGGCCGAAGCCGCTCAAGGCGATCTCGGCCCCCTGCTCCTGGGCGAGACGCGCCACGGAGTACGCGATGGAGCGCCGGTCTAGAACGCCGGTTACCAGTATCTTTTTGTCTTGCAGAAGGTCGCCCATTTCATCCTCCTCTTGGGAACTCGATTCTTGGCTGGGCAAAGTCTACGGGATACGCTGAATTCTGGCCAGGGAGGCCCGATTATTCTCTGTGATCCCCGCCGTAGAGACGCTTTTCGTAAGACCTTCCGACCTCGGTTTGCCAGGTGATAAGGTCCTTGCGCAGGCTTTCGAGTTTTTCGGGGCTCTGCTCGTCGGCCACGTTTTCGCGTTCGCGCGGATCCGTCGAGAGATCGTAGAACTCGTGTTCTTGGTTGCCGTAGTAGTAGATGTATTTCTCGGAGCCCTCGATGCTCGCCAGACAGCGGTTTTTCTGGTAGCAGCTCGCCATTAGCGTCCGGCCCGTGGGGGCGTCCAAGACCGAGGATCCTGGATACGGGCCGCCTTCAACGTCGTAGCCCAGCAGATCTGCCACGGTCGGGAGGATGTCGAGCAGGTTGATCGGGGTTTCGATCCTATCGGCGTCCTGGAAGCGCTGGGGGTCGTGGATGAGAAACGGCACCCGGAGGCCCTCGTTGTAGATTACGTTGTCGTGCTGGCGGAGGCCGTGCTCGCCGAAGCCTTCTCCGTGGTCGCCGAAGACAACGAACACCGTATCCTCGTAGAGGCCGAGCTTTTCGTACTGTTCAAAGAGGTTTTTTAGGAAGAAGTCCTGGTACCGGAGCGTGTTGAGGTACTTGTTTAGCTCCTCGTCTTGGGAGAACTCTTTTTTCCCATAGGTATCGGGTATCGTGTAGTCGTGGTGGGGCGTTACGGTCAAGTAGGTTGCCAGGAACGGGTCGTCTTTGTTCTCTTCCAACCAGGCTTTGCTCGGCTCTAGCATGATGTCGTCCTCGTAGCCGAAGTAGTTGGCCTCACCGAAGCCATTGGTACTCATGTCCTCTGTGGCGAAAAAGTCTTCGTAACCAAAGTTCTCCACTAGTTGGCCGCGGCGTTCGAATTCCTCGGTTGCCGACTGGAAGAACACGCTGCGATATCCCTGCTCCCCGAGCAGGTCCGGCAGGCATCGGGCGGGAACGGCGTCCGGCTCGGACTCCGTGTTGCGGGTGTCTAGCGGGGGCGCGATGCCGCAGGTGCCCGCGACCAACGCCTTGGAGGTGTGGGGCACGACGGCGTAGGCGTTCTCCGCGACCAGGCTATTTTTCGCCAACTCATCCAGAAACGGCGTCGTCTTCAGCGTTTCGTTGTAGGGTGTGGTGGACCGGGCGCGGGTGGACTCCAGAAACACCAGTACGACGTTTCGTTTGTCGGTCTTTGGTGTTTGTATAAGGGAGGTGTCCGTGGGAGACGCCTCGGCGACGAGGTTTGTCTCGATCTCCTTTTCGAAGTCCGGTTCGTATATTTCAGCCATGACCATGTTTACCAGGGCGTCCCGGGAGAACGAGTCGCTCACGCCCGTGGCGCTCGGCAGCGCAGAGAGGGAGCCTATTAGCAATGCTGCTCCGCACACGGCTATCGCCGGAGCCCAGGGCCGGCCCGCGGTCCACAACGGCAGCTGCCACCGGCCTGCCAGATGGCGAGTCGCCGCGGCAGGACCAAAAATCGTGTACGCAATAACCATCACCACGAACACCCAATGCAGCGCCGTAGTTTCGACGCCGATGATCTTCCACGTCTCTCCGAACGAACCTAGCGAGAGCATGATGAAGCTGTAGTCCAGGGTAGAGCCGGTAGATTTGTAGAAGAAGTGGGTCCCGGTCGTGAGTATCAGCACGAGGAGGGCCGACAGATGGAACAGCCCCAGGAGGACCCATCTGGCGACGCCCCTCCGGAACAAGGCGAAGAGGCCGATCCACAGCGCCACGTATCCTGTGCTGAAAAACACCTCGGAGCGCAACTGGTCAACAAAACCCAGAGGCCCGGGGGGGCTTAACTGGGTCACGATGCGGACGATCTTCAGGCCCACATTGTAAAAAAACAGCGGCACCAGCAGGCTGAGGAGATAGATCCAGTCTTCCCGGCTCAAAAGCGATCCTAGGAAAGCCGCGACGCGCGTTCTCACAAATTCTCTTCGCATGGACCCGAGGAGTTTAACAAAGATTTTACATTGCGAGACCCTTGCCGGTAAGATGTCAGTTGGTCGAGCCCCGGACTCCGAAAGATTTCCAGGATAATGCTACACTCGGCGGTCTGACCAGGAGGGTGTATGGCGGGCACGGTTGACCTGAGGCCTGGCGGAAGCTATCTTAGCGCCTGTATTTGCGTGCGGATACTATGAGGGGTGATCGTCTGGGAAAGATTGGAAAAGCTAGAAACCGGGTAGAAACCTGTGCATTCTTCGGGCGTGAAAACCTGGAGTTAGAGCGGCAAGAGTGGGGAAAGGAGTAAGACGTTCCGATGAGCGAAGAGCAAAATTCAGCCTCCCAGGAAGTACAGACTTACGAACCGCCGGAGGAGTTTGTCCAACAGGCCAACGTGACCGACCCTTCAGTCTACGAAAAGGCCGAAGAAGACTTCGAGGAGTTCTGGGCATCTTGGGCCCGGGAGTTGCACTGGTTCAAGGACTGGGACCAGACCCTCAAGTGGGACCCGCCTTTCGCCGAGTGGTTCGTGGGTGGCAAGATCAACGCCGCCTACAATTGCCTGGACTACCAGATCGAGCAGGGCCGCGGCGACAAGGAAGCCCTTATCTGGATCGGTGACGAGCCCGGGACGCGTAAGACCTACACTTACAACGAGCTCCTCGCCGAGGTCAGCAAGTTCGCCAACGTCTTGAAGGATCTTGGCGTTCAGAAAGGCGACGGGGTTGCGATCTACCTTTCGATGGTGCCGGAGTTGCCGATAGCGATGCTGGCCTGCGCCAGGATCGGCGCCCCGCACTCGGTGGTCTTTAGCGCCTTCCAGCCGGGGCAGCTCGCCGAGCGCATAAACGACATAGAAGCCAGAGTATTGGTCACGGCCGACAACCCACCTCGTGGCGGCCGCAAGACGCCCCTCAAGGAGAACGCCGACGAGGCGCTCGAAGATACGACCAGCATCGAGAACGTCGTGGTCGTCCGGCGCACCGGCGACGAGGTGCCGATGCAGGAGGGCCGCGACCACTACTGGGACGAGCTAACGGAGAACGTCTCCGACGAATGCCCGGCTGAGGAGCTGGACGCCGAGGACATGCTGTACGTACTCTACTCGTCGGGCTCGACGGGGAAGCCCAAAGGCATCGAGCACCACATCGGCGGCTACCTGACCCAGCTCCGGGCGACCATGAAGTGGGTCATGGACATGAAAGAAGACGACATCTGGTGGTGTACGGCGGACATAGGCTGGGTTACCGGGCACTCCTACCTGGTGTACGGACCGCTCCTCACCGGTGCGACCGTGGTGCAGTACGAGGGCACGCCAACCTACCCCGAAAACGATCGCCTGTGGCAGATCGTCGAGGACCTGGGGGTTACGCACTTCTACACGGCTCCCACCGCGGTCCGGGCTTTAAGGAAACTGGGTTCCGAGCCTATAGACAAGCACGACATCTCGTCTCTAAGGCTGCTGGGGTCTGTTGGAGAGCCGATCAACCCGGATGCCTGGACCTGGTACTACGAGAACATCGGCAAGGAGCGGTGCCCGATCGTGGATACCTGGTGGCAGACGGAGACGGGCGGCATCATGATCTCCGGGTTGCCCGGCATCACGACCATGAAGCCCGGTGCCGCCTCGCACCCGTTTCCCGGCATCTTCCCCGGCCTGTGGGACGAGGAGGTCGAGGAGTTTATCGAGGGGCCTGGTAGCGGGGCGCTTACCATAAACAAGCCCTGGCCTTCGATGCTCCGGAGCCTCTACAAGGACCCCGAACGCTACAAGGAAGAGTATTTCTCCGCGATATCTGACGAGATCTACTACGTCGAGGACGGGGCCAAGCGCGACGAGGAGGGCTACTACACCATAACCGGGCGGATCGACGACGTGCTCAACGTCTCGGGCCACAGGCTCTCCACCGTCGAGATAGAGAACGCGCTGGTCTCCCACGAGGGTGTCGTCGAGGCGGCGGTCATCGGCCGGGACGACGAAGACAAGGGCCAGGCGCCGGTGGCGTTCGTGATCCTCTACGGCGACGAAGAGGACAAGTACGACCAAGAGTACGAGAAGGAGCTCATAAACACGGTCTCCCAAAAGGCGGGCAAGATCAGCCGCCCCGACCGGGTCTTTGCCGTGGCGGACCTTCCCAAGACCAACTCCGGCAAGATCATGCGCCGCCTCCTGCAGAACATCTCCCAGAACGAAGAACTCGGGGATACCTCGACCCTGGCGGATCCTTCGGTGGCCGAGACCATTCAGGAGCAGACCCAGGAGCAGATGTCCTAGAAAGCGGGGCGTTCCCGGGGCGGGACGAAAAGGCTTTGTGCAGAGGGACGGACTCCGGTCCGTCCCTTTTCTCCCGGGCCGAACGCCGGGACGAGCGAAACTTCTCCCCGGTCATTTTCGTATATAAGTGTAGTAGAATAACGCGCAAAGATCGAAAATTTTCCAAGGAGGAAAAGTGTTCGGATACATAATAGTTATGGTCCTGGGAGCCATCATCTCCGGCATCGCGGCGATGTGGGTGAGGAGCTCGTACGCCAAGTATTCGAAGCAGCAGAGCAACAGCGGAATGACGGGAGCCCAGGTCGCCCGCTCTATTCTCGATCGCAACGGCCTCACGGACGTGCCGGTCGAGCCGGTGGCCGGCCAGCTAACAGACCACTACGACCCGGGCAAGAAAGTAGTGCGGCTTTCGGAGGGCAACTACAACAAGAACTCCATCGCGGCGGTCAGCGTGGCGGCCCACGAAGTCGGTCACGCCATCCAGGACGCCACCGGCTACACGCCGATGAAGCTGCGGTCCGGCATCTTTCCCATAGTGAATTTCGCCGGCCAGCTCTGGTTCCCGCTGTTCATCATGGGGATCATATTCGGCGCTTCCGCCGGGGTCGGGCAGCTGTTTATACAGCTTGCCATAGTCGCGTTCGCCGGGATACTGGCGTTCCACGTGGTGACGTTGCCGGTGGAGATCAACGCTTCTACCCGGGCTTACGGCCAGCTCACCCGCTACGGGTTGCTGTCGCACAGTGAGGCTTCCGGTACCAAGCGGGTGCTCTCGGCGGCGGCCTTTACCTACATAGCGGCGGCGCTGACGTCCCTGTTGATGCTGGCGTACATGCTGCTCATCGCGCGCCAGTAAGAGACCGGGAAAATCCGGTGGCTCAGGGCGGGATCTCGGTCCCGCCCTTTTTCGTGCCGGTTGCTAGCGGGGCCTACTTCGATGCTAAAATGCCCCTGTTGTGGAAGGAATAGGACGGATCAGCAAGCGCCGGCGGCGGCTCCGGAGCGTAGGAGAGCCGCAGCCGTGGGAGCCGCGCCACATGCGGCTCGCCGGAACACGCTTTGCCGACTCTCTAGGGAGCCCTGACGGGCGGCGCAACGTGACGCTGGGCGTCGTAAAGCACCTGTGGCGTTCGCCGGTGCCGTTTATCGGGTTTTATCCGCCGGAGAACGTCAGGATCACGGAGAACCGCATCTACACCCCGGCGCCGCCCAAGTTGGTGGACGACTCCGAGTACCTGGTCGGGGTCGAGGCGCACAAGAAAGCTTTCGCCCGGGACCTCGAAGGCACCATGATTCCTTCGGGTAGCCTGCACGGCTACTTCGAGGTTCCGACGGACGAGGGGTGGCGGCTGGAGCTGGACCTCGTAGACCGGAAGCTGGGGTTGTGTGACGCCTGGGGCATGTCGTCCCGGAGGCGAGTCTCGGGAGACCTCGCGCCTTTCGTCTGGGCGTACCGGCACTGCGGCTTCTGCCTCGTTACGGTCTACGACAAAGACATCGGCGCGCTGCGGGACGACCTGCTCTTTATCGCCAAGCAGGAGGGTGTCGAGTTGCGGTGGCGCAGCAGCGCCGCGTGAACCACTGCAAGACCTGATCGTTTCCTGGTTGTAGGATTCACATAGCGGATAAGCTTGGTAACATATATTCGGATATAATCCGCACAGGAACTTAGGGTCTGCTGGGACTTGCCAGTACGTGTTCGACAGAGAGGCGGAAGGCTAGTAGATGTTTACGACGCATAGCACCGGGGGATTCGCCGCCACCAGCGCGCCAGAGGGCTTCGACATCAGAGACTTCGAGGAGGCGGGGCTGCGGGCTGTTGAACGGAGGTTCGGCCCGAAAGACATCATCTTCACGCCCGGTGATCCGGACGACCAGCTTTACTTTCTCCTCTCCGGAACGGTCCGGCTCTACAAGATCTACGGGGATTACAAGGAGGCGACGACCGCCCTGTTGAAAGAGGGCGGCGTTTTCGGCAAGCTCAGCCTGGTCGAGGGGCGCTGGCAGGACGTGTTTGCCGAAGCCGTGACCGAGTCCCGGGTGGCGAGCATCCAGAAGAATGCTATAGAGCGCGTAATAAAGAGCCGCCCGGATTTCGCTTTGAAGCTCTTCTCCTCTTTTTCCGAAAGGCTGCGCCAGTCCGACGAGGTTATAGAGAGCCTGTTGCATCGGGAGGTTTCCACCCGGCTCGCGACGCTGCTCATCAACCTGGCGGACCGTTTCGGCTCGGGCAACGGAATCGGCACGATGCTCGGCGTCCGCCTCACCCACCAGGACCTGGCCAACATGATCGCCTCTACCCGCGAGGCCGTCTCGAAGGTTATGAGCGAGTTCCAGCGCGACGGCTACATAGAGATCCGGAGCCGCAAAGTCGTAGTTCTGAACCGGGAAGCGCTGGCCGAGTACGCTGGCCCCTCGGGCCTTTCGGTGGATGGCCAGCTAACGATTTAAGCTCTCCAGTACGAACCACCATAGTTCGTGGGCTCGTGTCGCCCTCCGCGCGGAACTAGAATAACCCCGTGAAGGAAAACAAAGCTCAGGACGGAATCGGGTGGGCATTCCTGGCCTATCTCGCGGCGCTGGCCCTGCTGGGGGCGCTGACGATCGGGCGGATCGGTATCACCTGGGACGAGCCGAACTACTTCACCTCCTCCTACTCGTACCTCTCCTGGTTCGGGCACGTCCTGTCCGAACCCTCCGGGTGGTGGACTTCCATAGACCGCTACTGGGAGCAGAGCCACGAGGCGCCACCATTCTTCAAGCTGTGGGCCGGCGTTTTCGCCGGGGTTGGGGCTTTGATCTTTGGTACAGGAGACCTCGACCGTTTAGGTGACGCCTACCGGTTCGGCTCTTACACGCTCTTTCTGATCTCCGTCTACGCCGCGTTTCGCTTTGTGCGCCGGGAATTCGGCCCGGCGGCGGCGTGGGGAACAGCCCTGAGCCTGCCGCTCATCCCGGTACTCTTCGGTTTCGCCCGATTGGGCCAACTCGACGGTGCGGCCGCCGCCATGTACCTGCTGGCCATGATAGCCCTGTACCGTCTGGTGGTCTATGGAGGTCTGGGAAAAATGTTGCTGGCCGGCGGGTTGCTCGGGCTGGCCTTCGCCACCAAGCTGACCGTGTTTCCGCTCGTGCCCGCCGCGCTGGCGTGGATACTGGTTTACGGCATGGGAAAGGCTGCTTTGTGGCGCACTCTGGCGGGGTTTGGGATCGGGGGGATAGTGTTCTTCGCGATCTGGCCCTGGCTCTGGCGAGACCCTGTAGGCCGGACCTGGGAGTTCCTCACCTGGGCCGGGGGGCTCCAGGACGAGCGTCTGACCTACTACCTCGGCCAGTGGTGGGCCGGTGCGCCGTGGCACTACCCGCTCTTTATGCTCGTCGCGATAGTGCCGCTGGTCGTGGCGCTCGCCGGGGTTGTCGGGGTAGTCCGGTTGTTCTCGACGGCCCGCAATCCGGTGGCCGGGTGGATCCTGTTAAACCTCGCGCTCGTTAGCGCGGTCGCCGGGTCCGGTCTCGTTCCGGTCTACGGCGGGCCGCGACAGTTCCTCCTCGCGTTCGCCGTGTGGGCGGTTTGTGCCGGGTTGGGTGTCGGATGGTTGGCTACCCTGCTCCGTCCCCGGTATCAGGCGGTTCTCGCGGCCTACGTGGTTCTCGCCCTGCCCGGCATATTGTGGACGGGGCCGGCGAACTCGCTCGAGTACTACGGCGAGGCCGTTGGCCTGATCCCCGGCGCCCGCTCCCTGGGGTTCGAGACGACGTACCTGGCCGACACCTACAAGCCGGCCGTGGAGTACGTAAACGAGGCTGCGCCCGAAGGAGCCACCATCTACGTCCAGGCCGGGACGTACCCCGTGATGGAAACGTATCGCCGGATCGGGGTTCTTCGCGAAGACCTGCGCCCGGCCTACCTGGCGCCCATCGCGCCGGAGAAGTATACCCGGGACCAGAGCCCGCGGGAAGGATCATACTTCTTCTTCCTGCCCCGGCAGTCCATATACACAGACCAGATGCTCGCCCTGGAAGAGAAGGAGCCGCTCTACGCTTACGACAAAAGCGGCGTGCCGCTTGTCAAGGTATATTCGGGGGAGGCTGTTGGCGAGACGTTGGAGGTGAAGGGTGAACCGGAATCGCGGAACCTGGGGTTGTTCAACGCGATGGCAGCTTTCGGGTGCGTGCTGGCGCTGCTTTTAGCATTCTGGAGAAAGCGGAACAAAGGTACAAGTCCGCTGTAGCTGGCGGGGCGAGAGGAGATCTCCGGGCAAGCTCCGAAACGAAACGTAGAGATTCCCGGAAACTTTTGGAGGCGTGGGGCGTATAAGTACCAGAGTATGGAGTACACAGCCACAGTGACCATTGGCCGCTGGCGGGAGAGGATCAAGGGTTTACCCCTCCGACGCGAGACCCTGGAGGACAACGAACTCGTGACCCGGACCCTCGCCGGCGACACGCGCTCTTACGAAGAGCTGGTCCGCCGCTACGAACGGCTGGTGGGGAGTGTGATCTACCCGTACGCCCGGCGGGAGATCTCCGCGGAGGACCTGGTGCAAGAGACTTTTCTTCGCGCCTACGACCGGTTGGAGACCTTCAACCCTGAGTACCGCTTCAAGACCTGGTTGCTGGCCATAGCCAACAACCTCGGCGTAGATACCCTGCGGCGGCGGCGCGAAATAGTGGAGTTCGACCAGGAAACGCACGCCGGCTCTGCCGGTGGCCCCGAGGCCGCCGCGCTCGACGCAGACCGTTCCCAGGCCGTCCAGGCGGCCATAAAGGACCTGCCGGAGACCTACGGCGTTCCATTAATTCTGCGTTACACTGAGGACATGAGCTACGCTGAGATAGCGGAGGTTCTCGACTTGACGGTGCCGGCGGTAAAGAGCCGGCTCTTCAGGGCCCGCAACATGCTGACGGATAAATTGCAGGACGAACGGGAGAGACTTTGAGCCTGCCCCACGGTTACAGCTGCGATCCGGAGAAGATCTTCGAGTTCGCCGACGGGGCTCTCCCGCCGGAACGGGAAAGGGAGATTCGGCTCCACCTGGACCAGTGCCCCGAGTGCCGGTCGCTCTACGAACGTGAAACTACCCTCAACTCCTGTCTCTGCAACCTGAACATCTCCCGGCCCCGCTCGGTCTGCGAGGGCGTGGCGATGGCGCTACCGACCCGACCCCTAAAGGCCCGTTTGCTGTGGGCATTGCTCGCGGGCATACTGCTTTCGACGGCCCTGATCGCCCTCGGGGCCAACGGGGTAAACCCGGCGGTCTTCGTCGCGAACGCGATGGCGATGTTCTGGGGGTCAGCCGCGATGTTGAGGGATGTACTCGATAGCGTGTTGACCATGGCCGGCGGTACGCTCCTGATCGCGCTGGCCGTCGGGGCGTTCCTGGATCTCCTACTGGCGGCGGTTCTGCTGGCCGCGGCCCGCGGCCGGACCCGGCAGGTATGAGCGTGCCCATCCCAAACCCCGCCCGGATTCCTATCCGGGGCGCAATAATGCTGTGTCTGTTGGTTCTCGGGTTTCTGGTAGTGTTACCCTCCTCGCTGGCACACGCCGCCGAGAAAAGGATCTTCGAAGACCTGGTAGTCGGACCCCGCGGCACATCGGACAGCGTATACACGGTCTCCGGTAACATAGAGATCAACGGTGAAACCGCCGGAGACGTAAAGTCTGACTTCGGCAACATAAAGATCAACGCGCCCGTTGGCGGCTCGGTGGACGCAGACTTCGGCAACGTATACGTGAACGATCGTGTGGGGGGCGACCTGGATGTAGGCCACGGAGAGGTCGAGTGGGGTCCCCGCGCCCAGGTTGGCGGAACGTTCTACTGCGGGAGCTGCGCCATGGACGAGTTCTCGAACGCCCAGGTGGGGGGAGAGATGAAGTTCGGAATGGCGTCTGGCGCTGACGGCCCATCCGAAGGGTCGAGGGTGCTGGGCTTCGTAGGCTGGTTCTTTAGCGCCCTGGTGTTTATGGCTATTAGCGTACTGGCTGCCGTGTTCGTCCCGCGGCCGGTAGAGTCTTCGGCCCAAAAGATCGAAGAGTCCGTGGGACGCTCGCTGCTGGTCGGGTTGGCTTCGGTGCCGGCGGCCCTGGTGCTCGCCGTGGTCCTGGGCATCTCCCTGGTCGGCATACCGCTCCTGCTGCTCGCCGCGCCCGCCTACCTGGCTTTCGTATTCTTCGGCGCCATGGTCGCAGCCTACTTTCTCGGCCGCCGGATCTTGTTCGCCACGGGACGCTACCACGGGGGCAACGCCCTCGCGGCCGCAATCGGAGCTTTGCTCCTCGCCGCCACCTACCTCATTCCCTTTGTCGGGAGCCTGATCCTCTACACCCTGGCCCTGCTGGGGACCGGCGGCGTCATTATGGCCCTGCTCTCCCGCCGGAGGACCCCGACATACCCTTCCTCCTACGAGGCTTACGTTAGCGACCGGCGGGCCTGATCTCACCGTACCCGCGCAGGGATCTTGCCGTGGACCGCATCGGCAACGGACCGCATCGGCAACTCGACTAAAAAAACATTCCTACCGGACGTATACTGGGGCGGTGGATCGGGTAACGATCTCGATGCTCCGTAAATGACCGGAAGAACCCTGGAGAGAAAGCCGTTGTCGCCATTGGATCGAAACGAGCCTGGTGGAGAGCCCGAATTGAGCGGGGCTCCCCGGTGAAGCTGGTTGTGCGGCTGGTGTTGTTGGTATCCGCTGTTCTCCTGGTCGGCGGTTGCAGCAACGATGAGGCAGAGCAAGGCGCCATCGGCGAGGGAGAACCCCCCGAAAACAGCCTGTTGGTGGGCTATGACCAGGAGCCGGATACCCTCAACCCGTTTATCGTCGGCGGGGAGTCCGTGGCTACGAGCGACATGGTGGCCGGTATCCTGGAACAACCGTACGAGGTACAACCGGACCTCACCATGGCTCCCGAGCTCGCAGAGGGTGCACCAAATGTGGTGAGCAAAGACCCGCTCACTATCGAGTACCGGCTCAAGGACTATCTCACCTTCTCCGACGGGGAAGCCCTGACCAGCGCGGACGCGAAGTTCACCTACAGAACCATAATGGACTCGCAGAACAACATCATAAGTCGCGAGGGGTGGGATAAGATCAAACGCTTCGAAACCCCTGATGAGCAGACCGTCCGCATCGTCTTTTCCGAGCCTTACGCGGCGTGGCGGGATCTGCTCAGCGGCCCACAGAGTGCGATCCTGCCCGAGCACGTCTACGCCGGCGAGGACTTTAACCTCGCGATGAACGACGAACTGGTCGGCAGCGGACCGTACACGCTACGCGAATGGAACAAGGGACAGTATCTGGTCCTGGAAGCGAACGGCATCTATTGGGGCGGCGCGCCCCCGACATCGCACATCACTTTCCGCTTTATTCCAGACGCCGATGAGCTCAACGGGGCTTTGCAATCCGGTGAAGTTAGCTTTATCAACCCGCCGCTGCAAACGGGACTGGCTAAAGAGCTCAGATCCTACGAGGGAGTAGAGGTCATCAGCGCCTCCGGAACCACCTGGGAACAAATAGCCTTCAACACCGACGAGGTAGACAGCCCCGAACTGCGGCGGGCTATAGCCTACGGCATAGACCGCGAGAAGCTGCTCGCCGAGGTCCTGCCGGGCAAGGTCAAGCCGCTCAACAGCGTGCTGCTGCCGGAACAGAAACAGTTCTACGTCCCCGCCTGGAAGAAGTATGATTTCGATCTGGAGCGGGCGGAAAAACTCGTGCAGGAAGCCGCCTCCAAAGGCGCAGATCCCAACATTTCCTTTACGTCGACCCTGGACGATGAACTGCGCAGGTCTTTGCAATCCGAGGTTCGAAGGCAGCTGGAGAACGTGGGGATAACGGTCGAGATAAACAATGCTCCGTCATCAGCCCTCTTTGATGAGCGGCTGCCGCAAGGCGAATTCGAGATGGGTGAATGGGCCTGGATCTCCACCCCCCAACCGACCGTAACCTCTCTCTTTAGCGCGGAAGCGCTTCCTCCGGACGGCCAGAATTACTACCGCTACGAAAACCCGGAGGCCAGCTTCCTCATGGGCCAGGCCGACAGGGCGGTCGATGGCAAGGAACGCGCCGAGCTCCTAAAGCAAGTGCAGCGGATCATGGCGGACGACCTGCCGGTGATACCCCTCTACCAGTACCCGGTGTACTACGCCTACGACGAAAACCTGAAAGGACCCGTAGTCAACCCCACCCTCGCCGGGCCGTTCTGGAACATAGAACACTGGACCTGGCAGGAATAGTGGAAGCGTCGGGACCACAGAACCCGGTGTCCCGACCAAACGAAAGTAGTAATCCGTAACAATGTCAAACTTGACAATGACTCTATCTACTGCATAGAATCTCTTATGGGAATAAGACGTCGCTGTGGGAAAGGCTCTGTACGGGCGATAGGCGACGAGTTATCTAGAACGGCTCCCTGTGGCTTAGCATCGAGGAACTAGCGGGGTTCAAGAAAATGCGAACTGGAAGGAGATACCAGGGTGTTTAGGAATAGAACGCTAGCGAGTTTTCTACTAGCGATTTTTCTGGCCGCGGCTCTAACGAGTTGCGGCGTATTTGGGTCTGACGACGAGGGCGGCGGCCAGCAGAACCAGGGCGGGGACAACAACACCGTAAAGATCAACCTGTCGGCCGACATCCCGGATCTCAACTCCACGACTACCACGGACGTAGTCTCTTTCGACATGCTGAACAACTTGAACGAGGGTCTGTTCCGTCTCGACGAGAACGAGGAACCCCAGCCGGCGATGGCCGAGAGCGTAGAGACCAGCGATGACGGGCTCAACTACACTTTCACCCTGCGCGACGGCATCGAGTGGAGCAACGGGGACCCAGTGACCTCCCAGGACTTCAAGTACGCCTGGCTCCGGGCGATGAACCCCGACACCGCGGGGCAGTATTCCTTTATTATTGCGGACTTCTTGAAGGGCGGTGGCAAGTTTGCCTCCGGCGATTCTCCGGCTGATATCGTGGGCATCGAGACGCCGGACGACAAGACGCTCGAGGTGACCCTGGCCAACCCGGCCCCCTTCTTCCTGGGGCTTACTGCTTTCCCGACGTACTTCCCGCAAAACGAGGATTTCGTGAAAGAGCAGGGCGACAATTACGCCCAGGGACCGGATTCGCTGCTCTACAACGGCCCATATACCATGACCCAGTTCAACTCCTCTGATGGGGCGACGTTAAAGAAAAACGACGGTTACTGGGATGCGGACAACGTAGCCATAGAGACGGCGGACCTCCGGGTCATCAAGGACGTTAGCTC
The DNA here is from genome assembly GCA_050331175.1 of Rubrobacteraceae bacterium. Lineage (GTDB taxonomy): Bacteria > Actinomycetota > Rubrobacteria > Rubrobacterales > Rubrobacteraceae > SIRX01. Next base: position 35,839 of record JBHJHC010000007.1, on the reverse strand, counting down.
TGCCGTCAACCTCTGGGAGTCGGGAGATCTGGACATAACCTCGATCGACTCCGACTTCTTCAACGAGTATGAGGACTCGGATGAACTTCTGGTGCTCCCCGAGTTCACGGCCTGGTGGCTGCAGATGAACCTCGAAGACGAGGTCATGTCGAACAAGAAGATTCGGCAGGCGATACAAAAAGGAATCGACACCCAGGCCATGGCCGACGAGGTACTCCGCGACGGCTCCGAGCCCGCCACGGGACTGGTCCCCAAGGGTATGAGCGGACCGGACGACGAGACGTTCCGGGAGGCTTACGGTGATGTCGCGCCGGAGTTCGATCCCGGAGAGGCCAAACAGCTCTGGGAGGAGGGCGTGCAGGAGCTCGGCAATACTCCTACCCTCGAGCTGTTGAGCGGCGATACCAGCACCGGAAAGGATCTCGGCACCTTCGTACAGGCGCAGCTGCAAGAGAACCTCGGGGCCGAGGTCCAGGTAAACACCCAGCCATTCGACCGCCGGCTCGAGTTGCAGAAAGAAGGGAAATTCCAGATGGGGCTCTCCGGATGGGGTGCCGACTACAACGACCCGATGAGCTTTATGGATCTCTGGGTCACCGGCGGCGGCTTCAACGACATCAGCTTCTCCAACGAGGAGTACGACCAGTTGATCGAGGAGGCAAAGACCTCGGCCGACAACCAGCTCCGCATGAACAACATGAGCGAAGCCGAGAAGATCCTGATCGAACAAGAAGCGGCGATTGCTCCGCAGTACTTCGCGGCCACGCCCAGGTTGGTGAAATCAGGGATCGAGAACGTCATCTACCATCCCTACGGCGCGCAGTTGGAACTCAAGTACATGAGCATCGAACAGTAGCAGGACAGGCTGTTGAAAAGCATACTTCAGGGGCGACCCGAAACGGGTTGCCCCTGCGGCCCGGCAGGGGTGTCGGGTGCATCTGATTTTGAGGAAGGGGGCAGAAGATGCTCGGGTTCCTAGTCCGCCGGGTAGTCCTGATGTTCGTGGCGCTCTTCATAATCGCCACCGCGACGTGGTTTTTGATGCAGTTCCTTCCAGGTTCTCCGTTCAATGACGCGAAGCTCTCGGACGAGGCGCGGGCGCAGCTAGAGGCAAAATACGGGCTCGACGATCCGCTTCTGGTCCAGTACGGCCGGTACATGGCCAACCTGGCCCAGGGAGACCTGGGGAACTCCTTCTACTTCAGCAACCAGCCGGTGCTGGGCATAATCCTGGAGCGGCTCCCCGTCTCCGCCTTTCTGGGCATCCAGGCGGTGATACTCGGATCGGTTGTGGGCATAGCGCTGGGGATGGTGGCCGCCATGCGGCACAACACGTTCTGGGATTCGACTACGGTTGCGATCTCGGTGCTGGGTATTTCGGTGCCGAGCTTTGTGCTGGGTCCCTTGTTGCAGTACTGGGTTGGGGTCAAGCTGGGCTGGTTGCCGATAGCTTTCTTCGAGAGCTGGCGATACTCCATACTCCCGACGCTGGCCCTGGCGGCGTTCGTGGTCGCCACCGTCGCCCGGTTTATCCGCTCGGAGATGCTGGAGGTATTCGGGCAGGATTATGTAACGCTTGCAAAAGCCAAGGGTCTCAGCCAGTTCGCCGTAGTTCTAAGGCACGTGTTGCGCAACGCGGCCATACCCCTGATAACCGTCCTGGCGCCGTTGGCGATCTTCCTCATAACCGGGACCATCGTCGTCGAACGGATCTTCGAGGTGCCGGGTATCGGCGAGATGTTTATCCGCTCCATCGTGGTTACCGACTACTCCATGATCATGGGTACTACCCTGTTTTTCGCCGTGGCGTTCGTACTCGCCATTCTCGTTCAGGACATCCTGTACGCCATCGTGGATCCTCGGATCCGGGTCTCGGGAGAAAGCCGGTGAGCGTGGAGAAGACCGGCCGCCCGCAGCTTTCGCCGGAGCTCTTCAACCCCGTCCAGACGGACATCGAGGAGAGCGAGAAGCTTTCCGGCCCGCCGATAGGTTTCTGGAAGGATTCCTGGATCCGCCTGAAGAAAAACAAGGGCGCGATAATCTCTCTGGCGGTTATCCTCATCCTGATGGTCCTGGCGATAGTCGGGCCGTGGCTCACGCCGTACAATACTTTCAGCCAGGACGTAACCAACAGGTTCGCCGGGCCGTCGGCGGAGCATTGGTTCGGCACCGATTCTTTCGGGCGGGATCTCTTTACCCGGGTTTGGGACGGCACGAGGGTTTCGCTCTACATCGCGTTCCTGGCGGCCTTTATCGACCTGGTAATCGGTGTCGCCTACGGCTCGATCTCCGGTTTCGTCGGCGGGAGGGTCGACGACGTCATGCAGCGGATCATCGAGATCCTGTACGGCATTCCCAACCTGGTTATCCTCGTCCTGATCATGCTGATCCTGCAGCCGGGCATCTTGACCATAACCCTTGCCCTGGTTATCACGGGCTGGGCGCCGATGGCGCGGCTCGTCCGGGCCAGGGTCTTGCAGTTGAAGGAGCAGGAATTCTCCCTGGCCTCGTTGTCACTCGGCGCGGGAGGCGGGCGGTTAATCCGAAAACATCTGCTGCCAAACTCGCTGGGAATTATCATAATTCAACTCATGTTCACCATTCCCAACGCGATCTTCTTCGAGGCCTTCCTGAGCTTTATCGGGCTCGGAATACAGGTGCCGCAGGCTTCCCTGGGGGCCCTGATCAACGACGGCTATACGCAGCTCAGGCTGCATCCTCACGTCCTCTGGTTCCCGGTCATCGTCTTCAGCTTGCTCATGCTCGCTTTCAACCTCTTCGCCGACGGGTTGCGAGACGCCTTCGACCCCAAGATGAGGAAGTAGCCGTGGCCCACGACACAGACAACATACTCGAAGTCAGAGACCTGCAAGTCTCTTTCAAGAGCTACGCCGGCGAAGTCCAGGCGGTAAGGGACGTGAACTTCGACCTCCGCCGGGGAGAGACGCTCGCTATTGTCGGAGAATCGGGGAGCGGCAAGAGCGTGACGGCAAAGAGCCTCATGCGGCTCCTGCCCGAATCGAACAGCAGGATCAAGGGCGGCGTAGCCCTCTTCGAGGACCGCAACCTGCTGGAGCTCTCCGAGAAACAGATGCAGAAGGTGCGAGGACCGAAAATCGCGATGGTCTTCCAGGACCCGATGACGAGCCTCGACCCGACCATGAAGATCGGGCGCCAGATCGTCGAGAGCCTCAAGAAACACTACGGGCTCCCTCGCGCAGAGGCGAAAGAGCGGGCGGTAGATCTGCTAAAGATGGTCGGCATCCCGAACCCCCAGGACCGGGTGGACAGCTACCCCCACCAGTTCTCCGGCGGCATGCGTCAGCGGGTCGTGATAGCCATAGCCCTGGCCTGCGACCCCGAAATCCTGATCGCCGACGAGCCCACCACGGCGCTCGACGTGACGATCCAGGCCCAGATCCTGGACCTCCTTCGCGAGCTTCAAGAGGAGAACGGAACCTCCATAATCCTCATCACCCACGACCTCGGGGTCGTGGCCAACGCCGCCCACCGGGTCGCGGTCATGTACTCCGGGAGGCTCGTGGAGACGGGTACGGTTCGCGAGATCTTCTACCAACCGAAGCACCCGTACACCTGGGGGCTGTTGACCTCCGTGCCGTTGCCGACGGCGGACCGCAGCCAGGAGCTGATCCCCATACCGGGGTCTCCGCCGGACCCTCTGGACCCTCCGCAAGCCTGTCCGTTCGCCGCCCGGTGTCCCCACACCATGAGGATCTGTACGGAGGAGATGCCCGAACTTACCAGGTTCTCCGAAGAGCACCGGGCGGCCTGCTGGCTACACCACGAGATGGCCCCGAAAGTCGAACCTCCCGCCCGCGTGGGAGGTGCGCGTTGAGCGAGAGACCTTCGGGCGAAAAGTCTTCGGCAAACGGATCCAACGAGACGCTGCTCCAGACGAAAGACCTGAAGAAGTACTTCCAGGTCGGCCGCAAGCAGTATCTCAAGGCCGTGGACGGCATCTCGATCGAGGTTCGCAAGGGCGAGACCTTCGGCCTCGTCGGAGAGTCCGGGTGCGGCAAGTCGACGCTCGGACGGGTTCTGGTGAGGCTGCACGAGCCTTCGGGTGGAGAAGTCCTCTACGAAGGCCGGGATCTGTTCGGCGTGGAGGGTAGTGAAGCGCAGGAGCTGCACCGCAAGGTGCAGATGATCTTCCAGGATCCCCAGGCTTCGTTGAATCCCCGGATGACGGTGGCGAACATCGTCGCCGAGGGGATCGACATTCACGGGCTGGCCGAGAGCAGCGAGCAGCGGCTGGATCGGGTCTACGAGCTACTGGAGACCGTCGGCCTGAACAAGGAGCACGCCAACCGCTACCCGCACGAGTTCTCCGGCGGCCAGCGGCAGAGGATCGGGGTTGCCCGGGCCCTCGCTGTGGAACCGGACTTCATCGTCGCCGACGAGCCGGTGAGCGCCCTGGACGTCTCGATCCAGGCTCAGGTCATCAACCTGATGAAGGAACTCCAGCGCGAGAACGACCTGACCTACATGTTCATCGCCCACGACCTCTCGGTCGTCAAGTACATCTCGGACCGCGTCGGGGTAATGTACCTCGGACAACTGGTGGAGCTGGCCGACAGCGACGAGCTGTACGCCAACCCGCTGCACCCCTACACCCGGGCTCTGCTCTCAGCCGTCCCGGTGCCCGACCCCGATTTCGAGAACGAACGGGAGCGGACGGTTCTCGAAGGGGATCTTCCAAGCCCAACGAACCCGCCGGGCGGATGCCGGTTCCGAACCCGGTGTCCGCAGGCGGTCGAGGAAGCAGCCCACGTAGAGCCCGAGTGGCGCGAGATAAAACCCGACCACTGGGTCAGGGCCTGTCCCTGCTTTGCCTGATTCCCAAACCCGCCCGCCGGTCCTCGAAGACTTCCCTGTTTAGCGTTCGAGAACCCCGGTGATAACTGGGGCGAGCCGCGGTGGACTTTATGGGAAACGTGCAGCCGGGGGCGTGATACCGCCGTTTCCTTCCATAGTAGAATCTCTTCGTGTTAAAGAATACTACCTCGAAGCTCAATCGCCGCCGGCTGGTTTACGTGTTGGCCGTGACGGCCCTCGTCTTGGGGGCTGCTCTGGCGGCCTACCTCTACGGAAGGTCGCAGAGCCCGGCGGGTCTCGGGGAGGCTGACCAGGAGAGCTTGCGGCTCTACGCCGAAGCCCTGGATGCCGTGCAGGACGACTACGTGGATCAGCAGGCCGTGAAACCCCGCCAGCAGACCTACGCCGCCATAGAAGGGATGCTCGGGTCTTTGGGAGACGAGGGCCACACGCGCTTTCTCACCCCCGAAGAGCGGAAGCAGAACAGCCAGGGGCTTTCCGGGCGCTACGTGGGCGTCGGGATAAAGATCGAGAGCAAGAACCAGCAGGTAGTCGTCGCGTCCCCCATAGAAGGCTCCCCGGCAGAGCAGGCCGGGGTGCAAACCGGCGACGTAATAGTCGCGGTGGACGGGAAGAGCGTCCGGGGCGACGACGCCTCAAAGATCGCGGAAAAGGTTCGGGGACCCGAAGGCACCGAGGTTGAGATCACCGTCCTGAGGAACGATCAGGAGCAGGAATTCATGCTGGAGCGGGCCGAGATAAAGTCCCCGGTCGCGTCTTGGAGCTTGATCCCGGGAACCGACGTGGCCCAGGTCCGGCTCGACTCTTTTACCAACGATAGCGCCGGCGACCTCGAAGAAGCCTTCGACAAAGCCCGCGAGGCCGGGGCGGAGCGTTTCATACTGGATCTCCGCAACAACCCGGGGGGGAAGCTGGATCAAGCCGTAGAGATGGCCGGACAGTTCATGGAACCGGACAGCGTAGTCTACCTGCGCAAAGATGCTAGCGGTGACCGGGAGAAGATAAGGGTCTCCGGTGACGCGGAGCCAACCGACGCCCCGCTGGCGGTGCTCGTAAACGACGGCTCGGCCTCCAGCTCCGAGATCCTGGCCGGAGCCCTGCGGGACAACGGGCGGGCCCCGGTTATCGGGACGACGACCTTCGGGACCGGGACCGTGCTAAAGGAGTTTACCCTGGAGGACGGTTCCTCGATTCTCCTCGGTATTGCGGAATGGTTGACGCCTGATGGAGACTTTATCCGGGAGAGCGGCATAGACCCCGGTATAGAGGTGAAGCTCGGCAAAGACGGTGAGATCGTAACCCCGGAAGACGCGGAGGATCTCTCCCGGAAAGAGATGCTCGAAAAAGACGCCCAACTCCGTCGCGCCCTCAAAGCCGTCGAATCCCAGTAGCCCAGGCTCGAAAACTCTGTTCAACGTTGGCGGCCCCGGTCGGGGGCTAATCCAGCAGGTCGCGGAGGCTTGCCGCATGGGAGCTGCTCTTTATCTTCGCGAGCGCGGTCAACTGGATCTGGCGGATACGCTCGCGGGTTACGTCGAAACGTTCCCCGACTTCCTCGAGGGTCTTGGGCTGGCCGCCCGTCAGCCCGAAGCGGTACTCCAGCACCATCCGCTCCCGCTGGGGGAGGCCGTTCAGGGCCTCGTGCATGCGGGCTTTGAGCAGGGTTGCCTTGGCCAGGTCGTGGGGGCTCTCCGACTCTTCGTCGGCGATAAAGTCTCCCAGCTCGGAGGAGCTATCCTCTCCCACGGGGGTTTCCAGGGAGATCGAGCGGCGGCTAATCCGCCGGACGCGCGCTACCTCGCCGACTTCGATCTCCATTATGTCGGCGATTTCTTCGTCGCTAGGGTCGCGGTTGAGCTCCGAAGACAGGGAGCGCTGCACCCGGTAGTACTTGTTGATCTTCTCGACCATGTGGACGGGAACCCGGATGGTGCGGCCTTTGTCCGCGATAGCGCGGGTGACGGCCTGCCGGATCCACCACGTGGCGTAGGTGGAGAACTTGTAGCCCTTGCGATAGTCGAACTTCTCGACCGCCCGCATGAGCCCGATGTTTCCCTCTTGCACGAGGTCCAGTAGGGAAACGCCGCGGCTGGCGTACTTTTTGGCGATAGAGACGACGAGCCGCAGGTTGGCCCGCGTGAGGTGGGCCTTCGCCCTCCGGTCTCCCCGCTCGATGCGCCGGGCCAGGTATCCTTCCTGGGCCTTGTTGAGCAGCGGCGTCTTGCCGATCTCGTCCAGGTACATCTGCACGGCGTCGCCCGTATAGCGGGTACGCAGGTCACTCTCCAGGACCGTCTCGACGATCCGGGCGTCTTCCTCCTCGGAAGCAGGGTCGGTGTGAAAATCCGAGTCCACGACCTCGATACCGTACTCGCGGAGTAGAGCATACACCTGCTGGATCTCCCCGGTCGAGAGATCCACCGCCTGTAGAAGTTCCAGTACCTCACCGGACTCCAGCGTACCGGTCTGCTGGCCGGCTTCGAAAAGCTCTCTTACTTCCTCGACTTCCCGTAGATCCCTTTGGGGTTGCAATCTACTCCGGTTCTCCTAGACTGAGACTCTACTGATATACGCACGTAATATATCTTAAAAAGGACAGAGATCAATTGCCGCGCGATTGTGTGACGGAAAGTGAGGAGGAGTATTTTGATCGGGCTCAGAAATCTATATCGTGTGTTTCAAGAGTCTCGCAAGGCCGCCCAGGAGCATGCGACCCTCGCGGTGCTCGGCGGTTCGGAGCAGGCCTCCGAGCTGGCGGACTTTCTTGGGGCGCAACGGGGAGTTCACGGGGCGGAGATCATACTCAGCCTCCCGGAGGGTGGCGGGACGCTTACGCTCTCGGGAAAGGCCGTCGAAGAACCCGATGAGATCAGCCTTCCTGCCGTGAATCCGGAGATCGTCTCCGAGGAGCTGGTGCCGAGGATCGTGGATGCGATGGACGAGAATTACCTGATCCCGCTGGGCCGGGGGTATCCTCTGTTCCGGCGGGCGGTTTGCGAGGAGGTCATCCGAAAGAACGCGCGGCAGAACGCCGTGATCGGGGCCCTGCCCATTCCGGGCGCCGACATGCCGGTGATGACCGCCAACCAGGGCAGGATGGTGCTGAACATTGCCGCCATCCACGGGGAGGCACTCTCGATCGACCGGGCGCAAGAGCTGATCGGGGTCGTGGCCGCGGGTTTCGGCTTGCGGGCGTTGAGCCGCCAGGTGATCAAGTTCATCCCGTTCGGCGGCTGGGCCGCGGCGGCGGCTATCGGTTACGCCGGAACGGTGGCGATGGGCCGGGCCACGATGCTCTACTTCGAGCGGGACAAGCAGGAGGTCGACGAGGGCGAGATGTCCGAGATCCGGCGCCGGGCCGTCGCTGAAGCGGAGAACTTCGTCGCCCGCCTGCGCGACCGGTAGCATCCAGGTAATATTTACTCGTGCTCTCACCGTTGGCGCAACTGATCTCCGGGCTGCGGGCTACCTTCGGTAGCTTACGTAAGCTGGTCCTGCGGAGTTTCCTGTTGCTTACCGCCGTGCAGGTGGTGCTGGCCGGCATCCTGATCGCGATGGCCCAACTCCGCAAACGGAGGGAGGAGCCGCACGAGGGTTTCCCCTGGGAGGACCAGGGTGAGATAGACCTGGACAGCGGCGAAGAGCAGATCAAGATTTACTCCTACGGCGTCGAGCTCTACGACACCATGCTCTCCGAAATAGAGGATGCCCGGGAATATATCTTGCTGGAAACGTTTATTTGGAAGGGCGACTCGATGGGGAGCCGCTTTTTGGAAGCCCTGGCCCGCAAGGCCCGGGAAGGTGTGGCCGTGTACGTTATCTTCGACGGCTTCGCCAACATGGTAGTGTCGGCACAGTTCAAACGGTTCCCGAAGGAGATAAATACCCTCGAGTTCCGGCCACTCGACAGCCTCTCCAGCTTTGCCGACCCCCGCACCCTTTTTCGGGACCACCGCAAGATCCTGGCCATCGACGGCCGGATAGCTTTTTTGGGGGGTTACAATATCGGCTCCCTCTACGCGGCGGGCTGGCGCGACACCCATCTCCGTATCCGGGGTCCAGAGGTACACGAGGTGGAGAACGCCTTTATAGACTTCTGGAATACGCACCGGACCCGCGATCTGCCGCACATACCCCAACCCGGAGAGCGCCCCTGGAACTCTCACCTGGTGCTCCACCGCAACGATCCCTATCTGAGGATCTTCCCGATCCGGGGTGTTTATCTGGAGGCTATAGACCGGTCGCACAAGAGCATCTACCTCACCCACGCGTACTTCGTTCCCGACCGGGCGCTGAGGAACCATCTCATCGCGGCCGCCCAGCGGGGCGTGGACGTGCAGGTGATTATTCCGAAAGAATCCAACCACGTCATCGCCGACTGGTTGGCGAGAAGGCACTTTTACGAACTGCTAAGGTCCGGCGTCAGGATCTTCCGCTACAAGCACATAATGATCCACTCGAAGACCGCCACCGTGGACGGCGCCTGGTCCACTATCGGGACGGCGAACATAGACCGCTTCTCTCTGTTGGGTAACTACGAGGTGAACATGGAGATCTACAGCGCACCGTTTGCCGCCCAGATGGAGCGCATGTTCGAGCTCGACAAGACCAACTGCGACGAGCTTACGCTAGAGGAATGGGAGGCGCGTCCGCTGGCGGCCAAGCTGGTCGAACGGGTCCTGTCGAGCCTGAGCCCGCTGGTGTAAGGTCCAGAGAACCCGGAGAAGAAACGAATCCTTTGTATAATGCCTGTGCGAAGCTCTCTAGACCGTGAAAGTGGGAACTCTTGGCGCGTTGGCGGCTTCTCGAGCCGGAACCAGACCTCGTTGCGGACCTTGCCCGAAAAACCGAGACGGAGGAGCTTTGCGCCCGGGTTCTGGCGAACCGGGGAATCGCGCCGGATGAGGCGAGTAGCTTTCTTTCTCCTTCTCTGAAGACCGTCTCGGAGCCCGGGGAGGAGCCCTGGAAAGTGGCGGCCCGCCGGATCGCCGCCGCCCTAAGGGACGGAGAGCGCATAGGCGTTTTCGGCGACTATGACACCGACGGTATCACCTCGGCCGCCGTGCTCTACGAGACGCTTTCGCACTACACGGACAACCTGGTCGTCAAGCTGCCGACCCGGCAAGTCGGATACAGTTTGCTGGAGCCCTACGTCCGGGACTTCTTCGCGGAGGGCGTCGACCTCCTGGTAACCGCTGACTGCGGGATCTCGAACCGGGAAGAGGTCGCGCTCGCCGGATCTCTGAGGATCGACGTGATCGTGACGGACCATCATATCCCGCCGGAGAACCCACCCGACGCGGCGATCGCCGTCCTCGATCCGAAGCTGTGGGATGCGGAAGACCCGCTGGCCGGGGTCGGGGTGGCATGGAAACTCGCCTGGGCCGTTGCCCGGGAACTCGGGGACCCGGAGGGCCGCCGGCGCTTGGGGCGGCTGTTGGACCTGGTAGCTGTAGGAACGGTGGTGGACATAGCGCCGCTCACCGGGGACAACCGGGCGCTGGCCGCCACGGGACTGCGGCACGTCAACCGGGCCCTGGCCGCCGGCGGGGCGCGGCCCGGTTTGCAGGCGCTGGTACAGGCGGCCGGGGTCCGGGGGGCGCTGGACGAGGGAGACCTCGGCTGGAAGCTGGGCCCCCGCATAAACTCCATAGGCCGGATCAAAGACCCCACCCCCGCCCTCGACCTGCTCCTGACGGACGACCCGCGGGAGGCTTTGCGGATAGCCTACCTCCTCAACCAGCTCAACGGCGAGCGCCAGCGCAGGACCCGCTACGCCGTAGACCAGGCGATGAAGGAGGTCGTCGAAGAGCAGGACTTCAAGGTAGTCGTTACGGAGGAAGCTGGGGGGCTGGCCGGGCTCATCGCCGGTAGGGTGGCTTCGGCCACCGGCCGGCCGGCCGCGATACTGAACCGGCGGGCCGACGGCTCCTACAGCGGCTCGGCCCGCGCCGGAGAAACGGAAGTAGACCTCTACGGCGCGCTCTTTGAGGTGCGAAACGTGCTCGGGGAGTGGGGCGGACATCGCAAAGCCGCCGGGCTCTCGATAAAACCCGGCGAACTCGACGCCTTTGTTGGGGGGGTTAACGCCGCCGTCCGGGCCCAGGCCCTGGAGAACCCGGAGCTCTTCTCTCCCCCGATAGAGGTAGACGCGGAGATAAGCCTGGGCCTCCTTTCCAACGGGCTCCTGGATTGGCACGACAGGCTCGCGCCGTTCGGGAGCGGAAACCACCGGCCGGTCTTTGCCTCGGAAGGACTCCGGATAGAGAGCTCCCGGCGGCTCTGGGAGACGATGAACCTGGTGCGTTTGGGAAACGGTGTTGTCGCGAAGATGCCCGGCACACCGGAGAGCCTGCCGGCGGGAGCGTTCGACGCCGCCTATACCGTTTCCCGAAGCCCCTATACTGGAGAAGCAGAGCTGGAGCTAGTAGATTGGAAGCAGAACTGAGGGAGCCGGTAGCGTGACTACGACCGCCATAGGAGTAGACGTTGGGGGAACCAAGATCGCCGCCGGCGTCGTAACGCCGGAGGGCGAGCTGCTAAACGAGGTGCGCTATCCGACGCCGCACGACCCCGAACGCCTGATAAAGACCATCGCGCGGACCATCCGGGAGGCCGGCGAAGGCTACGAGGCCGGCGGCGTTTGCCTGGCGTTGCCGGGCCTCATACTAGAGCAAGAGCACAGGGTGGTGTTTGCTCCGAACCTGCACGCCATCGAAGACGTGCTGCTAAAGAACGAGTTGGAGCCGGAGATCGGGCTGCCGCTCACGATCGAGAACGACGCGAGCGCCGCCGCCTGGGGCGAGTTTCGGTTCGGGGCCGGGAAAGATGTAGAACATCTGGTCTTCGTCACGCTCGGCACGGGCGTGGGGGGAGGTGTGATCTCCCACGGGGTTCTTCTGCGGGGCGCCCAGGGCGCCGGCGGGGAACTCGGGCACATGACGATCCAGGCTGACGGTTCCCGCTGCGGCTGCGGCAATCGCGGCTGCCTGGAGGCGCTCGCCTCCGGCACCGCCATACAACGCCGGGCCCGCGAGGTCGCCAGCGAACGGCCCGACTCCGCCCTCGGAAAGCTGGCCGTTCACCGAAAGGTGCTCGGAGAAGACGTAACCCGGCTGGCCCGGGAGGGCGACGAGGTTTCCAACGCGGTCCTGGAAGAGTCGGGCCGGTGGCTCGGTATCGGGCTCGCCGGGTTCGTGAACATCTTCAACCCGGACATGATCGCCATCGGCGGCGGCGCCGCCGAAGCTGGAGAACTCCTCCTGGGGCCCGCCCGCCGGGAAGCCTACCTCCGCGCCCGTTCGCCGTCCCGCGACCTGGTCGAGATCCGGGAAGCCACGCTGGGCCCGCAGTCCGGAATGCTGGGTGCGGCCGCCCTGGCGCGCGACCCCGACTCCGGCGAGTACTTGCTTGGAAGCTGATTGCCGCTCTCTGTAGTCCCCACTCCCATAGGCAACCTCGAAGATATTACGCTCCGGGCCCTGCGGGTGCTGAAAGAGGCGGACCTTATAGCCTGCGAGGACACCCGCCGTACCGGGCGTTTGCTCTCCTTCTACGAGATAAAGAACAACCTCCTCGCCTACCACGAACACAACGAGCGGCAACGCGCCCCGGAACTCGCAGCAAGGGCCCAGACAGAACACATAGCCCTCGTTACCGATGCCGGAACCCCGCTGGTCTCGGATCCCGGCTACCGGTTGGTGCGGGCGTGCATCGAAGCTGGTGTCGACGTCGAGGTGCTCCCCGGCCCCTCGGCGCTGGTGGTCGCGCTTGCGGCCTCCGGGCTTCCCGCAGATGTCGTCGTGTTCCAGGGGTTCCTGCCGCGCAAGGGCCCGGAACGCAGTACCCTGCTCGAGCGCATAGCGCGCGAACCCGCGACCTTCGTGCTTTTCGAGTCGCCCCACCGGCTGGCCCGGCTGCTTACGGAGCTTCTCGCGGAGCTTCCCGCGGACGCGCCGGTTGCGGTGTGCCGGGAGCTGACCAAGTTGCACGAAGAAGTGTTTCGGGGTAGCGTCGAAGAAGCCGCCGAACGATTTCGCGCGGGGACGAGGGGCGAGATCGTGCTCGTCATCCGGGGCGGCACGGAGGCTCATGAGCCAGACCTGGAGGAGGCCGTAGAACTGGCGCGGGAGTACGCTACGAAAGGGGAAAGCCCCTCTCAGGCAGCCGCCCGCGCCGCCCGGCAAACCGGAAAGAGAAAGGGCGAGATCTATGACCGGTTGGCCCGAGGGTAGGAAAAGCGGACCAACGGACAAGATATAATGCACCCCGTGTGGTACTTCGTGGAGGGATATGAGTGACGAGCTCATAGATTCACACGCGCACCTGCTCCGGCTCGACGTTTCGCCGGAGGAAGTCCTCGTTGAGGCGAGGGACGTGGGCGTGCAAACCGTCGTGAATATCGGGACCGACGCCGAGGATTCGCGGCGGAGCGCGGAGCTGGTTTCCGAGCTTTCGGGCGTCTACACCTCTGTAGGGATACACCCTCACAATGCCGGCACTTACTCGGCGACGGACCTGGAAGACCTGTTGGAGCTTTCGGAGGCGCCGAACGTGGTGGCGCTCGGAGAATCCGGCTTGGACTACTACCGGAGCCGGTGGTCCAGAGACATCCAGGTCGCGCTGTTCGAGGATATGATCTCGCTGGCCAACGAAGTCCGACTACCCCTGATCATCCACTCCCGCGAGGCTTTCGGTGACACGATGGCTTGCCTGGGCAACGCCCGCACCCCTATCGTCCTCCACTGCTTCGAAGGCGGCGAAGCCGAGGTGCGGGAGGCGAAAGAACGCGGCTACTATATCGGCTTGGCCGGCAACGTCACCTACAAGAACAGCGAGACCGCCCGCGTTCTCCGGCTCATGCAAGAGGAACGCCTGCTCGTCGAGACTGACGCGCCGTACCTCAGCCCCCAACCGATGCGCGGCAAGCCAAACGCCCCGAAAAACGTGGTTTATACCGCCCGCTTTATCGCGGAACGGCTCGGTATAGAAGACGGAGAGCTGGCGGCGCTCACGGTCCGCAACACGCGCGAAGTGTTCAGCCTCCCAACCGAAGCCTGAGTTGAACTCCCCCGCCAGCTCTCCGAAAAAACGGCTCGGACAGCACTTCCTCAAAGACCCCAATACCGCCCGCATCGTCGCCCGCGGCGTAACGGGCGAAGACGTGGTCCTGGAGATAGGCCCGGGACGCGGCTTTCTAACCGCCGTTCTCGCCGGGCGGGCGAAGCTCGTGCATGCGGTGGAGCTGGACCCCGACCTGCTCCCGATCCTCGACGCGGCGGTCGGCCGCAAAGATAACGTCCGGCTCCACGCCGGGGACGCACTGTCCTTCGATTACGCTACCCTGGACCCCGTTCCCGGCAAGCTGGTTGCCAACCTGCCGTACAACATAGCTTCGCCCCTGATCCTGAAGCTACTCGAAGAACACCCGCGGATCGATGTCTTGCGGTTCATGGTGCAGTACGAAGTGGCGGCCCGGATGGCTGCCCGACGCGGCGGCAAGGACTACGGTGCCTACGCGGTGCTGGTCCAGCTTCTCGCGGAGGTTGGGATCGAGCACAAGGTATCTCCTCGGGTCTTCGATCCCCCGCCCCGGGTGAACTCCGCGGTCGTGGAGATGCGGCGGCGCGGGGTTGGCCTGAGGCCCGGAGAATACGAAGGCGTCAAGCGTCTGGTGCTCGCGGCGTTTAAGAGCCGGCGCAAGCAGTTGTCGAACAACCTGCCGGAACCCGCGAAACGACGAGCCCCGCCCGCGTTGCGGTCGATCGGCCACGGGCCGGCCGCCAGGGCCGAAGAGCTCGCGCCCGAAGACTTCCTGAAGCTATACCGGGAGCTCTCGTGGGCTCTGTAGTACGGTTGCGGGCCTTCGCCAAGGTCAACTACGTCCTCGCGGTGCTCGGCCTGCGGAGCGACGGTTACCACGAAGTAGCCACCGTTCTGCAGAGCATCTCGCTCGCAGACGAACTCGACGTAGAGCTTGCAAACGGCGGCTTCGAGCTCGCCGTCGAACCGGAGGGTTCAGAGGTCGGTCCACCCGAGAAGAACACCGTCTTCAAGGCGTGGAGCCAACTTGGAGAGACTACCGGCGAGGAGCTTCCCGTAAAGGTGCGGCTCCGAAAAAAGATACCTTCGGGCGCCGGTCTCGGGGGTGCGTCGGCGGACGCGGCGGCTGCGCTGGTCGGGATCAACCGGCTATTCGGCCTCGGCCTCGGTGGGGAAGAGTTGCGGGAGATCGGGGGCCGGATCGGGGCGGACGTTCCTTTCTGTATCTCGGGCGGTACGGCTCTCGGCGAGGGCATCGGCGGGATCCTGACCCCGCTCCCCGCTCCTCCAGCCCACAAGCTGCTCGTCGTCAAACCGCAAAAGAGCGCCGGGACGGCCCGGATATACCGCGCGTACGATAATTCGCCGGTTCGGACCGCGGCCGTAGATCCCGCGATAAAAGCCCTGTACGGCGGCGACTTGAACGCTCTGGCCGCGGCGCTGGACAACGACCTCGCCGCCACTACCGGAGCACTCGTGCCGGAAGTGTCAGATTACGAAAAAGAACTGCTGGAAAGCGGTGCGCTAGGCGCCAACATGAGCGGAACCGGCACCGCCGTTTACGGCGTCTTCGCGGAAAACGAGGCGTCATTGGCGGCAGAGCGGCTGAGAACCCGTTTCGCCGGCATTTACGAACCCGTTTCGAACGGCGTAGAAATATTATAGAGGATTCGGGTAGAAAGCCTGGTCCCGGGGGTCGTTGACGGGCTGACGTCCTAAACCCCCTCCGGTATAATCTCGGCGGCGCCAGCGAGGGCGCGTTGGGGCGGAGCCTAGCGGCAAGGCACCGGTTTTTGGCCCCGGGATCGCAGGTTCGTATCCTGCCGCCCCAGCAGTTCCGGAACCCGGACCGTCGGACGGAAGCAACCTGAAGGAGTAAAAACTCAATGTCCTCAAGCCCCCAGATCTTCGCCGTGGTTCTGGCCGGCGGCAAGGGAACCCGGATGAAGTCCAACCGGGCGAAGGTGCTCCACACCCTCTGCGGCGTCCCGATGGTCAACTACGCGATAGAAGCCATAACACCGCTATTGCCGGAGCGTTTGCTGGTCGTGGTCGGGCATCAGGCGGAGCAGGTAGAGGCGGTCTTGCCGCCGGAAGCCGAGCCTGTGTTGCAGAAAGAGCAGCTCGGTACGGGCGACGCCGTGCGGGTGGCTCTGGAGGCTATCGAAGAGAAGGAGGGGACGCTCCTGGTCGTGAACGGAGACGGGCCCCTTATCTCGCACCGCACCCTCGGGGAGCTGGCCGAGCGTCATCGCGTCGCCGAGGTTGGGGCGACGGTATTGGTGGCGGAGTTGCCGGACCCGAGTGGACTGGGCCGGGTCACCGAGGATGCCGGGGTAGTAAGGATCGTAGAGGAGCGGGAGGCCAGCGAGGCTGAGCGGGAGATCCGGCTGGTCAACCTGGGCCTGTACGCTTTCGGGCTGCCGGAGATTCGGGATGCGATCCAGAAGATAGACGCGGACAACAGCGACGGGGAGATCTACCTCACGGACGCCCTGGAGGTTATCGGGCGCCGTTCGCGGGCGGTCACCTACCAGCTAAAAGACCTCGAAGAGGCCAACCTGGTGAACGACCGGGCCCACCTGGCGCGGGCGGAGGAGATCCTGCGCCGCCGCATCCTGGACGCCCACATGCGCAACGGCGTAACGGTCCGGGACCCCGATTCGACCCACATCGAGGCCAGCGTAGAGATCGGGCGCGACACCGTTATCCTTCCCGGCAGCCTGTTGCGCGGGGGCACCAGGGTCGGGTCGGATTGCGTGATCGGACCCTCGACCGATCTGCTGGACACGGTGGTCGGGGACGGCGCCCAGGTCGAGCAATCGGTCGGGCGCGGCGCGGGTGTCGGGGCCGGGGCCCACGTTGGTCCCTACGCTTACCTAAGACCCGGGACCGTGCTGGGTACGGACGCCAAAGTCGGGGCGTACTGCGAAGTCAAGAACACGCGGGTCGGTGATGGGAGCAAAGTCCCCCACCTTTCCTACGTCGGAGACACGGAGATAGGGGCGGGGACGAACCTCGGAGCCGGAACCATTACGGCCAACTACGACGGGAAAAACAAGAACCGCACCAGCATCGGGAACGGCGTTTTTACCGGGGTCAACACAAACCTGATAGCTCCTGTTACTATAGGAGAAGGAGCATATATTGGCGCCGGAAGCGTTGTAAACAAGGATATCCCGCCGGGCAAGTTGGCGGTCGGGATGCCGGCCCGGGTGATCCGGGCCGCGCCGGGTAGTGTATCTAAAGAGAGTCCTGACGGCGGAGACACAGAGCGGCCAAAAACCGAGACGGAGGGTTGAGAAGCATGCACGACGGCTACCTGGCGCAGACTACCGAGAAGAGGCTCATGCTCTTCTCCGGGCGGGGATATCTGGACCTCGCCGAGAGCATAGCCGAGCGTCTGGACCTGCACCTTGGGGCGGTGGATCTCCAGCAGTTCTCCAACGGTGAGATGTACGCCCGGTATCTCGAATCGGTGCGGGGGGCGGACGTGTTTATCGTGCAGTCCCTCGGGGAGCCGGTAAACAAGAACCTTATGGAGCTCCTCATCATGATAGACGCCGCCAAAAGGGCCTCGGCCAAGCGGATAACGGCGGTCATCCCCTGGTATGCCTACTCGCGCCAGGACCGGAAGACCAAGCCGCGCGAGCCGATAACGGCCCGGTTGGTGGCGAACATGATCCAGGCTGCCGGGGCCGAGCGGATCATGACGATGGACCTGCACGTCGGCCAGATCGAGGGCTTCTTCAGCTTCCCCGTCGACCACCTGACGGCGATGCACACCTTCGTGGACTACTTCGTGGACGCGGGGTTCCGGGGCGCCGAAGACGCGGTAGTGGTCGCACCGGATGTCGGAGAGGCGCGGGTGGCACACAAGCTGGCGGACCACCTGGACCTGCCGTGGGCCATCATGCGCAAGCAACGGAGCGCGCCCGGCCAATCGGAGGTAACGCACGTCATCGGCGACGTCGAGGGCCGGCGGGCCGTTATGATAGACGATCTCATAGACACTGCCGGCACGCTCTGCAACGCGGCGGAGCGCCTGATCGTCGATGGCGCCAAGGAGGTTTCGGCCTGCGGCACCCACGGTGTTTTCTCGGGTCCGGCCTACGAGCGGATCGAAGAGTCTCCCCTAAAGGAGGTCGTCGTCACCGACACGCTGCCCTTGAAGGAGGGCGAACCGCAGTCTAAGATACGAATGCTTACGATCGCCCCTATCCTCGCGAGCACGATCAACAACGTCTTCACGGACGCCTCGGTGAGCGAAGTGTTTATGGGCGAGAACCAGCTTTTCTAGTAAGAGAGTTTTTAGGAGTAAGAGATGGCAGACAACGTAGATTTAAAGGCCGAGCGGCGCGAAGGACGGGGCAAGAACGATTCCCGGCGGTTGAGGATTTCGGGGATGACCCCCGCGGTTCTCTACGGCGAGAATAATGAGGCGGGGGGGAGCACCCCGCTAGCGGTCCCGACGAAGACCGTCGACTACACGCTGCAGCACTTCGGGGACAACGCCCTCTACAACCTGACCACGGCAAACGGCAGCGCCACGGCCCGCGTGGTGGACGCACAGCGGGACCCGGTCTCGGGCCGGCTCATGCACGTGGACTTCGCCCCGGTGAACATGCGCGAGCGAATCGAGGTAACCGTGCCGCTGGCGGTCGTCGGGGAAGCGCCGGGCGTCGAGGAGGACGGTGGCGTTCTGCAGCAGGTGGCCTACGAGGTAGAGGTCGAGTCCCTGCCGGGAGACATCCCGCAGGAGATAGAGATCGACGTGTCGACCCTCGGGATGAACGAGAACCTTTCCCTAGGAGACCTGACCTTGCCCCCGGGCGTAACGCTCATATCCGAGCCGGAGGAGATCGCCGTCACGATCACCGCGCCGACCGAGATCACCGAGGAGGAGATCGAGGCCGCCGGCATCGTCGAGGAAGAGGCCGAGGAGATGGACGAGGAGGCTGCCGCAGATGTGGAAGCTGGGGAGGCTTCTGAGGAAGACTCCAACGAGGAGTAGCGCCCCTTCCGGGGAGGCCGCCGGTAAGGACCCAAAGAGCGGGGGACCGGTGATGCGGTCCCCCGTTATCGTGGGGCTCGGAAACCCCGGCCGCTCCTACGAGCGCACCCGCCACAACGTCGGCTTTCTGGTCGCGGACGAGCTCGCCCGCCGCCACGGTGGGGACTGGCGCAAAAAGAAACGTTCTATGGCAACCCCGGTCAACATCGGGGCCCTTCCGGCCACGCTACTCAAGCCCCAGACCTTTATGAACAACTCCGGCCAGGCCGTTGGCGGCCACAGGGTAGGGGACCTCGTGGTAGTTCACGACGACCTCGACTTGCCGGAAGGCGCCGTGCGGGTAAAGGCCGGTGGCGGCGCCGGCGGGCACAACGGCTTGCGCTCCATCATCGGGCAGCTCGGCAACGACTTCGTGCGCGTGCGGGTGGGCGTCGGCCGTCCGCCGGCGGGTATGACCGTTACCGACTACGTACTCGGCAAGATGAACGCCACCGTGCGCGACGCCGTCCCGGTGGCGGCTGATGCCGTAGAAGCCGCGGTGGAGCAGGGCCCCGAAGCCGCCATGAACCGCTTCAATACCAGATCCTGAGGAGCGCCCCGGGCTATTCCTCTTCCGTGAGTTTGGCCGTGTTGGGCTGGATAAAGAAGTCCACGATCCAGTCGGATAGCACCTGCGCCCGGTTCAGGTTGTGCCCCAGTTCCTTCAGGTAGACCATCCTCCACACGAGTTCGCCCAGGCTTCCCGTGAGCTTCACTCCCAATATGTCGGCCAGGGAACTGGTGGAGCCCAGGTCTACGAGGTTGCCCAGGGATTCGTAGACGAACTCCGATTGGGAGCCGCCCGAAATCTCCGCCGCGATATTGTGGCCGGCTTTGTTGCCGGATTGCTCGGCGGATTGGGCGAGAGCCGGGACCGGTGGTCCGTCGTAGTCTATGTTGACGCAGTCGCCGACGGCGAAGACGCCAGGACGGTCCTTGACCCGCAAAAATTCATCCACCAGGATGCGCCCGCGATCGTCCTTCGGAACGTCGAGATCCTTGACCAGGTGGCCGGGCTCCACGCCCGCCGCCCAGATCGTCGAGAGGGTGGGAATCTCTTGCCCCGTCGACAAGACGACGTGGTCCGGATGGATCTCCGAAACCCGCGTGTTGTTCAGAAGCTCGATGTTCTGGGCCTCGAAACGCTTGGTGGCGGCGTTGGCCAGCGGCGCGTCCAAATCTTTGAGGATGCGGTCACCGGAGTTTACGAGGATAACTTTGGCCCGGTCGAAGTCCACGTTGGGATAGCTGCCCTCGAGCACCTCGTAGAGCAGATCGTGCGAGTAGGCGGCGCCCTCTACGCCGGTCGGCCCTCCGCCCACGAAGACGAACGTCAGCAGGGCGTCGTCGTGGTCTCCGCGGCGCCACTCGGCTTCTTCCACGCAATCAATTATGCGGTTGCGGATGTTGAGGGCCTCCCGCAAACCCTTGAAGTCTATGGCGTTCTCCTCGACGCCGGGGGTGTTGAAGAAAGACGTTCGGCTACCGGGGGCGAGCACCAGATAGTCGTATGGGAAAGTATCCCGATCGGTTTCCACTTCCCGGGCTTCGAAGTCTATCCCTTTCACCTCGGCCTGGTAGAACTGTATTCCCAGGGGCTCGGTGATGTTGCGGAGCGGGTGTGCCAGGTGGCGAACCTCGACGTTTGACGAGATCGCCCGGGGTACCATGGGATAGAAGGTCGTGAAGTTGGTCTCGTCGAGTAGTGCTACCCCGACCTGCGGGTTGCCCTCTAGAGCGTGGGCCAGGCCTTCGGCTGCCGCCAGGCCACCGAAACCGCCGCCCACTATCAGTACCTTCGTCTGGGCGTCCTGATAATGGGTCTTTAGAGGTTCGGGGGCTTGCGCCCGGTTGTACGCTTTGAAAGCTGCAATCCCGCCCGCCAACGCCGCGACCGTTGCGAGTTTACCCTTCATCCTCACGCTCCTATCTCATCCGGATACCCTCTTCTACCCCGGACGTGGAACCGAGAAACTCAGTTGGGGCCGCCCCAGCGGACCTCTACCGGATCGCCGACCCGCAACGTTCCGGCCGAGTCGTGGGCCAGGTTCTGTCCGAAGAAGACCTTGTTTCCTTCCCGGCGATACCTGGCAAGCGTCGATAGGACTTCCCGGTCTCTCTCGCCGGATGCCTGATCCGTCATAACGATGGAACATCGAGAGCAGGGCTTTACGACCCGGAAATCTACCCCTCCAACGCGGAGTCCGGGCCACGTATCTTCGTCGAAGGGGTCGCAGCCGTCGACCACGAGGTTTGGCCGAAAACGGTTCACGGGCACCGTTCTCCCCAGGCGGCCGCCGAGATCGTCGACAGAAGCCTGGGAGACGACGAGAAAAGGAAAGCCGTCGGCGAACCCGACCTGATCTCCAGCCTGGGCGTATTCCGGATCTACCGGTCGTACCGTATCGTCCGGCATGTAGACCAGGCTGCAGGGGACTTCCAGGAAACTGCTAAACCATTCGTTGGCGGTGTCTCCAACGGTCATAGCCCTTACCGTATCCGACCAGACCCGAACCTCGAAGTTTGGCGTCTTCTCCGGTTGCAGTGGTAGGCATAGCTCGGGCATGCCGGGGGCTTCGACTACCAAATATTCCCGGGTCAACCGCGGGGAGATGAGCGCCATGCGGGGATGCCGGCGCTGGGACATAAACTTGCGGTTCTCGTCCACGAGCATCCAGTGCCGATCGCATTCAATGCCGCGGGCGTTCAGGCGGGCTTCTTGGAGGGCGATGCCGCCTACGGACTTAATGGGGTAAACGTAGAGCTGGCTCAGAAAGATTCCGGACATCTCCGGCCCATGTTACCAGCGGGACATCCGTGACGAAAGAAAGCGAGGCTCTTTAGAAACTCCGCTTTAAACCAGTTGTCCAGCTCCAGTGCTAGGCGGTGAAGCGTCGGACCGTATCCAAGTGTACACTCCCTCCTATCTGGATGACTATTTATGCCAACTCAAGTAAATGGTTTAAGCTGTACCGTGTCTACGATAGGAAGCTATGGATTGGAGGTAGCAGTGGAAAAGGGAGATAGCACAACGCAGACGATGACCCTCAGCGATGGGCGCGAGTTGAGCTACGACATCTACGGCGATAGCGATGGCGCACCGGTTATTTTCAGCCATGGATTCTCCGACTCCCATGTAATCCGGAACCCGGACGACGATCTCACGGCATCGCTCGGGGTATGCTGGATCGCCGCGGATCAACCCGGCGTCGGAGGGTCGAGTCCGAAGCGGGGCCGGAAGATGATCGACTGGGGCGCCGACATGGAGGAACTCGCCGACCACCTCGGGCTCGATACTTTCACCGCTGCGGGGCACTCGGGTGGGGGTCCCCACGCGCTGTCCGTCGCCCACAAGATGCCGGACCGCGTGTCGAAGGTCACGCTGGCTTCACCGGTGGCGCCGTTCGACGAACCCGGCGTCACCAAGATGCTCGTGATGAAGGATCTGAAGACCATCGCCAAGCTCCGGCATCTGCATCACTTAATGCAATGGGCGATGCGGGCTGATGCCAAGAAGATCCAAAAGGACATTCCGTCGTATGTCGAGTCCGTGACCGACGAGTTGCCGTCCGAGGCGCAAACGATGCTGCGCAACCCCGAACAGGAGGCGTTGTTCGAGGAGAACTTCCGCCTCGGCTACCTCCAGGATGAGGAGGGTGTCTACGAGATGACGCTCGCCCTCTGGGACTGGGGCTTCTCACCCGCCGACATCAGCCAGCAGGTGGAGATCTTCTACGGGGATGCCGACGACATCATCTCCCCTAAAATGCCCCAGTACCTGTGCGACGAACTCCCCGAGTGCACCTCGCATGTATGGACGGACGCAGGACACTACGGTTTTGTGGATCGCGAGCGCTGGACCGAGTTCGTCACCGCCGCCAGGGGATGAGGGGAGCCAAGGCCGAACAGCTCCACCGGAGCCGACTGCTGCTTTTGGAGAAGAAACGTCTATGAAACTTCCAGGTTGGAACCGGGACCGGGTACGGTAGAATTGCCCGGTGACAGAGGGAACTGAAGCCAGGCTTCTCCAGGCCCCGCGCCGTATCCGGGCATACCTCGCGGCCACCGCCGGCAAGCCCGTGCTGTTGGGCGCTTCTACTGAAGAAGATGCCGAGCGTTACGCCAGGGATGCTGCTTGCTTTACCGGAGAGCCGGTAGTACATCTTCCGTCCCGCGGTGTTGTTTACGGAGATGTCTTCGCCCCCGCCGTTTCCCGGGTCGGACGCCGGCAACGGGCCTTGCACGCGGCGGAGAGGGCGCGGGTCGTGATCGCCGGGCCGCTAGCGATGATGGAGATGACGCCGCTCCACGCGCCGCTGGAGCTGGCGGAGGGCATCGAGCTGGACCTGGACGCCACGTTGGAGAGGTTAGTAGAGCTCGGCTACGATCGCTCCGACCGGGCTGCCCGGCCCGGTGAGTTTGCGGTGCGCGGCGGGATCGTGGATCTCTTTCCCAGCACCCGGCGGTCGCCGGTCCGCGTCGAGTGGTGGGGGGATGAGATCGAGAGCGTCCGCGCCATCTCTCTCGCGACCCAGCGGGTGGTGCGGGAGCTGGAAGCCGTAACCGTCTACGCCGCCCGCGAGGCGGACCTGGCAGCCCTCGCCGCCACCAGCGAGGACGTTCCCGAAGAAGCCCGCCGGGGTATCCGGACACCGGGCCTCGACCGGTTGCTCCTGGAAAAAGAACCAGTCTCCATCCGGGAGCTATTGCCGGAGATCGACCACTGGCGCGAGGAAGCCCGGGAAGGTTTTCCCGAAGATCTGGACGGCTTTGTACCAGAACTCTACGACGAGGAATTACCGGAGCCGGACCTGGAGTTTACCGGCAGCGCCGACGGGGAGGTCTTCTCCGCCCCGCCGATCGCCGCCTTTGCCGATACTATCCGGGAGGCGGGACGTCGGCTGGACGCCCTGGCCGAGGACGGGTTCGCGGTCTTCGTGGCCTGTGGCTCGCGCGGCGAGGCCCGGCGCACGATCTACGCCTTCGGCGAGATTCAACGCGAGATGCGGGAGGCTGACCGGGTAGACGCCGGCCTGCCGCGGGGCGTCTACGCCGTGCCCGGCGAGGTCGAGGAAGGCTTCACCTACCCGGAAGCGGGTATCGCCGTCCTCCGCCGGGATTCACTGTTCGGCCGGCGGCGCAGAAAGCGCGAAACCCGTCCCGGCCGGTCCCTGGCTTCGTTCGCCGACCTTAAGAGCGGGGACCTGGTCGTCCACGCGACGCAGGGTATAGGCCGTTTCGAGGGTCTGGTGTCCAAAGAGGTTCTGGGCGCGACCCGCGACTACATGCAGGTCACCTACAAGGGCGGCGACACGCTCTTCGTACCCTACGAACAGATGGAACTGCTGCACAAGTACATCGGCGGCGAAGGAGCGCGGCTCGACAAGCTCGGCGGCTCCACCTGGACGCAGGTTACCGACAGGGTCCGCAAACGGGTCAAAGCGCTCGCCGGAGACCTGCTGCAGCTCTACGCTGCCCGGGCCAACGCCGAGGGCTCCGCTTTCCCGGAAGACGGCGAGTGGGAGCGGGAGCTGGAGGAAAGCTTTCCCTACCAGGAAACGCCGGATCAGCAAGCCGCCATCGCCGCGACCAAGGCGGATCTGCAACGCCCAAACC
Source organism: Rubrobacteraceae bacterium (assembly GCA_050331175.1). Classification (GTDB taxonomy): domain Bacteria; phylum Actinomycetota; class Rubrobacteria; order Rubrobacterales; family Rubrobacteraceae; genus SIRX01. The sequence continues at coordinate 11,271 of JBHJHC010000007.1, read as the reverse complement.
CGATGGACCGGCTCGTGTGCGGCGACGTGGGGTTCGGTAAGACCGAGGTCGCCATCCGGGCGGCGTTCAAGGCCGTGCTCTCGGGCAAGCAGGTCATGATGCTCGCCCCGACGACCATCCTCGTGCAGCAACACGAACGAACTTTCAAGGAGCGGCTGGAGGCTTTCGCCGTGAGGATCGAGAGCATCTCGCGCTTCCGAACGGCGGCGGAGCGGCGGCGGGTGCTCGCCGCCTTTGCCGCCGGGGAGGTGGACGTGCTCATCGGGACGCACGCGCTGCTCGGTTCGGAGGTCAGGCCGAAGGATCTTGGCATCATAGTGGTCGACGAAGAGCAACGCTTCGGCGTCCGGCACAAAGAGCGGCTCAAGCAGCTCAAGACCAACGTGGACGTTTTGACCCTTACCGCGACGCCGATCCCGCGCACGATGCAGATGGGCCTCTCTTCCCTGCGGGACATAAGCATTATCGAGACGCCGCCGGCCGGCCGGCGGAGCATCCTCACCCACGTCGGGCCCTACGAGGAAGACCTCGTCAAGAGCGCCATCGAGCGGGAGGTCGCCCGGGGCGGGCAGGTCTTCTTCGTCCACAACCGGGTCGAAACGATAGACGAGGTGACGGAGCGGCTGAGAGGTATCATGCCCGGCGCGCGCTTCGTAACGGCGCACGGCCAGATGCCCGAGCGGGCGCTGGAGGACGTAATGCAGTGTTTTCTCGACAGAGGGGCCGACGTGCTCGTTACCACTACCATAGTCGAGAGCGGGCTGGACGTGGCGACGGCCAACACGCTCATCGTAGACCGGGCGGACACCATGGGTCTGGCGCAGCTCTACCAGTTGCGCGGCAGGATCGGGCGCTCCACGAATCAGGCCTACGCCTACCTCTTCGCGCCCCTGGGCGCAACGGTAGAGTCCCAGAAGCGGCTGGAAGCGCTCATGGACTTCACCGAGCTCGGCAGCGGCTTCGCCGTCGCCATGCGGGACCTGGAGATCCGGGGCGCCGGAAACCTGCTCGGTGGCGAGCAGTCCGGCCACATCGCCGCCGTGGGCTTCGAGATGTACCTGCAGCTCCTCGAAGAAGCGGTAGCCCTCGCCCGGGGTGAGCGGATAGAGCATCCCGGGCAGCGCCCGGTCATAGTCGAGTTGCCGGTGGATGCCTACCTGCCGCCGGAGTACGTGATGGACGAGGTCGAGCGCGTAGACCTCTACCGTCGGGCTTCGGGCGTCCAGACCCTCGCCGAAGTCGAAGACCTGGCCGAGGAGTTCACCGACCGTTTCGGCCGACTCCCGGAGCCCGCCATCAACCTGCTCGGCATCTCGCGCGTAAAGCTGCTGGCCCGCGAAGCGGGAGCCAGCTCCGTAACCTATCGGTCCGACACGTTGACCATTACCGGGGTCACGTCGCAAACCCCAGCCCTGCTCCGCAGAGAAACCGGCGGCACCGTCGGCGGCCGGGAAGGACGGGTCACGATCCGCGGCTCGGAGAAAGAAGCGCTGGAGCTGGCAGAAGCAGCTCTGAAAAGCCTTATGCCCCTCTAATCAACGGAAGCCGAGGGCGAGCCAGGCGGGGCTGCGACTACGCCCCGCAATAGGAGATCGAGCACCCGAGCGAGATCGTCCCCAAGATCACAACTGGTGTTAGCCCTACTGCCGCGAGCGATAAAGCGGCGTCCCGCTTTAAGCTACGTTTCGTATACACACCGTTCGAGCGAAACTTCCAGGACCACCCGGCGTACATTCGTTCTCATGGCGTGAAAGCTGCCTGGATCTCCACGGTCTTTGCGCTCTTTCCCGGCATCCGCGCACCACTATCGAATGTCGCTACGACACTGGACTGACGAACTGTCGTCAGTCGCTAAAGAGGTTGTGAGGGGCCAGGACGATCCCGTCCTCGTCGGCGTAGAGGTGGTGGGCGGGCGTCCACCGGACGCCGCCGAACTCCAGGGGTACTTCCCGCTCCCCCGCGCCTTCCTTGTTGCTCCGGCGCGGGTGGGTCGCCAGCGCCAGAATCCCCACTTCTATTCGGGACAGCTCCCGCGAGTCCCGGACACAGCCGTTTAGGACGATACCCGCCAGCCCCCGGGAGGCGGCTATGGAGGCCAGCTTATCGCCGAGCAGGGCGCACCTTTTCGAACCGCCGCCGTCCACGACGAGGACGCTGCCCGGGGGCAGGTCCTCCAGCGCCTCCCGGACGAGCACGTTGTCTTCGTGGACCCGAGCGGTCGAGATAGGCCCGGAGAAACTGGCCGTTGCCCCGTAGGAGGTGAACCTGGGCTCGCAGACGCTGACGAGGTCGGGGAAGTCGTCGCAGATATCGGTAGTTTGAAACCCCACTTTCAGCGCACCGACTCCGCCACCGCGCGCCAGAAATCGTCTCTCTCGCCGGGCACGAACGGGACGTACAGGGCGACGCGGTCTATGAGGCCCTCGTACCGCTCTTTGAGTCCGGGTCCGACCTCGTCCGGGGTGGATTCGACGGCAAAGGCGGAGAGCATCTCGTCGGTGATGAGCTGGGGCATCTCGCGCCACTGCTTGTCGCGGGCGAGCCCGGACAGTTCGTCGGCCACGGCCTCCCAGCCGTGGACTTCCAGGACGGTCCGGTAGGTCGGGGTGGAGGCGTAGAAGGAGATCTGCTGCCGGATAGCCTCCCGCTCCTCATCTCCGGTTATGACGAAGGCGCTGGTCGCGAGTTCGACCTCGTCGGGATCCCGGCTCTCCCTTTCGGCCCCTTCGGAGATTGCCGGAAGAATTACCTGGCGGACGTATTCCGGGCTGTGGAACGGGTGGACGTGGAACCCGTCGCACAGCTCGCCGGCCAGCTCCGCGAGGCGGGTGTTGACCCCGGCGATGTAGACCGGTATCTCCGGGTGGTCTATGGGACCGGGGTTGAAGAAGGGCGTTATCAGGGTGTGTTGGTAGAACTCGCCCTCGAACTTCAGGGAGCTTTCGTTCTGGAACGACTCCCAGATGGCCCGGAGCGCCAGGATGTAGTCGCGCAGCCGGGAGGCGGGCTTGCTCCACGGCATCGAGAAGCGGCGCTCTATGTGGGCTTTTACCTGCGTTCCGAGACCCAGGATAAAGCGTCCGTCCGAGAGGTCCTGAAGGTCCCAGGCAGTCTGGGCTACCTCCATCGGCGAGCGGGAGAAGGCGATGGCGACGGAGGTGCCGAGCTCTATTTCTTCCGACGCTTCGGCGGCTATGGCGAGCGGCAAGAACGAGTCGTGTTTCGTCTCGCTGGTCCACAGGCCGGCGAAGCCCAGGTCCTCGGCGGCGCGGGTGGTATCGGATATTCTCTGGAGGTAGTTGCCCTCGACGCCGAGTCCTACGTCTAGCTTCATGGCGGCTCCTTCAGGGGATCAGGATAAGCTTGCCGGTGGTCTTGCGGCCTTCCAGGTCCTCGTGGGCCCGGGCCGCGTTGGAGAGCTCGTAGGTGCCGCCGATGCGAACGCTCAGGTTGTCCTGCCCGATCCAGGAGAAGAGGCTCTCCGCGCGCCAGAGCAGCTCCTCGCGGGTCGCGACGTACTGGCCCAGGGACGGCCGGGTAACGTACAGGCCGCCTTTCTGGTTGAGGATCTGGAGGTCAACCGGCGGCACGGGACCGCTGGCGGCCCCGTAGAGGACCAGATAGCCGCGGGGCCGCAGGCAGTCGAGGCTGCCGTCGAAGGTGTCCTTGCCGACCGAGTCGTAGACGACGTGGACGCCCTCGCCGTCCGTTATCCGGCCGACCTCCTCGACGAAGTCCTGCTCGGTGTAGATGATGGTCTCGTCGGCGCCGGCTTCTCTTGCGAGCCGGGCCTTCGCCTCGGTACCCACGGTCCCGATCACGGCCGCGCCCCGCATCTTCGCCATCTGGCACAGGAGCAGCCCGACGCCGCCCGCCGCCGCGTGGAGCAGGACCGTCTGGCCTTCCTCGATCGGAAAGGTACTGTGGGTGAGGTAGTGGGCCGTCATGCCCTGGAGCATTATGGCGGCTGCCAGGCGGGCCTCGACCATCGTGACGTTGAACGGCACCAGGTTCTCCGCCGCCGCGTTAACGTACTCGGCGTAAGACCCCGGGGTCATCGCGAAAGCGACGTAATCCCCCGGGGCGAACTCCTCCACGCCGTCGCCGACGGCTTCTACCTCGCCGGCGCCTTCGAGGCCCAGGGTGAACGGTGTCTCGCGCGGATAAAGCCCGGTCCGCTGGTAGACGTCGATAAAATTCACCCCGGACGCGGCCAGCTTTACCCGGGCTTCGCCGGGGCCGGGGGCCGGGATCTCCACGTCCTCGTAGCTCAGAACCTCCGGTCCGCCGGGTTCGTTTATCCGGATCGCCTTCAAGATTGCGCTCCCCTCCGTAAAACTCCTATTGTTTTACGGCTATTGTACCTAGGAACGGGTCGTGCGGTCTTCGGTGGATGGGGGGCTAACCGCCGCTTCGTTTGCTGCGGCTTCCCGGACGACCCGGGCGAAGTTCTGCACCAAGGCTGATCCGGCCCCCTCCAACCAGGCCAATCCTACCCAGCTCTTGCCGTCGGGGGCATCCAGGGGCCGGTACGCGACGTCTTCGCGGACGAACCACTCGGCGGAACCGGGCAAAATCGCCAGTCCCGCGCCGCTGGCGACCAGGCCGATAATCGTTTGGAGGTGGGCCGCGTCCTGGACGATGGTCGGAAAAACGTCGGCCCGCCGGTGGAGGCGTACGATCTTTGCGTACAGGGTGGGAGATAGCTGGCGGGTGAAAAAGACCATGGGTAGATTCCTTATCTCCTCCAGCGGCACTTCTTCGAGCGTCGACAGCGGATGATCCCCGGGCATCGCCAGAACCAGCCGCTCTTCCAGGACGGGCTCCGTTTCCAGGTATGGAGCCTGGAACGGCTGCCGGATCAGGCCTACCTGTATCTCCCCTTTGTAGAGCGCCTCGGCCTGCTGTTCGCTGCTCAGCTCCCGGAGCTCGACTTTGACTTTCTCATAACGCTCCCGAAATAGCCGGATGGCGGGGGGCAAGAGATTTAGCGCCACTGAGCTTATAAAGCCAACCTCGATCTTGCCGCCAACACCCAGTTTGGCGCCCTTTAGCTCGGCTTCGGCTTCTTGAACCTCGTTCAGGATCACCCGCGCGCGGTCCAACAGAATGCGCCCCTCGTCGGTTAGAAAAACCTTTCGGGGTCGGCGCTCCAAGAGCTTTACCCCCAGCTCCTTCTCCAGGTTTTTGATCTGCAAACTGAGTGGGGGTTGGCTCATGTGCAGCCGTTTGGCCGCCCGGATGAAGCTCTGCTCTTCGGCGACGGCGACAAAGTAGCGTAGCTCGCGCAGTTCCATAGCTCATTGTACCTAGCGCGGCCCGCCGCGCCTATAAATCGTCTATACATCTTATGTATCAATTTGCCAAGCAAAAATGTATTTGTCTCTATCGGCACTTTAACTTACGATTTTTTGCAGCGGAGGTTCCCGTATCAGAAGAAAGCCAATGGAGAGACACACCAACCTGCGGTTTAAGAGATTCCAACGAAGAAAGTCGTGTTCGGAGCGGACGTCCGTATCGAAAGAGGGGAGATGAGAGAGTACGAAGTAATAGTCATCGGATGCGGAGGTCTCGGGTCTTCGGCGTTGTACTGGCTATCCCGGGAGATCGGCTCTACGGCGCTCGGGATCGAGCAGTTCAAGCTCGGTCACGACCGGGGTTCGTCGCAGGACCACTCGCGCATCATCCGGCTCGCCCAGAACCAGTCGGAGTACGCCGTACTCGCCCCCCACGCCTACGAGGCTTTCTACCGGGTAGAGGAGGAGTCCGGCGTGCGGGTGCTCCACAAGACCGGGGGGCTCGTCATCGAGGCGCCGGACGAGTTTGCGCCGGGCGAGAGGCCGGCCCGGAGCCTGGACGACTACGTCACCACGTTCGACGAGCACGGCTTCGACTACGAGTTGTTGACCCCGGACGAGCTGATGAGCCGGTGGCCCCAGTTCCACCTGCGGGGTACGGAACGCGCGATCTACCAGGAAGAGTCCGGGCTCGTGGACGCCCGGAAAGCGAACGCCGTGCATCAGGCGCTGGCCCGGGCGAACGGTGCGGAGATCCTGGAGGAGACCCCGGTGCAGTCCATCCTGTCGAGCGGAGACGGCGTGGAGGTCGTCGCCGGCGGCGAGACGTACCGCGCTGACCGGGTAGTGGTGGCCGGCGGCGCGTGGACGAACCAGATCCTCAAAGACACCGGTACCGAGCTGCCGCTGACCGTTACGCAAGAGCAGGTGACCTACTACTCGACGCCGAACCTCAGAGAGTTCGCGCCGGAGAACTTCCCGGTGTTTATCTGGAGCGGGGCGCGCAGTTTCTACGGCTTCCCGGTCTATGGCGAGGTGGCGACCAAGCTCGGCCAGCATGTCGGGGGGCACGAGGTGACGGCGGATACGCGAACCTTCGAGCCCGACCCGGTGCGTCAGGAGGTCTACCGGGACTTTCTCGCCCGGCACATTCCTGGTTTCCTGGGGCCGGAGCTGTCCACCAAGACCTGCCTGTACACGATCCCGCCGGACCAGAACTTCGTGATAAGTACGCTGCCGGAGCATCCCCAGATCTCGGTGACGGTCGGGGCGGGACACGCCTACAAGTTCGCCGGCCTCATCGGCCGGGTTCTCTCGGAGTTGGCGCTCGAAGGCGAATCCACCTACCCGATAGAGCCATTCAGCCTTGTCCGCCCGGCCATCACCGACGCTTCGTTTCAGAAGGTTTTCCACGCGTGACGGATTTACGTAACAAAGGAGGAGAGAGATGATCCCCGAACGCACCAACCCGGCGGCGCGGCGCCCGCAGGATCTTATGCCCGAAGACTACATGCGGGAAGAGACCTACGCGCCGACCAGGTTGCCGGTGGAGTACGCGTCCACGTTGCTCCCGGAAGCGTACACGTCTCAGGAGTTCTTCGAGATCGAGAAAGAGCGGATCTTCGCCCGTAGTTGGGTCGCCGTCGGCTGCGCCGCCCAGGTCTCCGAGCCCGGACAGATCCTGGTGGTGGAGGTCGCGGGACGCTCGGTGATCGTCGTGCGGGATAAGGCTGGCGAATTGCGGGCTTTCCACAACGTCTGCCGCCACCGGGCCGCGAGGCTGCTCGGCGAGGGGTGCCACCTGGCGCGGACAAACCGCATCCGGTGCCCCTATCACTCCTGGACCTACGATCTCGAAGGCAATTGCCTCGGTACCCCGCTCTTTGAGGGCTCGGACATTCCGCCGGATCAGCAAGGCATCTTCGACATGGGCGACGTAAAAGGCTTCGACAAGGCCGATTACGGCCTGATGTCCGTGCAGGTCGATACCTGGGGCTTGCTGGTCTTCGTCAACCTGGACCCGGACGCCGCCCCTCTCGCAAAGCAGCTAGGAGATTTGCCGGACCGCACGGCGGCCCACCGGCTAGATGAGTGGAGGATCCTGGGCCACAAGCGGTACGAAATTGCGGGCAACTACAAGCTCGTTGGCGAGAACTTCATGGAGTACTACCACCTGCCGTGGGTCCACCCGGAATTGTTGCACGTCTCCCGCATGGAGGACCATTACCGCTGGCAGGGGCCGGGGATGTACACCGGGATGTGTACCAGCCCGATCTCCCAGAACACCGACGCCGGCGGCTTTATGGGACTGCGCCCCATCAGCTCGCTGGAAGGTACGGACGCCGACAGCGGCCGCTTTATGTGGCTCTTTCCCAACACCGCCGTGAACATCCTGCCGAACAACGCCTTCGTCATAATCGGGCGCCCCGTTGGTCCGAACAAGACCATCGAGGATACATACATCCTGGCACACCCCGAGTCCACGGACATGCCGGGGGCGGACGCCGAGATCGAGCAGCTCGCCCATTTCTGGGACCTGGTGAACGTGCAGGACATCGAGATCGTCGAGGAGGTGCAGCACGGTATCTCCAACCCGGCCTACCGCGGAGGCCGCATGTGCTACCGCTTCGAGGAGCCGCTGCACCGCTTCCAGAACATGGTCATAGACAAGATGGTCGGGATCGAGCGGATACCACCGGGTGACGTGCAGGAGATGACCCGGATGTTCGTCGACTCTGGCGGAGCTGCAGACGAGCCTCACGGGGAAGTCTCCGAAGCGGTCGGCTACTAGAGCCCGGACGGAGGTGAGCCAGGTTGGGCACGCTGGACGGAAAGGTCGCGGTTGTCACCGGCGGGGCTTCCGGCATCGGAAGGGCGACGGCGGAGCGACTTGCAAGAGAGGGCGCGCGGGTCGTCATAGCCGACCTCGACGGCGAGGGTGCCGAGAAGGCGGCGGACGCAATTCGGGAGGCCGGCGCAAAGGCGAGCGGCGTCCGAACTGACGTTACCTCAGCCGATGACACAGAGGAAATGGTGAGGGTGGCGGAAGAGAACTTCGGCGGCCTGCACGTGCTCTTCGCCAACGCCGGCATCGGGACCCCACCGGTCTCGACGGAAGAGACCGGAGAGGAAGTCTGGGACCGGACCATGGCGGTGAACGCCAAAGGCGTTTTCCTGTGTTGCCGGGCGGCGATCCCCGCTCTCCGCCGCAATGGTGGGGGCTCCATCGTCATCAACGCCTCCATAGTCGCCGTCCGGGCTCGGCCGGGCTATCCGGCCTACGCCGCCTCCAAAGCGGCCGTCGTGCAGCTCGGGCGTGTGATCTCGCTAGAAGGGGCCGCCGACAACATCCGGGTCAACTGCGTCGCCCCGGTAGCCGCCGACACCAGTATGTTGGACACGCTGGTCGGCGACAAAGATCCCGAAGCCGCCCGCGAGGCGATAATGGCGACCATCCCGATGGGACGCCTCACCAGCACGGAAGACGTGGCAGCGGTCGCGACGTTCCTGGCTTCCGACGACGCAGAGTTCGTGACCGGGACCGTCATTCCGGTGGACGGGGGCCGGGGAATTTAGTTTGCCAGCCGATCAGAGAAAGCTGAATGGCTGATCGACCAACCGAAAGGAAAGGTACTTGTGGAGACGAAGGCAATAAAAGCGCCGGGGGTTGGGGAGACGCGGAATTACCAGATGCTCGTCGGGGGCGAGTGGGTGGACGCCCGGTCCGGGGCGACGTTCGAGAGCGTCAACCCGTTTACCGGCAGGGCCTGGTGTACGGCGCCGGAGGCGGGGGAGGAGGACGTGGACGCCGCGGTCCGGGCCGCGCGGGCGGCTTTCGACGACGGGCCGTGGGGCCGGATGACGGGCGTGCAGCGGAGCCGGCTCATCCGGCGGCTGGCCGAGTTGATCGAGGAGTATGCGGAAGAGATAGCGCCGGTCGAGACCACCGACAACGGGAAGCTGTTGCGGGAGATGGCGGGCCAGCTCGTCGAGTTGCCCGAGTGGTATCACTACTTCGCTGGGGCGGCGGACAAGATCCAGGGCGAAACCATCCCCTCGGACAAGCCGAACTACTTCGTCTACACGAGAAAGGAGCCGGTAGGGGTCGTCGGCGGCGTCATCCCGTGGAACTCCCCCCTGATGCTGCTCGCCTGGAAGCTGGCCCCGGCTTTGGCCGCCGGCTGTACTTTCGTCGCCAAACCCGCCGAACAGACGCCCGCCGCGACCCTGGAGTTCGCCCGGCTCTTCGAGGAGGCTGGCTTTCCACCGGGCGTCTTCAACGTCGTCACGGGATTCGGACCAACTGCCGGAAAAGCGCTCGTGCGTCATCCTGGCGTGGACAAGGTGGCCTTTACCGGCTCCACCGAGACCGGCAAGGCGGTGATGAAAGACGCCGCTGACCATCTCGCCCGGGTGTCGCTGGAGCTGGGCGGCAAGTCTCCCAACATCGTCTTCGAGGATGCCGATCTGGAGGCCGCTACGAACGGGGTCGTCGCGGGAATCTTCGCGGCCACCGGCCAGACGTGCATCGCCGGCTCCCGGCTCGTGGTTCACCGGGCCGTCCACGACGAAATTGTCGAACGGCTCGCCGAGAAAGCCCGCTCCATAAAGCTCGGAGATCCGCTGGACCTGGCGACGGAGATGGGACCGGTAGCGTTCGAGGAGCAGCTGGAGAAGGTGCTGGGCTACGTCGAGCTCGGCCGGGAGGAAGGCGCGGAGCTCGTGTCCGGTGGTGGCCGGCCGGAGGACGAGGAGCTAAAGGACGGTTACTTCGTGGAGCCGACCATCCTGACGGAGGTCAGCAACGACATGCGGGTGGCGCGGGAGGAGATCTTCGGCCCCGTACTCGGCGTGATCCCGGTAGAGAGCGAGGAAGAGGCGATCCGGCAGGCCAACGATACGCCCTACGGCCTCGCGGCCGGGGTCTGGACCCGCGACCTCCAACGGGCGCACCGAGTGGCCCACGCTCTGCGGGTCGGCACCGTCTGGGTCAACACTTACCGGACCGTCGGTCCCGGAATACCCTTCGGCGGCTACAAGCAGAGCGGCATTGGGCGTGAGATGGGCCTGGAGTCACTCCGCGAATACACCCAGACAAAGGCTGTTTGGATAGAGCTCTCCGGCCAGACGCGGGACCCCTTCAAGCTCGGATAGAATCGCGCGTTAGATGTTGCGTTACTTCCGCCACGCCGACGCTGCCGCGAGAAAGATTGTAGGTTGACGACCCCAGCCGGGATCGAGCAGCGACTACCACCTCGGTGGTCTCTCCGAACCCGGCGTGAACCGGCCGGCTTGTATGCTCTAACATGCGCGGTATGTCCATCTCCATAGTGATCACCGCCATAATCACCGGACATCTGGGCGCGAACTTGACCGACTGGTACGGATTACCGCCCGATCATGACCACGCGGGCCGCGTAATGCTGCCGGTACTTTGCCACCACGTATCTTTGCCGGGACGCTCGGTTCTGGTTGACGCTGCGGCGTGTGAGCCAGCGGTGTCAGGTCTTACTGCAACCGATCCCGTTGGGCCGACTTTGCCCGAAAGACTAGCCGCTGCAGGTGTAGAGGCGAGGTCGATCAGCGATGTCGTCATTACACATGCCCATTTCGACCACTACAACGCGCTAACCGATTGGGTGGGAGAGAGTTTCGCACCGATTTTTCCCAATGCCCGACATTACCTTGGCGCGGCTGATTGGCGGCCGGAGCATTTCGGGGGTTTAGAGAAGCGTACGTTGGAAGTAGTTTGTCGTCGCGGCCTGTTGCAACTAGTCGAAGGGACGGCGAATCTGGGCGACGGACTGACTCTTCTCTACGCTCCGGGTGAGACGCCAGGTCATCAAATTCTCCGTGTAGAGGCGGAGGATCCAGTAGCCTACTTCGCCGGAGACTTGTACCATCATCCTCTCGAATTCTCGGAGACGCGCAACGTGAGATGGGCAGATCAGGACGCGATGCGGACCAGCAAAGA
>JBHJHC010000006.1:0-13558 GCA_050331175.1 Rubrobacteraceae bacterium | reverse complement strand
CGATCTCCAACCCCCGGTGCTCGGGCCGGAGAGCGAGGTACCGGCTGCTGCCCACCGGCTCGCCGGTGCGGACGCTAACGGTCGCGAACGCGGCTTCGACGCCAGCCTCCGAGCGGGCCAGCGCTTCTTCGAACCAGCCGTGAAAGACCTCGCGACTCTGCGCCGCGGGGTGTGGCATCCAACGCCACGTCTCCGGGTCCCGCGCCGCCTCGAAAAGCCCGCGCTCGTGGCGAAACTCCAGAGGCTCCAGCCGCACGATGGAACCGCTCATTACCCGCGCAACGCCCTTCCACACACCGGCCTCCTTTCTGATGCAGTTCCAGACGCACAACCAACCTATTCGAAAACCGGCACTTGCGCAAGAGCCAATTTCATATATTTTGTAGGTGCCAGTTTCCTGTACTACCGGGAGGTAAGATGGTTGGAAGGTCTGGTTCGACGGCGCTCGTGGCGGCGGTGGACCGCTCTTCTCCGGTGCCGCTGCATCGCCAGCTCTACGCGGGGTTGCGGGAGCATATCCTGGCCGGGCGGCTCGTCGGGGGCACCCGGCTGCCTTCGACGCGGGAGTTGGCGGCTGAACTCGGGGTTTCGCGCAACACGGTAATGACGGCATTCCGGCAGCTGTTGGCCGAGGGGTATCTCGAAGGGAAGGCGGGTTCGGGCACCTACGTCACGGGCTCGTTGCCGGAAGACTTGCTCCGGACCCGAGTCCGGCAGGATCCCGAACCCCCTCGGATCCGCGCGGGGCGCCGGCTTTCCCGCCGGGGAGAAGATCTGGCGTCGATTCCGGCGGCCATAGTCAGGGACCTGGGGCCGCCCCGCGCGTTCCGGCCGGGCCTTCCGGCGCTCGACGAGTTTCCGCTGCAGATCTGGCAGCGGTTGGTGAGAGAAGTGTGCCGGCGGCCGCGGGATCTCCTCGGCTACGGAGACCCGGCAGGGTACCGGCCGCTGCGGGAAGAAATCTCCGATTACCTGCGGGCGGCTCGGGCGGTTCGGTGCCGCTGGGAGCAGGTAATCGTGGTCTCGGGTTCCCAACAAGCGCTGGACCTCACCGCCCGGGTTCTACTAGATCCCGGCGACAAAGTCTGGGTAGAAGATCCCGGCTACGGCGGCGCCCGAGGGGCCTTGATCTCGGCCGGCGCAGACCCCGTTCCCGTGCCGGTAGACGACGAAGGGCTGGACGTCGAAGCAGGAATGGCCCTGGACACCGCCGCCCGTCTGGCCTGTGTCACGCCCTCTCACCAGTATCCTCTCGGGAAGACGATGAGCCTGCCCCGGCGGCTCGCCCAGGTGGATTGGGCCCCCCGCCACGCCGCCTGCGGCGTCGAGGCCGACTACGACAGCGAATACCGCTACGGGGGACGCCCGCTCGAAGCCCTACAAGGACTAGACGCCGAGGGAAGGGTGATCTACGCGGGTACCTTTAGCAAAGTCCTCTTCCCGTCCCTGCGCCTGGGCTACCTCGTGGTGCCGCCGGATCTGGTCGATCCCTTCACCACCGCCCGCGAGCTGGCCGACCGGCATTCACCCGTTATCGAGCAAGCGGTGCTGGCCCGCTTTATCTCCGAGGGCCACTTCGCACGTCACATCCGGCGGATGCGAAAACTCTACGCCGAACGCCAGGCGGCGCTGGTAGGAGCAGCCGCCAGAGACCTCTCCGCTCTGCTCGAGGTTCGCCCGGCGAAAGCCGGAATGCACCTGGTCGGCTGGCTGCCCGAAGACGTTGACGACCTCGAAGCGTCCCGCCATGCCGCCGCCGAAGGCCTGGAAACTCCGGCTCTCACCCGGTACGAGACCAGGCCCTCCGGGAAAAAGGGGCTCTTGCTCGGCTACGCGGCGGTTACCGAACAGGAGATACAGATTGGGGTACGCCGTCTGGCAAGAGCCCTGAGAACGATGTTTTGTACTAGCTTCCGCAGAAAACGTCCCCCAGGTAGATGATAGTGTACGCCATCAGGGTAAAGAGCAGAGTAAAATACCTGTGGAGGAGAATACATGACAGAGCAGCGTCGTAGCGTTCCGATAGCCTTTAGCGAATACGGTCGGGGAGAACCTATCATTCTGCTCCACGCTTTCCCGCTCAACTGCAAGATGTGGAGTCCGCAAGCCAGGGCTCTCTCGGAGAGCCACCGCGTCATAATGCCGGACTATCCCGGCTTTGGACGCTCGCCCTATCCTCCGGCCCAGCCCGACATGCGGTTCTACGCGGAGAGAATCCGCGAGCTGCTCGACAAGCTGGAGTTGGAGCGGGTGATCCTAGGCGGGCTCTCGATGGGTGGCTACGTCGCGTTCGCGTGCCTCAAGCTGTTTTCCGAAAGAGTGTCCGGGCTCCTGCTCGCCAACACCCGCCCCGAGCCGGATGCCGAAGAGATCCGCGAGAATCGGAAGAACATGGCCCAGCGCGTCTCCGAGGAAGGTGTAGGAGTCCTGATCGAGCTCCAAATGGAGCGCCTGCTCTCTTCTACTACCCTCCAGAACGAGCCGCTAATAGTAGAGCAGGTAAAGACCATGATCCTGGAAAGCTCACCCGACGGCGTGGTCGGCGCCCTGGGCGCCATGCGCGACCGTAAGGACGCCACCCCGCTCCTTCCCGGCATACAGGTTCCCACCCTCGTTATCGGGGGGGAGGAAGACGGTATCTCCTCCCCGGAGGTCATGGCCGCGATGTCGGAGAGGATCCCGGACTCCGAGCACCACACGCTCTCCGGCGCGGCCCACCTGTCAAACCTGGAAGCACCCGGCGACTTCAACGCGGCCCTGAAAGAGTTTCTGAAGCAGCTGTAGTCCAGGAGCTGCTGTGATCCAGAGGGTCTTATGGCGCCGGCTCAGGTAGAATCAGGTCTCGTGACGACTGTTCTGCACATCTCGGACCTGCACTTCGGCCGGCCGTCATCTTCAGACAAACTGGACGTCCTGGAGCATTGCATCCGGAAGATTGGGCCGGATGCGATCGCGGTCTCCGGGGATTTGACCCAGCGGTGTACGAACCGTGAGTTCGTCCGGGCGCGGCAGTACCTGGATACCCTGGGTAAGATAGCTCCCTGTATAGTCATTCCCGGCAACCACGACATCCGGTGGCTCGGGGCCGTGATCCGGAACCTGGGGGTCGTGGGTCTCATCGGGAACAAGGCCCACGACTTCAAATATTCCCGCTACAGGAGGCACATCTCCAAAAACCTGAGCCCCTCGCTGGAGATCCCCGGCGCGGTGATCGCCGGTCTCAACACGGCCCACGGTATAAGCCGGGGCTCCCTCACCAGACGGTTCAGGGACCTCGGTGTGATCGGGCACGTCAAACGGGAGGACGTCCAGCGGGTGGAACGGGCCTTCTCGAACGCCGCCCCGGAAGCGGCCCGTATAGTGATGATCCATCACAACCCCATCAAGGGTTCCCTTTCGGGCCGTCACGGCCTCGCCAACACCGGCCAGGCCCTCCGAGCCTTCGCCGAGATCGGGGCGGAGATAGTCCTCTGCGGCCACGACCATCTGGAAGCCGTACACACCGTCGAAGAGCTCGCACCGGGCCTCATCATCTCCACCGCCGGAACCATCTCCAACCGCCTGCGCCCAAACCGGCCTTCAAGTTTCAATCTGGTCAGCTTCGATGAGGCCGACCTCCGCATCCAGACCTACTACTGGCAAGACCTCGAAGGTTTCGTTCCCGCGAAACAGTTAACTTTCTCTCGCCGGACAGCTTTCCGCTCCGCCTGACCCCGGTCCCAGCGAGTATAATCCTCTCGACGCGCTCAAAGTCAGGAAAGGTCCCGAGAGTATGTGGAGCAGACTGACCCGCGGTGGCGACGGACTTCCCCGTGAGAAAGTGGACGCCATCGTACGCCTTATAGACCAGTATCTCGCTGAAGAGGCTACCAACCGCAACCTTCAGTCCGATAAGCAAACCATCCATCCCCGCGACCTCCCCCCCGATAAACGCGAAGCCCTCATAGAAGAGATTTTCGAGATCCTGCGAGACCCCCGCAAGAGATAACGCAAACCCTCTAACCTCCAATAAACCGTTCCCACTACCAGCCACCCGCGCCCGGCGACGAAGGGGCAGCATACGAACTACCCTCGATCTTCAGCCAGGCTATACCACCACCAAATAGGGTACGGGGGTATGCTAGAATAAGCTCTCGCTGGCAGAGAAAGGTTCTGAATATGCACCGGAACAATCTTGAGCGGCTGGAGGTTCCGGTTACGGGAATGTCGTGTGCGTCCTGTGCGAACCGGGTGGAGAAAGCTCTTTCGGAGGTCGGGGGCGTCGAGGAAGTCAACGTGAACTTTGCCGCCGAGAAGGCGAGCGTTTCCTACGCTCCCCGCCATGTAGGCACCCAGGCGCTCATCGGCACGGTAGAGGAGGCCGGGTATGGCGTGGCGCGGGCCACGACGGAGATGGCCATTACCGGGATGAGCTGTGCGGGCTGCGTTGGCCGGGTCGAGAAGGCACTGGGTGGCGTACCGGGGGTGCTGGGGGTGAACGTCAACCTCACGGCCGAGAAAGCGAGCGTAGAGTATCTGCCGGGCGCGGTGGACGCAAGGAACTTGGAGCGTGCCGTTGAGGATGCGGGCTACGGCGTGGTCGGCCGGGAGGAAGCGGCGGATGACGTGGGCGAGATAGAGTACAGGAAGCTCCGCAATAGCTTTCTCTGGGCGGCGGTGTTGGCGGGCCTGATCCTGGTCGGCAGCATCCCGCACATGCTCGGTGTGCCGGCTCCGGTGCCGATGTCCTGGCTGAATTTCGGGTTGCTCGCGCTCGCCACGCCGGTGCAGTTCTGGGCCGGGTGGCGGTTTTACAGGGGAGCCTGGGGCGCGCTCGAGCACGGCCAGGCGAACATGAACACCCTGGTCGTGGTTGGAACCAGCGCCGCGTATCTCTACAGCCTGGTCGCGACGGTCGCGCCGCAACTCTTCGCGGACGGGCGGGCCGACGTGTACTTCGACACCTCCGCGCTAATCATCACCCTGATCCTGCTGGGGCGGTTGCTGGAGGCTCGCGCCAAGAGCCGCACGAACGAGGCTATAAAGAAGCTCGCCAGTTTGCAGGCGAAGACCGCCCGGGTAGTGCGGGAAGATAGAGAGGTGGACGTACCGGTAGAGGACGTGGTGGTCGGGGACGTGGTTTTGGTGCGGCCCGGCGAGAAGGTCCCGGTGGATGGGCGGGTGGTTGGTGGAAGGTCGGCGGTGAACGAGGCCATGATCACGGGCGAGCCCATCCCGGTGAGCAAGGGCTTTGGGGACGAGGTGATCGGGGCCACCATCAACGAGAGCGGCTCTTTCAGGATGGAAGCGACGAAGGTCGGCCGGGATACAACCCTGGCCCAGATTATTCGCATGGTCGAGGAGGCCCAAAGCACCAAAGCCCCGGTACAGCGGTTCGCGGACAGGGTGAGCAGCGTCTTCGTACCGATAGTAATCGGGATAGCCACGGTCACCTTTTTCGTCTGGTGGGCGTTCGGGCCAGCCCCGGCGTTCACGTTCGCCCTTCTAAACTTCGTGGCGGTCCTCATCATCGCCTGTCCCTGCGCGATGGGATTGGCTACACCGACCTCGATCATGGTGGGGACCGGTAGGGGCGCGGAGATGGGCATTCTCATCAAAGGCGGCGAGACGCTCGAAAGGGCCCACAAGCTCACCACCGTCGTACTGGATAAGACCGGAACCCTGACCCGGGGCAAACCGGAGCTTACGAACGTAAAGGCCACGAACGGCCTCTCCGAACGGGACTTCCTGAGCCTGGTCGCCTCCGCCGAACGTGGCAGCGAGCATCCGCTAGGCGAAGCCATAGTCGAGGGCGCGAGGAAACGGGGCCTCGTTCTGGCGGATCCCGATCGGTTCGAGGCGGTGGCCGGACGCGGCATCAAGGCGTGGGTGAGCGGCCGCGAAGTGCTGGCCGGTAATGCCGCGCTCCTGGAGGCCGAAGGAATAGCCGGCAACGGGCTACTGCACGAGGGGGAGTATCTCTCGGCGTCCGGCAAGACGCCGATGTTCGTGGCGGTGGACGGCGAGGTGGTGGGCCTGGTGGCCGTAGCGGACACCGTAAAGGACGAGTCCCGTCCGGCGGTAGAGCATCTGCGCGAGATGGGCCTGGAGGTGGCGATGCTCACCGGAGACAACCACCAGACCGCCGGGGCCATAGCCCGGGAGCTCGGTATCGACCGGGTGATCGCGGAAGTCTTGCCCGGAGACAAGGTCGGCGCGGTAAAGAAGCTGCAGGCCGCGGGCGAGGTGGTGGCGATGGTCGGGGACGGCATCAACGACGCCCCGGCGCTCGCGAAGGCCGACGTGGGCGTCGCCATCGGGACCGGTACGGACGTGGCCATGGAAGCGGCAGACCTGACGCTCATCTCGGGTGACGTGCGCGGCGTGGCCCGTGCGATAAAACTCTCGAGGGCAACCATCCGCAACATAAAGCAGAACCTCTTCTGGGCCTTCGCCTACAACGTAGCCCTCATACCGGTGGCGGCGGGCATCCTCTACCCGTTCTTCTCGGGCGGCCCGGTGCCGCTGGCGCTCCAGCCCGCGCTGGGCGAGTACGGTTTCTTGAACCCGGTGCTAGCGGCAATGGCTATGGTGTTGTCTTCGGTAACGGTGCTGGGCAATGCCCTCCGGTTGCGGCGGGCGCGGATCGGTTAACGCGGCGGTAGAATCAAGCGGAGGATTTACGGCTTCACGGAGGTGACGTTGCCCGGATACATAAGAGCTGCCCACAAGAATAAGCTGGAGAACCGCCTGAGGCGGATCGAAGGCCAGGTGCGGGGTGTGCAGCGGATGGTGGACGAAGAAGCCTACTGCATAGACATCCTGACCCAGATCTCCAGCCTCATAGCCGCCTCCGAGAAGGTGGCCGCAATGGTCCTCCGGGACCACGTGGACCATTGCGTTAAAGAGTCGATCAGGAACGAAGATCAGGCGGAAGAGAAGATAGACGAGCTGGTAAACGCCGTAGAGAGGTTCCTGAAGGTATAGGGAACGCGGGGTTCCACCCAACCGGGTTACGTGAACATCAGCCACAGTGCAGCCAGCATTATGCCCGTACACAAGCCAAGCAGCGTAAAGGAGAGAGCCCGGAGCAGGGTGGCCGGCCCGCGCCTGTCCCGGGGCAGCAGCTCGGCGGTAGCGCCCAGAGCCTGTGCCAAACCCAGGATCGCGAGGCCCAGGCCGACAAAGCCCATCTCATCCGGAAAGACGAGAAAAGACACCGCCCCGGCGAGCCCGACCAGGCAACCTATAGCCAGCATCCAGCGGTGCTCTTTGCCACCCTCAGGTTCTCGCGACAGTTTTCTGAGCGTCATACCGGGTCCAGCATAGCAGGCGGGAACCGCTGCGGATATTCGCCGGGCATCGAGGGCTTTGGCTACCGGGCACCTCGAAGGAGTAATATAAACGAGTAGCTCCGAGTCCGGCAAAGGTTTGCGAAAGGAGGCCCGTGACAGTAGCGACGCTCCCTCCCGGCCCGAAAGCGCGGCCCGTTATCGGCCATCTGCTGGACTACTCCCGGAATCCTCTGGGCTTCCTTACCCGCTGCGCCCGAGAGTATGGCGACGTGGTGCGCCTGCAGTTTCCGGGACCGCCCGCGTACCTACTCGCCGGGCCCGACCACATCGAACGCGTGCTGGTCAAGGACAACCGCAACTTCGCCAAAGACCGCGTAACCCGTGAAGAGCTCAGCATCCTCGGCAACGGCCTGCTGCTCTCCGAGGGCGACTTCTGGCGCCGTCAGCGGCGGCTCATGCAACCGGCCTTCCACCGTCACCGCATAGAGGCTTACGCGGACGTGATGGTCGCTTATACGGAGCGGATGCTAGAAGACTGGCAGGACGGCGGGGAGCGCGACGTTCACCACGACATGATGCGCCTGACGCTGGAGATCGTGGCCAAGACCCTCGTGGACACCGACATCACCGACGAAGCGGAGGACGTGGGAAGGTCTCTCGGCGCCGTCATGGCGTACTTCTCCGACCAGGGCAGCAACGTTTTCCTGCGGATGCTGCCCGAGAGCGTGCCCACGCCCGCCAACCGCCGCTTCCGCCGGGCCCGCCGCGACCTGGAAGCGTTTATCTACAGCATCGTAGAGGCCCGCCGCAAGAGCAGCGAAGATAACGGAGATCTGCTGAGCATGCTGCTCCAGGCCCGTGACGAGGACGGGAACCGCATGGGCGACCCGCAGCTCCGCGACGAGTTGATGACCATCATTATGGCCGGCCACGAGACTACCGCCATCGCCCTCTCCTGGACCTTCTACCTGCTCGGCAACCATCCTTCCGTAGAAGAGAAGCTGCGCTCCGAGATAGAGGAGGTGCTGGAGGGACGCCCGCCGGCGGTTGCCGACCTCCCCCGTCTCCCCTACACGGACGCCGTAATAAAGGAGTCCCTGCGGCTCTACCCGCCGGCCTGGGCTGTCGGCCGCGAGGCGTTGGAGGACTGCGAGATCGGGGGCTTCCACGTCCCGGCCAAAACCCAGCTCTTCATCAGCCAGTGGGTCGTCCACCGCGACCCACGCTTCTTCCGGGATCCCGGGGCATTCGTTCCCGAACGATGGCTGGACGGTTCCACGGATGATCTCCCGAAGTTCGCCTACTTCCCCTTCGGCGGAGGACCGAGACTCTGCATCGGCCAACCCTTCGCCAAGATGGAAGCCGCCCTGATCCTCACCACCATAGCCCGAAAGTTCGAGCTCCGGCTGGTCCCCGGCCAAACCATACGAATACAACCCTCGATCACCCTCCGCCCGAACCACGGAATCCAGGTAAAATCCCAACAACGATCACCGAACAGCAAGTAGACACATAGGGGCCGGGGGCATATACTGCCAGGCCTATCCGGCCGTGAAAGACCTCGAGGTCCAAGATGGAGGCAGACTTGAGTTCCCTGAGGAGTAGTCTCGCAAGAGGAGAGGAGCCGTCCCGGTGAGCGCCCTGCAGCAGTACGCATTGCTGTTGGGAATGGTAGTAGGCACCGTGGGGTTCGTTCTGAGCGTCTACGGCATCGCCCGTTCGCTGGGCAAGAGCCGCCGGGAGCCGGGCAAAGACGTGCCGGCCACGTCCGGCAAGCTCTCCCGGCAGCCGGTGTGGGCCAGGTACCACGTACGCTACTACGGGTATGCGCTGCTGTTTCTCGCCTTCGACATGGAGATGGCCTACATGTACCCGTGGGCGGTAGTCTACCGGGAGCTCGGCCTGAAGGCGCTGCTCGACATGGGCGTGTTTCTGGCAATCCTCTACCTGGGTCTCCTCTACGGCTGGAGCCAGGGAGCCTTCAGGCGTCAGCGGTGATCTCCGGCGCGCGACAGGCGGAGCCAAACTGGTTTCACCGGGTGGTCGCGCGGGCGATGGCTCGCCAGCTGAACGCGTTCGTCGTACCCGGGCCGGACGTTGCCGGGTCCCTCGGGCTCAGCGTAGCGGCCGCCGGGCTCCGGATCGTCGATACGCCGCGCCACGCGGCCGTGCTACTGCTCGTCGGCGAGCTACCGGAGGGACTTCGTGAAGCGGCGGCCGTCGCCTACGCCCAGATGATGCGTCCGCGGGCGATCCTCGCGGCCGGTACCTCAGAAGCTTCGCCACTCCCCGAACCGGACGTCACGACGGCGCTGGACCAGGAAGCCCTGGAGGCCGGCGTCGAAGGACTGCGCCGCGCCTTCGCGAGAGGCGCCTTCGCCCCCGAAGTAGAAACCTTCGAGCCCGAAGTGGTCCAGGAGAGCGGGGACGGTGAAGAGGAGATGCACCACGATCACGGCCACATGAACCACGATCATGGCCACATGCACCACGATCCCGGGGAGGCCGAAGAGGAACCGGGAGAAGACGACGAAGCCCGGGAAGAGGTTTCCGGGGAAAAGGAGATCGGGGAGGACCAGCTCGAGAACTTCATGTCCATGATGGAGATGACCGAAGGTATGCCGGCGAGCGGCGACGGCCTTATCATGGAGTGGGTGCCGGCCCCCTACGGCCCGCTGTTCCCGGGCCTGCCCGGCGGCCTCTCCCTGAACTTCACCCTCGACGGCGACACCGTCGCCGAAACGGAGGTAGAGCCCGGCATCCGGGGCCACTCTCCGGCGGCGCTCTTGCGCGGTCCGGCCGGGACCCTCGCCGAACGCGCCGCGAAGCTCGACCCGCTCTCGCCGGTCGCTTACCAGATGCTCGCCCGGCGCGCTATCGACAGCGTGGCCGGTAGTGAGATCGGCGACGAAGAAGCCCGGTCCAGGATCGGCGCTTTGGAGCGGGAGCGGGCCGCGAGCCACCTGGGATGGGTTGCGAATTTCGGAATCCTGATCGGCTACGGCTCCCTCTCCCGACGGGCAGCCAGTCTACAGTTGGCGCTCCTGCGGGCGGAGGACCTCGGGGAGATCGGGCGCGTAGCAGGCGCCGGAGAGAAATTCGTCCGCCAAGCTCTCCGGACGCCCCTGCTCGAGAGCAAGCTCGGCGGCATCGGGGTTTGGGACGTAACACCCGAAGGCGGCGTTGAGAACGGGGCCGGGCCCGTGGCCCGGGCCGCCGGGTTCGGTGCCGACGCGCGCCACGAAGAACCAGCGTACCGCAAGCTCGGCTTCTCTCCCACAGTTCGGACCGGCAACGACGCCCTCACCCGGTTCCGGCTCCGGCTGGAGGAGATCCTGCAGAGCCTGAACCTCGTGCTCGAAGCCGGGTCGGTAACCCCGACCGGCTCCTTATCCGGGGGCCGTATTTCCGGCGCCGGCGCGGCCACGGTAGAGACGCCGCGCGGAACAGCATTTCTAGAGGTTACTCTGGAAGCCGGCACGGTGACCGGTGTAGAACTCCACACCCCCTCGATGCGCAACGTCCGGCTGGTCGAAGCCGTAACGGTGGGCAGAGAAGTCGCCGACGCGCTGGTCGGTGCCGGGTCGCTGGACCTCTCTCCCTGGGAGATGTCCGGGTGAGTACGGTCGTAGTCGTGCTCGTATTGGTAGCCGGGGCGTACGTAGTCGCCGTGCTCGAAGGGTGGGCGACCGATGGGCGGTTCCGGCCCGCAGGTCCGGCGCTGGACGCCGTGGCTCTACTGGGACGGGAGTCGGTGATCACCCGGAGTCCCGACAGGATCTTCTTCGAGGTCGGGCCGGTGCTGCTGTTGGTCTTGGCCCTCCTGGCCGCCGCCGTGCTGCCCCTGGCGCCGGGCCTCATAGTGACCGACCTGGCCACCGGCGCGCTGTTCGTGAACGCGGCGCTCGCCTACGTAATGGTCGCGCTCCTGATGGCCGGGTGGGCGCCGGACGGGGTTTACGCGATGGTCGGCGGCTGGCGCTTTCTGGGGCAGCTCGTCGGCTACTCCATGCTCATCGTGATGCCGCTGACGACGGTCGCGATGCGCGCCGAATCGCTCTTTACCACGCAGATCGTGGCGTCCCAGGACCCGCTGTGGAACGTGTTCTTCCAGCCTTTAGGCTTCGTTCTCTTCTTTTCGGCGGCGCTGGCGGTCTGCTTTCTGCCGCCGTTCGACCTCCCGACGGCGCCGGGCGAGCTGGCGGGCGGGGTGATGGCCGAGTATACCGGCGCCCGGTTGGCGATAATGCGCCTCGCCCGCCTGGTGCTCGTCGTCACCCTCGCCATGACCACGACGGTCTTCTACCTGGGCGGCTGGCTCGGGCCGGTCCTGCCGCCGGCCGCCTGGACCCTGGGCAAGTCGCTCCTGGTAGCGGCGGTGATGCTCTTTATCGGGCGGTACGTTCCCCGCATCCGCGAGGAGCACATGCTGCAGTGGTTCTGGAAGCTCGGCATCCCGCTCGCCCTGATAAACATCCTCTACGTCGGGGTCGTCTTGCTCGCGGCGGGTGGATGATGCTCCAGACGGTCTTTGTGGGGCTATTCGGGATAGCGGCGATCTGGTTCGGCGTCGTGGTCTTTACCACCTCCTCGATGGTCCGGTCGGCGCTGGCGCTCTTGTTCTCGCAGGCAGCGGTAGGCGCGATGTTTCTCGCGCTGCAGGCCGAGTTCCTGGGGGTACTCCAGATCATGATGATGGGGACCGAGATGTCCATCATGGCGATCTTCATGGTCATGTACATGATGGACCCGGGCGGCCTCATGGGGATGGAGATGACGCACCAGAAGCGGCTTTCGCAGGTTGCGGGCGGGCTCGCCGCGCTCCTGGTTACCGGCGTCGTGTTCCTGGTCGGCTGGGGGACCATCGCGGACAGCGTCCCTCCCGGCGAACAGGTGCACGACCTCGGAATAGAGCTCATGGGACGCTCCATGCTCATCTTCGAGACGGCGGGCGTAACCATCCTGACGGCCATGATCGCCACCATCGCCGTGGCCCTGGAGAGGAACCGGTAGTGGCCACGCTCATCGTAGCGCTGCTCGTCGGGGCGGTGCTCTTCGGGGTCGGGCTCTACGGCGCGCTCAGCCAGACGAACCTGGTAATGATCATGATGGGCGTCGAGCTGATGCTGGCCGGCGCGATGGTCAACCTGGTCGCTTTCTGGCGCTTCCTACATCCCGAAGCCTACTCCGGCCAGATGTTCTTCCTGATCGTGATGACCGTTATGGCGCTCGAGATGGCCGTCGGGTTCGGAGTGGGCACGGCCCGCTTCCGCTACAAGGGCTCGGTCGAGATGGAGGAAGCGAGGGAGCTCAAGGGATGACCTCCGTCGCCCTGACGATCCTCGGGCCTCTGGTTGCGACGGTAACGATACTGCTGGTCCGGCGGGCCGCCCCGGCGCTCGCCATGCTGGGTATCGGCGTAGCGCTGGTCGGGGCAACCGCCACCTTCGTCACCGTCGCCGGCGGCGCCCGCTCCGCGGCAACGCTGCCGGGGTTGCCGGAGTATCCCATCCGCCTCGTCGCGACGCCCCTTACGGCGGTGCTCGCCGTTATCGTCGCGGTCGTGGGGGCGTTCGTGATGCTCTACGCCGTGGGGTATATGGTGGAAGAAGCCGGCAAGGTCCGCTTCTTCGCCCAGATGTCCTTTTTCGTGGCCGCGATGGAGACGTTGGTGCTCGCCGGCGACTGGGTATTGCTGCTCGCGGCGTGGGAGGTGATCGGGCTCGCCTCCTACATGCTGATCGGCTTCTGGTTCGACAGAGAGAACGTCGGCGGAGCGGCCACCCGCGCCTTCCTCTACACCCGCACCGCCGACCTCGGGCTCTACGTCGGGATCTTTATCCTGATTTCGCAGGCCGGGACCACCGCGATACCCCGGACCCTGGAGGTCGGTGGCTCCGCCGCCTTCGCCGCGAGCCTGCTCGTGCTCTTGGCGGCGGCGGGCAAGTCTGCCCAGACACCCCTCCACGGCTGGCTCCAGGACGCGATGGCCGGCCCTACCCCGGTCTCGGCCTTGCTCCACTCGGCGACCCTGGTCGCCGCCGGGGCCATCCTGCTGATACGCGCTTTCCCGCTTTTTCCACCGGGGGCGTTGCTGGTCGTAGGCATTTTGGGTGGCGTAACGGCGGTAGTTGTCGGCCTAGTAGCCGTCGCCGAGCGGGATCTCAAACGCCTGCTCGCGGCCTCCACCTCTAGCCAGTACGGCTTTATGCTACTGGCCCTGGGCGCGGGCTCACCCGTTGCAGCCCTCGTACACCTTACCGCCCACGCCGCGATGAAAAGCT
>JBHJHC010000005.1:0-27251 GCA_050331175.1 Rubrobacteraceae bacterium | reverse complement strand
TGCGGGGAGGATCTGGGATAAGAGGTTCCAACACTTCCCACTGCTCGTTGGTGAGATCCATACTCTTCTACTCCTGCCAATACTGGGATGCACCAAAGAGCCACTATATCCTCACTCCCACATTTATGAGATAGCCTCTAGGGTCAGCCGGCGGTGCAGCCCCTCGTTCAGCCGCCGGGTCAGGCGAGGACGGTAGACGGCTCCGGTCCGGGGCGGGGGGTACGTAGAGTTTGGTGGTGAGAATCGGCGCCGTCATAGGCCAATTCTAGAATATCCTTTCCCGGCAGGACCCCGCCCAACAACCGGTGATCCGCTAGATTTCCTCTGGAGCCTGCTCTCTACGACTTTAGTCCTAGAAGGTCGTCCTTCCAAAGCCCCGCCCGACAAGCGTTCCTTTGGCCGATGGCGCGGCCGGGGGTGGCGACCATAATTCGACGGTACTAAACGATAGTCGAGGAGACCACTATGCACACCTTGAACGAACTGGACTTGGCCCGCCAGCGCCTCAGAGAGCGGCTGCAGGAAGCCGAGAACGAGCGCCTGGCCTCGAGGCTGCGTTCGGCGGCCGCGCGAAAGGTTCCCGGGCGTTCACTATTCGGACGGTTCTGGATCCCGGTGCGTCCGGCGGCCAAAGAGACGGGCCTCCGAAACCGTGTTTGAACCGGCCAAAGTAAAGACCCCCTGGAAAGGAGCGAACATGAACGAACTGAAGGTAGTCGGGGTTTCGGGAACGAAGAGCGTGCTGGATAGCTCCGTAATCGAGGAGTTCCGGTCGCACCTGCACGGAGAGTTACTCCAGGCTGACCACGCGGACTATGAGGAGGCCCGGCAGGTGTGGAACGGCATGATCGACCAGCACCCGGCCCTGATCTCCCGCTGCACCGGAGTATCAGACGTGGTGAACGCGGTGAACTTCGCCCGCGAGCACGGTCTACTCATGAGCGTGCGGGGTGGCGGGCACAACGTGGCCGGAACGGCCATCGCTGACGGCGGGCTTGTCATAGACCTCTCGCCAATGACCCGAATTCAGGTGGATCCCGAAAACCGCAAGGTCCGCGCCGAAGCTGGCGTAACCCTGGGCGAGCTGGACGAACGGACCCAGACCTTCGGCCTGGCGACGCCCCTGGGCGTGGTTTCCGAAACCGGCATCGCCGGGCTAACGCTCAACGGCGGCATCGGCTGGTTGCGGCGCAAGCACGGCCTCTCTTCGGACAACCTGATCTCCGTTGACCTCGTGACCGCCGACGGCCGCTTTCTGACGGCGAGCGAGGAGGAGAACGAAGACCTCTTCTGGGCCGTTCGCGGCGGCGGGGGAAACTACGGGGTCGTCACCTCGTTCGAGTACCGGCTGCACCCGGTGGGACCGGAGGTCATGTTCTGCTTCGTCTTCTACCCTGGAGAAGAGGCCAGAGAAGTGCTGCGCTCCTTGAACGACTATATGGACCGGGCCCCCGACGAGGTCAGCCCCCTGAGCTTCCTGGGCCGGGTTCCGGCCGATGAGATGTTTCCGGAAGAGTCTCACGGAGAGCCTTTCGTGGCTATCGCGGCCATGTATGCCGGCGAGGTCGAGGAGGGTGAACGGGTGCTCGAGCCCCTGCGCGAGTTCTCCGAGCCCATCGTAGATTTCAGCGGGCCAATGCCCTACACCGAGGTGCAGCAGGTCCTGGACGAAGACTACCCGGACGGTGGACGCTACTACTGGAAGTCGGTGAACGTAGAAGAGATCGGCGAAGAGGCCATGGACCGCCTCATCGCCCACGCTGAAGCTGCGCCCTCGGATCACTCCACCATAGACATCTGGTACCAGGGCGGGGCCATGGGCCGTATCGGGGCGGACGAGACCGCCTTCGGCGACCGGAGCGCACCCTACCTGCTCGGCATCGAGGCCAACTGGGAGGAGCCGGAGGACGACGCGGCGAACGTCGCTTGGGCCCGGGAGGTCGTGGACGACATGCGGCGTTTCTCCGACGGCGGAACCTACCTCAACTTCCCCGGCTTTATCGAGGAGGGCCAGGACATGATGCGCGACGCCTACGGCGAGAACTACGAACGGCTGGTCGCCCTCAAGGACGAGTATGACCCGGAGAACCTGTTCCGCATGAACCAGAACATCAAACCAACCAACTGAGAGGAGGTTAAGCACATGACTGATGTACACACCCGTCCCGAGCAGAGCTTCTCTGGCCCCTACAATGCGGTCTTCGCCGCGATCTACGAGCCCATCCTGTGGTGGGGCGAGAGGTCGGGCATGGCCGACAACCGCCGGGAGCTTCTGGCCTCCGCGCGGGGCGCCGTGCTGGAGCTCGGCGCCGGGACCGGCCTGAACCTGCCGCACTACCCGGACACAATAGATCGGCTGGTTCTAACCGAGCCCGACGAGCATATGGCCCGGCGCCTGGAGCAGCGGCTCGAACGCCTCGGGAAGCCGGGCAAGGTCGTACTCACCCCGGCAGAAACACTTCCCTTCGACGATGGGGCCTTCGATACCGTAGTCTCGACGCTCGTCCTCTGTAACGTCCAGGATCCGGAGCGCTCGCTGCAGGAGATCCGGCGCGTCCTCCGCCCCGGCGGCTCCCTGCTCTTCCTGGAGCACGTCCGCTCGGACGACGTCCGGCTCGCCCGGTGGCAGGACCGCCTGCACAAGCCGTGGCGGGGCTTCGCGTGCGGCTGTAACTGCAACCGCGAAACCCTGGACCTGCTGAACGCCGAAGGCTTCACGCTCTCTGGAGTCGGCCGCGGAGAGTGGCGGAAAGTACCCCCGATCGTCCGGCCGCTCGTCAGCGGCAGCGCGAGTCCGCCGGAGACAGAACAGAGGTGATGCGATCTTGCTGTAGGCGAACGTAAGCGGGCAACAAACAGTAATCAGAACACGCAACTCAAGAAAGGTGAGACATATGCCATACGCCAACAACAATGGAACCAACATCTACTACGAAGTCGAAGGTGAGGGACCCCCGCTGGTGCTCGTGCACGGGTTCAGCGAGAGCCTCGAGGGGTGGCGCGAGTACGGGTTCACCGAGCCGCTGAAACAGGACTACCGGCTCGTGCTGATCGACGCGCGCGGCCACGGAAAGAGCGACAAGCCCCACGATCCCACCTCCTACGGTCTCCGGCAGAGGCCGGCCGACGTTGTCGCCGTGCTCGACGAGCTCGGAATCGAAAAGGCCCATTACTTGGGCTACTCGCTGGGAGGCTGGATCGGCCTAGGCCTCACAACTTACGCGCCCGAACGGTTGAACTCCCTGATCGTCGGCGGCGCCCAGCCCTACGGCCAGAGCATGGAGCTTTTCCGCCAGGCGTTAGGGGGCGGGATAGTGGGTTGGGTAGCCGTCGCAGAGCAAATGGCCGGCTCCGCATCGCCTGCCATGAAGGAACGCCTGCTCGGAAACGATGTCGAGGCCCTACGCGCCAGTCTGGCCGACGACCGGCCAGACATCTCCGACACGCTATCGGACGTGGAGATACCCTGCTTGCTCTATGCGGGCGGAGCAGATCCTATCTGCCCTCTCGTCGAGAAGTGCGCTGAGGAGCTGCCGGACGCGACCTTCTTTTCCATGCCCGGGCTAAACCACATCCAGGCTGCTATCCGGAGCGACCTGGTGCTGCCTCACGTGACAGAGTTTCTAGCCAACCAGAGAGTAACTGCCTGAGAAGGACGACTCCTACACGCAAGCAAGATTGCCTGAAGATAGGGCCTCGGGCCGTTCGCGAGAGAGCGGCCCGGGCCCGTTAAACGTGAGCGTGGGTCAAAGGAGGTGGCAGAAAGTGGAAGCCGGGCGCAAAATAGCATTTTAGAACGAGGCTTGTGGCAGAGGAGAAGAAGTGACGGATGTTTACCGGGCGGATCTCGCCCACGTTCACGACGCGGGCTTCGGAGCGCTCGCCCGGAGTGCCGCCACCGTGCTGGTCGAGACGCTCCGCCAACAGGGTACGCATAGTGGGCTGGTGGTAGATCTGGGCTGCGGGAGCGGAATCACGGCGCAGATACTGTCAGACGCCGGATACGAGGTTCTGGGTGTGGACATCTCCGCAGACCTCATCGAGATCGCCCGTTCCCGCGTTCCCCGAGCAGAGTTCCGCGTAGAATCGTTCCTCAACACGAATATTCCGGAATGTGTCGCTGTCACCGCGATAGGCGAGTGCTTTAACTACGCCTTCGATGGCGATAATACGCCGGATGAACGTTCCGGGCTCTTTCGGCGGGTACATCGTGCCCTGCAAGCTGGGGGCATCTTTCTCTTCGACGTTGCCGGGCCGGGACGCGTACCGGGGACCGGCTCGACCAGAACTCACACCGAAGGAGAGGATTGGGTGGTGCTGATGACCGCTGAGGAAAACCTGCAGCGCCGGCGGCTGACCCGGCGCATTACGACCTTCCGGAAGGTCTCGGACCTGTACCGCCGCGACCACGAAGTACACGAGCTGAACCTGTTGGAACGGCCGGAGATCCGCCACCAGCTACAGGACGCCGGTTTTCAAGTCCGGATACTGGACGGTTACGGACCAACCGGGTTCGCCCCCGGACACGCGGGATTCCTGGCGCGAAAAGGCAGAGAAAGGGAGTGACTCGATGAACGACCTCACGGAAACAGCTCCGGCCTTCGTCGAAATGGCCCACCGCATCGTGTGGTGCAGCGCCGCCACGGTCGATACCCGCGGCCGTCCCCGGTCCCGGATTCTGCACCCGATCTGGCAGTGGGACGGCGACCAACTCGTGGGCTGGGTCGGTACGGGACCGACACCGGTAAAGCGCGCCCACGTGGACGCGACCCCATACATGTCGCTGAGCTATTGGGCTCCCACACACGACACCTGTGTTGCGGACTGCCGCGTGTCCTGGGCTTTCGACGACGAGACCCGGACGATGGTCTGGGACCTGTTCGCCGGCGCGCCCGAGCCGGTCGGGTACGACCCTACCATTATTCCGGGTTGGGATAGCCCCGTCTCGGAGGCGTTTGCCGCACTGCGGCTCGAGCCGTGGAGGCTCCGGGTATTTCCCGGAAGCTTGGTCATGGGCCAGGGTGGTGAGATACTCGACTGGCGAGAACGAGGTAAACGAGAGAGGTAGGAAACGTACCGATGAAAGATACCGGCACAACGTTCCGGCCGGCGACGAGGGAGGATAGCCGCCGGATCGCCGAGCTGTTCAGGATAGCTTCCGGTGGCGTCGCGGACTACGTGTGGAGCCTGCTGGAACCGGAGTATCCCGGCCTGACCCGGATCGAGATCGGCGAGCAACGCTACGCCCGCCAGAACACCGACTTCTCCTACGAAAACTGCGCCGTCGCCGAGCGCGCCGGCGCGGTGATCGGGATGACGCACGGATACCGGATGGGAGAGCCGGAACCGGAAGACGACGACGAGGCCCCAGACCCGGTCCTGGAGCCCTACACGAACCTCGAAGCACCGGGCAGCTTCTACATCTCCAGCATGGCCGTGCTGCCCCAGCATCGCGGCGGGGGACTCGGGACCCGGATGCTGGAGATCTCATCTGCCCGGGCGCGGGAGTTGGGGCTCTCCGAGCTTAGCCTGATCGCCTTCGAGCAGAACGAAGGAGCAGTAAGACTCTACGAGCGGAACGGCTTCCAGGTAGTTGACCGGGTTGCGGTAGTCCCGCACGCCTTCATCCGCTACACCGGTGACGCGCTGCTGATGGTTTCAGAGGTGTGAGCGTGGAGCGAGAACTACGACCGTGCTGGGGCTGCGGCGCCCTCGTGCCGGATATCGAGGGACCGACCCACCGTTACCTGGGGGCTTCGCCGGGATGCTGGGCCGTCTACGGCGAGGTCCTCGAAAAGGAATACAGCGACTACCGCTACTGGCGGGCCCACCGGCTTACCGTAGACGCGTACGCTGTGCAGCATCCCGGCGAGCCTTCGCCGCAGACCATCCAGTCCGCGGCCGTACACCTGATCAGCCTGTACCTCGTACTCGAAAAAGCCCGCAGCCCCGAAGTAGCCAAAAAGGCGATGCAACGGGCGACGACCCACAAAGAGCGCTTCACCTGGCTGGAGCCACCCGCTTCGACCGGCGAGGTCAGAGTTCCCTACGTGCGGGACGCGGAGAATCCGGAAGAACACGCCGAACGGGCGGGCGAGTGGGCGCGTTCAGCGTGGGAAGCCTGGTCGGACCACCACGACACCGTACGGCGGTGGGCTGCCGGTAGCTTCTAGAGCTCACGACGGTTGAACCGGACCAACGGTTCGTCTGCATCGGCGAACAAAGAGTCCATGCTGGCTGCCGGGACGCTTGGAGAAGGGCCGGATCTGCGCCCCCTCGAGGCCGGCAGCGAACGTTTGATGTAGGTTGAGTTCGACCACTGCTTCCGGGGATCCGCGGCCGGTTACCGGGCGGTGTTGCGGATCGTGATGACTCTCCAGGAACCGGCGAAGACTGTCCCCCACCTCAGGCTTTGGATGTAGAACCGCCTCCA
Source organism: Rubrobacteraceae bacterium (assembly GCA_050331175.1). Classification (GTDB taxonomy): domain Bacteria; phylum Actinomycetota; class Rubrobacteria; order Rubrobacterales; family Rubrobacteraceae; genus SIRX01. The sequence continues at coordinate 20,818 of JBHJHC010000005.1, read as the reverse complement.
CTGAAGGTCCCCGGCGAAGTTTCGACGTTTGTCCGATGCCTATAGACGGGTTCGCGACTTTACTTGGGTACGAGGAATAAACGGAGATTCGCGAGCCTCGTAGGCCGAGAGGAGATCGAAGTGCAGAGCCCGACTATACCCATCAGAAAGAGCGCCGGCCCGGAGAACCGTCATACAGTCTCCGTCAGGAGAGCAACCTCCGAAGACCTGGGAAAACTACGGGGAATGGCCTCCAGGCTGTCCCAGCAGACCATCTACGAGAGGTTCCACGCGCCCTATCCGGCCGTCCCGGACTGGATGCTCTCCTCAGTGTTGAACCTGGACGATCGAGCCGGTGGTTCACTAGTGGCTGTCGCAGGGGATGAAATCGTGGGCCACGCTATGTACGTCCGGAGCGCGGATGGCGATGAAGCCGAGATCGCTGTTGTAGTCGAAGACGGTTGGCAGTCGCAGGGGATCGGGAAACTCTTGATCCGCCGGCTGGCGATAGAAGCGGGGCGCCGGGGTGTAAAGGTTTTCGTTGGCGCGGCGGTAGGGGAGAACCGGCGGGTACTCGGGCTGTTGCGTTCCGTGTTCTCCGGAGTCCAGACCAGTATCGAAGACGGCTCCTACCTGCTGCGCATTCCGCTTCGGACGCTCGGGCAGGTCGCGGAATGCACCGGCCAAGCCCGGATTATCCGGCCCCGCGCACCAGGAGAGCTCGCCCTTGCGAAATAAGTTTGGAGGCGGTGATGCAGTCTCCGCCTCTCCTAGCCCAGCCGCTGAAGCTCCATACGGCCGCCTGAATGCTAGGCGCCAAGGAGAATGAAGTTCTGGATCTCACCGTACGCGGCTGCTCGACCAGGCAGATCTCCCCGCTACTCTTTGTCTGCGGGTACACCGTCCAGGATCATCTGAAGGACTTTTTCGGCAGGTTCAGCGTCCACAGCCGTCGTGACCTCGTCACCGTCTTGTCTCTCAATCATCCACGCAACACACATCAAGTCCGCGCCGTAGGCAATAGAGATGGCAGATCACGGCTACGCCCCAGGCCAGAAATAGGGGGCCAAACACCGCCACCGCGGCAACTGCCACCGCTCTCACGGCCCGCGTAGCTTTTCCGGATAGTGTCTCCATCATCTGTCTCACTCCTTTGTGTTCGAGGGACGGAACAAAGCGTCTCACCCCGCCAGACCGGGGTGAGCTTAGCTTGGGGTAGTTGGTCGCGGTGACGGGGAGAGCGCAAACTTCACGCCGTACGACTCGAAGATAGTCACCATTCCTTCTACGTCGGGTGGCTTCTCCGGGAGCGGCGGCGGGGTGAGGTCCCCAGCCGGTTTACTTAGCTGCTTGAAGGCTTCTTCAATTCCTGCAGGAGTGATATAGAACAACGCCCTGACCGTAGGCGTCTTCAGCCCGAAGCTGTGCTCGATTCCTCGCGGTAGGTACACAAGATCTCCCGGTTCGGCCTCTATGGTCTGGACGCCGACCCGCAAAGACATCTCGCCTTCCAGGATGTAGAAGGCCTCGTCTTCGCGAGTGTGGGTGTGTGGAGGTGGCTCCGTGCCTTTTGAGAGGATGCCTTCGGCCAGCGCGAAGCTGCCGCCAGTGTTCGTACCCTCGGCGAGCCAACTCACGAGCATGCCCATGGTCCAGTAGCTGGTCTGTACATCGAGGCGGCGAGAAAAAGCTTCGGGTACTTTAGTAGAGACGTACCTGGTCTGATCCTTCGTCATTACTACTTTCTCCTTTCTCTCAGCACACTTTGCTGGTAAGATCTAATGTACCAATAGGCACAATAGAGACCTACCCCAGATTTCTGGGGTTTTTGGAAGCTGATCATCTTTGCGGGAGGTCGATATTGTGGGCGAAAATTCTGTCGTAATGGATCGTACTTTCTCTGAAGTGCGCCGGCTGTGCTACGCCGGGCTCGACGAGGAATCGCTACTCCGTCAGGTGGCCGAACGAGCGCGGCGGGCGGTGCCGCTAGAGCTATACTGCATGCACACAAACGATCCTTCCAGCGGACTGGTAACGCGGGGTGTGCTCTCGGATCCACAGTATGGTGACGTTGCGCGGGTGGCGGTTGAGCGAGTCCAGTTCGATGACGAGGTAACGCCTTTCGGCTGGATGGTAAGAAAGCGCCTTGCGGCCCTATCTCTTTCAGAGACCACCGGGGGAAGATTAGAGCGGGTCTTGCGCTACCGGGAGGTGATGGTTCCCTTGGGGGTCGAGTACGAGATGCGCGGCGTCTTTGCTCTGGATGGAGAGCTCTGGGGTTCGATCTCGGCCATGCGGGAACCCGAAAGCCCGGACTTCGATTCCCGCGAGCTCGCGTTCTTCCGCAGGATCTCCCCACACCTGGCGGCGGGGCTCAAGGCGGCGGTGCTTCGTTCTGAAGCCCTCGCACAACCCGACGGGGATGACTCCCCAGGAGTGCTGGTCCTCGATCGGGCGGGGCGGGTGGTCCAATACACAGCCGTGGCCGAACACTGGCTCAGGGAACTAGGGGATCTCGGACCCGGATGGAGAGAAGGCAATGGCCTGCCTCTAGCGGTCTCGTCGATGACGGGGGTGCTCCGTCGGGCCCTCGGTCCCGGGTCAGACCGGGAAGGACGACATATTCCGCGCCTGGTGGTCCGAGGACGTTCGGGACGCTGGCTGGCGCTGCACGGTGCATGGACGGAGCCAAGCTCCAATGGCAGCAGCGAGACAATGATCGTGATAGAGGCCGCCGGCCCCCGCGAAGTGGCCTGGCTCAAGATGTCAGCCTACGGCCTGACAAAGCGGGAGCGGGAAGTGGTGGACCTGGTCGTGCGCGGTGCTTCCACAAAGCAAATCTCTCGAACCCTCTACATATCCGAGTACACAGTCCAGGAGCACCTCTCCAACATCTTCGAGAAGGTGGGTGAGCGAGGGCGGCGAGCCCTGGTGAAACGCCTCTATCTCGACAGGTTCATTTAGCTCCGGTGACAGGGTAGCCCCCTAACCCGGACCGGGTGGCTTGTTTCGGGGGTGAGATGGACTTACGCGGCTCCTCCGACACGATGCGTAGGAAGTACTGCCAGAAGTTGCGTAGTTCGCGGTCAACGGTTGCCGGTCAGGCGGCAGTCCGGGCGGTAACGATCGGCTGGTAGTAGCCGGTGTCTTCGGGCATGCGCCAAACTACATCGCGGAACCCGGCTTCGCGGAGCACTTCTCCCAGCTCCGACCGCGTAACGGCCCTGTAGCGCGTTTCATGGTGTTGGGTCTTCCAGCCGTCCGCGGCTTCGTGAACCAGGAATAAGTGTAGGGTATAGGTAAGACCATCGTCTTCCCAATCCCAGACCTGAAAGTAGATGCGTTTCCTGCCGGGCGGGCCGATCACACCCGGCATGGTCGCCGTTGGATGCTCCCGGATGATGCTGTCGTAGTCCCTGATACTCGCCAGGAGCAGGCCGCCCGGTTGCAATTTGGAGCGGATGCTCCGGGCGGCTTGCAGCAGATCTTCGCGGGTCAGCATGTGGGGCAGGGAGTTGTCACAGGAGATCACGGCGTCGAACGAGCCGGGAACCTGCTCTTCGAGGTGTCGGAAGTCGGCTATGCCAAAGGAGATTTCGACGCCGAACCTGCTCGCTTCTGTTCTGGCACGCGCTACCGCTCCGGGACTCGAGTCGGTGGCGGTGATCCTGTGTTCGTAGCGTGCCAGACCGATAGCCTGGGTGCCGATCCCGCAAGAGCAGTCGAGCACCGAGAGTTGTCCGGGACCGATCTGCGAGCGCAAGAGCTCGTGCAGGGTCTCGCCCTGGCGCTGCACGGCCTGGTCCCAGTCGCCGAAGATCAGGTGATAGCTGTCGGCGAGGTGATCGTAGAAGCTTTGGCTGGAGCCGGTCATTTAGGTCTCTCGACGAGTTTAACAGGGCGGCTGGCAGGCTATCGTCCCAGACTCCGCCCGCTCTAAGTGATGACTCAGCCTTTTGGCCGAGAACCCGGCTACTCCCAAGGTCCCGGGCGAACTCAAGACTTCCGTTCGATGTTCAACCTCGGGTTCCCGGCTTTACTTTGGGGGACCGGTACGCAGCCGGAGAACAAGGGCAGACGATTGACCTGGAGGTTCGATAGTGGAAGTGAAGGAGAAGATAGAGGAACCGGAGGCTGTTGAAGAACTCAGTCCCGGCCTCGGGGCAACGCTTTTACGGGTGGCCTGGCTGGCGATACTCCTGGGATTGGGGATGGAAGTCCTGCTGCTCCTGGTTGCCAGCTACGGAGGATCTCTGCTGGGCTTGCGGCCGCTCGTGGCCGACTTCATCAAGAACATCTCCTGGTGGGTCGTCGTGTGCATGGGCATCGCGGTTGGTACCGCGGTTGGGCGGAGCCAGATGGCCTTTATGGGGTTGTTCGGGCTCCTCACGGCCCCGCTGGCGTTCGAGATCTCGCGCGTATTACACAAGGGCTCGATGCAGGCGCTCCGGGTAACCGGCGGCGGAGAGCCAGCGGACACCTCGGCGCTGGTGCTCGCGCTCGTCAAGGGTGTCGAGTTCGGGATTCTGGGTCTGGCGATAGCCTGGCTCTGGACCCGGCCCTGGGGTGGGGTGAAAGCCCACATCGGGCTAGGATTGGCCGTCGGCGTCGTCTTCGGTGGCGTGATGCTGGTCCTGCTGTTCGGGGGAGAACCGGTTAAGGCCACCGAGGTCGTCTCCCGGGGCATAAACGAGGTTCTCTTCCCCGTCGGCTGTGCCCTGGTTCTCTTTACCGCCCGGGCTCTGGGCAGCAGGGCGGGATGACCCGGGCTCCGGCGAAAATTAGACGTTAACGAGTACCGGCGCGGGCAGCAACTCTACGACGACCACCCCAACGGCCAGCGCCGCCGTCACGCCGTAGGCTACCTCACTTAGCAAGCCCCGCCTCTGGCCCTAATAAACACGCTGGTATCTTATAAGATAGAGGTGTCGTACGTTTTTGGATTCCAGGAGATGGCCTTTGATCGACTACCACCTGCACGTTATAGCCCACGGTGACCGTCCGATGACGGTAGAGAACATCCTCCAATACTGCGAGGTGGCCCACGGGCGCGGTATCCGCCAAATGGGTATCACCGAGCACGACCGGTATCTGGAAGACATAGACCTCGCCGCTTTTCAGGAAGCGCGGGAGCTGTCCCCGGACGTAGGGCTGAGGCTCGGGATCGAGATAGATTTCATTCCCGGCGAGGAGGATGAGATGGACCGCGTGGCGTCGGCGCTGCCCTACGATTACGTTATCGGGAGCGTCCATCGGGTGGACTACGAGGAGGTGGACCATCCGGACCACCTGGAGATCTACGACAAGTGGGAGACCTACGACCTCTACGAAGCGTACTACGAAAACGTCCGCCGGGCGGCGCTCTCGGGCCGGTTCGAGGTGATCGGGCACCCCGACCTCATAAAGATTTTCCGCCGCTTTCCAGAGCGGGACGTTACGCCGATGCTCGAAGAAACCGCCGATGCTATCGCGGAGTCCGGGGTGGTCGTCGACGTGAACGCCGCGGGCCTGCGGAAACCGATAGGGGAGGTCTATCCTTCCCGCGAGTTTCTGGAGATGTTTTATCGCCGGGGAGTCCAGATCATCCTCTCTTCCGACGCCCACGCACCGGATGAAGTCGCCGCCGGCTACGAAACGAGCCTGGAGCTCGTCCGGGGCGTGGGCTACCGGGAAGTCGTCACGTTCAAAGATCGGGAGCGCGGTACACTTACTCTGTGACCGAGCAGCTTTTCCTCTACGATGCTTACTCGCGCGAGTTCGAGGCGGACGTGGTAAAACGCGCCGGACGGGAGATTGCCCTGGACCGCACCGCCTTCTATCCCGGTGGCGGGGGGCAGCCGGCAGACCGGGGCCAGCTCAAGGTGGGGCCGGTACGGGCGGCCGTGGTTGACGTAAAGCGGCAGGACGGCGGGATCATCCACGTCCTCGACAACCCTATACCGGGGACGGTTGCCCGGATAACCGGCGGGCTCGACTGGGAACGCCGCTACGCCCACATGCGCTACCACACCGCCCTCCACGCGCTCTCCGGCATTATCTGGCAAAGCTTCGGGGCGAAAGTAACCGGCGGCCAGATGCGCCCCGACCGAGCCCGGATGGACTTCTCGTTTCCGGGTGAGTGGACCGCCGCCGTCGTAGAGGAGATAGAGCGTTTAACGAACGAGGCTCTAGCCGAAGAGCGGCCGGTCAGGGTGTACGAGTTGCCGCGAGAGGAGGCCCTCGAAAACCCGGGCCTGATCCGGACCCAGATAAACCTGGTACCCGAACACGTAAAGAAGATCCGCATCGTCGAGATCGAAGGCATAGACACGCAGGCCGACGGCGGAACCCACGTCGCCAACACAAAGGAAGTTGGGCGCGTCGAGATCACCTCCCACAAGAGCAAGGGACGCCAGAACAAGCGGATAGAGTTCGTGCTCCGGTGAGGGGCGCGGTAATGCTACTGGTTCTTATCGTCCTTCTGGTCGCCGGATGCAGTGGGGACGATAATGTCTCCGCCACCTCGGAGACTACCGCCGGGTCCACGTCCGGTACGGAACAGTCGGGCACCGGCTCCGGCTCGTCCGGCAACTCCGAACCTTCTACCACCACCCCTGGTGAAGAACTCCGCACTTTGACCATCAATGCCTCCGCTGGCGAGCCGGTAGAGGTGCAGGTCGAGATCGCCGACGACAATGTAGAGCGATATATCGGGCTCAGGGGAAGGGAGAATCTCCCGGAAAATCGTGGCATGCTCTTTGTTTACGGTGAAGAGCAGGACACGCTTACCTTTACCATGCAAGATACTCTCATACCGCTTTCCATAGCCTTTATAGATTCGCAGGGACGGATCGTGGATATCCAGAAGATGGAACCCTCAGAGACCGGCTACAGGTCCGCCGAACCCGCCCAGTACGCCCTGGAGGTCAACCAGGGCTTCTTCGAGGAGCGTGGCGTTGAGGTTGGAGACACGGTGGAGTTATCCGCGTAGTACCCGGGTTTATTGCTGGATCTCCGTTAGCGTGGCGGCTATTCCAAAAGGATCCGTCGCCACCACAGAGGCGGCGTAGAGCTCCATTGCTCCCAGGTCCGAGGTGCGGCTGGCAGGGTCTCCCCGGTCTACCAGATACACTACGGTCGGGAACCCGGACCAATCTTCCTCGACCGACCCGAGCGGCGGTATGTAGAACGCTACGTTGAAGGTACTGACGCCCAGGTCCTCCACGTAACTCTCCAGGGCTGCCGCGACCGCGTTCCGGAGCGCCTCGTCCTCGACGCTGTCCCCTATGAGGACGAGCTCCTTGTCCTTGATCGGGGTAAGGCTTGCGAAGCCCCGCACGCCTTCGGGGCAGGGAAAGCTCAGGCCCAAAGCGTCGTGGGCGCGATACAGGTCGTCGAAGTAGTCCGGGCCGTGTTCGGCAGCGTAGCTCGCGGCGGCCCGGCGGAGCCGCTCTACTTTCGGGTAGTGCATGTGGCGGGTGGCGGTGGCCTGGGCGTGGCCGTGGATTATAGAGCCGCCGGCCCGCCACAGGCAGTTCCACATCAGGTAGAAGTAGCGGGCTTCCGGGTCGTCTTCGAGGGCTTTGCGGCCCCACTGGAGGCCGACGGTTATATAGTCGTCTACCTTTTCGTGGGTGAAGTGCAGCGGGTTGTGGTCGTCGAAGACGATGACGCCGTGGAAGCCGTCGTACTTGGCGATGTTCGACGCGGTAGTGGAGTGCCGGCCCCGGACCCGCCCGAACAGGTCCGCCGGGGTCCCTTCCTCGGGGTTGCAGAACGGGTCGCCTTCGGTCTCTGCGATCTCCTCTTCCAGGTCCAGGTCCGTGCCGGTATCGGACGGCCGGGAGGCCCGGAGGCCGTTAAAGATCGAACCTTCCAGGGTCACCCGGTTCGTTACCTTGACGATTTCTTGCTCGCGCACGGCGGCTACCGAACCGAAAGCGGCTTCGATCCACTCGTGCATGCTCTCCGGCGGGTCGAGCCGGCCCGTCGTGGCGCTGACGGCGAAGATGCGGTCCACGACGGACCGGTCTTCGGGGGACAGGTCTTCGACCAGGGCCGGAAGGTTCGTTATCTTTCTCTCTTGAGCCATCGGGCTCAGACCTTTTCTACGGCGTTGGACAGGTGGTCGTAGATCCAGGCGCGCGGGATCATGCGCTCGATGTGGCCCTCCATGCCGAGCTTTATCTTCGCGACCTCGTGGGCGAACTTGACGCACGTAGGCCAGTCCTGGCCTTCGAGGTGCGCTACGAGGAGCCCGGCCCAGAACGTGTCGCTCGCGCCGGTTGCGCTCTTTACCTCGACTTTGGTAAGCGGTCCGACTTCTTCGACGGAGTCGCCTTCAGAAATAGTGACCACGCCGCCGCTGCTCGTGAACAGCACCACGTCGGCGCCCAGTTTGTGAAAGTCGCGCAGGCAGGCTTCTTTAAGGTGCTCCTCCTCCATGTTGTAGTCGAACAGCCGCCGGGCGTCTTCCAGCGACGGCTTGACGACCGTAACGTAGGGCAGTATCTCGGCCAGGACCTCCCAGGCCTCGTCTTTATTCGGCCAGATCCGGTGGTCGTAGTTCGGGTCTAGCGACACGGTCTGGCCGTGCCGGTGGGCGAGCCGCATGGCCCGGCGGGCCGCCAGCCGCTGCGGGTCGCGCGAGAGCGCGAAGGCCGAAGTGTGTACGACGCGGGCGCGCCCGACCAACTCGGGAGTAACCTCGCTCATGTCGAGCAGGGTGTCGGCCCCGCGGTTGACCTGGAAGTCCGGCACGCTGACGGTGCGGGTGACGAAGATGTTGGTCGACGGGGATTCATCGGACCGTTGGAGCGACTCGGTACTGACGCCGTGACGCTGGAGCTGGTCCTCGAGGTACTCGCTGAAGTGATCCGTGCCGATCTTGGACAGTATCGCCGAGCGTCCGCCGAGCTTGGCGACGTAGACGGCCGTGTTGGCGGGCTGGCCACCCAGGTAGCGGGTAAAGCTGTTCGCGGTCCGCAGCGAGTGAACCATGTTGTGCGAGATGAAATCTACCACCGTCTCACCGACCGAGAGCACGTCGAGCGCGAAGTACAACTCGTCCAGGGTCTCGACCGTAAGGTCTCCCGACTCGGGGTCGATAAAGAACGTCGGGATCGGCAGACGTTCGACCACCTGGTATCCGTTCACCGAGTCCGACTCGTACTCGCCCGCGTCGCCCGCTGCCAGGGTGGTGCCGTGTTGGGCAGCCGCTTCGCTGTCACGTTCATTACCTTCGATCGCTTCCAGGTAACGTTCCGCGGTCCGCTCCCAGGTGTACTGCTCGATCACCCGGTTGTAACCGGCCTCGGCGTAATCCTCCCACTCCTCCTCGTACCCGATAACCTTGTAGAGCCCGGCGCTGACCTCTTCCGCGTCGGAGGGGTCCACGAGAACCCCGTATTCGTCGTCCCCGCTCCGCAGGCTCTCGCTCGGCCCGCCGTACTTGGTCACGACCGCCGGCAACCCGGCGGCCATCGCCTCCAGCGGCGCCAGCCCGAACGGCTCGTAGTTGGCCGTGAGCGTGAAGACCGAGCGCATGCCGGCGAAGTACCGGTAGGCGGCGGCGAGCTCCCGCTGGCTGTTAAGCGAGAACATCGAAACCTCGCCCCTAAGCTCTTCACGTTCGATCACCCGCATCAGGCTGTCGAGCACTTCACGCTCGCCCTCATCGGCTTCCTTGTAGCCCTCGAGCGGGTTCTCCAATCCACCGGTAAAGATCACCAGGTTGGCGTGCTCCCTCAAGACCGAGCTGCTGGCGAAGGCTTCGACGAGCGCTAGGTGGTTCTTTTTGGGGTCCAACCGGCTGGAGGCCACGACGCACGGCAGATCTACCCGGCTCTCGTCCAGGTCGCGCTCGAGCGACGCCCGGACGTGTTGGTGGATCTCATCCTCTTTCTCGTATTCGGAGGACTTGTCGAAGATGTGGAGCGCGACGCCCGGGGCTATGGCCGCGAAACGGGCGTCTTCGGTTGGATCTATGGCTCCCCGGTAGGCGTTGTGAGTGTACTGGTTAAACCGCTCCTGGGAGGTGCTGGTGACGTTGACGGCCGAACGGTTCATCGACAGCCGCTCGCCAACGATGCGCCGCGAGAACTTGTACTTCTCGTCAATCTCTTCGATCCATCTCTGGGTAACGCCCATCTTGTCCATCTTCTGGGCCCCCAAAGAGTGGGCCGTAAAGCTAAACGGGATGCCGGTCTGCTCCTCGATCAGGACCGCGCACAGGCCCCCGTCGCCGTAGTGGGAGGTTATCGCGTCCGGCATGGAGCCTTCTTCCTCGTACCACTGCAAAATATTCGGGACCCACTCGGTGCCCAGGTAGGGCCAGAGTTCTTCTTTCGGCACGAACTCGTCCGGCCCGCAGGGGATGCGGAGGATGCGGACGTTCGGGGCGTCGGGGTAGGAGCCGATCTGGTCCTCGAACTCGGGCCATTCGGGGTCGATGATCTGGCGCGTCACGATGTCTACCCGGTGGTCGAGGTTGCCCATCGCCAGGGCCAACTCTTTTACGTAGACGAGCTGGCCGCCGAAGTCCGGGTGTTGGGTCCAGTAGGAATCGTTCTTATCGAAGTTGCCCTGGGGATTCAGAAACGCGACGTGCATCAGTTTGTCCTTTCTTTCGCGGTCTGGTCCGGCTCTTTGTAGTTCTTTCCCTCGGCGGTCTCCCAATGCTCTATTCTCGGCAGTCCCGCGGATCTCCACAAGAACTCGGGAAGCGGAACACCGGCTGGCTCTCCGATGCGCCCCACCCCGGAAGGCTCTTGCGCGAGGTTCAGGTAGCACTCTGCGGTTCGGAGCCAACTATAGTTCTCCAGCGCTCTTTCGCGGCCCAGCTGCGCGTAGTTTTCCCAGGTCTGCCGGTCGCCGAGCAAGTGGAGCAACTTAGCCGCGATGTCTTCCGGGTCACAAGGATCTGCCAGGAGGCCCGCCCGGCCTCCGTCGGTGGTCTCCTGGGGACCGCCGTTCTTCGTGGCGACTACCGGCAGGCCGACGGCCATCGCCTCGATTACGGTCATGCCGAAGGGTTCGTACTCGGCGGGGAGGCAGAATACGCCGCCGGTGTCGGCCCCCCACCGGTAGAGGGCGGCTAGCGCCGTCTGCCCTGACAGGCTGAACGCCGCGACCGAGCCCCACAGGTCTGCGCGGTCGATCTCGGCGATCAACTCCTCTATGACCGGGCGTTGCCCGTCGACTACTCCGTCTAGATTGCGCAGCGGGTCTTCGAGACCCCGGGTTATCATGACGAGGTTCGCCTGCCGCCGGAGCTCGGCGGAACGGGCGAACGCCTTCACGAGTCCCAGGTGATTCTTTTTCGGATCCAGGCGGCTCCAGGCTATGGCAGCCGGCAGGCCTCGCCGTCCGGGGTCCAGGTCTCGCTCGTGGACCGCCCGGATCTTGGCCAGTACTTCTTCCTCCCACGGGCTCCGGGCTTCGGGAGAGAAGATGTCGAAGTTGGCGCCCGGGGGTATTACGGAGAAGCGGCCGTCGTCTTCGGGACCAACCAGGTCCCGGTATGCGGGATGGGCGTACTGCTCGTGGCGCTCGGCGGCGCTGTTGGTTACGATCTTTCTGGCCCGGGAGATCGAGGTCCTCTCGGCCTGGATCCGGGCGCCGAAGTTGTAGCGGGCGTCGAGTTCCGCGAGGCTCCCCGGCGCCTGGTTGTCTTGCAGCAGGGAATCCAGCTTCCAGGCCCCCAGAGAATGCCCGGTAAAGGTGAACGGAACCCCGGAGGCTTCTGCCAACCACGCGGCGACGAGGCCTCCGTCAGCGTAGTGCCCGGTCCAGAGATCCGGCCAGGCACCTTCCCCCTGGTACAGGCCGATCAGGCCCTCCGTCCATTCGCCGAGGTAGGGCCAGAGTTCTTCTTTTGGCAGGAAGTGGTCCGGCCCGCAGGGAATGCGGAAGATGCGGACGTTGGGGTGGCCGGGGTAGGAGTCCGCGTCATCTCCGAACTCGGGCCATTCGGGATCCCTGATACGCCGGGTGAGGATGTCAGCCCGGTGGCCCATGGAGCCGAGCTTGCGGGCCACTTCGCGCACGTAGACGAGCTGGCCGCCGAAGTCTGCGTGGGAGGCCAGGTAGCTGTTGCCGGAATCGAAGTTCCCCTGCGGGTTTACGAAGGCGAAGTGGATGGCTATCCCTTCTCGCCCTCGGGCGGCCCGGATTGCTCCGGCGGCTCGTCGGTTTCTACGCTATCCACGGCGTCTTCGGGCAGTTCGTCCAGCCTGGCGTACACTTCCTCCCGGTCTATTTCCAGCGGCAGGGGGCCGACCCGGGCCAGCTTTCGTTCCACGATCTCCCGGGCGAACAGGGCGCAGCGTTCGAGCGAGTTTCCGTCCAGCAGCGCGATTATGAACCCGGCCCAGAAAGAGTCCCCGGCCCCGGTGGCGTCCTTGACCTCGACCGGCCGGCTGGGGACGTGCCCGATCAGGTGGCCGTCGTCGGAGATCAAAAGCCCCTCCTCGCCCAGCGTTAGTATCACGGTCTTCGCCCCCATGTCGTGGAACATCTCGATGTACTCCTCGGGTTCGAACTCCCGGCCGAAGATGCGCCCGGCATCGTCCAAAGATGGTTTCGTTATGTCAACGTACTGGTACATCTCTTTGATCACCCCGTGCGCCTCTTTGTGGTGGGGCCAGATGCGCTGGCTGTAATTGGGGTCGAAGGAGACGGTTTTACCCTGTTCCCGGGCCAACTTGAAGACTTTTCGTATGGCCGAGCGGCAGGGCTCGCGGGACAGGGCGAAGGTCGAGGCGTGCACCACCCGGGCCTGGGAGATCGGCTCTTCGGAGATCTCTTCCGGCTGGAGCCGGTAGTCGCCGCTGCGGGCGATTTCGAAGTCTGGCTTGCCGCTCGTAGACGAGACGAAGGCCACGGTCGTCCGGGTGCGGTGGTCCATTACCAGGTAGTCGGTCGAAACCCCGTGACGCTGGAGTTCGCTCTTTATGAACTTGCCGAAAGCCCCGATGCCGGTCTTGGAGATCACGGCCGACCTGCCGCCGAGTTTGGACACGTTGACCGCTATATTCGCCGGGGAGCCTCCCAGGTAACGCCGGAAGGTCGTGGCGTTGCGCAACCAGTCTGTCTGCTCTACGGATATGAAGTCCACCAGCGTCTCGCCGACGGATAGAAGCTCTATGGGTTCCGTGGAAGAGTGCATTCGTAGCCTTTCCGGGGGCTGCACCTAGGCCAACCGCGGCTGGACCGCCTGGCTCCGGCAACCTTTCCACCCAGCATCGTTACACACCAGTATCCCAACCTCCGGTTTCTGCTGCAAGCCGTCGGGGCTTTTCGTCATGATACCCGGCAGCCCACAAAGTTAGGCGTATCACAGACGTAACGGACGCCCGGACGCAAAATTCGCGTGGCCGGCCACGCGAATTCGGGAAGAGCCGGTAAGATTTCACCGACGGCGGACAAAGACTTCGGAGGCGAAATATATGGCGACTAACACCGGAAAGACTTCGCGAGGGCGCGCGTACCCCCCGATGGCGGACAAGATGTTCCGTTTGGTCTCCGCGGCGCACACGTTCGTATACCGGACCACCCGCGGCCGGGTAGCCGGCCGGATGCAGGGTAGCCCGGTGCTGCTCCTGGCCACCAGGGGACGCAAGACCGGCAAAGAGCGTACCGTGCCGCTGCTGTATCTACCGGACGGCCCCAACATGGTAATCGTTGCTTCCAAAGGCGGGGCCGCGAAGCATCCCGCCTGGTGGCTGAACCTCCGGGCGAACCCGGAGGCCGAGGCGCAGGTCGGGGGCAGGAGGTTGCGCGTGGTGGCCGAAGAGACGGGCGGGCAGGATCGGCGCCGGCTCTGGGCGAAGCTCGTCGCCATGTATCCGGGATATGCGGACTACCAGCGCCGAACCGAACGGGAAATACCCGTCGTGAGGCTCCGGCCCGCCGAACGGGATGGTGGACGCTAGAATATCTACGAATCTTGGCTGTAGGGACGCTGGTTTCCAGTTCTAGAGAGGACCTCAATGCCGCAGGTGGCGCAGAGTGTTTCGTTTCCCGGCGCGCGGTGGCTCGACGGCTACCTGGCGTTGCCTGAAAGCGCGGGTGGCGGCCCGTGTCCCGGCGTAGTCGTCATACACGAGATCTTCGGCCTCACCGATAGCATCCGGAGCGTGGCAGACCGGCTCGCCGCGGAGGGATACGCGGCGCTCGCGGTAGACCTCTTCGCCGGCCGCAACCGGGTGGTACGCACGGCCCGGTTTATAGATGGCCTGCTCGCGCGGTCCCTGGATCACGAGGGGATCCGGGATCTCAAGGCGTCGTTGGGCTATCTGGCCGGGCTCCCCGAGGTGGATGGGGATAGGCTCGGCGCTTTGGGGTTCAGCATGGGCGGTAGCTTCGCCAGCGCCTGGGCTTGCACAGACGAGAGGCTCAAAGCCGTCGCTTCTTTCTACGGCGTAAACCCGCGTCCGCTGGAGGCTGTCCGGGATTCGTGCCCGGTGGTCGGCTCTTTTCCCGGAAAGGACTTCACGGGCGGGCAGGCGGAGCAACTCGAAAAAGAGCTAGAACGCAGCGGGGTTCCGCACGACATCAAGATCTATCCGGCCGCCCGGCATTCGTTTTTCGACGACCAGCGTCGCGCCCACGATGCGGACGCCGCCGGGGACTCCTGGCGGCGCACCACGGCGTTTTTTCGACAGCACATCGGGCGGAACGCGGCGTGCGAGCAGCGGCCGTAGTTCTTGGAGACTTATTCCCACTCGTTCTTTACCTGGGCCCTGGCGAAACACGGCGTAAAAGCCGGCCGGGCGGCGGGTATAGCGGGGGCGGCCGGGGCGGCGGTTCCAGACTTGCCGTCTTTTGCCGGGACGGCTTACTACGTCGGCGCGGCCTATCTTGCCGAAGGATGGTCCTCCATGAGCTCCCAAGGAGTTCTCGACAAGATCTACTTCTCCGGTCCTTTCGGCGGCACGGGCTCCGCGCTGCACTCCGCGGTGCCGGTCGCGGCCTTGCTGATCCTCTACCGGGTGGCGCGGCTGGGACGGGTTGACCGGCGCCGGATCCTACTGTGGTTCCTGCTCGGATGGTTCGGGCATACCCTGGTCGATTTCCTGACCCACGCCGGCGATACGCGGCCGCTCCTCTGGCCCATCTCCGACTGGCGGTGGTCGAGCCCGATCTCCTACTACAACCCCGCTTACTACGGGCGCGAGTTCTTCTTCGTCAGCCACGCGCTGCTCATCCTGACGATGGCCGCGTTGCTGCTCCGGCGCCTCGGCCAACGCAAAGGCCCGGCTACGTGAACCGGGTGGAGCCTGGCATCGGAGCCGATCCTAGCTTAATCTACCCGTAGATGCTTTCTAGAGGGAGACTTTTGCGTTGGATGTAAATTTGCCGAGAATAGGCGCCGTGGCCGCGATGGCCGGCGGGGCCCTGTGGAGCCTGAAAGTCATCGTCGACGGCCCGGAACCCGGAGACGGCCTGGCCGATGATTTGTTTTTCCTCCTGCCGATCCTCTTCGGAATTAGCCTCGCCGGCATCTACGCCCGCTATTCGGAGGGCATGGGCCGGGAGGGGAACGCGGGCTTCGTTCAGAGCTTCGCCGGGCTCGCGCTGCTCTCTGGGGGATTGTTCGCCGACCTGACGCTCGGGCTCGAGAACACCACGCGCATCGTCTCCTTCGGCTTCATCATCCTGACGCTCGGGCTAATGCTCCTCGGGTTCGCCATGCTGAAAACCGAGCCCCTGCCGCAGGCAAACTTCCTCCCGCTGGCCCTGGGGCTGCTGACGCCGTTGAACATCCTGGTTGGTGACGCGCCAACCATTCAGTTGCTCATATCCATCGTATTCGGGTTCGGCTGGGTGGCGCTCGGTGTTCTGGTTTTCACCGACCACCGGGAGCCCGAGATCAAGTAGTAGTACCGGGCCGGTATAAACCCGCCGTTTGTTTGGTAAACTCTGCCGCGGAGAGGTGTCCGAGTTGGCCGAAGGAGCGCGACTGGAAATCGCGTAGGCGGTGTTAAGCCGTCTCGTGGGTTCGAATCCCACCCTCTCCGCTTTTTCTTTCGTTTTGCAGGAAAACGCGGAGTTTTTGAGACCGAGAAAAAGGATCCCGTTGTTGTCCTGAGAACCCCGTTTACTGCAACCGTACTGAAACCCATTAGCCCAGTACTTCGTCCATCGTAGCTGCCAGCCCGTCGTTCACGCCGGGCAACACGTGGCTGTAGGTGTCTAGCGTCACGACTGGGAAGAAGAGGCGTTCCGCTACGGGGTTAATCCTGATGTCTCTCGCGAAGAGTTGGCCGCGCTCATCGAAGGCTTCGCGGTGGAACCTAAAGGCGAAGAGCACTGTACTTCTCACACGGCCGCTGGTGACTTTGTCCGCTGGGGCCGGCTCGGAGGTCTCGAAACATTGCGGCGCTACGGTAGGCCGTGGTTCTCACCCCTGGGTTGCCGGCGGTGGGGACGGGTGAGCGCCTGGGCGCTCGACCATTACCGGGCAAACCTCACGGCAAAGGCAGGGGCGGCCTGATGGTCGCCTCGCTCTTCCGTGGGCCTTTGTGATGTCAACACCGAAGCAGAAGCTCAAGGAACCCGACGCCAGTGACGTGCGATAATGTAGGCGCAGTTGTAAAGACAATGGAGGTACTCGGAGATGGTGAGAAAGCATCAACGAGAAGTGAATAGAAAACGCGGTCTCAGAGACGAAGAGAACAGCGAGGAGCGCCCGGATCAGCCGCGTCCCAGAGTACCTCTGCTTTCAAAAGGTAAAGATCCAACACTCGCTGAACGCTTCGAGGAAGAACTCCACGGTTCGACCAAAGCCGGTTAGTAACGGTTGACGCTGATCCTCGACAGCGGCGGCCTGCTCGCCGCGCTGGACCCTGGACAGAATGACCACGAGACTTTCTCAGACGCTCTCACGGACCCAGCTCGCGGGCCGCTCGTGATCTCCCCTTTTGTAGTGGCCGAGCTCGATTACATGATCCTGCGCGACTATGGACGAGAGGGTCAGGTGGCGTTCCTTCAAGAAGTGGACCGTGGCGCATATCGGCTGGAGTCTTTCGATGAGCCAGACTTCTCGCAGGCCTTCGAATTGGTCAGTCAGTATCATCACCTCGCCTCCTTCGGGATAGCCGATGCCTCCAATGTTGTGCTCGCCGAGCGCCATAGCACGGCGGACATCCTGACCACCGACCAGCGGGATTTTCGCCGTGTCCAGCTCCCCGATGGTGGCTACTTTCGCATCTTGCCCTATGATCTCTGAGATGCGTACAACCTGTCCAGTCGGCGCAGCGTCCTGCAACCGTACTGCACCCGGGCCGATATGAGGCAGTACGGAAAGGACAAACAAGGTTTGCCCGTTCACCGAAAACCGCGTAAATAGGGTAAAATGCCGGACATAGTAGTACGGAGTGGAGTGTAATGGTGGGGCTGGAAATCGCGTAGGCGGTGTTAAGCCGTCTCGTGGGTTCGAATCCCACCCTCTCCGCTTTTTCTCCCTATTTGCAGGTAAAACGCAGATGTCGCGCGAGCGAATAAATAGGGTACGCGTTTACCGCGGACCCTATTTGCTACAACCCGCCGATTTCTTTAAAAGGTCTGCGATTCTCTCCTGCATCGACGGTGGTGAATGATCTTCGCAGGGTAATCCTCGGGGGCTTTAGTCGTAGGTCCGAAGTTCTATAGTGTTAAACTTGAAGAGATTGTCCGTCAAGCCTTGGTTCTCTATGAGAGGGTCTTTCGAAACCGGAACCAAAGTGACGCTCGTGAGCTCACCCGTACCTTCCCAAAGAACATAATTGAGCGCCTCTGTTACGGTTATTATCTTCGTTTGCGGCGTCAAGGGGTGGGGGAGTCTGAGGTCGTGAGGACCGCGACGTTCGGTAGGGATATCGCAGTGGCCCACATCACCGTAGCAGCCTCCGTGGCCGAAGATAACAAAACGTCCACCATATCCCTGTTCGAGAGACCGCAGAGTGTTTTCATCTGCCTCGGGATTGTTCAGGAACACCCGTACCTCGTAGGACATCGCGCTATGATCGACTCCGGTAAAGACCAGGTCGGCCCGTGTAAAGGCGCTTATATCAAGGTCGGACGGGCGGAAATACATTTCGGCTACAAGTACCCCCGGCTTTTCACCGTGCTTCAGCTCTGTTTGTGCCGCCATAATTTACGCCTCCTATCCGAACGATTGTACCGCGTACTCGTACCCCAGGGTTTCGATATTGAGGGTCTGTGCAACGGTAACTGGGAAAGGGGGTAGCGCTACCTGCATCAAGGAAGGCGGTAAGCTCATTCCAGTATGGCGCATCTGCCAAAGATACCAAAGGCGATCTATCATCGAGTGGTGTGCAAAAAAGATCGGATCATACCCCGCCGTAGGAACCGCTGACATCGCCCCCCCAACCCATACATGCACGTCACCGTGTACATTCTCAAGGCGGGTAGAAAAGTCTTCGAAGGTGGGCGCATCCAAGATAGAGTCGATAGTATCCTTTCTTGGCAGCTCGTCCGGAGGATCGGGGTCACGCAGCGTTTGGCCGTCTTGTGTAAGGGCTCCGGGAAGCCTCTGGAGCACGAAATCTATCAACGCCTGATCCCACTCGACGGTCGAGGAAAATAGCGGGTTTTCGAGACCACCGTCGTCTTGTTCGTCTGAATAGGCTGCCGGCAGACCTTCCTGGTGTGATATGTCCGCTGACCAGTCCCAATAAGGGAGGGCTACGTCTTGTACCTGATCTTGGAGAGCGAGCTCGAAAAAATACAGATATGCCCGGTGCCAGGGTAGGAAAAGTAACGTACCGTGTTCACAGTGGCTCGGAAGCGGAAGCCCATGAACGCCAGCAAAGTAGTTGTAGCCCCGCTCGTCACTCAAGGCCTTCGCGCGGGAGATAGCCTCTCGAAAATTCGTTAGCTCTGGTTCAGATAATCCACGAATGGCTTTCCTAAGGGCCAATTTTCATCCCCCTTCTTTCCTGTTGGCTGAGGTTGAGCTAGCGCTGCTGATTCTTGCGGTGCCCCCCGGCACGCATCGTGTAAATGCTCCCGGTAATTCGCCTCTCCCACGCCTGATGCATATGTTGCCAGTATATCAAAGAGTCGAAGTGCCTGGTCTCTGCACAGCGATCTTCGCCTGGTTCACAGCAGACTTGCTCGCAATGCGCACGGCCCGTGAGTATGGATAACGACGGCAGGAAAATGAGCTGCTGAAAGGCGTCCCTGCCTCGTGAGCCGCCCAAAGAATCAGTCGAAAGGGACTTTCGTTGATACCCACGTGTTCTGCACGCCACTATGCGTACGGGCCGAAAGCCTTACGAGCCGGAATGCAACCCGTCAGCTCAGCGCTTCGTCCGCGTATCTGCCAGGCCATCGTCGATGCCGGACAGCATATGACCTTAGGTGTCCAAAGTCACGGCTATGCTGGAGTGTCCCAGGAGCCGGGAGACATACGGTGGAAGCACCGCCAAGACGAGCTCTCGCAGGAGGTGCGGGAAGGTTTGGAGCAACTGGTCGCCGACAGACTGGTCTCAGTCTACGCGCCGGAAGATTCGATGCGGCGTGCTGCCGAATTAGCCTGGTAGTCGGGTGTGATCGTCTACGATGCCCTGCTCGCCCTTGCCGAGCCCGCGGACGCGCTCGTCGCCACCACTGACGGCAGCTTCTGTAGGCGCTCTCCAACTACCGTGCGAGATGGTCGACGACGCGCTCGACGTACTCGTAAAGCTGCCGGGCGGAGCTGCGGTAGGCAGCCATGGTGTACCCGTGAGGGTCGGGTATTCCTTCCCTGGCTGGAGCACCGGTTGCGTATTCCAGCAACGTATACACTTCGCGGGGGGAGTCTCTATAGAAGCTCCCAATCTCCGCGAGATGTCGCGGGGTCATGGCGAGTACCAGGTCTGCGTCCTCGATCAGCGCCTCTCCTACTTGCCGGGCGCGATGAGGCTCCGGATAGATTCCCATTTCCACAACCGCCGCTTCGGCGTTCGGGTCCATGGGCTTTCCTTCGAGGGCTGCCGTCCCGGCGCTCTCGGCCCGGAAAGATAGGTTCGTATCCTCAGCCAGGGCGTTGAAGATAGCCTCGGCCATGGGGCTCCGACAAATGTTGGCGGTGCAAACAAACAGAACTTTCTGCAAAACGCTCCTGTTGCTCTCTCGAGTGAGTTCGGCGCGAACTATAAACGCGATAAAAGCATAGCAGTAAGATGCTGTGTCTTACAAAACCATAATTGTTTGAGCACGAAAAATTACCGTGGTAGCAAATAGTCGCTACCACGGTAATTTACTTGGAGCGGGTGCTTGGGCTGGACTTGTAGGAGGGAAGTACTCCGGGAGGGAAATACTCCGGTGCTACTGCCTATTGTGGCGGCGGTTGCGTGCCAGCAGCCCAGTTGCTCCCAGAGCAACTGCACCAAGGCCAAGGAGGGGCAGCAACGGGCCACCGGTGCTGGGCAAGATACCTGATCCTATGCCACCAGATCCTGATGAAGCCGCACTGTCCGCATCTGAGGACATAGCAGAGTCACTGGTTCCGGAAGATCCACTGCCACCTGCGCTTGAGTCGGATGCACTTACTTTCTCTGTTGGTGACGAATACATCGTGCCCTCGGTATCCGCGTGCGCGGCCGAAGCCATAACGGCCATCGCCGCCATAGCGAGAACCACGAAAAGAACCCGGCCAATGTTAAAAGGTTTATCAACAATTTACCCACTTCCAATGCTCCTTTGTTGCTCGTCCCCAACACTCTTCTGGGGTCAAGTCCTGAATCTCCTGTAAACGTTGCGGCCCAACTCACGCTACTTCACTGTCGTTCCGAGGACTCACCTCCTTGGCCGGTCCTGGCGGCGGATCTATACCAAGCTCCTGCCGCAGCAGCCCTAACTGCTTGCGCTC
>JBHJHC010000004.1:0-4388 GCA_050331175.1 Rubrobacteraceae bacterium | reverse complement strand
GGAAGTCGAGGCCTTCGAGGTCCGCGAGCATGACGAAGACGTCGGAGCTGCCGGCGAGGCGACAGTCGGCGACCAGGCAACCGCCCTTGCCGAGGGCCTTCACCACCGAATACTTCTCGTGTTTGCCGCACGCTGGACAGTACCACACCATCCTGGCGCCCTGATCCTTACCCGGGCCCAGACGGATCGTGAGCAGCTCCAAGGTCCTCTCCCGGATAAGCTCCTTGTCGTAGCGCCGGCGTCTTGAGGAGTTGCCAGCCCGGCCCTTACCGGCGGCAGGAGCGCCTGTACGAGTATCCACTAGATGTTCTCCTCTTCGGGAACTACAAAGGGCGGGCGGCCGTACACCTCCCGGATGTGGTCAGCCAGCTCGGCCACGTCGGCGGGAGTGTGTTCGGTCTCCGCGGTTGCGAAGGGCAGTGGCAAGTCCCAGATCGGAGAAACTCCCCGCATCACTTCGTACACGTCGTCGCCAAGATAAAAAAGCTCCGCCCGCGTAAAGCAGATGATGTCGTAGCACTGGGCACCGGTGCCTTCGAGTTTGCGGTTTACATCGGCCTCAAGGTCTGCAGCCTGATGCTTGGGGTCGTCCTCGAAACGGCGGCCATCCAGGTACAGTGTCCCATCAACATCCGCGGTCACCTGTCCCGGCTCGTCCCGCACAACGACGATGCAGGCGCCTACGGGCCCGACGGCCAGGAAGTCGATCATGCCGGCCTCCTCGGTCATCAGCTCGTCGAAGATGTAGTAGCCGTGAGTGGCCGCGGATCGAAGGGCAGTACGAACGAGATCTTTTCTGCGGGCACGCTCGATCCGCTCCTCTCTCTTAGACAACCGACGCTTCTCTCTGCCGGCCCCAATAGGGAGCGTCATTAGTAATAGTAGCGAGGCGATCGTTAGTAGTGTGCGGATCTTTGTGCCCTTCGCTCGACGTAGCCGCGCAACCCTGCCCGCCTAGACCTTGTTGCCGGTCCGACTGCCAGCTTGTCTGCCCATACCAGTGTTGTTGCTGCCACGCTGCCCGCCCTGCATAAAGCGCTCTTTGCCCTCCTGGGACCGGTCGCGCTGGCGGCTGTACTTGTCGTGGGCCTTGGTGACGTTCTCGGCCACCCGGTCGCGCTTGCCCTGGCTGCCGATCTGCTGGATCTGACGCGCCTTGGCGCCGGCCGAGGTACCCGCACCCTGCTTGCCGGAGAGCGCCGTCTTGCCGTCCTTGCCAGCCTTCGACGCAACGACGGCCCCACCGGAGCCCGAAGAGGAGCGGTTTAACAGGCTCTTTGTCGCGTGGGCGATTGCGGTCTTCGCCGGGATCGCGACGGCGAGCGCCGCACCGGTCTTCGCGAGGCTCATAAGACCACCCCGGCCGGGTAGCTGAACGTTGAAGTCCCACTCGATACATTTAAAAGGTGTTTTATACATCACCCACATTGTAATTATGGCTCCTATAGAAGTCACCGCGCTCTCTGAGATGAAGCCCACAGAGTTCGCCATACCCCCGAATATGGACTCGGGAGAAGTTATCATTACCGTTCCGATCCCCATTTCTATGGACCACAGGGCCGGGATGGCGGCGGAAGCCAGCACGCCCCGGAACCACGAGCCCGCCAGGGAGTTGAGGCTCGGCACGATGGAAGCCGTCAGGGCAAATGCCCCGCTAACGAAGAGTAAGGAATATAGGATCTTGTTCAAAAGCGCCACTATAAAAAGCATCATGCTCACATATCCGGCGACTATAAAAAGTATGAGGTTAAGGAAATTCGTGATGACCAGGTTGCCGATCGCGGCCTTATACAGTTCCGCCCCGGCGGCGCTTACGTCTTGCCCGCCCGGAAAGAATGCGGCGCTGATTCCAGACGTTATGCGGGACAGTTCGCCCATGAACTGCGGCAGGAACGCGAGGGCCAGGGCGACGCCCATGAGCCGGGGGAGTCCTTGAAAGCCGGCGTAGGCCAGGTCGTAGTTGTCCGAGCGGACCATCATTAGGATACCCAAGATCAGGATACCGACCAGGATCGCCGGCCGGAGCTTCTCTACCGAGCTTTTGTAAGCGGAGAGTAAATCCCCCTGCTGTTCGAGGTCTGGAAGGGAGAGCAGGTTGGTCTGGAAGGCTTCGGACATCGCGTCCAGGGCCCAACCGAAGGTCCAGTCCCAGATGGTCGTCATAATGTGCTTGAAGCCCCCAAGCATCATGCCGTTGAGACCACCCTCTCCCCCGCCGTCCCCGGAAGCCGAGTCTCCGGGGACCGTGTCGTCGTTTGCCATCTCGCCGTTTGCCTCGAGGCACTCCTCGTACTCGCGCATCTCGTCGGCGGGTGCGTCAGCGTCGGGCGCGGTACACTCCGAGCCTCCACCCTCTCCTGAACCGCCGCCGGAACCACCGTTTTCTTCGCCACCGCCTTCCTCACCGGTGCGCAGCAGGCAGTCGTCGTAGGCTTGCTGGGCTTCGGCGTAGTCGTCGGGGTTGGTGCCGTCGTCGGGCGCCTCGGGCTGTACGCACTCCTCGGGCTGGGTGGCGTTCCGGTTTACCGCGGCGGGGTCCGATTCTGAGGTCTCGTCGGCATTGGGCTGGTTGTTACCGTCTCCGGAACCGTCTCCCCCGGTCCTCTCCAGGCAGTCTTCGTAGGCCTGATTGGCCTCAAGGTTTCGTGAGACGTCGGTGAGGTCATCCTCATCGGGCGGGTCGGGACGGACGCACTCTTCTGGTGTCTTGGCCGTCCGGTTGGCGTCGTCTTCTTCCTCGCTTTGAGATTGTGCGTGGGCCGGAACTGCGGAGAAGAGCAGCAACAACAGGACCAGGAGAGCCCCGATAACCCAGCGGGCCGAATTCTTTGTGGCAAATACTCTGTTTGCGGTGTTCATCGAGATCCTTTCTCGTTTAGTCCTACAGTGGGGTCCAGGCGACGATCTTGTCGTAGATAAACCAGCCCAGGAGGATCAGGAACATGCCGGCGAAGACCCGCTCAGCGACCTGGGCGGCCATCACGTGCCGGTCGGCGTTTGTGGCGGCCGACCCTTTTATGAGGATGGCGATCATCAACCCGACGCCCGCCATGCCCATCCCTATGGCCCGTAGGGCCGAGATCACGGGCCCGAAGAAGCCGTAGTCGGCCTGGGCGAGGACCAGAGCCGGAAACGACCCGGCCAGTCCTACGAAGCCAGTATGGACGGACACAAGCACCGGCACCTGGAGCACATCAACGAAGATCATGTTCAGCTAACCTCCTCTATTTTTTCGACGCCCAACACCTTCCAGGTTGCACCGGTACGGGCCAGGATCATCTTCTGGCGGTAGGCTTGCGTCTCGCCCGAGAGACCACCATTTTTCGTGTAGCCGGACCCGGTCTCGAAGTAGGCGTAGGCCGTGGCCCGGTCCTCCGTTATCTCCAGGGTCTCGAACTCGGTAAGTGCGGCGCCGCTCTTCGTGCCGCTCTCTTTCACCTGTTCGGCGTAACGCTCGGTCTCCGAGGAGCCTTCGGAGTCAAAGAAGTCCGGCCAGACCACGGTGGCCCCTACGCCCTGGTTGTAGGCGTCCTTATCGTCCCCGGAGTAGCCGTAGGCGGCCGAGATGTAATTCCCGGCGGCGAAGCGTAGACGCTCCTCGTCTATGGGTGCCAGGTCGCCTTCTGAGGCGCCGGTACCCAGAGGATCGTAGCTGCCGGGCTCGTTTGTCGCCCCTTCCGAGTGATCGTGGGAATGAGACTGTTCCCCTTTAGCGCCCGGGTCAGAGTCGCCAGCACCACTACTTCCACCTTCGGAAGAACCCTGGCCGGCACCACCGCCTCCGTTAGCGCTTCCGCTACCACCGTCGTCGCCGTCGGGGATACCGTTGGTGCTACCACCCTCCGCGTAGGCCGGCTCGTCGGGAACCGCTGAAGCTGTGGTCTGCTCCGTGGTGGTCCCGCCGCCCTGAGGCGACGTACTCTTTGCTTGCTCCCCGCCACCGTAGGAGAGCACGCCGTAGCTCCAGACGACGATCAGGGCGAGTACGACCCCCCCTATAATGAGCGGCTTGCGGCGAGTGCCCCCGCCCCGGCCGGCAAAACCGTCGCGCGGTAGCGTGCTCATGTTCCAACCCCCTTTACACTTGCGATGATTCGATCCAAGGTCAACCGACGAGCCTCCTGGCCCCCATATAGTTCGGGTCGTCGTACATGGGCGCTACGCTCGTGGTCATGGTCGCCATGTTCGCGTGGACGATGTTTCCGTCGCCCATGTCGATAGCCACGTGGCCGCCGGTCCCATCTCCCGGATCTCCCCAGACGTGAACGTCGCCGGCCTGAAGCTCGCCCGTGACCTCCTCGCCGTAGCTCCATACTTCCGTGGGCATGTCCGGCAGCTCGTAGCCGAACTCCCGGAAGACGGTCGTCGTGAGGCACGTGCAGTCCATC
>JBHJHC010000003.1:0-9933 GCA_050331175.1 Rubrobacteraceae bacterium | reverse complement strand
CAGTTCAATTATCAGAACTCTGAGGACAACAAGGCTGAGGCCGAGTCTGGTGACGCTGGTGCCATCAATCTCCAGGATCAGGACGTTGAGGCGGATCAGGATGCTGATGCGGCCAACTTCGATCTCTTGAGCAACATACTTTTCGCTCTTGGGTTCGACATCGACGTTGATGAGGATGGCGACGACGATTAAGCAAAACATAGAGGTAT
Source organism: Rubrobacteraceae bacterium (assembly GCA_050331175.1). GTDB lineage: Bacteria > Actinomycetota > Rubrobacteria > Rubrobacterales > Rubrobacteraceae > SIRX01. Next base: position 9,724 of record JBHJHC010000003.1, on the reverse strand, counting down.
AGCAACGAGAAACACGGAAGAGGGGTCCTTTACGGGGCCCCTCTTTTCGTGCAGGTTTGTAGACGGGAAAACTGGCGGATCGGCATGCTCCGCGAAGCAGAGCATTAAGAAATTTTAAGAAGAAGCGAAAAAAAGTGAACAAATCGGAGTATTTGGGTTGACAGCCGGGAGCTTTGGTGTCAAGATGCTGTAGTTGTTAAGTGCCCCTGTATGGGCGCAGAGAAGAGCCAAGAAGGAGGTTCGTAAGTTGAAGAAGTTAATGTTGTTGGCGGCGATGCTGGCCATGGTTCTGGTGGCGGCAGCACCGGCCCTGGCGCAGAACGTATCGAGTGGTGACATCTTTCAAGAGTGTGTTATCGAGTTCGGCGACCAGAACGTTGGTGCGGCCGTAGAGCAGGCGAACGAGCAGGACCAGTCAAACGTGCAGAATGCCGAGGATAACGTGGCGGCTGCTGAGTCTGGGGATGCGGGAGCCATAGCCGCGCAGGCGCAGGATGTTGGCGCGATCCAGGGCGGGCTCGTGGTCAACGCGGACCTGTTGTCCAACATTTTGGTAGACCTCAACGGTGATGGCGAGATCAATGATGAGGACGTCGCCCTCGTCCTGAACGCGGTCGACGCCAACCAGGAGGGCACCGCTGATGCCGCCTCTGGTGACGCCAACGCTGCTGCCGGAAACCAGTACTCTGATCAGGATCAGAACGCCGCCAACGTCACGAACATCACGCAGAACGTTACGCAGGAGCAGATAGCCTTCTGCGAGCAGATCGCCGAGAGCGTGGCGGAGGGTGAGGTCGCTTACGAAGAGGCCCTGAAGGTCATTAAGGAAGAGGCTGCGGACAAGGCTGCTGCCGACAAGCACGCTGCCGCGGACGAGTACCACGCTGCCGCGGACGAGTACCATGCCCCGGCCGACAAGCACGCTGCTGCTGACGAGTACCATGCCCCTGCTGAGAAGCACGAGGGTGTTGCAATGCTCCCTGATACGGGTGGCGCTTCGCTGCTGACGCTCGGTGTTGGTGCCCTGCTAGTGGCCGGTGGCCTCTTGGCCCGCAGGATGTTCCGGTAAATAGCACAGAGAGCTGTAATAGCTCCCTATAGAAAAGGCGGGCTCTCTTTAAAGAGAGCCCGCCTTTTTGCTTGTATTCAGGGGGTATTGCGGGTATCCTCATGCACGGTGAGGATGCCTTGAGTGTAGTTTCCAGGATTTCGGCCGGATTTCTGGTCGTGGTGCTCGTTTTGCTGGCGTTATCGCTGTACATGGCGGAACGAAACCTCGATGAGCAGCAGCGACTGGTTGCTGGAGGGGATTTCGAGGGTGCCATAGAGAAGGTGCAACTGGCGGCGCGTCTCGCCCCCTTTAGTTCAGAGCCACTTCAGGAGGAGGCCCAGCTGTTGCAGCGGCAGGGGCGGATCAAGGAGGCTGAGGATGCTCTCAGGAGGGCGATAAGGCGGGACCCTCGCAACTACACGTCGTACTTGTTGTTGGCGCAGTTACAGGCCTCCAGGTTAAATGATTATGCTGCGGCGGAGGAAACCTACCGAAACCTGCTGGAGATAAACCCTAATTCGACCGAAGCGTCCGCAGGTCTGGCCCAGGTGCTGCTGAGGCAAGGGGATCTAGAAGGCGCCAAACGGCAGTATGAGAAGCTCCGGGAGACGGAAACGGTATCACTTCAGGGGCTCTACGATCTGGGCCGTATCTACATCCGCACCGGCGAACCGGAGGAAGCTGTCCAGACGCTAGTGGCAGCCCGGGAGCTCGCACTGGCCGGGCTTGGGAGTCTGGATGCTCCCGAGTGGCAGCAGAGGATAGAGTTTATCGAGTCTATAGACCTATCTATCGCCGACGCGCTGGTGGTGCAGGAACGCTACGCCGAGGCCCGCGAGATAGTCGCGGGGAACCCGTCGGAGCAGGCTCCCGCTATACTGGCCCTTCTAGACACAGACCCTGAGATGTACCGACAATCCGTGCTGAACAGTGAAATCTACTAGCCCATACGATTGGCAACGGGAGGAGCGGGATTACTTCACCCTTCGGGAGGTGCTCCACGTGTTGTGGGGCCGGCGGGTCTTGGTGTTGGGAGCCGTGTTGGTTTTTGTGCTCCCGTCCCTGGCCTTCAGTATATTTCAGGAAAGGGTTTACAAGGCGGAGGCGATAGTCAGGGTCATGCCTCAGACAGAGTTGAGTTCGGGACAGGATGCCGAGCCGTTCGTTGACAGCGTGTTCAGGGTTGTGAACACGGAAGAATTTCATTCGGAGGTTATGCGGCAGGCTAGATGGGGGGAGGATGCGGCAAGATTTGAACAGCGGCAAGAAGTGCAGACGTTTGCCCGGCAAGACGGAGAAGATGCTGGGCTGCTAATACAGTTCTCCGCCCCGGACGCGGAGGTTGCAGCCCGCGCGGCCAACACCTACGCCGCGCTCTTTGTCGAGCGTGTGGAACAACTCAACGACCGCCTCGTTGGAGGCTCTGTAGCAGCGACCGCCAGCGTGCAGAGTAGGGCCGCGCCGCCGGAGCAGCCTTCCAGGCCTCGTCCCTTGCTCTATACGCTGGTAGCCGCCGCGGTTGGACTCCTGGCAGGTGGAGCTCTAGCGCTGTCGCTAGAAAGCCGCACGCAAAGCTGGCGCGGGGTGCGGGATGCGGAGTTGACGCTCCAGGCTCCGGTTCTAGGCCTGATCCCCGACTACTCTCCGCAAGAAGAGGAAGAGGTTTGAGATGAATACGGGGATCGCGCAAGACGTACGTGCCAGAAAATTCCTGGTCCCGTATTCGCCCTTGAGACCCCATTTCGAGGAGTTGGCAAACAGGCTGCTTTCCCTGCGGGAGAGAGCCCGCAGAGTGGTCGTTACCAGTCCGGAACCGGGTACTGGATGTTCTAGTGTGTGCTTGGGGATCGGGTCCGCGCTGGCAGGCCTGGGACGGACCGCGGCGGTCGTGGACTGCAACCTGGAGCGCCCATATCTCCACCGGGCGCTCGGCGAACCCAACTTCGTTGGTCTCACCAGCAGCCTGGGGGGTGACAAATCGCTCGAAGATTCGGGGTTTACGCCCGTACCCGGGCTCCTGGTGGTGCCGACCGGACCCGTGCCACCGGACCCCGCTACCCATCTTGCATCCAAAGAGTTTGTGGAGGCGGTGCGCGGGCTTCAAGAAAGTCGTGAGATGGTTTTGCTCGACGCGCCGGTAGCTAGTAGACTGCTGAAGTTCCCGACGCTCTCCGAGGGTTTCGATGGCGTACTGCTCATCGTACACGCCACCCGCACCCCGAAGAGTGCGGCCCGGGCGGCGACCGACGATCTACTGGAGGCTGGAGTAAACTTACTGGGCGTGGTGCTCAACGGATGTCCTTAGACTATCTACACATCAAGCAGCTTGCCTTTTCGTCTGGGCGTTTCCGTGCAGAGGGTTCCTCGTGACCGAAAAGCTGCGTCGGGCAGAGCTTGGGGAGAGTCGAGAGCGGGCAAGGATGCGGCGCACGAACCGTCGGCTGGCCATCTTCAAGACTATCGTGCTCCTCTTGCTGATGGCCACGACCGTCTACGGGATGCTCAGGAGCGGCCTCTACAGAGATGAGCTTTGGCTGCCGGTGGCCGCCGGGATACTGGGGCTGTTGCTGGTTACGCTCTTTGTGCGCGGATACTACCTCGACGTACCCAGAATAGGGTGGGTGCTGGTAATCCTACTGGCGGTGCTCGTCGGGATAAAAGGGCTCTCCATGATCTGGACTATAAGCGAGGCCCAGACCGTGCGAGAATTTCTCCGCTCCTCTATGTACCTCGCGACCTTTATTATGGTGCTCGGCGCCCTTTCATCAAATCGGCAGATCCCCCCGCTAATGGACTTCGCTATCTTGACAGTAGCCGCTGTATCTGGTTACGGGTTGTTGCAAAAGATAAACCCGGTTGGATATCCGGTTACGTCCCTCGATGCCGTGAGGGTAGACTCGACCCTGGAGTATGCCAACACCCTGGCGGTTGTTCTGGGTATGGGGGTAACGCTGACACTGGCGCGGCTAACCGACTCCAAAAATGCGGTCGTTCGCGGGATTTACGCAGCTTTGCTCCTAGCTTTTCTTACCATCCTCTATCTATCGTTTTCTCGCGGGGGTATCGTGTCTCTGGTTGTAGGACTGGCGGTCCTCGTAATCCTCACCAGCAGCCGGCTGCAGATGGTTACGAACCTGATCCTCGTGTCTATTCCGGGGGCCTGGCTTCTCTGGCGCATACAGAGCCTTGAAGGTCTCCTACGCGCTAATGTGCCGGAACAGCAGAAGCTGGCCGATGGGGCGACGTTTCAGGGCGACCTCATCGTGACGCTCGCGGCGGCGTTTGCCTTGCAATTTGGGTATGCCTTGTTGGTCAACCGGTACGAGTTGGCGCCTACAGCTCGTCGGGCTGTTGGGGGGCTCTTTCTCGTCGGGGTGATCGCGCTCTTCTGCGTAGGCGCCTTTGCGGTGATTCAGCAGTATGGCGGGGCGCAGCAAGCCTACGACTCGCTACTTAGCAACCCCACCGACACCGAAAATCCTACCCAGAGACTTGCCTCGCTTAGCATAGGTTTCAGGAGTGAGTACTGGCAGGTCGCCTGGCAAGAGTGGAAGCAGCACCCGTTTTTAGGTACGGGGGCCGGAACTTTTCAATTCACCTGGCTAGAAGATCGTTCTGGCTTCGAGGGTGTAAAGCAAGTCCACAACGTTTACCTGGAGCAGGGTACAGAGACTGGCGTGTTCGCCTTTCTGGCACTGGTCGGTTTCGCCGGGTTGTTGGCCGGCTACACTATGAGGGCGGCGTGGCTTTCCTCCGGTGGGCAGCGAATAGTTCTCTCGGGACTGGCTGCTGCGGAGGTGACTTATTTAGTCTCATCTATTGCAGAGTGGCACTGGTACTTGCCATCCTCGACCTTACTCTTCTTTATCGTAGCCGCTATCTCGGTAAAGGCTGCCCGCGAATACAAGAATAAAACGAATGCGCATGAGGTGGCGGATACCGCTGGAGTAGGCTCCAGCGGATTTTCTGTTTGAAGCCTTTCGGCGTAGAGACTATTATCGTGCTTCATGACTACGAACTGTTGCCCTAGCCGAAGCCCGTCTTGAAAATCCGGCCGGAACCCCGAAGGGAAGAAGGTTACGACGAGTACGTGGGCCGCATTGCCCGCGGCGTCGGCATGAGCTCCGCCGGCCAGGGGGTAGGCCGCTTTCTGGGGTTCGCGACGCACGTAGCCCTCGCCAGGATGTATGGCCCGGCCCAGCTCGGGTTCTACGCGCTCGGGGCGACGCTCGTGCAGGTTGCCAGCATCCTCTCGCAGTTCGGCATGGACAACGGCGTCGTGCGCTACGTCGCACATTACGGCTCAAAAGGCGATACGGAAAGGGTGCGCGGCACGATTATCCAGGCTCTCGGGGTGACGTTTGGCATCAGCCTGGCGCTCTCTGCTTCACTGTATTTCGGGGCCGGGTTTCTGGCCGAGACGGTCTTCGACAAACCCTTCCTCGAAGCTATGTTCCGCCTCTTCTCGCTCGCCCTGCCTTTCTTCACGCTCATGAGCATGACACTCTGGGCCACGCAAGGCTTTCAGACCGTAAGATATGCGACGCTTGTACAGCAGGTGTTAAGACCCCTGGCGAACTTGGCTTTGATCTTCGTCTTCTACTTCTTCGGGGTGGAGATCCTCGGGGCCGTGGCCTCTTACATACTCTCGATGGCGCTCGGCTCGGCGCTGGCGCTCTACTTCTTGTGGAAGATATTCCCGAAGTTGTTGGATCGGGGAGTCAAGCCCCGGTACGAAAGTCGGGCGCTCTTCGCGGTTTCTGGACCCATGATCATCGCTAACTTCACGCAGTACATAAACCTGTGGACCGCCGTGCTCGTGCTAGGTATCTTTGCCGGGGTGCGGGAGGTCGGCATCTACGACGCCGCCTCCCGGACGGCCTCGCTCTCGACGCTGGTCTTGATCGCCTTCGCCGGCATCTTCTCGCCGATGATCTCCAGCCTCCACCAACATGGCCTCACGCGGGACTTGAGCTACCTCTACAAAGACGTCTCCCGCTGGACGTTTACGGGAGCCCTGGTCTTTTTCCTGGTGACGGCCCTGCTCTCGAAGGACATCATGCTCTCCTTCAGGGAGGAGTTCCTGCCAGGATGGCCGGTGATCGTGATAATCGCGGCGGCCCAGCTCTTCAACTCGTCGGTAGGTCCGACGGCCCGCGTCCTGGCCATGACCGGCCACCAGCGCATGGTTATGACCGCGACCATTAGCTCCGCGATTACCGCCGTGGTGCTCAACTTTCTGCTGGTCCCGAGTTTCGGTATCCTGGGAGCGGCCGCGGCCACCGCAACGGCACTGGTGGTATCCAACTCCCTGAGCCTGTTCTTCGTCCACCGCTTTCTCGGCTTCTGGCCCTACGGCGTCCGCTACGTGAAACCCCTGATCGCCGGGCTCGCCGCCACGGCGGCGGTTTACCTGGCGCGCAGCATCTTGCCGGATTATGAAGGGGTGTCCGCCCTGATCCTGTTCGCGCCGCTGTTTCTGGTAGCTTTTTCCGCGGTACTGATCCTGCTCGGGCTCAGCCCTAGCGACCGCCAGTTTCTTTCTTCTTTTTGGCTGGCGGTCCGGCGCAACCTCGGGTGGAGCACGAGGGAATGACCGGCGTTTCGAACCGCCTGCGCCGGGCCGGAGAGCGGGTGCTCGGTCTCCTCCACGTGGACCTGGACCGGGACTACCGAAACTCGGTGTTCCTGGCCGGGAGCGGCCGCAGCGGAACCACCTGGCTGTCGGAGATTATCAATTACGGCAACGAATACCGTTACATATTCGAGCCGTTCTACCCGGACAGGGTGGGCCTCTGCAGGAACTATCGGCGCCGGCAATACCTGAGGCCCGGAGACCGGCGGGAAGAGTTCCTGGAGCCGGCGCGGAAGATACTCTCCGGCCGGCTGAGGAACGGTTGGACGGACCGTTTCAACCGGAAGCTCGTGGTCCGGCGCCGTCTGATCAAGGACATTAGAGCCGGCTTGCTCCTGGGCTGGCTGAACGCCAATTTTCCCGAAATGCCCGTGGTCCTGATGCTGCGGCATCCCTGTGCCGTAACTGATTCCAGGCTCAAGCTGGGCTGGAAGGACATACTCGACGACACGATGCAACAGCAGGATCTGGTGGAAGACCACCTCTCTCCCTTCGTGGAGGAGATACAGGCCGCCCGGACTCCCTTCGAGCGCAGCGTCTTTTTCTGGTGCATCGAGAACTACGTGGCGCTCCGGCAGCTCGAACGCGGCGCGTTTCACCTGGTCTTCTACGAGAACCTTTGTATCAATCCCGAAAAAGAGATCAAAGACCTCTACGCTTTCCTCGGCAAAGACCCGGACGGGGATGCCTACCGGGGCGCCGGGCGGCCGTCCGCCCTGAGCCGTCGGGAGAGCGCCATAGTCCTCGGGGATCGTCCGGTAGATAGCTGGACGGGTTCGGTGGAAAACTCCCAGGCCGCAAGGGCCGTTGAGATCCTGGCGCTTTTCGGTCTCGACCGTATCTACGACGAGACCCCGGTGCCGCGGACCGGGGGGATCCAGGCCCTCGTGGGGAGCGGGGAGAACAAAGCTGCCGACGATGCGGGTTAGAAAGCCGCCGGTGATCATGCTGTCCGGCATCCGTTGGAGCTTCCTCTGGCAGCGGCACCAGATACTCGCCACCCGCTTTGCCCGGGCCGGCTACGAGACGGTCTTCGTCGAGACCACGGGCCTCGCGACGCCCCGGCCCAGCCGGGGAACCCTGCGCAAAGTGTTCGACCGGCTCCGGCGCTCGGGAGGCGGGGGCAAGAAGTTGCCGGATGAACCGAACCTGAAGGTCTACTCTCCGCTCGTAGCCCCGCCCACCTGGGAGGTGTTCCGGCGCCTCAACGGCAAGCTCTTCGTGCTCCGCGTTGCGCGAGACCTCCTGAAGATCGCCGGGGAAGCGCCGATCGTGATCGCCTACCCGCCGACCCGGACGACGCTGGCCCTGATCTCCGCCCTCCAGCCCCGGCTTTTGTACTACGATTGCTCGGAGGATTACGAAGGTTTTCCCGGCGTGCCAGGAGACATAGCCGCCACCGAACGCGAACTGCTCCGCCGGGCGGACCTCGTTTCCTGTACTTCGCCCTCCCTGCTGGAGAAGGTGCGCCCTATTCGCCCCGACGCTTTCCCGAGCGGCCCGGGCGTAGACTGCGAGCAGTTCGAGACGTTGCAAGACGAACGTCCCGTTGGCAGGCCGCATACCGTCTGCTACTTCGGGCATCTGGGCCGCGAACGCATAGACCTGGCTGCCCTGCAGCTGGTTGCGGAGGCGGGTTTCGAGGTTCGGATTGTCGGTGAGGCGGGCCGGGTAGAGCGGGATTTCCTCGCCACGCCCGGCATTGATTACCGGGAGGAAGTCTCGCACGAAAGACTACCCGCAGTGCTCAGAGGTGTGGATGCCTTTCTGCTTCCCTACCTCGACAACCGGCTCACCCGCGGCATTTCACCGGCCAAGACTTACGAGTGCCTGGCCACCGGCAAACCCGTGGTGGCGAGCCCGCTCCCGGCTTTGGAGGCCCTCGCGGACTACGTATATCTGGCCAAAAATCCGGAGGAGTTCGTGGAAACCTTGCAGGATCTGGAGAGCCTGGAGTCCGAAGAGAAGGTCCGGGTCAGGATAGAACTCGCCCGCGAGAACTCCTGGGAGGCCAGGTTCAAGGAGATAGAAAAGAAGCTGTGGGACGTTCTAGAGAGCGAATAAGGGTCCTCGGGGTCGGCGTGGATCCAGTAACGGTCGGCGGGTTGCACGCGGAGATCCGGGACTACATCCGGCAAGCCGGGCACGCCCTCGTCCTCAACGCCAACGTCCACTGCCTGAACCTGGCCTACAAAGACCGCGGGCTGCGAAACCTTCTGAACGGCGCCGAGGTCGTTTTTTGCGACGGGGCGGGTGTGATGCTCGCGGCGCGGATCCTGGGCCGCCGCATACCGGAACGCATCACGTACGCCGACTGGATGTGGAAGCTCGCCGCTTTCGCCGCCTCCGAAGGTTTCTCCTTCTACTTCCTGGGGGGGCGGCCCGGCGTCGCCCGCAAGGCGGGAGAGCGGCTCGAAGAACGTTACCCGGACCTGAGGATCGAGGGTACCCATCACGGCTACTTCGACCAGTCCGCCGGGAGCCCGGAGAACGAGGCGGTTGTTGGGAAGATAAACGCTGCTTCCCCGGACATTCTGGTGCTTGGTTTCGGGATGCCGCTCCAGGAGCGGTGGCTCATGCAAAACTGGTCCCGGATAGACGTCCGCGTCGCGCTTACCGGCGGGGCCGTCTTCGATTATGTGTCCGGCGAGCTGCGCCGGGGACCCCGGATCCTGACCGACAACGGCTTCGAGTGGTTGGCGCGGCTGCTGGTCGAACCCGGACGCCTCTGGCGGCGCTACGTGGTCGGCAACCCGCTCTTCCTGCTCAGGGTCTTACGCCAACGGTTGGGCTCGGCGCCTGAAAGATGATCCGATTTCCGTATATACAAATCCGCCGGGTGGTGTTAAGCTGGCTTCGTGAGGGGGAATTCACAGAATGTACGGCGGATAGGCTACTTAGAGCGCCTTGCACAACAGATGATGGTCATGCGAAACTACCACGATGAACGCTTACTCGCTCGATCTCAGGCTGAAAGTGTTAGACGCTGTGGACCGCGGTATCCCTCGCAAGGAGGTAGTCAGAACCTTTGGTATCTC
>JBHJHC010000002.1:0-2798 GCA_050331175.1 Rubrobacteraceae bacterium | reverse complement strand
CGGGGCGGAATCCGCAAGCTCCCTCACGGGCCCGAGCACCCCGGCGTAGAGCATCGAATCACCCTCCGGACCAACGCTCACGTAGCCGGCGAACTCGCTGAGGCGGAGTATGAGGAGATCTAGCACGGCCGCGATAGCGGCGGCCACCCCCACCGCCCCGTAGACCAACGTTGGCGGCAACGCCGGTCCCGGATCCTCTTTGGGTTTGTCTCCGGTCCCGGCCTGTTCGCCCCCCTCTGTGTGGTCTCCTTCCGCCTGGTCGTCTCCGGTAGCGGGAGCTTCGGGAAACAGCTCCCGGAGACGAAGCTCGGTGTCTTTCGCATCAAGGGACAGGATCCACTCGCCGAGCGAGGTCGGTGGGTCCACGCCCGCGACCGCGCTATCTTCTGCGAGTCCAACTATGGCGGGGCTTCCGTTCTGCCGCCCGACTAGCCAGCGGGCCGCGGGCTCTACCTCGTGGTAGCGGGCGTTGGCCTCTGCAAGGTTCGACCCCGACCGCGGGGCGTAGGCGATCTGGCGTTCTCCGAAATCCACGCCCTCAAGCTCCGGCAAGACCGCGTCGACGGGCTGACGGCCTTCCCCTGCTCCCGAGGCCGCCTTGTAGCGGCGAAAGCCGCCGGTCGCCCCGATGACCACGTCGTCGGAGGCTGCGAGCAGGGCACCGAGCGGCCCCTCGCAGATGCCCTCCAACTGATCGGGCTTATATGGAGCGAAAACGTAGAGGTGGCTACCAGCACCCTTTAGCGGTACGGTCTCTTCCACTTCCAGCTCCCCGCTCTTTACGTCGTAGGCGAGCCCCTCGAGGCCGGCCAGCTTACCCTTGGCGTCGAAGCAGGGTAAAAGGAGGTACTCCTGAGAGTCGTCGGGGGCACCGCCGGAAGCCATCGAGAGCCGGACGTTATCGTTGCCGTCGAGCTCGAAACCGGGCACGGAAACGAGCCTCTTGGCCCCGAAGGTTTCGGCCAGCTTCGAAGCTACCTCCCCAGCGCTCTTGGCGCCCAGGGAGGCGAAGCGCCCAACCGCCGCCGCCTCGCGCATGACGCCCTTCTTCTCCAGGGCGTCCAGGTGATCGTCCTTTGGCGGGAGCAGCTCGATCATGGCCCGGTAGATTTCGTCGCGGGTTTTCCGGGCTCCGGCCGAGACCGCCGGGCGACCCGTACGGGACCGGCTCTCGCCGCCACCAGCGTCCCCGGATCCCTCTTCCCAAAGTCCCGGCTGCGGGGCTTCCTGCCCACCTTTGGCCTTGGCTTTGGTTTCGTCCCCGGTCTCATTCTTTGTCTTGGTCTTCCGTTTGCCGGCAGCCCCTCCCGGCTTCCTTTTAGAAGAACTGCGGGCGCCACCCGTGGACGTATCATTTGGGGCGCTGCCCATGACGTCCTCGGCCGTAAGCACGGCCCGGCCGTTTTTACCTGGTCCTGCTACAGGGGTATCGGCTGTCATAGGGGTTTCTACATCACGTCCAGTAAGGACGGCGGTGCCGTTGTTATCGTCTTCTCCTTCTTTACCCTCGACGGGATCATTGGCGGTGCCATTGTCTTTCTTCTCTACGTCGGCTTCTCCGACAGTTGGAGAAGCCGCTGGCAGAGAACCGACGTCTTCGGATGGGCTTGCCGCGGCCAATAGCTCGTCAAACCGGGCGCTACGTTCGTCACGCTCTATCTGAAGCAGCCACTCATCGAGGTCCGCCCCTTCGGGCAGGAGGCAGACAGCAGCCTTTCCGTTTTGGGGTTCCGCCAGCCAGCGGGCGGCGTTGGGGACCGCCCGGAGTACGTTCGGGTTTTCGCGGTAGTCGGGGTCCGGGATGTAAGGGAACGTCCGTCCCTTGAAGTCCGCACCCTTCAGCTCGAGGAGGGGATCGCCGGCTGCGCCGTCGAGCATCTCGGGCGAAGGACTCGCCTTGAAGCGTTCGCAGCCCATGATCGAGCCGACGGGAAGACCGTTGTCTGCGGCGACCAGGGAGCCCATCACCCCCTCGGTGACGGCCTTGAGGTCTCCAGCCTCATAGCCCGGAGGGACGTAGAGGTGGTTGCCCGCCCTCCGGAGGGAAACGTACTTGCCCATCCCCTCGGGCGGCTCCCCCACGCAACGGCCCTCGATAGTGGTAACCCGCCCCCGAGCGTCGTGGTAGGGTATGAGTATGTAGCTGCCCGTGAGCGTGAACTTGAGCCGGCCCTCCTTTTCGTCCTGGGAGAAGCCGGGGACCGTCAACAGCTCCTCGCGCCCGAACTCGCGCTCGAGCTGGGCCTTGACCTTCCGGGCCCTCGGAGGCGTCATGGTGCCGAGGCGCGCTTTGCGGATCGTCTCGTTCGAGATGCCGCGCTCTTCCCTGAGATAGGTTCGGTCCCGGCTCTCGAGCGGACAAATCTGCAGTATCCTCTCGTAGACCTTCGAGGCAAGCTCCAGGAGGGAATCTAAGTCTTGTTGGGCATCGTTGCTGGCAGCGCTCCCGTTAGCCGGGCTCTGCGCCGATAGTGCGTTCTTCGAGCCGGGGCCGGACGAAACCGACATCGTGCGCGGCGAGTCCTTTCCCTTCTCACCGGTGTCCCGGCCGTCGTTCTTCTCTCCGCCGGAGGAAGACTTCGAGGAAGACCCGGCCGGTTCGTCCTCTAGGCCGAGCAGCTCGTAGCTTCTCTGCAGGAGGGCCAGAAAGTCCGACTGGAAGTCGAGGCCTTCGAGGTCCGCGAGCATGACGAAGACGTCGGAGCTGCCGGCGAGGCGACAGTCGGCGACCAGGCAACCGCCCTTGCCGAGGGCCTTCACCACCGAATACTTCTCGTGTTTGCCGCACGCTGGACAGT
>JBHJHC010000001.1:0-49603 GCA_050331175.1 Rubrobacteraceae bacterium | reverse complement strand
CCGGCGGCGTGCGTGACCCACACGGCCTCCGCGACCCAGAATCCCTTTGCCTCCCGCGACTCGCCCAAGAGCGACCCGCCGTCCGGCGTGAAGGAGAAGAGCCCGTTCATCGGCGCGTCTATCTCCACGTTCTCTAGCGCGGGGAGCATCCTGCGAGCCTCGTCCAGCGAGGGCTGGAAGTCCTCCGGGGTGAACTCCATGATCGAGGGCATAACCCCGGCGTCTTCGTACTTCGGAATGTCGTCGGCGGAGATGGGCATCGAACGGTGCCGGTACGCCCCGATGCCGTAACGCCGGGCCTGATGCCGGAAGTACATCGAGAAGTCCTGGTGCCGGAGAAGCGGATGGACCACTTCCCGGTCTTCACCTTCGAGCTCCGCGAGCGGCGTGGTCCAGGCGTACTGGTGCTGCATGGGCACCAGGGGAACCCGCATACCGACCATCCGGCCCAGCTTCGGCCCCCACATCCCGGCGCAGCTGACGACCAGCTCGGTTTCGATCCTGCCGCGGGAGGTCTCGACCGCCCGTACCCGGCCATCTTTTACTTCGATGTCTATGACTTCGGTTTCGCCGTAGAAACTGGCGCCGTTCTTCATGGCCTGCCGCGCCGCCGCCTCGGAAACCCGGACGCCTTTGGCTATCCCGTCGTCCGGCACGAAGAACCCCCCGTGGATCTTCTTCGGGTCCAGCAACGGCGACTTTTCGGCGCACTCCTCCGGCGAGAGCAACTCGGGCTCCAAGCCCCACGATGCCGCAAACCCGTGTTTGCGCTTGAGGTCCTGCCACCGCTCGGGGGTGGCGGCGACCTCTATGCCCCCGACGGGATAGAAACACGGCTGGCCGTCCAGCTCTAGCTCCGAGGCGCGCTTGACACCGTATTTCGCCAGTTCGGTCATGGTCTTTGAGGGGTTCGTCTGGAACACGAGCCCCGGCGCGTGGGAAGTAGACCCACCCGCCTCAAAGAGCGGCCCCTGATCCACGACCACAACGTCCCGCCAACCGAGCTGTGTCAGGTGGTCGGCCACGTTGCAACCGACGATCCCCGCCCCGATTACTACGATGCTGGCCCTGTTTTCCACCACTAACCTCCAGTTCTACCGACCCGGGGTAAACGAAACCCCGAAGGCACCCCAAAAACCGCCGTCCGTTCGCTTTCCCAACGAGCTCACAACCCCATCCTGATAACTAACGCCCATCGGGCCTACGTTCCTCTATTTCGTACGAACCGAAGCTATTAACCCTGTTGCGTATTACGAACGTGTCTCTTATAAAGAAACATGTATCATACGAGCTTTACCGGGTCAAGAGGTTGGGGCAAAAATTTTCTTGAGAAGGGTAAATTCAGGCTTTACGAGCCTGGCAGAGCCTGGCAGAGCCTGGCCTCGTGGTGCGGATGGGCGTGTTAGAGATGCCGGGCGCTACCCGAAGGTTGTCGGAGAGGTTGGTACGGAACCGTATTGCGGAGTCGTGGAGGTAGGGACGGAACGCAAAGCACGGAGAGGTGGCGTTCCTCTCCGTGCGGAATTACGAGTTTGTAGACGCTTTAGTTCTTCTGCTCTTGCTCTCGGGCTTACTCCTCGACTTCCTCCTGGCGTTCCGGTTGCGAGCCCTCATCCTGGAACAGGACGTCGTTAACCGTGATGTTGACCTCCGTGACCCGGAGGCCCACCAGGTTCTCGATCCGGTTTATAACGTTGCGGCGGACAGCCTCTGAAATTTGCGGTACGGAATTGCCGTACTCCACGGCCATGTCCAGGTCAACGGCGGCTTCTTCGTCGCCGACTTCGACGACTACCCCGCGGGTAGATTGCTGGCCTCCTCCGGGGCCACCGGTTACGCTCTCCAGTAAACCACCGACGGCGCGGGAACCGGAGCCGCCCATCTGCACGCCCTGAACTTCCTGGGCCGCGATACCGGCTACCTGGGAGACCACCGGAGTTTCTATAATCGTAGTTCCCCGGTCGGTCTGCAACGGACTGCTTTCGCTCATTTACTGCTCTCCTTTCTCTGGACAAAACAAGGTTACCCTAAATCCGCCCGCTTTAATACAGCACGATCCGCTCATGTTTCGCGCCACAGGCGGGCAACGAGTACCGTCAGCGCCCCGGCCGCCAGCAGGCGGATGATGAGCAGGGGCAAGACGTCCACGCCCAGCGGGATAAAGATGAGCGTGTCCTCGATGACGGCGTGGCAGGCGCAAAGAAAAAGGATCATGAGCGTAATCTCCCGCTTCGTAAACTTCTGCTCCCGCACCTGCTCCATTATCACGCCGGCCCCGAAGGCGAGGCCGAAGACCAGGCCCCCCGCCATCGTGACCGCTCCCCGGGGCGCGATGCCCAAAAGACCCATCAGCGGCCGCATCCCCGCCGCGAACCTTCCGAGCGGGCCGAGGTCTTTGAGAACCTGGATCATCACCATAACCGGGAAGACGATCAGGGCGAGCTGGAATATCCCGACCACGACCGATTGGAAGGCGTTCGCGGAGATCTCCACCTACCCCGAGGGCTCCGCCTGCCGGACGGGTGCCAGGCCGTACCGGGCGATCTCCTCGCCTCCGCCCCACAAGAGGTTTACCGCGCCTGCGCCGGCCACCGCGAGCGCGACGCGAACCCCGACGACCAGGCTCACGCTCACCCCGATCCGCCGGCACACCGCCGACTCGACCGGCAACGAATGGGAAAAGCTCAGCATCAGCGCCAGGATAAACACCTGCTTCACCGTCAGCTCTATCGTCAGGATCGCCCCGATTGCGGCGTAGAGGTTCAGCAGGTTGCCCAGGGCGAGCGGAACGTCCGCCTCGTTGGGAAGCCCGAGCAGGGACATAACCGGCGTGAGACCCGAGAGCAGCGCGTCGTAGAAGACCGTGTACTGCAAAACCGAGACCGCGACGGTTACGGGGAAGATGATCTTGCCGAGCTCCCAGGTAGTTCGGAGGCCGCTCTCGACCCCCGCGCGCCACCGGACGCGCCGGAGACCTTTGACCAGGATCAAGTAACCAGTCCCTCGAAATCCTCTTCGCCCAGGACAGGAACCCCGAGCTCGCGGGCTTTCTCCAGCTTCGAGCCGGCTTCCTCACCGGCCAGCACGTAGTCGGTGTTCTTGCTGACGGAAGAGGTGAAAGTTCCTCCGGCGGCTTCGATCCGCTCTACGAAGTAACTCCGCGGTTGGCCCAGGGTTCCGGTTACCACGACCCGCTTCCCGGCGAGCGGTCCCCCGGCGGGTCCCGGTCCTACGGAGCCGAAGTTCAGACCAAGTTTCATCAGGCGCCGCACGAGATCCCGGTTGTCTTCGAGGGTGAAGTACTCGACGACCGCGCGGGCCACGACCTCCCCGATACCGTCTATCTCCGCCAGCGCTTCCACGGAGACACTTTCCAACAAGTCTTCACCGGAGAAACGTTCGGCTATGAGGCCCGCCGTTACCACCCCGACGTGCCGGATTCCGAGGGCGTAGAGGACACGGGGAAAGGGTTGCTCCTTGCTCTTTGTGATGGCCCGGATCAGGTTCTCCGCGCTCTTTTCGCCGAAGCCTTCGAGCGGCACGAGTTGTCCGGCCTCCAGCTCGTAGACCTCGGCCACGTCTTTAATGAGGCCGAGGTCGAAGAGCCGGGCCGCGAGCTTCTCTCCGAGGCCGTCTACGTCCATCGCGCTCTTTGAGGCCCAGTGGATAATGTGTTCCAGGGCCTGCGCCGGACAGCGGGTATTGATGCAGCGGGTTACGGCTTCGCCTTCCGGGCGGGAGACGGGTTCTCCACAGACGGGACACTCGGTTGGCATCTCGAAGGCAGACTCGGCGCCGGTGCGCGCTTCGGGAATGGGACGGACCACCTGAGGGATCACATCCCCCGCCCGCTCTACCACCACCGTGTCGCCCACGAGAATACCCTTCTCTTTGACGTAGTCTTCGTTGTGGAGCGTGGCCCGCGAGATCGTCACGCCGCCCACGGTGACCGGCTCCAGCGTTGCCTGCGGGGTCAGGGCCCCGGTGCGCCCGACGTTTACCCAGATCCCCTCCAGCTTCGTCCGGCCCGCGAGCGGCTCGAACTTGTAGGCTATGGCCCACCGCGGCGCTTTCTGTACCGAGCCCAGGGCCTCTTGTTGGGTCCGGGAATCCACCTTCACGACCACGCCGTCGACCTGGTAGCCGACCGCCTCCCGTTTCGCCGCCCACCGCCCGCACTCCTCTACAACCGACTCGATGTCGTCGTGGACCTCGTAGGGGTTGACGCGCAGGCCGTAGCTCTTGAGGGCGGCCAGGGCCCCCGAGTGGCTCCCGTAGTTCGGGTAGCCCTCTCCCACCCCGTAGAGAAAGAGGGTCAGGGGCCGCTGCGCGGTTACCCGGGAGTCGAGCTGCCGGATAGACCCCGCGGCCAGGTTGCGGGGGTTTGCGAACGCTCTCTCGCCCGCGGCTTCGCGGCGGGCGTTGAGCCGTTCGAACTCCTCCAGCCCGACGTACACCTCGCCCCGGGGTTCCAGTACCTCCGGCGGGTTTTTGTCCAGCCGTTCGGGGATGGCCCGGATCGTGCGGAGGTTCTGCGTCACGTCCTCGCCTACCGTGCCGTTGCCCCGCGTCGCTCCGCGTACGAATCGTCCGTTCTCGTACCGCAGGGAGACCGCGAGGCCGTCTATCTTGAGCTCCGTCACGTAGCGGAGTTGCGGCTCCTCGTCTCCGCCGAGCAGGCGCCGGACGCGGGCATCCCACTCCCTAAGGTCCTCGATCTTACGGGCGTTCGCTAGAGAGAGCATCGGCACGCTGTGCTCTACTTCCTCGAACTCTTCCAGGGGCTCGCCGCCGACGCGGCGGGTAGGCGAGTCGGGGGTTACGAGCCCGGGATACGCCTCTTCGAGGCTTTCAAGCTCATCGTAGAGGGCGTCGTACTCGGCGTCGGAGATCTCGGGCTCGTCGTCCACGTAGTAGCGGCGGTTGTGGTGGCGCAGGGCCTCCCGCAACCTCTCGATCCTGCCCCGAACGTCCGCGATCTCTTTGGCCACGGCAGGATTATACGCGCGGGCGCCGCCGGCCCCAAGAGCCTCTACGCGTTCTACACCCGGGTCCTATAACCGGCGCACCGGCCAATCGAGGACGCCGCCGGCCTTTGTGACCAGCACGAAGTCTCTATCTTCGGGAACCTCCTCCCGGAGCGCGGCCACGGCGTACGGGTAGGTGAGCGCCTGGCTCACCATCGCGTCCGGCGAGGGCCTTCCGAGCGCGAGCCGCACCACTATCCGGTCCTCCTCCGTTCGGGCGGACAGGATCTCTACCGTATAGCCGCCGGTCGGCTGCTCGCCCCAGAAAGCCGCCAGGTACGTCCCTTCTCCCGAATCCGGAACCGAGACGCCGGTCGCCTCCGAGAGCGCACCAGCCGAAGACGCCACGACCACCTGCGGCCGCCGGAGCCCGTCCGTACCGGTGGTGAGCCGCTCTATCTCCATCTCGTCCCCGGTTGTTACGTTCTCCGTTGTTTCCGGTGAGGAAGTAGTCTCCGGCGTTTCGTCGCGGGGCCCGGAGTCCCCGCCCCCCGAACATCCCGCGGCCAGGAACAGCCCGAGGATCAGGATTGCGAGCCGCGAAACGACGGCCGGCCCGCTGTTAGCCGGGGTCCCGGTAGTGTTGGTGGAGGGCTTCGTCGAACTCGCCGGAGAAGTGTCTCAGCTTCGGCGCCGACTCGACCGTCTCGGCGTCGTAGGGTACGGAGACGCTCTGATCGTCGGCGTGGACCTCCATCCGGTCGGCCGGTATGGGGCGTCCGTCGGCGATAATGTACTTGAGCACGTCGGCCGGGGCGTCGTACACGGTATCCTCTACCTTGCCGATCTCGTTTCCGTGGACGTCGTGCACTTTGTAGCTTTCCAGAAAAGTGTAGGGGTTGTCTAGCTGGTCCATCTTCTTACCTCCGGGTGGCGAGAGTGCCTGAATGCACATATGATACTCCCAACATGGCGGGCACGATCAACTACCAGCGCAACACCCGGATGTTGAGGATCTTTTCCTTGCTGTATCTGGGGCTGGTCGTTGCGGCCCTGCTGCTCGTGCACGCGAGCTTCTACGAGCCCGCCGTCTCGTACATACTCTTCTACCTGGTCGCCGCCGCCGGGATCACGGCGGCCGGGGTCGTCTTGCTGCTCCCGGCGCAGCTCTTTACCGACGAGTTCGTCGCCGGGGCCTACGTCCTCTACGCGGCGCTCGTCGGGTTGATGGTCTTCTTTAGCGGCGGGGTGTCGAGCGAGCTACACGTCCTGTACTTTCCGCTGCTCTTGTTCGCCGCGTTGCACGGGGTCTGGAGTATAGGCCTCGCCGCGGTGGGAGCCACGATATTCGTCTACTTCCTGGCCGTTATGCCGGATCTCCTTTCCGGGCTGGCCGGCGACGCGGGGTTGGCGCTCTTCCGGCTCGTTGTTCTGGCTCTGGTCGGGGGCCTGGTGCTCGCCGCGGCCCGGGTCGCTGCGGGCGGCTTCGAAGAATACGCCACCGACGAAGACGGCTCGATGCTGCTAGAGGTGGTGGAGGGTGAGATCTCGGCCGGCAGGGAGGAGCAGGTCGCGGTGATCCTCGTCGATCCCGGACGGGGGATCGGGAACACGGAGTTGTTGCTCGGCCGGGTGCGCGACAGGATTGCGGAGCCGATCCTGCTCGGCGGAGGAAACGTATTCGGGATGGTCCTGAGCGGCGTCGACGAGCGGTCGGTCGAGAGCGCCGCCGGCCGGGCCCTGGCCGTCGCGGCTTCCCTGGGGGCGCGCCACAGCCTCGCCGGGGCTGCGATCTACCCGCGCGACGCCCGTTCGGCCGAAGGCCTGCTGGCGGCAGCCGGTAAGGCGCTGGAGGCGGCGTTCGAGCCCAACGCCCCGGCCGTGGTGCTCGCCGGCCGTACTCCGCAGAACCACTACCGGGTCGCGCGATAGCCTTGATCGGAAGATCCGGCACCGGTGCTATAATCGTCTCGTACGCTAAAAATTTCTACCGCCGGGGGTAGCGGCACGTATGGGACGTTTTACTAGGGCCATTCGCGGTTTCTTCGGGAGATTTCTCTCGGGGGTCGAACAACGCAACCCGGAGATACTCCTTGAGAATGCCGTCCAGGATGAGCTGGACAACCTGAAGAAGCTCCAGGTTGCGGCGGCGCGCACGATGGCCTACGAGAAGATGCTCGCCAACGACGCCGTCGCCAAACAGAAGACCATAACCGCCCGCGAACGCCAGGCCCAGGAGTTGGTACGCCGGGGCCAGCGGGAGGCCGCCGTCGAGCTGGTCCAACAAAAACAAGAGGCGCAGAACAGCCTGGCCGAGATCGAGGGTCGCCTCGAAGAGGCCCGCCAGAACTCGCAACAAATGGAAGAGTCTTTCCGGGAGCAGGAGCGCCGCTACAACGACCTCGTGCGGGAGCGGGCCTCCCTGATGGAAGAGCACCAGCGGGCCCGCGCGATGCGTTCGGCTAACGAAGCCCGGGCCAACATTTCCCTCTCCGACTCCTCCCGAGACCTGGACAAGGCCCGGCAGTCTATCCGGCAGGCTTCCTACGAGGCCGAGGCCGTAGGGCAACTCGGCATGACCGACACGGAGCGCCAGATCGCCGCCGCCGAGGTAGACATAAAGCGCCTCGACGCCGAAAGGGAGCTGGAGGAGATGGAGGTCCAGATGGGACTCCGGGAGCCGGAGTCCCTCGAGCCCGGTCCCGACGCGCCCGTCCCCGAAGAACCTCCGACCGAAGAAGCGGAATCGGTAGACGGGGACGGCGGGGAGGAGCCCCGTGGCTAGAAAGCGTAACCTCTCGCAAACCCTCTTCCGCGTAGCCCCGTTCGGCGCGTTCGCCGGGCTCGGGACCATGGCGGCCGTCGAGGGTACCTACCTTCTCGCGGCGTTGCTCGGAACCGGCGCCGTTTACACGGGCAAGCGGTTGCTGGACCGCAAGGAGAACCGCCGCCGGGAACTGCGGAACCGGGCCCGGGAAAACATCCGGGAGCTCGGCCGGGTTTCCAGAACGGACCGGGTCGCCGCGCCCCAGATGAAGCGGCTCGCCGCGCTCCAGGGAGGAGTATTGGAGAGCTGGGAGCTTTTGCCCGAAGAGTACGGGCCGCTGCTCGAAGAAGACATCTTTACCATCCTCGGGGAGGTCGAGGATGCCGGACGGCTGGCCCGGAGGAGGTCTGCCCTGCGGAAGCACCTGGAGAACGCCGACCGGCGGAGCATCCGGCGCCGGATAAAAGACCTGGAGAAAGACCTGGCGGCGCTGGAGCCGGATTCGGACCTTCGCACCCCCTTCGAAGCCGCGCTGGCCAGCCGGCGCGAAGAGCTTGCCGGCTACGACGACATACTCTCCGGGATCAGCGTTATCAACGCGCAACTCGAAGGCGTGGAGAGTTTGCTCGGCAACCTGCGGGGTGAGCTGCTCTCCATAGATACCAGCCTCTCGCCCCGCTCGGTGGAGCCGGGGCTCGTACAACTGAAAGAGCGGATCTCCTACTTCCGCCGCAGCCTGGACGAAGTAACCCGCACCGTGGATCATCTGCCAAACAACGTAACGGAGGAATTGTCTACCAAATGAGTGAAGAACGTCCAACCCGCCGCAGCTTCTTTACCCGCATGTTCGCTCCCGAAGAAGAGGGCGAGGAAACGATGGTCTTCTCTACCGGGGACATAGAGCTTGAGGACGACGAGCCCGAGGTACCGCTAGAGAAGCCCCAGGGGTTGACCGTCGAGCGGGCGGCGCAGGTCATCCGGAACATCCCCGGGGATGTTCCTTCCGGGAGCGCCGTCCCGATTGTCCGCTTTACCCTCGAAGCCGCCGGCATCAGCATGCGGGAACTCGGGACTTCGATCCGGGCCCGGGAGTCCAAGCTCGACTCGGTGATCGAGCAGCGCCAGAGCCGGATCCGCAAGTTGCGAGAAGATACCGAAAAGGCGGTGCGCTACAAGGAGCAAGAGATCCGGGCTTTGGAGGAGGACATAAAGAAGTTTCGCCAGGCCCGGGACAACGGCATCTCCCAGGAGCAGGCGAAGATCTCCCAGGCTCGGGCGGGCATCGAAGAAGTAGAGCTGGTACGGAGCTTTTTCGACCTCCCCGAGGAGGAGGAAGAGCCCGCGCTCGAGGAACCGGAGCCGGACCAGGAGTTGCCTCCCGCCGAGGACGAGGTCCGAAACGAGGAGACGGCTGCCTCAGAAGATCTACCCCACGAGGAGCCGGAAGATTCCACCGGAGACGAGACACAGATTCTGGAGCGTCCCGCCGCGGAGGAGGAGCCGGACATGGACGATACCCAGGTCCTCCGGCGTCCCGGTCCCCTCTCGGAGAACTGGGACACCCGGGAGCGCCGTGAGCCGTGAGCATCCCGCGCCGGCTGGGTCGTCTCGCCCGGGGGTTCGTACTTAACCTCCAGGAGGACGATCGCCTGCGCGAAACGTTGCGGGCCGGCCGGGAGCGGGGCGAGACGCTCCGCGACGCTTTCGGCGGAGCCTTCGATGCCGCCTGGCGCGGCGCCGCCGAAGAGTGGCGGACCGCTGAGGCAGAGTGGGAAGCCGAAGAGGAGCAGCGGGTTCCCGGAGACGGGGCCGGCGAACGGGGCTCCTCCCGGGGCGACTCGTACCGGAGAAGCTATTCCTCGACCACATTCGCGCCCAGGAAATTTCCCCCGCCGGTACTCAAAGCCTACGAAAGGCTCGGCCTGCCTCCCGGAGCCACCCTCGAAGAGGTCGGCCGCAAGCGGCGCGACCTGATCAAACGCTACCACCCCGATCGTTTTTCGGACCCCGACAAGCGCGCCCGCGCCGAGCGGCTAACGTCCGAGATCAACGCCGCCCACGATACCGTCGCCCGCCACCTGCTCCGCCGCTAACCTCGAAACAGCCCGCGCGTCTGACCAGGCTGGTTGGCCGGGGAACACACCACACCCGCAAGAAAGGGATTGGAGTGCGGTTAAAATCCTGGGTTGTGGATTACGGGTCGAACGGCGTAAGCGGGTGCGAGTTGTGCGGGCGTCCGGTGGCCCGTCTTACCCGGCACCACCTCATACCGCGGAGCCGGCACAGGAAGAAGCGCGCCAGACGCACCTTTAGCCGGGAGCGGATGCAGCAGGTTGCGCTGGTCTGTCCCGCCTGCCACCGCCAGATCCACAAGACCCTGACGGAGAAGGAGCTCGAGCAAGACTACAACACCATAGAGAGCCTCCGGGCGCAGCCCGCGTTAGAAAAGTTCGTCCGGTGGATAGAGAACAAGCCGCACGGCGTTGTCCGGGAGAACGGCCGGGGCACCGCGTAGCGCAGAAAGCGGGCGATTGCCGTTAAAATAGGCGGCATGAGAGTAGACGCCCTGATCGAGGATTTCACGGCCCACCTGAACGACGACGAGCACACCAGCCCGCGCACCGCCGAGTTCTACGAGGCCGACCTCCGCGAGTTCGGCGCCTTTCTCGCCGGAAAAGGTGTGACGGACGCGGGGGAACTGGGCGCCGGCAGCGTAATGGACTTTCGCAACCACCTGCTCGCCGAGAACCGCAAACGCTTCACCGTCTACCGCAAGGACGCCGCCGTAAGGCGTTTTCTCGACTGGGCCAGGACCAACCCGGAAGCGGAACTGGACTTCGATCCCATAGAGCCCATGCACCAGCCGCTAGACCAGCAGATAGTCTTTCTGGATGATGAAGAAGAAGAGCAGTTGCTTTCTTTCCCCGTAAACCGGCCCGAAGATGCCCGCGACGCCGCGGTGATCCGGCTCATGCTAGACACCGGCGTTACCGTCAGCGAGATCCGGGGCGTTCTCCGCCAGGACGTGGACCTCGACGCCGCCCAGATACACCTCGGCGGGCCAGGTTCTCACCTGGCACCCCGGGCGCTCCGGCTCTCGGAAGAGACCGTGGAAACTATCCGCTCGTACCTGGACGTGCGGAACGACCAGACGCCGGAGTTGATCGTTGGCCGCGCCGCCCGGGCGGTAACCACCTCCAAGTCGCTTCAGAACGCCATCTGGAAGCGCTGCGAGCAGGTCGGCATGTGGCGCGTCTCCCCGATGAACCTCCGCCACACCTTCGCCATCCGCCGGCTCCGCCGGGGCGCGACCCTGAACGAACTCAAAGATGCCCTCGGCGTCCGCGATACCACCAACATCGGGGTATACAAAAAGTTCGTTTGAGATCTCGTCGGAAGTTTTTCCGCTTTCCTGCTGCGGGAGCGCGACGCCCCGTCGTTGGGTCTGGCTTGCTGACAAAGAGGTTTGTGATCCTCCGGTACGTGGCATATATGTTGCGCTGACTTTAACCGTACCGTGGCCTGTTTGGGTAGGTCGCCTGGCAAGTGAAGGGGAAAGCAAGATGGCAGCTGAGAGTTCGGGCCCGCAGCAACAAACCACCGACCAGCAATCGCAGGAGCAACAGTCCGAAAACCAGCAGGCACGGCAGGCTGGCGAGCAGCAATCGGGGGGGCAGCAGTCGCAGGACCAACAGATGCAAGATCAGCAAGAACGGGAAAACCAGGCCTACGAAAGAATTCAAGACGACAACACCCCGGTACCGAAGAACGACCCCCGCACGTCGGTTCAGAAAGAGGAGATGTATCGTTTCGCGGCCAACATTCCCGGAGACCAGACCATACCCGAGAAGGAATACGCCGACTACACGCTCCACTATGAAGACGACGACGCGACGAGCGGCAAGATACCCGACGTGCTGCTCGACGTGCCGGTGGTCAAAGTGGACGAGATTAACTTCGAGCTCAACGACCTGCGGGCGAAGGTCTCCCTTTTCGCGAAGGTGCTCGATCTCGTAGAGCTCTCCGTAGGCGTAGACGCCTATCTCGGCCGGGTAAAACTCGTGATCCAGGGCGTAGAGGCGCAGGCGCTCCTGAAGGTGCGCCTCGACAACGTGACCGCCATTCTGGACCGGGTACTCACCAGCATAGACCGGAACCCCCAGATCATCGAGAAGCTCGTAGAGGGTGTCAGCTCAGCCGTAGAAGACGTGGGCCAAGGCGCCGGCTCAGCCCTCGAAGACGTGGGCGAAGGCGCTGGCTCAGCAGTGGAGGACGTGGGCGAAGGTGCCGGCGAACTCGTCGGCGGTGGCCTAAACTCTGCCGTCGAAGATATAGGCGAAGGCGCCGGTTCCGCCGTCGAAGACATCGGTGAAGGGGCCGGAGAGGCAGTAGAAGACATAGGCGAGGGCGCAGGCTCCGCGGTCGAGGATATCGGTGAAGGGGCTGGAGAGGCAGTAGAAGACATAGGTGAGGGCGCAGGTTCCGCGGTCGAGGATATCGGTGAAGGGGCCGGGTCTGCGGTCGAAGACATCGGTGAAGGAGCAGGATCAGCGGTCGAAGATGTTGGAGAGGGCGCAGGCTCGGCCGTAGAGGACGTTGGAGAAGGAGCTGGCGAGGCAGTCGAGAGCGCCGGTGAAGCCGTCGAAAGTGTCGGTGAAGGCGCCGGCTCAGCCGTAGAAGACGTTGGAGAAGGAGCTGGTGAGGCAGTCGAGAGCGCCGGCGAAGCGGTAGAGGACGTTGGCGAAGGTGCCGGAGAAGCCGTCGAAAGTGCGGGAGAAGCGGTAGAGGACGTGGGCGAAGGTGCTGGTGAAGCCGTAGAAAGTCCGGGAGAAGCGGTAGAAGACGTTGGTGAAGGCGCCGGCGAAGCTGTGGAAAGCGCCGGAGAAGCTGCGGAGCAAGTTGGCGCAGGCGCTGGAGAAGCCGTTGGTGAGGTTGGCGAGGGTGCCGGTCAAGCCGTTCAGGAAGTTGGCGAGGGAGCGGGTCAGGCTGCCGAGCAGGCGGGCGAGGCTGCGCAACAAGTTGGAGAAGGTGCCGGCCAGGCTGTCGGCGAGGTCGGACAGGGAGCCGGGCAAGCGGCGCAGGAAGCGGGCCAGGCTGCAGGCGAAGCTGCGGAAGGCGTAAGCGAGACCGCCCAGCAGGCAACCGAGCAGGTAGGCGAAGTCGCGGAGGAGGCGACAGACGTCGCCGGGCAGGCTACCGAGCAAGTTACGGACACAGCCCAGCAAGCAACCGAGCAGGCAACTGACACCGCCCAACAGGCGACACAACAGGCAACCGACACCGCCCAGCAGGCGACCGAGCAAGCCACCGACACCGCCCAGCAGGCGACGCAGCAGGCGACGGACACAGCCCAGCAAGCACCCGAACAAGCAACAGAGACTGCCCAGCAGGCGACCGAGCAGGCCACAGATACTGCTCAGGAGGCTACCCAGCAGGCGACGGATGCTGCCGGAGATGCAGTGGATCAGACCCAGGAGACCGCCCAGCAGGCCACCGGGCAGGTCCAGGAGACTGCCGAACAGGCTCAGGATACGGCTGGCCAGGCGGTCGGGCAGGCGGCCGAGCAAGCCGGAGAAGTGGCTGAAGGAGCCCAAGAGGCTGCGGGCCAAGCCGCGCAGGATGCGGCGGGCCAGGCAACCGAACAGGCTGCGGACGGCGCCCAGCAAGTCCCGCAGAGAACGGTAGATGAAGCCGGCAACATTATGGAGACTACGCTGAATGAAAACGGAGAGGTTGTCGGAGAGGACCTCGTGGGAAACGTCGAGGAACTGCAGGTGCTAGAGGAGTACATAGACGATCAGGGCCGGGTAGTAAGCCAGGTACAAGACGCCGCCGGGAACACCTACGAACAGGTCCTCGACGACGAAGGAAACATGGTCGAAGCGCGGAGCGCCTGACGGGCCGGGTTGAACGTAGCGACTAGAAACAACCAGAAGAGGAGCAGTGGTGGCTGAAGGACGGGCAAACGAGGCGTTGCAAAAGCTGGAGCAGGGGATTCAGGAGTCCAGGGAGATGATCCAGCAAAGGGTCATGGAGCTGGCCCAGGACTACTTCACCGGCTCGGTCGAGACGGTCAAAGAAGTGATCGAAGAGAGTCGCTCCACGCTGGAAAAACTGCCGGAGCAGATCCCCGGCGCGGACGAAGGAGCTTTCCAAACGCTGTTCGAGGCGCTTATGGAAAGCTACGACAGCATCGAAGAGGCGCTGGATACGGCCCGGGAGACCGTTGCGAACCTGGACACGGAGAGGATCACCGAGCAGAGCGAGCTGGACGTGACGGACGCGGCCCGCCGGGAGGCCGGTAATTTGGGTGTGGACCTCACCGAGGTCGAAGGCACCGGCACCGACGGCCGCATCATTATCAGCGACGTGATGGAAGCCGCCCAGAAGAACGCGAGCGACAAAGCCAAAGAGTTGGGCGTGGACATCGAAGACGTAGAAGGCTCGGGCTTCAACGGCATGGTCACCGCCGACGACGTAACGAAGTTCGTCGAGTCGGCGGGTGGCGAGGCTGTGCCGGCGGCGGAAGGAGCTGTGGGGTCCGGCAGCGAAGACGGAGGCGGACGAGGGCCACGGGCTACCAACGCCGCCTTGCGCAAAGCGGAAGAGCTCGGTGTGGACCTGTCGAAGCTAGAGGGGACGGGGGCAAACGGCCTCATAACCGTTAGAGACATAGTGAAGGCGTAGGAGGGCGTGGAGCGGTTTCCGAAAAAACAGACCCCGGACGTTTCCCTTACGGCCGAGGCGAAGGTCAAGAGGCTGTACTTCGAGAAGGTGCCGGATACGGAAACCCGCTTTTGGGGTCAGGACGAGAAGGAGACCGAGAGCGGAACCGTGCGTGAAAACTTGCCGGAAGAGTCCGAACGGGCCGTCGTATACCGGGAAGTTAGCATCCGGTTGAAGACCGTTGCGGAGATCACCGGCGTAGAGCAAAGCCTGGAAGGGTGCGAGAGGAGGGAGCTCGGGCCGGGAACCCGGAGTAAGTAGAAGACAACGGACAGATTTTCAGAAAAGGAGCAAGAAGTGACTGAAGAAGCCCAGAATTTGACGCAGCAGATCCAGCAGCAAGCCGTCGACAGCGCGAAAGATTTCTACGGCGACGCGCTGGGCCAGGCAAAAGGCCAGCTAGAGAGCAGCCGCGCGGAGTTGGAGAATCTGCTAGAGCAACTCCCCGAGGGACAGGAGGAAGCCGCATCCCAAATCCAGGAGCTGGTTGACTCCTACGACTCCATCATAGGAGCCCTGGACGAGGCTGCCGAAACCCAGGGCGTGGAAGAAACGGTAAACGACGCGGTCCAGCAGGCTCAGGAGGTTGCCGAAGGAGCCACCGAACAGGCCGAGGAGACCGCGGAGCAGGCCCAGGAAACCGCCGAAGGAGCCACCGAACAGGCTGAGGGCGCTGTTGGGCAGGTGACCGAGCAGGCCGGAGGCGTGGCGGAAGAAGCCCAGGAGACCGCGGAAGGGACGGTCGAGGAAGCCCAGGACGCCGTCGAGGGAGCAGCCGCGGCGGCCGAGAACCTGGCCCCGGGTAGCCAGCTGCTGAGCGAGGCAACCAACGATCAGGGGCAGGTCGTGCAGCGGGCCGTGGACGAGTCCGGGGACATCATCGAGACGACCCTGGACGAGGCCGGCGAGTTGCTCAGCGAAGATATTACCGGCAAGATCACCGACCTCGAGGCCGAACAAGAGGAGCAGGACGAAGAAGGCAACATAATCCGTACCGTCAGGGACGAGTCCGGCAGCCTCCTCAACCTGACCCTCGGTGAAGATGGGAACCTGCTGGACCTCCAGATCCTCGAAGGCGATGAGCAGGAGGTCGAAGCGGAGGTACAGGAACCGGACGCTACCGAGGCCGCCCGGCAGAAGGCTGAAGAACTTGGTGTGGACCTCTCCCAGATAGAAGGCACGGGGGCCGACGGCCGCATCATCGTCAAAGACGTGATGGGCGCCGCGCAGTAGCGCGCAGTAAGATAGGGCCAGAGAACTCCTCCGGAGCAAAGGGGATCAAATGGACCGCTACCCGCAGAGCACCGAAGCCATGATGCAGGAACAGAAGCAGCAGCTCGTAAAGGCAGCCCGGATGTACGCCATGTGCCAGAAGGCCGAGGTCGGCAAACCCCTGGAGATCACGGGCCTGGCCGTGGCCGCCTTCGAAGACATGCCGCTAAAACAGGCCCTCGTCTTCATGCGCTCCAACGAGCAGAATATCAAGGACCTCGCCTGGGCTTTCAGGAACTCGAGCACCGCGGAAGAGTTCGAACGGCGGGTCAAGGAGATAAGAGACCTGCCGAACGGTGGAGTCCGCGGCCAGGGGAGGTAGCTGTGAGCGTCCGAGATGCGGAACGCAGGCAACGCCAGGCCGAGCGCAGAATAGACGCGGCTATGCGCAAAGCGGACAAGGAGGTCAAGGGCAGCATCCGCGCGCGGCAGCAGGAGGCCATGAAGAGGTCTGAGGAGGAAATCCGGAGGATCGAGGTCGGTGACGTCCAGCCCCGGCAACTGCCCGGCATGAGAGAAGACTCGATAGAGTCCATGGGCTCGATGGAATCCATGGACTCAATGAAGTCGATGGAGTCGATGGAATCGGCCGACCCGGTGAGCGGGGTGACCGGAGAGGCCGAGCCCGACGAGATGCAGGAGAACATGCCGCTGCAGGAGTACATGCCCTACGACGCCGAGAGCGCGCACGAAGGCTTGGCGCAGAGGGTAACCGATGAGACCGGCTCCGGGGGAGACCCGCACGAGCACGCCGAAGCCAAGTCGGACGAGTTGGCGCAACAGATGACCGATGATACGGCCGCCGAAGGCGACATGGCCGAACATGCCGACCAGAAGGTGGACCAGATGGGGCAGCAGTTGTTCGAGGAGTAAGGTTGGTCTCCTCCCGGTAGCCCGGGAAGCTGCTCGGACAAGACCGGATGTGCCCCCGGTGGCGCCGGCCCCCAAGGTGTTGTGTCTGCCAGATATTCGGGTTTACAGTCCCCGGCGAACCGAAATAGAATGCTCCGGAAACAGGGAGGTCGTGCAGTGGCAAAATCCTGGGATGCCGGGCAGCCCGCATCTTTCGAAGACCGTCGCATGTGGCGGCAACTCCTGGCGCGCCTGCACCCGGACTCGGGGGGTGACCCAGAGCTATTCCTCTTCGCCTGCTCCGTCAAGGATCAGGTTTGCAAACCCCGGCGTCCTGACAAGAGATCCACCCACCGCAGGCCGGAGCCCGGTCTGTTTCTCCGGTCCTGGCAGGACACGATGGGTTCCTGGGCTACGAACAACCGGGACATCCTAAGAGATCCGCGGAGAAACAGACCTCGAAACCCGTAGAGGATGCCAAATTCAACCTTGCTGCTGCTGTTGCTGTTGCATCCTCTCTATCTCTTGCCAGACCAGATCCCCCGCGTTCCGTAGCATCTGGATGGCCTCCCCCTGCTGCGGGTAGTTGAGCTCGAACATATTCTGCACTTTCCTGACGCTGGTCAACGCCTGCGACAGGTTTTGCAAGGGGTTCTGTTGTTCCTGCTGTCTACCTTGCTGTTGGCCGCCCTGCTGCTGGCCGCCCTGTTGCTGGCCACTCTCTGACATGACGTTCCTTTCTGGATCGTTCCCATAACGAAAGCCCTGCTTCTCCGGTTCTATACCCGGTCCGGGAAAAAAGTAGACCGGGTCGATCTTTGCGGGCGCGTTTATTCTTAGGGTGAGAGGGGCAGGAAGAGCCTGTGGGAACCACGAGCTATGGAGGTGTCGGTGCCCCCCGAGGAACCTAGCGCGCAAGAAGAAAATCAGCATTCTGCCGAAAAGAGTGGAGCAGGCGAGGGCTCCGGCCGGGAGTTCGCGGCCAACCCGGCGGAGAAGGGTGCTCAAGCCGAAATCCCTGATGTTACTCTCGACGTGCCGGAGCTCAGTATAGAAGAGGCAAAGTTGCAGGTGGATAACTTGCGGGCCCGGATCTCCTTGCAGACAGAGTTGGCCGACATGATGAGGATCAACGTCGGTGTCGATACCTTTCTCGAAAAAGTGGAGCTGGAACTGAAGGGCCTCGGGGCCCAGGCACTGCTGAAGGCGAACCTGGAAAACGTCCGGGATATCCTGGGCCGGACCCTGGAGTCTCTGGACAACAATCCCCAGCTCGTCGAGAGCTTGAACCAGCAAAACTCCGGTGGCGGAGAGCTCGAGGGCGTTGCCGGGACGGTCAGGAGCGCCTTCGAGAAGCCTGAAGCCGAAAATCCCGAGGACGAAGCAGATACCGGAGTACCAGAGGAAGGTGGCGAAGCACAAGAATCCGAGGCGGGAAACGCCGGGGCGGAGAGCGCCGAGGAGGTTGAAGCGACCGATGCCGCCCGGAGCAAGGCGGAAGATCTGGGCCTGGATCTGGCCCAGATCGAGGGTACAGGCTCCGGCGGACGCATTATCGCCCGGGACGTGCAGCGGGCCGCCAAACAACCCTGAAAACCCCCACGAACTCAGGAGGAAAACCGGAACATCCCTGCTCGTTTAGGAGCCGCCAGCGGGCGCGCTGCTTTTCGCAGGACCGTCGCCGAGGGATTAGAATAAGGTGGAACGGAAGGAGATCACTGTGGCGAACAGCAAAGGCGGCAAGGATTTCAAGCAGAGTTCGGCGGAGATCATCTCGGACCTCCTCTCGGACGAGAAGGTGAAGCGCGGCCTGAACTACTTGCAGAGCGAGGAGTTCCGGGACAGCCGGGACCGGGTCCGGCAGAACGCCGCCGAACGTCTGAAAAACATCCGGAATCGTTACCGGGGCAAGAAACGGACTCCCGAGACCGCGGCCCAGGAAAGGGAGTTGACCTTGCGCCTGGCGGAGGTCGAAGCCGAAGCCGCCGAGTTGAGGATTCGGCTCTCGGAGTTGCTGGAGGAGGAAGAGAAGCTCCGCTCGGCGCTCGAAGAATTGTAGGTGTGCCGGTAGGTGGGCCTGGTGTAGCAATTTCCCGACCAAAAGGAGCCTTTTTCGGGATCTTTTCTACTCCCGGCGTATAACCGGGCTCCGAAGACTTGTGTTCCACAGCCAATCTGTGTAAGAATTAGGCTACTTTGTAACCTTTCGTAGGATCTAGGAGGCGGTTTGGCAACTCTCAACACCGGTCTTTACGACCCCGCGCACGAGCACGATGCATGTGGCTTCGGCTTTGTCGCGAGGGTAGACGGGAAAAAGACCCGTCAGACGGTGGACGAGGGGCTCCAGATCCTGCACAACCTCGAGCACCGCGGCGCCCGCGGCAGCGACCCGGATACCGGGGACGGAGCGGGGATACTACTCCAGATCTCCGACGAGTTTTTCCGCCGGGAGTGCGAGAAGCTTGGCATAGAGCTGCCGCCCTACGGACACTACGGCGTCGGCACGATCTTCGAGCGGGGTGAGGAGCCGGAGAAGCGCGAACGGCTTCTGGCCCGGATCGCCGAGGAGGAAGGCCAGAAGATACTGGGTTTCCGGGATGTGCCGGTCGATACAACCAAGTGCGGCGAGTTGGCGTGTGCGGTCAGGCCGCGCTTTATGCGACAGTTCTTCGTGGAGCGGAACACCGCGACCGAGAAAGACTTCGAGCGGAAGCTGTACGTGATCCGCCGCAGGCTCCACAAGGCCGTGCAGGACAGCGAGAGCCACTACGTCGTGAACCTCTCCGGCTCGACCGTTATCTACAAAGGTCTGCTAACCGGCGACCAGTTGCCGGAGTTCTACGAAGACCTCAACGACCCGGATATGAAGAGCGCCATCGCGCTCGTTCACGCCAGGTTTTCGACGAACACCCTGGGGAGTTGGGAGCTGGCTCACCCGTACCGCTACGTGGCCCACAACGGCGAGTTCAACACCTTGCGGGGCAACGTCAACTGGATGCGGGCCCGCGAGAGCCGGCTGGAGTCGGATCTCTTCGGGAGCGACTTGCGGAAGCTGTCACCCGTGATCGTGCCGGGAAAAAGCGACTCCGCCGCCTTCGACAACGCCCTGGAACTCCTGCACCTGGCCGGGCGTTCGCTGCCGCACGCGGCGGCGATGATGATCCCTGAAGCCTGGGAAAACGACGAATTGATGGACCCTGATCGGCGGGCGTTCTTCCAGTACCACAGCGCGCTCATGGAGCCGTGGGATGGACCCGCTGCCGTTGCCTTTACCGACGGCCGGCAAATCGGGGCGACGCTCGACCGGAACGGCCTGCGGCCCGCCCGGTACTCCGTAACCAAGGACGGCCGGGTCTTTATGGCCTCCGAGGACGGAGCTCTGCGTCTGGAGCCCGAGGAGATCGTGGAGCGCGGCCGCCTCAAGCCGGGCCAGATGCTGGTGGTGGACACGGAGCGGAACGAGGTGTTGCGCGACGAGCAGGTGAAGGGGGAACTCGCCGCCCGGCAGCCGTACAAAGAGTGGGTCGAGGACGGAGAGATCGAGCTGGAGGAGCTTCCCGCCGCCGAGCCGGATGGCAACCGTCCCGAGCCCGCCTCGCTCTTCGAGCGGCAGCTGGCGTTCGGTTACACCATGGAAGACCTGCGGTTGCTCATGGTTCCGATGGCGTTGGAGGGCAAGGAGCCCACCGGCTCGATGGGAACCGATACCCCGTTGGCGGTTCTCTCCGAGAGGCCGCAACTCCTTTTCAACTACTTCAAACAGCACTTTGCCCAGGTTACCAACCCCCCGATAGACCCGTTGCGCGAAGAGATGGTCATGTCGCTCAAGATGAGCCTGGGGCCGGAGCAGAACCTGTTTGACGAAACGCCCGAACACTGCCGCCGCGTTCTGGTAAACCATCCCATCCTGACCGCCGGCGAGCTGGAGAAGATCCGGCAGCTCCGCGTCTCACCGTTCGCCGTGGCGAATACGCTCTCGATGCTCTTCTCTACCGCGAGGGGCGCGAAGGGTCTGGAGGAGGCGCTCGAAAAACTCTGCGAGAACGCCGAGAAGGCCGTCCGGGGCGGCGCGACGGTCCTGGTTTTGAGCGACAAGGGTGTGAGCCTCAAGCAGGCGCCCATCCCGAGCTTGCTGGCGACCGGCGCCGTCCACCACCATCTCGTCCGGAGGGGCATTCGTACCCGGACGACGCTCGTGGTCGAGACGGCCGAGGCGCGGGAAGTACACCACTTCGCGCTGCTCGTCGGCTACGGGGCAACAGCGGTAAACCCGTACCTGGCCCTGGATACGTTAAAGGAGATGGCCGGCACGGACCTGCTGGAGGGATTGGATTTCGAACAGGCCGCCAAAAACTACGCCAAAGCCATAAACAAGGGGCTTCTGAAGGTGATCTCCAAGATGGGGATCTCCACGTTGTTCTCTTACTCTGGGGCCCAGATCTTCGAGGCCGTCGGGCTGAACCAGGAGATCGTGGACTATTACTTCACCGGCACCGCTTCCCGCATCGGGGGCGTCGGGCTGGTGGAGCTCGGACGCGAGGTTCTGGAGCGCCACTGGCGGGCGTTCGGTGGTGTCGAAGACGGTCCGGAAGAGCTGGAGATCGGGGGAGAGTACCAGCTCCGGGCCCAGGGGCAGTACCACCTGTGGAACACCGAGAGCATCGTCTCGCTCCAGCGGGCGGTAAAGACCGAAGATTTTCAGACGTACAAGGAATACACGAAGCACTTCGACGAGGAGAGCGCCCGTCACGCCACGCTGCGGGGTCTCTTCGAGTTCGAAGCCGCCCCGATCCCGCTCGAAGAGGTCGAGCCTGCCCGGGAGATCGTCAAGCGCTTCTCGACCGGCGCGATGTCGCTCGGCTCGATCTCCAAGGAGTCGCACGAGACGCTGGCGTTGGCGATGAACAGGATCGGGGGCAAGTCGAACACCGGCGAGGGCGGTGAAGATCCGGAACGCTTTTTCGACGAGCGGCGCAGCTCCATAAAGCAGGTTGCTAGCGGACGCTTCGGGGTGACGACCGAGTACCTGGTCAACTCGGACATGTTGCAGATAAAGATGGCCCAGGGTTCGAAGCCCGGCGAGGGCGGACAGTTGCCGGGCTTCAAGATCAGCGACTACATCGCCAAGATCCGGCACTCCACTCCGGGGGTCGAGCTGATCTCGCCGCCACCCCACCACGACATCTATTCCATCGAGGATCTGGCCCAACTCATACACGACCTGAAGATGTCCAATCCCCACGCGGCCGTGAGCGTGAAGCTGGTGGCCGAGGCCGGGGTTGGAACCATCGCCGCCGGGGTCTCGAAAGCGAAGGCGGACCACATCACGATCTCCGGCCACGACGGCGGGACCGGCGCGTCGCCGCTCTCGTCCATCAAGCACGCCGGGCTGCCGTGGGAGTTGGGTATCGCCGAAGCCCAGCAGGTGCTGGTTCAGAACGACCTGCGGGGACGGGTGGTCCTCCAGACCGACGGCCAGCTCAAGACGGGCCGGGACGTGGTGGTCGGGGCGCTGCTGGGCGCGGAGGACTTCGCGTTCTCGACGGCGCCGCTGGTGGCGACGGGCTGCATCATGATGCGGGTGTGCCATCTGGGTACCTGTCCGGTCGGGATCGCGACGCAGGACGAGGAGCTCAGGAAGAAGTTTACCGGCACGCCGGAGCACGTCATAAACTACTTCTTCTTCGTGGCCGAGGAGATCCGGGAGTACATGGCCGAGATGGGTTTCCGCACCTTCGAGGAGATGGTGGGCCGCGCCGACAAGCTCAAGACCCGCAAGGCGATAGAGCACTGGAAGGAAGCGGGGATCGACCTGTCCGCCATCTTCCACCAGGTCGAGGCTGAGGAGGGGGTGGCTATTCACCACGCCGAGACGCAGGACCACCACCTCGACGACTCGCTGGACACCGTCCTGATCGAGCGCTGCGAACCCGCGCTCGAGGACGGAGAAAAGGTCCACTTCTCCCGCCCCGTCTACAACACCCAGCGGACGGTCGGCGGCATGCTCGCCGGGGAGTTCGCCCGCCGCTACGGCGGCGAGGGCCTGCCGGACGGCACGGTGCAGATAGACTTCGAGGGCGTCGCCGGGCAGTCCTTCGGGGCCTGGCTCACGAGCGGCCTCACCTTTACGCTCAAGGGTACGACCAACGACTACGTCGGAAAGGGCCTCTCGGGTGGCCGGCTCGCCGTCTATCCGCACGAGAAGGCGGCGTACACGCCGGAAGAGAGCATCGTCATCGGTAACGTGGCCCTCTACGGCGCTACCGGCGGCGAGGCGTACTTCCGGGGCTACGCCGGGGAGCGCTTCGCGGTGCGCAACTCCGGGGCGCACACGGTCGTCGAGGGTGTCGGGGATCACGGCTGCGAGTACATGACCGGCGGTATCGTCGTCGTGCTCGGCCCCACGGGCCGGAACTTCGCCGCCGGTATGAGCGGGGGCCTCGCCTACGTGTTCGACGAGGAAGAGCGCTTCCACAAGCTCTACAACCCCGACATGGTCGGCCTCGAAGCCGTCGAGTCGGAGGAGGACGTCGCGCTGTTGCGCGGGCTCGTAGAACGGCACCTGGAGTGGACCGGCAGCGCGAAGGCGGAGCGTTTGCTGGATAGCTGGGAGGAGGCCCTGGGTAAGTTCGTCAAGGTCATGCCGAACGACCTGAAGCGGATCGTGGAAGAACAGGGACAAAAGCAGTTGGAGGTGGCCGGGTAGTGGGTGATCCCCGAGGGTTCCTGAAGATCGGCCGCAAGCCCACCCCCAAGCGCCCGAAAGACGAGCGCCTGCACGACTATCGCTACGTCTACCAGCCGATGCCGGAGGATGAACTCAAAGACCAGGCTGCCCGCTGCATGGACTGCGGCGTGCCGTTCTGCAACGTCGGGTGTCCGCTGGGGAACCTGATCCCGGATTGGAACCACCTGGTCTACAAGGAACATTGGAAGCAGGCCATCGACCGTTTGCACGCGACCAATAACTTCCCGGAGTTTACCGGGATGCTCTGCCCCGCCCCGTGCGAGGACGCGTGTGTACTGGCGATCAACGACGACTCCGTAACGATCAAGGAGATAGAGCTCTCCATTATCAATCGGGCTTTCGACGAGGGGTGGGTGGTACCGAAGCCTCCGCCGCCGGAGATCAGAACCGGCAAGAAGGTGGCGGTCGTGGGTAGCGGTCCCGCGGGTCTCGCGGCTGCCCAGCAGCTCAACTGGGCCGGCCATACGGTAACGGTCTTCGAGAAGAGCGACCGGATCGGGGGCCTTCTGATGTACGGCATCCCGGACTTCAAGATCGAGAAGTGGGTGGTCGACCGCCGGGTGGACATCATGGAGCGGGAAGGCATCGAGTTCCTTCCCAACACTTACGTCGGCTACGACGTTACCGCTGACGAGCTCAAGCGGGACTACAACGCGGTGGTCCTCGCCGTTGGTGCTCTGGAAGGCCGGGACCTGGACGTGCCGGGCCGCGAGCTGGACGGCATCCACCTGGCGATGGACTACCTGGTCCAGCAGAACCGGCGGGTCGCGGGGCTGCCGGTGGAGGAAGAGGAGATCACGGCCGAGGGCAAGCACGTCATAATCCTCGGCGGTGGCGACACGAGCGCCGACTGTCTGGGGAACGCCAATCGCGAAGGCTGCGCCTCGGTGCAGGTCCTCACCCACGGCCCCCGGCCTCCGGAGAGCCCGGATCCCCTGGAGTGGCCCGACGTGCCGTTCGTCTTACACGTATACCCGGCCCACGAGGAGGGCGGCGAGCGGGAGTGGAACGTCGGCGTCGGCGGTTTTTCCGGGACGGACGGCCGCGTCGAGAAGATACACCTCGTCGAGACCGAGCGGACCGCCGAGGGAAAGACCATCTACAAAGAGGACACCGAGTTCGAGATGGACGCGGACCTCGTCCTGCTCGCCATCGGCTTTACCGGCCCGGTCCGCGACCGCCTGCTAGACGACCTGGACCTGGAGTTTGGAAACCGGGGTGCAATCTCCGCCCCCGAAGGCTTCGCGACCAGTGTTCCCGGGGTCTTCGTGGCCGGCGACGCCAAGCTCGGCGCGGACCTGATCGTCACGGCCATCGCCGAGGGCCGGAAGGCCGCCCGGCACGTAGACCAGCACCTCATGGGCCGGAGCTTGCTACCGGGGTAGAGCCGGTCGGTAGCCCGGCTTCTGGTTTCGCCGATGTCCACCAACCGTAGGCTTTGCTACAGTACCCCTCACACGAACCAAAGTTTGGACCGAACGGCAAACGTCCGGGACGGTACTCGCTGCCACGGCTACGGCACCCGAGGGGGCGACTGGGGCAAGCCAACCAAGGAGGGGGTATTGATGGGCCGGGATCGTTTTTTCGAGGACGACGACTTCGAGTTCATGATGGCCCTGGCGCTCGGCGCCACCTATCATCGGGGGGCAGACGTTGGCGAGTGTTTGTCGACCGCCGCGAGAATCGAGGACGGCGACGCCGAGTCCTGGTTCGGCGAGTGGAAGGCGACAGCCGACCGGCTCGCCAGCGTCGCGCGCGAGGCAGAGGAGGGACGCCACCGGGTGAGCGCCCGCGAGGCCTGGCTCCGGGCGGCGACCTACTACGACACCGCCGCCTTCTTCCTCGACGCAACAGACGATCCCGATCGTATGCTGCCCACCTGGGAGGAGCACCGCGCCGCGTGGGAGGGGTTTGCGCGCAACCACGAGCCGCAGATCCAGCGGGTCTCGATCCCCTACGAGGGGACCGAGCTCGAGGGCTACCTGTTCACTGTCGATCGCGGCGAGGGGCGCCGCCCGCTCCTGATCCTCAACAACGGCTCCGACGGGCCGGTCTCTGCAATGTGGCTTCAGGGCGCGGCAGGAGGCCTCGCCCGCGGCTACAACTGCCTCGCCTTCGACGGACCCGGTCAGGGTGCGGCACTGTGGCGGCAAGGGCTCCATTTCCGCCCCGACTGGGAGGCGGTGATCACGCCCGTAGTGGACTTCGCGCTCGGGCTAGACATCGTCGACCCGGACCGGATCTGTCTGCTGGGGGTGAGCCAGGCGGGCTACTGGGTGCCGCGCGCCGTAGCCTTCGAGGAGCGGATCGCCGCCGCGATAGCCGATCCAGGCGTCTGGGACGTAAGTACTTCCTGGTTTGCACACCTGCCGCCGCCCATGGTTGAGTTGCTCGACGCCGGTGAGAAGGAGGTGTTCGATGGCTACATCTGGGAGGGCGCACCGCCGCGACAGGCGGGGATGTTGCGCTTTCGCATGCATCCCTTCGGCTCAGACAGCGCTTACGAGGTCTTTAAAGCCGTCCGAGAGTACAGCCTCGACGGGGTAGCGGGACGAATAACCTGTCCGATCCTGATTACCGACCCAGATAATGAGCAGTTCTGGCCGGAACAGTCCGGGCGGCTGTACGAGTCGGTTTCTACCCCGGACGACCAGAAGGATCTAGTTCAGTTCACCGCCGCCGAAGGGGCCGATTCACACTGCGAGCCGAGGGCGCTGGGCGTGCGGGATCAGCGGATCTTCGACTGGCTCGATAGGATTCTAGCCCGCAACTGAGCGCGTCCCGGCCCTCGGCGATGGCCGGAAGGCCGCCCGGCACGTGGACCAGCACCTCATGGGCCGGAGCTTTTTATCGCGGTAGAGCTGGCAAGTCTTTGAGCATTTCAGTCCCTCGGCCCTCAGCTGAGATAGGGGCTGAGGGCTGACCTTTTCGCGGTTGGTTTCTACTGTTCGGGCCCATCGAAGCTGAACTTCCAGGGACCGCGGACGGTCTTTACGTTCCCTGGTCCGCTAGCCTGTTGACCTCTGGGCCATCCGGAGAGGCTATCAATCGTGAAAGAGTAGTTGCCCGACCGATCAGGCCTCGCTTCGACTGCGTAGCATTGCTTCTCTTTGGAGGGCACGTCGCCGACATATCCGCTATTTTCAGCGGTTACCGGGTTGTACTCGAGGCCGCCGTCGAACGGATACGTAAACCAGAGACGACCGCCCATCCGTACAGCCTCACCCAATTCCCACTGATGCTGGTCGTCGGGAGGCCGGAAGCATACGACAGCCTGGGGTTTGCCAGGAGAGTTCACCACCTTCTCCAGGGTCAGCGCTACCCCGTTCGTCTCAACTTTCTGTCCGACCTCTT
Source organism: Rubrobacteraceae bacterium (assembly GCA_050331175.1). Lineage (GTDB taxonomy): Bacteria > Actinomycetota > Rubrobacteria > Rubrobacterales > Rubrobacteraceae > SIRX01. Next base: position 22,917 of record JBHJHC010000001.1, on the reverse strand, counting down.
CTATGGGTGCTGGCAGCACGGGAGTCTTGAAGTGGAACACGAAGGGCTTCCCAACCGGCACCGGTGGTAATTCCTTTTCTCCTTCAGAGACGAGGGGGTAAGCCTGAAGGGGTATCTTCAGGCGGAAGCCATGATTTTCACCAGGGCTTAACCTTTCTGTGGCTACGAATACCGTGGTGTTTGCGTTCGGCCCGTCCAGCTCTTCGGCCGGACCCGCAGAGCCCATGCCGCCACCGTCTGTAGTCCAGAACTGCTTGCCGGCTTCATCGGTAAGCTCGACGAGCTCGGGAAACTGCTTCGCGACCTCCTTTTCGAAACGGGGCTCGTATATTACGTCGATGGGTTCGAGGTCCACAGGGTGTCCGGCGACGCGGCGGTTTTTCTTGAGATCTTCAACGGTGTACCCGACGACGACGAAGCTGGAATCAGCATAGACCCATTCCAGAGTGACCCTTGCTCCACTCTCGGTTTGTACTTGGTTGAGGTCAATTTGCCTACCGAAGACAGGCCCGTCTGCTCCTGGTAGCTCGCCCACAAACATCTCGTACACTAATCCGGAGGCGGCGTAGGCGCCAGTGCTAAAGAGCAGCATTAGCAGCGCCACTAGAGCCCATCCTATCCGGGTCCGTGGAGCAAATCGGAACTGCCGGGCCGAACGACGGGGGGACGTCGGTACCCGCCGCCTTATTTCAGGCCAGAGATCTACGTTCTCCGGCACTCCGGCCTCAGCACATCCTCCAAGAGCTTGCTCTATGCGCTCTTTCTGCTCAGGCACGGTCTTCACCTCCTCCTGAGGCATCTACGACGGTTGGTTTGTCGAAGCTCACCGGCACTTCCTGGGCGCAGAAGTCTGGTCCCAGAAGCTTCGCCAGTCTCTTGCGCGCGGCGTGTAGCCGCCACTTGATCGTCCCCGGCGGAGACATCCCGTCTTTCGCCATCTCCGCCTCGCTCATTCCCAGGTAGTAACGCTGCACTATCACGGCCCTTTGTACAGGCGATAGTTTCTCCAAAGCGAACCACACCCGGCGCCGAATCTCAGACGCTTCAGCCAACTCTTGCGGTCCCAGCGCGGTATCCGCTAGTTGGATGTCCGGTTCGTCGTCACTGTCTTGCAGCGGAACTGTACGTTCGCGACGCTTGGCAGCTTTGGTTGCGTCGTTGACTACGATCTTCGTGAACCAAGGCGCAAAGGGCCGTCTGAGGTCGAAATGAGCGATTTTCTCGTAAGCCTTTACGAACGCACCTTGCACCACGTCCTCGGCGAGTGGGCGGCTGCGGACGATGAGATACGCAGCACGCACGGCACGGATCTGGTGCTCTTTCACCAGAATCTCCAGACCGTCGATGTCGCCCTCCTTGAGGCGCTCTATCGCGGTGCGTTCGTCCATCCGCTCCCTTCCTGCTTTCTCCGACGAGGCTCCCTACCCCTACTATCCATCGGCGGCGGAAAAGGTTTGCCCCCGGGGACAAATCTATCCTGACGTCCTCAGCTGAGAATCGCAAGCCGAGAGCAGGGGGATGAGGTGCTGAGAACCGGCGCCTCAATTACAATCCCTCTTATGGGAGTCAGAGTCGGACCGTACGGAGAGCGGCATCCCGGACCCGCGGCGGCGTGGGTTCTGGCCTTCGTCGTCTGTGGTATCGGGGATGCGTTGCTCGGACGGTGGGTGCTAACGCCGGTCTTTGTGGCGGCGTTTTACGGCGGCATGATCGTCATAGACCTCGTTACCTATCCGATCCTTTCTTTCTGGCGCAACTGGCTCCGGAGGCGGGGGCTCCGGGCGTGGTATCTGGTCGAGGTCGTGGGGCTGTGGGGGGGTACCACCCTGCTCATTCTCGTGCTGGCGCCGGGGTGGGTTTCGTGGCGGTGGGAGGGGGCGTTGCTGCTCCAGATACTCGGCGGGGTTCTGCTGGTGGCTTCCGTGGCGGTGGGGACCTGGGCCTGCTTCAAGATGGGTTGGGCGCGGCTCCTTTTCGCCGGGGCTTTGTTTCCGCCGGGGAAGCAGGCTGAGGAGAATCGGGTGCCGCAGCGGTTGGTGGTGGAGGGCCCTTACCGCTACGTGCGCAACCCGCTCTACGATACGGATTTTCTGCTGATCTTGGGCACCGCGCTTCTCGCCCGGAGTTGGTTCCTGGTAGTGCTCGCCGCCCTCTACGCGGCGCAGCTCGCCCTCCAGCTGCCCCTCGAAGAGAAGGAGTTGCGGCAGCGGTTCGGTCGGCAGTATCGGCGCTACTGCCGGGTGGTGCCCCGCTTCGTACCCCGGCGCCGGCCCGTGACGCAACGGGAACTCGACGCCTGAGTACGCCGTGAATAGCTGGGACCCGGGTGAATCGGGACGCTTTCTGGAGCACTACGAGACTTTGCGCGGTACGGTGCGCCAGGCGTTGGTGGAGCGGCAGCTCTCCGAACATCTCGTAAGGCCTCCGGCACGAATCTGCGACGTGGGCGGTGGTGCGGGGCATAACTCCATTCCGCTCGCGCGGCGGGGATACGAGGTGACGATCCTGGACCCTTCCGAAGAGATGCTACAGGGGGCGCGGCAGGCGCTCCACGCGGAAGACGAAGCCGTGCGAGATCTGGTGAGGCTCGTCGGTGGTGACGGAGAAAGCGCACCGCGCATCTTTGGGAGAGAAACGTTCGATGCCGTGCTGTGTCACGGGGTTTTGATCTACGTGCGGGAGCCTGAGCCCCTGATCGAAGCCCTGTCGCAGATAGCTCGTCCGGGAGCCGTGATCTCGATCCTTACCAAGAACGCAGAAGCCCTCGCGATGCGTCCGGCACTCGAAGGGCGCTACGAACAGGCCCTGGCCGCCTTCGACTCCGTCCGGGAGATAAATACCCTCGGTATGGACACCAGAACCGACACCATTCCGCAGCTTTCTACGAAGCTCGAGAGCCACGGCATAGAGCTTCAGAGGTGGTACGGGGTCCGGGTCTTCACCGACCACCTGGATGACCGGCCCGCCGGCCCGGATCTACCGGAAATCCTGGCGGCGGAGTGGGAAGCCGGAAGAAGAGACCCATATCGAAGGGTTGCACGATTGGTTCACGTCGTGGGCCGGAAAGCGACGGGATAGCGGTCCCGAAGGGGCACGCCCGGGATGCGCCGCCGCTCACGGCTTGCGGGCCAGCAGGATCAGGTGGTCGCACCCCGCCACGAACGGCTCGCCCTCGAAACCGCCGTAGATGGCTTCTATTTCGAAGCCCGCCAGCTGGAGCATCAGCACCAACTCGTCGCGATTGGTAATCCGAATCTTTAGCCCGTGCTCCCTGCAATCCTGCAGTTCGCCGTTACCGGCGTAGAGTTCGTAAAGCAGCTGCATCTCCATGATCTGGGACGCCGCGTCGTACCGGGAGCGGCTGAAACGCTCCACCTTTCCTCCCGGCAACTCGCGGGTAAAGTCGTGCTGGTAGCCCGGACCCTCAGGTTCTTCGGCCAGCTCTTCCGGCGAGAAAGCGGAGACTTCTATCCCGAACAGGCCTTGTGGTTGGAGGTGTTCTCTGGCGTTGTTCAGGAAAGCCAGTGCGTCCTCGATGTTCGTGAGGCACAGGAAGGAGTTGAAGGCGCAGAGTGCGAACCGGTATAGATCACCGAGCCTCGCGCTGCGCATGTCGCCCGAGACCCAAAGGACGGCCCGGCTCTTGGCGCGTCCACGCTCGACCATTTTCTCCGACGCTTCGACCGCGGTCACGTCCAACCCGGCCTTCGAGAGCGGGATCGCTATGCGTCCCGTGCCGGCTCCCCACTCGACCACCGGTCCTCCTTGGCGGCGCGCCAGGGCGAGCCAGAAGGGCACGTCGTAGTCGTGGGCGTATTCCAGGTCATAGAGATCGGCTAAGGGGTCGTATTCGAACAAGGGCTTCTTTCTGAAACTGAAAGCGGTGCCGGCCGTATATAATTATATAGGTCCCTTTACGGTGTGGAGGTTTTGGATGGGCACGGTACTCACTGTTCTCGTGATAGCTGCGATCGTTGTACTCGTAATCTTCGCCATCTCCACCTACAACGGCCTCGTGAAGCGGCGCAACGGGGTGGAGGAAGCCTACCGGCAGATAGACGTACAACTCAAGCGGCGGTATGACCTGATCCCCAACCTCCTCGAAGGCGTGAAGAAGTTTTTCCGGCAGGAGAAGGAGGTGATGGAGGAAGTGACCCGCGCCCGCTCCCAGGCGATGCAGCCCCAGAGCGCCGGACAGCAGGCACAGTCCGAGGCCCGCCTCTCGGGAGCCATCGGCAACCTGTTTGCGGTGGCGGAGAACTACCCGGAGCTCAAGTCCGACCGGGTGATGGTGGACTTTCAGGAAGAGCTTTCGTCTACGGAGAACAAGATCTCCTTCGCCCGGCAACACTATAACGACTCTGTTCAAAGTTACAATACAAAGATACAGAGTTTTCCGGCGGTGATCTTTGCCCGGGCGATGGGCTTTACCGAGCGCGAGTACTTCGAGGCTGCTGGTCCCGAGCGGGAGTCGGTCACCGTAACCTACGATTAAGATGGAACAGTCTTTCGAGGGAACTTTCCGGGACAGGATCTCTGCGAACAAGCGGAACAGCCTGCTCCTCATCGCGATCTTCATAGCGTTCGTCGCTGTCTTCGGCTACGTGATCGGGTTCGCTTGGATCGGGGATCCCAGAGGAGCCCTCTTCGGCCTGGCTCTGGCCTTCGTCGCCGGCACCGTCTCCGGTCTCGTCACCTATTTCGGCGGCGCCCGGATGGTCCTCGCTACTTCCCGGGCCCGCGAAGTCACCCACGACGAAGCCCCGGTACTCTACAACGTCGTCGAGGAGATGGCTCTCGCCAGCGGGCTCCCGATGCCGAAGGTCTACATCATAGACGACTCGGCCACCAACGCCTTCGCCACGGGCCGCGACCCCGAACACGCCGCTGTAGCCGCCACCTCTGGCCTCCTGGAGAAGCTCGACCGGGACGAATTGCAGGGCGTCATGGCCCACGAGATGGCCCACGTCGGCAACCTCGACATCCGCTACGCCATGCTCGTTGGTGTGCTCGTCGGCACCACCGTCTTGATATCTGATTTCTTCCTCCGCAGCTTGTGGTTCGGCGGCGGCCGGCGGATGGGCGGCGACCGGGGCGGCGGAGGTGGTTACGCGCAGCTCATCATGATGCTCGTCGCCATCCTGCTCGCTATTCTGGCCCCCATCTTCGCCCGGCTCCTCCAGCTGTCTATAAGCCGCCAGCGCGAGTACCTGGCCGACGCCACCGCCGTCAAGCTCACGCGCAATCCAAAAGGCCTGGCCGATGCCCTGGAGAAGATCTCCGGCGACAAGGAAGTCCTCGAATCTGCAAACCGGGCTACCGCCCATCTCTACATCGCCAACCCGATAAAGAAGTTCGAGAAGCGCTCGAAAGGCCTCTTCTCCACCCACCCTCCTATAGAAGAGAGGGTACAGATCCTGCGTTCTCTGGAGACCGGCGGCGTCGCCGAAACCGTCGGATAGCAAACTCGACGCCCGGCCAGATAGGGTTTAGAATAATGCCTCGCAGATTGCCGGATGGTGTAACGGCAGCACGAGTGACTCTGAATCACTTAGTCCTGGTTCGAATCCAGGTCCGGCAGCTCCTCAAAAGCCCCGCAAAACGGGGCTTTTTTCTGCGGACTCAAACTTGGATCCGCGTGGACCCGCCTCGACCCCTACCGGGTTATGGTCGCGGTTATGGTCAAAACTATGGTCAGATATTGGCTAACTACTCGCCCTGTGTTTCGTGAGACTCCGTCTCGCGGATGCTCAACTCCAACTGCGCGAGTCCCTCGTCAATTAGAGAGACGGTGTCTGCTTCGGGATCTTCAGCCACCTTGAACATAACAGAGAACCCTACTTCCATTACCGCCCCAGCCAGGGTACGCACGGCAGGACCGTCGGGTCTTCTACCAGCCCGCTCTGCGATGACCTCCGCGAGCAGCCTCATTGGTCCGCCAATTTGGTCGACGAAAGTAGCACATGGTAGCGGGACATTTAGGAGCAGTTCGATGTGCTTATGCAGCTCCGCTCGCGCTTCAGCGGAGGCTTACCATAGCTTCTGCTCTCGGAGACTTCTGCCACCTCGACGATCTGGCTGATCGTAGTCGCCTCGTAGCCACGCTTGCCAAAGCCCAATGTGTTGTCCAACTGCTCAGTTAGCGAATACTTAACGTATATGTTAAGCTAATGATATGGATGTCCACGAACTATTGCCGGGTTGCTTTGGACCTTCCACCGTTTGATCCGAGCGGCCTTCTTCCGCCTGGAGATTATGAGATGACCTTGGACGAACTGAAGATCTCTATATTGGTCGAGGGACCGGAAGAAGACTACCCGGACTGGGATTCGAGTTGGCGGCTGAGGCTGGTGGAGAATCTGGAGATATTGGTTGGGCAACTGTGGGAGGTTGGTGTTACGGAGATCTTCGTGAATGGATCGTTCGTGGAGGACAAAGATCATCCGCACGACATCGACGGATACTTCGAGTGCTCGTTCAGGGCCGTGGCTACGGGGCATCTACAGAGGGAGCTGAACGTGTTGGATGTACACAAGGTGTGGACGTGGGACCCGTCGAGCCGCAGACCGTACAGGGACCAGCCCAAGCGGCAATTGCCGATGTGGCACCAGTACAGGGTAGAGCTCTACCCACACTACCCGGACCTTCCGCTGCCGAGCGGTATCAGAGACGAGTTTGGCAACGACCTGCCCTTCCCGGCAGCGTTCAGGAAATCCCGTAGGGAGCACAAACCCAAAGGAATAGTGAAGATCAAGGGGTAGGCGACAGCGAAAATCGGCGAAGGTGAAAACGAGAGCTGCAGGAGGCAAAAGCGATGATACGAAACGAGAGAGAGTACAAAGAGGTACTCTCCCGTCTTGAGAAGGACAGGGAGGTCATAGAAGCACAGCGGCAAGCGCTCGCGGAGACCGGACTCTCTGAAGAAGAGATGGAGCGGGCGCTCGGACCGATGCTATCTTTCCATACCCAACTCGAAGAAGAGGTGGAATGGTACGAGAAGGTGCGCCGGCGAGAGTTTGCGGTCTCCCGCGACGTTAGGGACATAGGCCGCACGCTCATAGCCTTGCGGATCGCCAACGGGATGAACCAGAGAGAGTTGGCCGAGAGGCTGGGCGTCAGCGAAGCCCAGGTCTCTCGCGACGAGCGCAACGAGTACCACGGTATCACCATAGAGCGTGCGCAGAGGGTGCTGGAGGCTATGGGGGAGAGCCTGCGCATACAGGTCGAGGACAAGCCGCTGGTGTTGGCTTGAAGAACTGATGCACGCCAACGATCAACAGCGGGAGAGATACAGCCGGTCGGCGAGGTACGGACCCTTGTTAGGCAAGAGCATGTGCAGGCAGCGGGTCCCATCACCAAGGAGCGCGAGGAATCGAGAAAACGCAGGCGTGAGGTGGACCGACAACTTTCGCCGTGCGATCAACTGCCGAGACCGTAGAAAGACGAGGATGAGCGAGGAAGAGACGTGCGGGAGCCCAACGGAGAGGCCGGTGTCTTCGCTTGAGCGTGAGGCCCACGCCTACACCGACGGGGCATCCGTCGGCTTCCGAGGCCCCGGAGGCTACGGGGTTGTCGTGAGCTGGGGTGGCAAGACCTAGTGCATCTCCAGATAAGACGGTAGTCAAGGCTTATCCTCTGCCCCATGAAACGACCTATCTTCGTGCGTCCACTGAACGACGCCGAGCGCCAGACCCTGAAGCCTGAAGGCGGGCTTGCGCTCGCCGGATGCCTTCACCCTGCGCCGTTGTCAGATACTGCTCGCCAGCAACCAAGGCAAAAACGCCTACCAGATAGCTCACGAGTTGGGCTGTAATCCACAAACGGCGCGTAACGCCATCCACGCCTTCAACGAGAAGGGATTGCCGGAGGCGCTTGAGCCAGGCTCCAAGCATCCGCACACCGTTCATAGGGCCTTCGAGCCAGAGCAGGCTGAGGCCTTGCGGGAGTTGCTCCACCGCTCTCCGAGGGAGTTTGGGAGGGACTCAAGCCTGTGGACTTTGGAGATGGCAGCAGAGGTTGCCTTTGAGGAGGGACTCGTCCAAAGGCCGATCTCCGGAGAGACCATCCGGGCTACTTTGGCGCGGCTGCTCGGAGTCAGGTGGCAGCGGGCCAAGCGGTGGATCACCTCTCCCGATCCCTTGTACGAAAGAAAAAAAGACGGCAAAGGCGGCGCGACCGACTGATGGAGGTAGCCAGCACCAACCCCGAGACCTGGGCGGTGGGTTTCTGTGACGAGTGTTGGTGGAGTCGGGTGGCCCTGCCCACCTTGAGCAGTTGGAGCGAGGAAGGGAAGCCTTTGCGGCTCCTCCAGCAGTCGGTCGCCAAAGACGACCCCAGCGAAGCTACCAAGGCCATCTCCTGCTACGGCCTCTATCTGCCCGAGCTTGACGACACGTGGCTGAGGTTTGTTGACGGCAGGCCGGTGAGTTCCATAACCATCCAGTTTCTCTCGTGGTGCGCCGAGAAGCTCCAAGCGGCGGGCAAGAAGGTGTTGGTCCTCATCTGGGACAACGCCAGTTGGCATATCTCCAGGGAGGTCAGGCGCTGGCTCGGAAGGCATAACCGGAAAGTCAAAGAGAGCGGTGAAGGAGTGAGGATCATAAGCTGTCTGTTGCCCAAACAGAGTCCGTGGCTCAACGCCATCGAGCCCAAGTGGGTACACGGCAAGCGGAAAGTGGTCGAGCCCAATGGATTGCTGGGAGCTTACGAGTTGGCCGACAGGATTTGTCGGGTCTTCGATTGTCCGCACTACGAGCATCTGTCCATTCCCGAGAATGCTGCCTGAGCATGCACTAGGAACCGCAATGTTCGTGGCGACAGCCACAGCTCGCTCGAACGCCTCAGACGGAACAAATCCGCTCTATACAGGAGGCTTCATAGGCTACAGCGATGCGTTTTTGCTGTTAGCCGCCCCTCCGCTATTTGCCCTCTTGGCTACTCTTTCACTGAGGAAAATCGGGCAAACCTAGCCAATAACCTTGTAACGTATAGGCGGAGCGAGGCTTGGCAGAGAGTCAAAGACTGGCGCTACACGGTTCGCCTAGCAAGCACCGGTGAGACCGACAAAGCAGCCACAAGCCCGTCCACTAACGTCTCTGCTGTGGAGCCATCCTCTGCACCGTGGTAGGGGATAAACTCCGTAACCGTTAGAGCCGCCGGCCGTTCGCTCCTTAGTAGCGTCTCCAGCGCTCTGGTCGCAACCTCGAAGGATAGACCCTCATTGCGCCCTGTGTTCTCCGAGAGCGGAAGATCAGTAAAGTCTACAGTGTCAACATCAAAGTGTACGATCAGACGGTCAAAGCGAGATTCCATCTGTGCCAGGGCGCGCTGCGCGGCTCCTACTGGGTTGTCGGCGACCTCCCTGACGGATATGCTCTTCAATTCTCGACGCTCAATCACCTCACGCTCCCACTCCGTAGCCTGCTCGGTGCCACAGGAGAACATAAACACGCTCTCATTAGTTAGTAAGGGAAAGCGTGGCCCGAAATGGCTCAACTGTTGCGCCGCTCCCTCTTCGCCTAGCATGTGTGCCACGCCCATCCAGTCAAGCGCCCCTTCTCCTACGCTATCGGGCACGTTGAGATCTGGGTGGACGTCGAAGTAAACGAGACCTATGCGCTCTTCCGAGGTTTCTTCGGAGGATATAAGTGCCGCTACCGTCCCCAGCTCTATGGTGCAGTCTCCACCTAAGATTAGCGGCAGGTGTCCCGCAGCATCCGCTTCTGCTACTCTTTGAGCTGTTTCCTGGGCAACCTCTACGACATCGGAAAGGTTCTGAGCGTATCGGTTAGTTCTGTCTGGCCGCCAGCGCCGGATCTTAGGCCCATCTCCATAATCTTCTACTTCGACGCCCGCGCGAGAAAGACGCCCGATGAGGTCAGCTTCTCTAAGCGCTATAGGACCTCTCTCCTGACCGGGAGCAAACGCCCCCATACTGCTCGGCACTCCGATCCAGCCTAGGCTCTTCGCCATGCTTTCCTCTCAAATAGAACTATCCCTGTCGCTTCGTTTTGCCTTGAGCGCGTACCTCTTGACGAGCAGTGCAAGAAGATTAACGCCCGGTGCTAACGGTGCCAGGGGTTACCGTTTGCAGCCAATTCGCGAGTTTCTGCTTTTTCGCGCTTTTCAGTTTGCAAAGGCGTTCTGCCAACCTTAGTTCCGCCTATACGTTGCGTTGTTTTTGGCTAGGTCTGATCGGGTCCGGTGGTCTCAAGTCATGACAGTTGCCCACAACGAAGAGCTCGAATTGGCTTGCACTCTGGGACCAGATAATTCAGCTATATGACTAAATATTTAGTTGTAATCTTCTAGAACACGAATATACTGGGAGCTATGAACACCACTAAGGCGGCGCAGGCGATGGATGCTCTTGGGGCTCCGGTAAGGTTGGAGATCTACCGTTTGTTAGTCCGTGCCGGTCGCAACGGCATGACAATTGGACGTGTCCAGCAGAGAACTGGGATACCACGCTCGACGCTTTCTCACCACCTGCACCGCCTTATAGACAGTGGCCTGGTCTCCTCCGAGAAGCGCGGCACCAGCCTCATATGCCGGGCGGACTACACGGTAATGGACAACCTCCTCGGTTACCTCTCCGACGAGTGTTGCGTGGAAGAGGGCGCCTTGCAGGAGGGAGACGTTGCATAGAAGAGAAGCACAGGTATGAGATGGACTAAATTTTTTGGCACTATATAACTATATTTCTAATTGTATAGGTGTAAAGGGGCAAAAATGGAGGTGTGGCATGAACTGCGGGTATTGTGGGGCTTCGATGGGAGAAGGAAGGACTCTCGTTGAGTTGGTGGATAGGGACTTCAGGCGAGCCCGCTGGAGACATCGGTTACGCAGGTTAGGGCAGTTGGTAGCTCGTTTGAGAGGCAAAACGGTTCCGGGCCATCTTGCATGTTTTGCCGAGGGGCGTGGCGAGGAGACGATTACGGGTCGCAGGTCGCTTGGTATCCAGACCGTGGAGTTGGCGAAGGAGCCATCAAACAGCTTAGGGGATGTAGCTGCTGATGATGGAAGGCCCGGAGGTGAGGGGTAGATGGTAACTGGATTGCGGGCGGCCGGCAAGTCGCTCAGATCAGTAAAGCGATCATTGGGAGAGAGCCTACCCGGAAGGTACTTGAGCAAAGTCCCGCTGTTGTCCGATGGTGTTGTGCTCGCCACCTTGGCAGTCTTCACGCTTCTGGTGCTACTCGTTCCAACTCAGGCGGTGGAGAGCTTCTGGTTCACCTTGCAGAGCCTGTGGGGGATAGCTGGCTTCTTGTTGGTCTCGGTGCTGTTCGCCGCTTATGCACGGGCGAGCGCCGCGGACCAGCTCACGGCGAAGGTGTTTGCGGCCGGTGGAACCGCAGTGGTGGTCCTCACCGCGTCGGCTTTCGGGGTTTTGTCGCCGTTCTGCTCGTGCGGGGTGATCCCGATCGTCGCGGCACTATTGGCGGCCGGCGCGCCGCTGGCGGCCGTGATGGCTTTTTGGATGACCTCACCTCTGATGGACCCGGAGATGTTCATACTCACGGCGGCAAAACTCGGTACGGACTTCGCGGTGGCGAGGCTCGTTGCAGCCTTCGGGCTGGGACTATTTGCCGGGTACGCAACCTGGGCCTTACAGCGCCGAGGGCTGTTCGGTGATCCTCTAAAGAAAGAGCACGTCGGCAAGGTTAAATCCGTCGATGATCCTGACGAAGTAGTTTGGACCTTCTGGCGCGAGCCAGAGCGTCGTGCCATGTTCGGCCGACAGTTTAGTCAGACAGGGGCCTTCCTCGCAAAGTGGCTCGCATTTGCCTTTGTTCTGGAAAGCCTGATGGTCTCATATGTGCCGGCGGATGCGGTAGGGAGTTTGCTCGGCTCGGAAAGCCTATTCTCGGTTCCGCTCGCCGTGTTAGTGGGGGTGCCGACCTATCTCAATGGCTATGCGGCCATACCGACCGTGGGAGGCCTGATGGAACTCGGCATGTCTCACGGGGCGGCGCTGGCCTTCATGACGGCCGGTGGTGTCACGAGTATACCGGCTGCGATGGCCGTCTTCGCCCTGGTCCAGAAGCGGGTGTTCGCCCTCTACCTGGCGCTCGCCCTGATCGGCTCCGTAGCCGTGGGTTTTGGCTATCTACTGTTTCGAGCGTTTCTTTGATCTTGGCGCCGGAAGATCGGTCCACTGCAACCCAGGGTCTTGACTACGCGCCAAGCACCCTAAGGGTTGGATGAGAGTCGTAAATCGCGTAGACGAGAGGAAGGATGAGATGACAGAACCAGTAGCCAGACGAAATTTCCGCGAGGAAGAAGTAAGGTTGGCGTTCAGGAACCACGGCATGCACATTGAGGGCATACGCTATCCTGTCACCCCGGTCGGCATGCACTACCTCCTGGTTCACTTCGACGTCCCGATGATCGACGCAGCAGACTACGAACTCCCCATCTCCGGGCTCGTGCGGAATCCTTCGACTCTAACCCTCGACGACATTAGGGAATTGCCGAAGGTGTCAGTGCCCGTGGTCATGGAGTGCTCGGGCAACGGTCGGGGGCGCCTATCCGATCCGCCCATCTCGGATCCCTGGCAAGAGGAAGCGGTAGGGTGTGCGGAGTGGACGGGTACCCCATTGGGGTCCATCCTGAGGGAGGTCGACGTACTCGAAGAAGCCGTTGAGATCCTGTTTACGGGTCACGACCGAGGCGTTGATAGCGGGGTCGAGTACGATTTCGCCCGGAGCCTCCCGGTCGAAGAAGCTATGAACGAAAACGTGCTCCTGGCCTATGAGATGAATGGACAGCCGCTTCCACCGCAACACGGGTTCCCACTCCGCCTTCTAGTTCCGGAGTGGTACGGGATGGCCTCGGTCAAATGGCTCAAGTCTATATCGGCAATCGGGGAGCCTTTCGAGGGTGTCGAGCAGAAAAAGTACCATTACAAGCAGACGGAAGATGAGCCCGGCATCCCCGTAACGCGCAAGAACCCAAGGGCCCTGCTGGTGCCACCAGGCGTCCCTGACTCCATGTCGCGCGAACGGTACGTGTCGGTGGGACGCCACCACATAGAAGGACGGGCCTGGTCAGGCTTCGGTCCCGTTGTCTCCGTAGAATTCAGCACCGATGGCGGGCGCACCTGGGACGACACGACGCTCGACGAGCCGGCCAGCGGCTACGGATGGAGGCCGTGGTCTTATGTATGGGAGGTCAGTGAGCCCGGCGACTACGAGCTGTGCGCGCGAGCCACTGACGACACCGGCAGAACCCAGCCACTCGACGCCGATCAGCTTTGGAACGTAGAAGGTTATGGCATTAACTCTGTACAGCGCGTACCGGTCTCTGTCAGTGGGCCCGCGTAGAGAATAAGCGGTGCAACGAAAGACTTACGACAACCTTGAAGAAGACTGGACGCTTGGCCCCGACGAGCACGCCCTGCTCTCGGGCAAACGCGGCGCCACGCGCCTCGGTTTCGCCATTGTGCTGAGGTTCTTCGCCCGGTATGGACGCTTCCCAGTCTCCAAAGAAATTGACGAGGGTATGGTCGAGTACGTTGCATCCCAGGTCGGCGTACCTGCCTCGCAGTACCTAAGCTATGACCACCATGGCCGCACGGCCGAGTACCACCGGGCGCAGATTCGTGAGGCGTTCGGCTTCCGGCAAGCAACCGTAGATGATGCCCAGGGGCTTGCCGAATGGTTGCTGGAGGAAGTAGCTCCCCGAGAGTACGACGCCGAGCGCCTTATGGAGGCCGCCTATGCACGGCTCCGGATTCTGAAGGTAGAACCGCCTACATCCGGGAGGGTCGAACGAGTAGTACGCTCGGCCCTGAGAAGCTACGATGAGCGTTTTTGTGAAACGACTCTAGGGCGGCTCTCCGACAATGCCGTAGCCGAGATGGACGCCCTCCCCTCCGGAACCGACGCGGCAGAAGATGAGGCTAGCAGCGGCTTGGCGGAACTGAACGAGCCGACCCTGGCCCGTCTGAGATCCGACCCGGGACGCGCAGGGGTAGAGGGAGCCCGCGCCGAGCTCTCCAAGCTCTCTCGCCTCCGAGAGCTGGGGTTGCCCGAGGACCTGTTCCGGGACTCGGCTCCAAAGGTGGTAAGGGCTTACAGAAGACGCGCGGCTTCGGAGTCGCCAAGCTCCCTGCAGGCCCACCCTCCTGCTGTAAGGTATACGCTGCTTGCGGCCCTCTGCTACATGCGACTACGGGAGGTGACCGACGGGCTAGTAGAGGTCCTGCTCCAGATCGTTCACAACATCGGGGCTCGATCCGAAAGAAGAGTGGAGAAGATCCTTCTGGATGACTTCAAAAAGGTCTCCGGTAAGAACGGCCTCTTGTTCCGGGTGGCAGAGGCCGCTCTCGCCGAACGGGATGGCCTGGTAAGGGATGTGGTCTTCCCGGTGGTCGATGAACGGACTCTCTCAAACGTTGTTAGGGAAGCAAAGGCTACCGGAGCTGCCTACCAGGTACAGGTGCAACTCAAGATGCGCGCTTCCTACGTCGGCTACTACAGGCAGATTATCCCCGCCGTGCTTAGTTCTTTGGAGTTCCGCTCCAACAACGTCGCTCACAGGCCTGTGATCCGGGCTCTGGCGCTCATAAAGGCCTACGCCGACAGTGCCCGGCGTTTCTACGAAGAATACGAAGAGGTGCCGCCAGAGGTAATTCCCGCCGGGTGGCACAAGCTCGTTTTCAAGGCCGACAGCAAAGCCAATAACGAGGCTAACGGAAATGGGATCAAGAGAGACGTACAGGCGGACCGGGTGGCCTACGAGCTGTGTACCCTGGACGCCCTGCGCGACGGGTTGCGTTCCAAAGAAATCTGGGTGGTAGGCGCCGACCGCTACCGCAACCCTGACGAGGACCTACCCCAAGATTTCGACGAGCACCGGGAGCACTATTACGAGGCTCTCGGCCAACCTATGGAGGCCGATCGGTTCGTCGAGAGGTTGCAGAAGGAGATGGAGGCCGCCCTCCAGACACTCGACGCGAACGTGCCCAACAACCCTCACCTCAGGATACGGGAGAAAGGGAACGCGAGGATCTCGCTCTCCAAGCTCCCACCGCAGCCCGAGCCGCCTAACCTCGACGAACTCAAGGCCGACATAGTGCGCCGCTGGCCGATGACGGGTCTATTGGACATCCTCAAGGAGACGGATTTGAGGCTGGATTTCAGTGAACACTTCACGACCGTGGCCTCCCGTCAGATCCTAGATCCCAACACCTTGAGAAAGCGTCTGCTGCTCTGTCTCTACGGTCTCGGCACTAACACAGGGCTCAAGAGGGTGGCCGCCGGAGATCCTGAGAGTGGCTACAGCGACCTGCGCTACGTCCGGCGCCGTTTCGTCCACAAGGAGCAACTCCGGGCGGCGATAGCGTGCGTGGTGGACGGCATCTTCGACGCCCGCTCCGCCGAGATCTGGGGCGAGGCAACGACCGCCTGCGCCTCTGATTCCAAGAAGTTCGGGGCCTGGGACCAGAACCTCCTTACGGAATGGAGTATCCGCCACCGGGGCCGAGGGGTGATGATCTACTGGCACGTGGACAAGAAATCTGCCTGCATCTATTCCCAGCTAAAAAGCGTCTCTTCTTCAGAAGTAGCAGCGATGATCGAGGGAGTGCTCAGGCATTGCACCACGATGAGCGTGGATAAGAACTACGTCGATTCTCATGGGGTAAGCGAGGTAGCCTTCGCCTTTAGCCATATCCTCGGTTTCCGGCTCATGCCGCGCCTCAAGCGCCTCGCCCTCCAGCGCCTCTACCGGCCCCGGAAGGGAAGCCCAGGTGCCTACCCCAACTTGCAGCCCATCCTCACCCGGCCCATAGACTGGACCCTGATCCGTAACCAGTACGATCAGATAGTCCGGTTCGCTTCAGCCTTACGGGTAGGCACTGCAGAGACCGAGTCCATCCTGCGTCGCTTCACCCGCTCCAATCTCCAGCATCCTACCTACCGGGCGCTCTCAGAGCTGGGCCGCGCCATAAAAACGATCTTCTTGTGCGAGTACCTCAGCTCAGAGCAGACACGTCGTGAGATCCACGAGGGTTTGAACGTGGTAGAAAACTGGAACAGCGCCAACTCTTTCATCTTCTACGGCAAAGGCGGTGAGATAGCCACCAACCGCCTCGAAGACCAGGAGGTTTCTGTGCTCTCGCTTCATCTCTTGCAGCTATCCTTGGTCTACATAAACACGCTCATGATCCAGGAGGTGCTCGATACCACTGATTGGTTAGGACGGATGACCGATGAGGACATGAGAGGGCTAACGCCGCTGAACTACAACCACGTCAACCCCTACGGTAGGTTCGAGCTGGACATGAGCAAGCGTCTACCGATAGGAGACATTATCCATACACCGTAAGTTTGGATTGCGGCTGGTGACAACAACCGTAACTCTCCCCCCGCTAACCGAGACATCCTCCAGAACGCTCGTGAGCGCCACCACCTCCACCTCCGGCATCTCCGCCCGGAGCTTACCTATGGCCGTGATACCGTCCATCACCGGCATCACCAGGTCCATCAGGACCACGTCCGGTTTCAGCTCCCGGGTCTTCATCAGAGCTTCCTCGCCATTTTCCGCTTCGCCGACCACCACAAGCTCCGGGTCGAGCTCCAGGAACATCCGCAGGCCCTGGCGTACCACGCCGTGATCGTCGGTTATAAGGATGTTTACCGGCATGTTCTTTCTCTCCGCCTTTAGGCCTAGATTATCGCTCCGATTAAAGTCTTGTTCAACAACCATTCTTATTGCCGATGACCGTGCACCCCTCCGCGGCCACACTTACAGGCACAACACGAGCTTACACACATAGAGAAAGGAGGCTACACAGGGCGCATACAGAGACTAGATGTAGACGGGACCTTTGACGGTAACAACCAAAACAGAGTACGAAAAGGAGATGAAAAGATGAAAACATCACTCAAAAAGACGGCCAGGACGGTAAGGATGATGGTCCTCTGCTTCATCGTAGCGGCGATCCTGCTGGTACTTGTGGCAGCCTCCGCCCCGGCCGGGTACAACGAAAACCCCGAAAATATTCCCTCTGTCAAGACCAGCATCCTTGCTCCCGACTTCGGAAGATCGCTTTAGTAGCGCACACAGTAGCAGGAAACCAAGACAACCAGAGAGACAACCAGAGAAAGAGAGAAAGATGATCAAGAAGATAGCTACAGGAGCATTGCGGGTAGGCCGAGTGACCGTTTTTGCCGCAGGACTTGCGGTAGTGCTAGCCCTGGTGGTAGGAGTAACCTCAACGGCGCTCGCAGCAAACGGCAAGCCGTTCATTCTGGGCAAGGGCAACGTAGCCACGAAGGTAAGCAAGCTGGTAAAGCGTGGCGCGGGACCGGCCCTGGAACTGCGGGTTCGGGGTGGACAGCCGCCTTTGAAGGTCAATTCCGGCAAGAAGGTAAACAGGCTCAACGTAGATCAGGTAGACGGCAAGAGCGCGGCGAACTTTCTGGCGAAGAACGGCAAGGCTGCTGACGCCAACAAACTGGATGGCAAGGATTCGACGGACTTCTTGCAGCAAGAGTACAGCATAGAGAGAGACAGTTTTTCTGTAGCGGCAGGTGCCAGGCAGAGTCGTACGATTTCTTGCCAACCGGGACAGGTTGCGCTGCATGGCGGGTGGCGAGATCTTAGAGCCACTACCGTAATTACGGGTAGCGATGCGGTGCATGCCTCGGACAACCGGCCAGAGCTTTGGCGATTCGAGTTTGTAAACAACAACGAGTTCGGGAACCCCGCCGGTGATGACACTGTGGAACTGGAAGTAACCTGCCTGGGGCCGGCCAGCCAGTAGGACCAGACTCATAGTACAGAAAGGAGCCTCGCGTTGAGGCAGATGAGGAACCACAAAACGGCTTCACTAACCGCTTGTGTCGCATACGTCATAGGTGCGGACATCTCGGAGGTCCCTGACGATGGAGGAGTCCGCTTGAATCAGTGGCTCGCCGCACGCAATCTCGGGTTGGTTCCTGTCGAGTCTGCCCAGAGGTTTGAGTGGCCGGGACGATTTATTGGTCTCCGCGATGATACTTCTTCTTGGGCCGTATTCTTCGGGGCGCCACCAGGCGTTTTGTACGATCCGGCGGACGAATCAGGGGAAAGAGGAGATGTAGGTTTGAAAGCGGCATTTGTGCTGGCGGTGCATGACCCTTCGCGTGAGGTCGGGGTTGGTCGGGGATCCGAAAAGGTCGGCGAAGTCCAGGTGATCGCGTTGGCCGAGAAAGCCGAGGCGCCCATGAAGGTAGTTTCATTCGCTAAAGCCGTTGAGGGTCGCGGGTTAGCAGGTGACCGTTACGAAAAGGGTGTCGGAACTTTCTCGGACCCGAACGGACGCGGCTACGATCTGACGTTAGTAGAAGCCGAAGCTATAGAGGAAATGGCCTCGAAAGGTGTGACGCTCGCACCGGAGGAGGCCCGGCGCAACCTCGTAGTAAGAGGCATAGCTCTGGATGATCTGGTCGGGCGTCGCTTTATGGTCGGAGAAGTCGAGTGCCTCGGCCAAAGGCGGTGCGAGCCGTGTGCGCAACTCGAACGTTTAACGCGGCCGGGGGTGCTGCGTGGTCTCGTACATCGGGGCGGTCTGCGAGCAGATGTGCTGTCGGGAGGCGAGATCCGGATCGGCGACCGCGTTGAGGTATTAGAGTAAGCGCAGCACGTGCTGATGCCGGTCGGCTTTCCACCACCACCAAAGAGCAGCAGCCACTGTACGGGCGCCACGCCGGCAAATCTACCCTGATACCGAAGAGCTCTTGTAAGGCTCGACTGGCTCCACTGACACTCTACAACTTTAGTCCTGAAAGTTTGCCTACCGAAAGTCCCACCCAACAACCGTTCTATGGGCCGATGGCACAGCTCGCCTCGGCAGCCACAATCTCGGTAGTAGAAAACGTAGGAGGAGATCTCAATGCACACCTTGAACGAACTCGACTTAATCCGCCAGCGCCGCGAAGATCTGCTGCGGGAAGCCAAAAACGACCAACTGGCCCGGCGACTGCGGCTGCCAGATTCTGAGGAGATTCCCAATCCCTCGTTGATCCCACGCCGCCGGACCGCGCTACGGCCGGCATCCAAAGAGGCAGGCGTCGAGAACGGTGAAGGATAAACCGGTGGAAGTAAAGACTACAGGAAAGGAACGTACATGAACGAACTGAAGGTGATCGGTGTATCTGGAGAGAGCAGCGTGCTGGACAGCTCCGTCATCGAGGAGCTCAAGGCGAGCCTGCACGGGGAGTTGCTCCGCGCGGGAGACGCGGGTTACGAGGAAGCCCGACGGGTGTGGAACGGCATGATTGACCGGCAACCCGCCCTGATCGCGCCCTGCACCGGCGCTCGGACGTGGTGAACGCGGTGAACTTCGCCCGAGAGCACGACCTGCTGGTGAGCGTGCGCGGCGGCGGGCACAACGTGGCCGGTACGGCCATCGCCGACGACGGGCTGGTCATAGACCTCTCGCCGATGACCCGTATCCAGGTAGACCCCGAAAACCGCACGGTCCGGGCCGAAGCGGGCGTCACTTTGGGTGAACTAGACGAGCGTACCCAGGCATTCGGCCTGGCGACACCCTTGGGCGTTGTCTCGAAGACTGGCATCGCAGGCCTCACCCTGAACGGCGGCATCGGCTGGCTCCGGCGCAAGCACGGCCTCTCCTCAGATAACCTCGTCTCCGCTGATCTGGTGACCGCCGACGGACGCTTTCTGACGGCCAGCGAGGACGAGAACCAGGACCTCTTCTGGGCCGTCCGGGGCGGCGGCGGGAACTACGGCGTCGTCACCTCGTTTGAGTACCAACTGCATCCTGTGGGGCCGGAAGTGATGTTCTGCTTCATCTTCTATCCCGGAGAAAAATCCAGAGGGGTGCTGCGCTCCTTAAACGATTACATGGCGCAGGCTCCCGACGAGGTCAGCCCACTGAGCTTCCTGGGCCGGGTCCCGGCGGATGAAACGTTCCCGGAGGAGTCGCACGGAAAGCCTTTCGTGGCGATAGCCGCGATGTATAGCGGTGGGGTCGAGGAAGGCGAGCGGGTACTGGGGCCTCTGCGCGAGATCTCGAAGCCCATCGCGGACTTCAGCGAGCCTATGCCTTACACGGACGTGCAGCAAGTCCTGGACGAAGACTACCCGGACGGCGGACGCTACTACTGGAAGTCGGTGAACGTCGAGGGGATCAGCGAAGAAGTCGTGGACCGCCTCATCGCCCACGCCGAAGCTGCTCCTTCGGACCACTCCACCATAGACATCTGGTACCAGGGCGGCGCAATGCGCCGCGTCGGGGCGGACGAGACCGCCTTCGGCGACCGGAGTGCGCCTTTCCTGCTCGGCATCGAGGCCAACTGGGAAGATCCCGAAGACGACGCGGCGAACGTCGCCTGGGCGCGGGAGGTCGTGGACGACATGCGGCGTTTCTCCGACGGCGGCATCTACCTGAACTTCCCCGGCTTTATCGAGGAGGGGCAGGACATGATGCGCGACGCCTACGGCGAGAACTACGAGCGACTGGTGGCCCTCAAGGACGAGTACGACCCGGCAAACCTGTTCCGCATGAACCAGAACATCAAGCCAACTGACTGAAAGGAGCCGAAGTTTGCAGCAAGCACATCAAAAACTACGATTCGACACGACGCAACTCGAAACGGGGTTACAGGTCCACTACGTTCAGCATGGTGACCAGACCGAAGAGGCAATCGTCTTTCTGCACGGGTACACCGATTCGTGGTACTCGTTCAGCCGGGTACTCCCCTTGCTCTCTCCCGAGCACCACGCCTTTGCGCTCGACCAGCGCGGACACGGTGACTCAGATAAACCGGAAAACGGCTACACGGCTGACGACTTCGCCACCGACGTTGTGGCCTTCATGGACGCGGTCGGGATAGAAAAAGCTACCCTCGTCGGGCACTCAGGTGGAACCCTTATAGCTCCACTGGTGGCGCTGAGAAGTCCGCAACGCGTTAGCTGCCTCGTCCTGATCGGCCCGGCAATAGTGGGAGCCACTGGAGAAGCTGTCGCTGAGTTGGGTGAAGAGGTGTGTGACCTGGAAGATCCCGTTTCGCCCGAGTTCGTGCGGGAGTTCCAAACGAGCACGATCCACGGTTCCATCCCGGATGAGTTCCTGGAGACGGTAATCTCCGAGAGCCTCAAACTCCCGGCCCGAGTCTGGCGGGATTACTTGGAGGGGGTGATGCTTGTACCAGATCACGTATCCCAACTGGCCGAGATCGGCGCGCCGACGATGATCCTGGCCGGTAAACAGGACGCTTTCTTCCCCCTGGAAGAACAAGAGCGACTGGCGAAGCATATCCCTAACGCTACGCTGAAAGCGTATTCCGACACCGGCCACGCGGTTCATTGGGAACGCCCCGAACAGGTCGTCCGAGACCTGGAGACGTTTATGAGAAATACGAGTTCCGGCTCCAAAGAGTGATTCGTACACCAAACCAAAAGAGAGGAGACACAATGACGATTACACGCAAATCAGTAGCGATCTTGATCGCCCTGCTAGTGCTGATCACCGGCGCAGTCGCCGCGACGACCGCGCTGGCTAGCCAGGGCTACGTAGCAGGATACGGGGACAAACCCGATAAGGGCAAGCAGTATGGAAAGGTCAAGACCGTCAAGTTCGACGTGGCTGAGGACGCCACCAGGTTCGTTTTCGACGACGAGCCGCGGGACGACGATGGTCTGCCCGAGTACGGCAACTCCTTCGTGACCCAGGGCTACATCTACCCCGAGGGCACGCTTGAGGAGAGCAACGGCGTAAAAGCCAACGGCGAACCCGAGTTCCCGAATAAGGTTATCGGAGAGTGGACCTGCCGCGGCTGGTTCATCGGGGAAGGCGCGACCACCGAGAGCGGGCCGTGGGTCAGCACCACCCAGCTCTACGATCTGGGAGACGAGCCAGGAGAGGTGACGCTCGTTACCGACGGCTCCGAGATCTCCGACGTAAACGAGGAGGTCAAGCGGGCCATAACCGGCGGCACCGGGCCGTACAAAAGGGCCGCCGGAGAGGGAGGCCAGACGCTCCTGGGCTTTAACGCGACCGAAGGCGTGAATCTTAGCTTCGAGCTCAAGGTCCAGAAGCGCTAGGAACGCAGGCTCTCTAAGGTACCGGAACACGGATTTAACGTACCGCAAGGAATCGGGCCGTTCGCAGAAGAACGGTCCGATCCTCTTGGGAGAAACCTTCAGCAGGAAGAGAAACCGTGATGAACCGCAACGATCAATCCTCATCCCCCGTGTCCGGCTTGTCCGGGACGCAGCTAAGCCGCCGCACCCTTCTCAAACTCGCCGGCGCGGGGCTGTTGTTAGGGGTAGTCCCGGGTGGATATGCTTGGAGAGCGTCCGTAGCGCCAACCAGGACGAACCTCGTGCTGCGCTGGGACGAGGCGTTACTGGAGGCGGTCCGAAGGACAAAGATGGCGCCGCAGATCACCGCCCGCGCCCTGGCTATCGTTCACACCGCCATGTACGATGCGTGGGCACCGTACGTGAGAAGGGCGCAAGCGACACAGCCTTCTCGACGCCGCTCCAGGGAAGAACGAACCCTCGCCAATAAGAGCGAAGCGATCAGCCACGCCGCCCACAAAGCCCTACGCAACCTCTTCCCGACGGAGAAAACCTCGTTCGACCGGCTGATGAAAGACCTGGGCTATAACCCGGTCGACGTCTCCACCCGCGGCTCGTCGCCGGGCGAGGTCGGAAACCGGGCGGCGAAGAGGGTGTTGGATGCCCGGCGAGATGACGGCTCCAACCAGGCGAACAAGGACCGCGAGTAGCATCCAGACAGGATCGTCCGTCGGAAGAGTTAGAGCCTGCGCCAATAGGGAGAGTATCAGCATGTAAACGGGCACGAGATGCTCGATCATTTCGGGGAGTGTCTGAAGCTTCCCGATATCAGAAGGAGCGTATATCTCGTGCCCGCACTCCCACCTTACCTCATCGAGC